>JBBAFH010000001.1:0-388393 GCA_041655535.1 Bacilli bacterium
TGATACAACCCCACCAAAAATAGACATTGCAGTAACCCCTGAAACAAAAGTAGGAACAACAGCAATTGTAACTATTGATTATAATGACAGTATAACTAAACAATATAAAGTGGGAACAAGTAATGCATCATGGTTAACATATAATGGATCATTTACGATAGATTCATATAACATCTTATCAAAAGGATGGCAGAATGAAGATAAGACAGTAACTATATATGCTAAAGGAAAAGATACAGCTGGAAATGAAATAACAGTCACAAGAAAAATACTAAACATAGATTTAGATATACCAAAAACACCTATAGTAAATTCAAGATCAAGTTATGCAACTTTAACCGATTATGGGACAATTTTTGATGGAAGAACAACTATTGAATTTGATACAAGATTAGATATAGATAACTATTATAGTACGGATAACGGAGTAACTTGGATTACATATACAGGTGAGTTTGTAATGTTAAATGGTACAGTAATGGCTAAGAGTATTAAAAGAGATACTGGCTTGGAATTGGTTATAAATAAAAATGTGGCTATGCCAGCCGACGCGTTGAAACCACAAGCATATGATGGGGATGATAATACTTATATTACAAATGTAACTAATCAATATGTGCGAGTTGATAGTAGTATGGAAGGTAAAAAAGTAAGAGTTAGATCATACTCATACTCCAGCAGTTCCTCATACCGCGTAAGTATTGATTTTTTGAATGATAACAAGGAATTAATAACAACAAGCAACAGTAATCTTGGTGGTGTTCAAAACTATATATATGATGTTCCAATGGGAACATCATGGATAAGATATAGAGGCTACACATCTGCTACTGATAGTAGGTTATACGAGATAGAACCTTCAAATGAACCAACATTTAATGCTACAAATGGCTATATGCTATTACATGCAGATCCAACTAAAGTAATAAGAAGCCCTTATCAAATGGTAAGTATAAGTTATTTTCCAACAAGTATAGAACAGCTATATCGAATTGGCACTTCCGGTGAATGGAAAATATATGAAGATAAGTCTGTTTGGGTAAACCATGGTGAAACAATTTATGCTAAAGGAATAGATCGACACGGAAATGAAACAAGGATTATTTCTAACTACACTGCAAATGTTGCCGATTCTCTAAAATCACCTGCATATGATCGAAACGATAGTACTTATATTACTAACGTAACTAATCAATATATGCGTGTTGATAGTAGTATGGAAGGTGAAAAAATAAGATTAAAATCATACTCATACTCTGATAGTTCGTCATATCGTGTATATATAGATTTTTTAGACAAAGGTAAAAATTTAATAAGTACTAGCAATAGTACATCTGGTGGGATGGCAGAGTATATATTTAATGTTCCAATAGGAACATCATGGATAAGATATAGAGGATATACATCTGCTACTGATAGTAGGTTATATGAGATAGAACCATCAAATGAACCGACATTTAAGGTAAATAATGGATATATGTTATTACATGCCGACCCGGAAAAAGTGATAAGAAAACCATATCAAATGGTAACCATAAATTATTTTCCAACAAGTGTGGAAAAATTATATAGAATTGGTACTAGTGGAGAATGGAAGATTTATCAGGATAAACCTGTATGGGTGGATCAAGGGGACACTATATATTCAATGGGATTAGATAAATATGATAATGAAACAAGAATTACATCTAGTTATACACCAAATGTTGTCGATGCCTTGAAGTCGCCTGCATATGATGGAGACGATAATACTTATATTACAAATGTAACAGACCAATATATGCGTGTTGATAGTAGTATGGAAGGTAAAAAAATAAGAGTAAGATCATACTCATACTCAAGTAGTTCATCGTATCGTGTAAACATTGACTATTTGAATGGCAATAAGGAATTAATAACAACGAGTTACAATAATCTAGGTGGCGCTCAAAACTATATATATGATGTTCCGATAGGAACGAAATGGATAAGATATAGAGGATATACTTCTGCATCTGATAGTAGACTATATGAGATAGAACCGTCAAATGAACCAACATTTAATGTAACAAATGGCTATATGCTATTACATGCAGATCCAACCAAAGTAATAAGAAAGCCATATCAAATGGTAACTATAAATTATTTTCCAACAAGTACAAAAAAATTATACCGAATTGGTAATACAGGAGAATGGATAAATTATCAAGGAAAATCGGTATGGGTTAATCAAGATGATACTATTTATGCCAAGGGTGTTGATCAATACGGAAATGAAACAAGAATTACATCTAGTTATACCCCAAATGTTGTCGATGCTTTGAAAACACCTGCATATGATGGAGACGATAATACTTATATTACAAATGTAACTGACCAGTATATGCGTGTTGATAGTAGTATGGAAGGTAAAAAAATAAGAGTTAGATCATACTCATACTCAAGCAGTTCATCGTATCGTGTAAACATTGACTTTTTGAATGGCAGTAAGGAATTAATAACGATAAGTTACAATAATCTAGGTGGTGCTCAAAACTATATATATGATGTTCCAATAGGAACGAAATGGATAAGATATAGAGGATATACTTCTGCGTCTGATAGTAGGCTATATGAGATAGAACCATCAAATGAACCAACATTTAATGTAACAAATGGCTATATGCTATTACATGCTGATCCAACAAAAGTAATAAGAAAGCCGTATCAAATGGTAACTATAAATTATTTTCCAACAAGTATAAAAAAATTATACCGAATTGGTAATACAGGAGAATGGATAGATTATCAAGGAAAATCGGTATGGGTTAATCAAGATGATACTATTTATGCCAAAGGTGTTGATCAATATGGAAATGAAACAAGAATCACATCTAGTTATACCCCAAATATTGTCGATGCTTTGAAATCTCCTGCGTATGATGAGGATGATAGTACCTGTGTCACAAATGTAACAGATCAATATATGTGGGTTGATAGTAGTATGGAAGATAAAAAAATAAGAGTTAGATCATACTCATACTCAAGTAGTTCATCATATCGAGTAAATATAGATTTTCTGAATTATGATAAAGTATTGATAAAAACTAGTTATAATAGTTCTGGTGGATTTCAAAACTACATATATGATGTTCCGATAGGAACGAAATGGATAAGATATAGAGGATACACATCTGCATCTGATAGTAGGCTTTGCGAAATCCAATTTATTGAATAATCAATTATAAATTAAAATTTATTTGACTTATAAAAGAGAATGTGATATTATCAATGTTATATTTAAAAAGCGAAGAAAAGGAATAGTAATTTTACCACTTACTTCTAGTGAGTTGACGGTTAGTGCGAGTCAATGGTAATGTAAAGTGAACGCATCTTGGAGCTGTAAGGCATATCTGCCATAAAGATAAGAGTGTATAGGTTTCTATAAAATAAGGTGGTACCGCGAAATTTCGCCCTTATATTATAGGACCTTTTTTTTTATAAGAAAGGAAGTGTTTTATGATAAAGTTAATTATTATTAATAGACGACGCAGATTAATTCACTTGACTTTACGGTAATGTAATCGTAAATGCAAGTGTTTTTATGATACTTGCATTTACATAAGTATAGTTTAAGACTTGTGTAAAATACACAAGTCTTTTTTATAGGAGGAGAAAAAATGGAAAAAGAAATAGTGAAAGTTTTAGAAAAATTAATGAATTACCAAACAGTTGTTGGGGCTAAAAGAGAGTTTGAAGGGTTGTTCGATTATATTGATAGTATTATTCCAGATGATTTATTTGTATCAAAATATGAGTTTAAAGATAATATTGCATATGTGATAAGCAATACATTAGATAAAAAATTAGACATCGCATTTTGTACTCATGTTGATGTTGTTCCAAGTGAAAATTATAATATGAGCTTAAATGGATATACAATATTTGGCCGAGGAACAATTGATATGAAAGGAAGTGTTTCTGTGTTGTTAAATTTATTTAGAACAGAAACAACTGACAAAAAAATTGCTTTGTTTATAACTAGTGACGAAGAGGTTGACGGTTATAGTGCTATGAAATTATTAGAAATATACAAACCTATGTTAGGGATAGTTCCAGATGGTGGGTCAAATTTTGATCTTATCGTAGAAGAAAAAGGCTTGCTCCAATTAAAATTATCAATTGAAACTAAATCAGCACATGCTGCTGAACCTTATAACGGGGTAAATGCGATTACTTCATTAATAGATGTTTACAATAAAATAATAGAAAAGTACCCATTACCTAAAAATGAAGATGACTATGTTACATCAATTAATTTATCCAAATTAATTGGAGGTGATGCTAATAACAAAGTACCCGATTCTGCTGAATTAATACTTGATATAAGACACACTTCTAAAGATAACAAAGAAGATATTATAACTTATGTAAAGAGTATTAATGAAAAACTAAAGGTTGAAGTAATAGGATCGGGTTCATTATTTAAAACTGAGATTAATGAAGATATAAAAAAATATATAAGCATATGTGAGGATGTTTTAAAAAGAAAAGTTAAAATAAAATCATGTGCATCTACATCAGATGCAATATATTTCTCGGACTTAGATATCCCTACAATTATAATGAATCCAGAAGGTGGCAATGCCCATTGTCCTGATGAATATGTTACCGTTTCAGGGCTGATTAATTTATACAATATTTATTTAAAATTTATAAAATAGAAAAGAGATGATATTATGAGTTCAATAGTAAAGAAAATAGAGTTATATAAAGATTTTAAAAAGATAATTCAGGTTTTTAAGGAACCACCATTCAGTGAGCAATTAACTGAAAAAGAGATGATAGAAGAGTATGATTCGTATTTAGAAAAGGGAGTATCATATGGTTATTACTATAATGATGAAATTTTAGGTTTTATAGGTATTTTAAATGGTATACAACAAGGTCACCCAATAAAATTGTACAATTCTGAAGAAGTCTTATATGTTAATGGTATAGCGGTTTTGAAAGATTACCGTAAATATGGTATAGCATCAACATTGATGAATCACGCTATTAGTGAAATTGATTTGTATAAAATATATGCAATATACTTAAGGACTAATTACATTGGTTCAAAATTAGAAAACATTGCATTGAACGTTGGGTTTAAAAAGATTGAAGAAAATGGACAAGTAATAACTGAGGATGTAACGTTTGAAAGAAATAATGGAAAAATATCAACAGACAAAAGAATGTTCATGATAAAACATTTGAAAAAATAGAATTTAGTGTGATAGATATTATTTAAAATGGTTGTCAATAATAATTAAATATAAATCATTAATTAGAAAGAAAACTCTTTCTTTTTTATTTGAAGATTTTTTTGATAAAAGATGGTATAATGGTTAAGTGTGAATTAAGAGGTGATTTGATGATTTCAGTAAATAATTTAAGTTTAATTTTTCCAGACAAGAAATTATTTGAAAATATAAATATTAAGTTTATGCCAGGTAATTGTTATGGAGTAATAGGTGCTAACGGGTCAGGGAAGTCAACATTTTTAAAAATCTTATCAGGTGATTTAGAGTCAACTGAAGGAGATGTTCAAATAGAAGCCCAAAGAAGAATGGCTGTATTAAAACAAAATCACTATGAATTTGATAGTTTTAATGTACTTGAAACAGTTATTATGGGTCATAAACGTTTATATGAAATAATGAAAGAAAAAGAAGAAATTTATAGTAAAGAAGAATTTAGTGAAGCTGATGGAATTAAAGCTGGTGAACTTGAAATGGAATTTGCTGATTTAAATGGTTGGGAAGCCGAAGCAGAAGCGAGTCGATTATTAAATAATTTAGGAATTGATATAGAATTATTTGATAAACTTATGAGTGATGTAAGTGGTAAAGATAAAGTTAAAATCCTTTTGGCCCAAGCTTTATTTGGAAATCCTGACATTTTAATTATGGATGAACCAACAAATGATTTGGATTTTAAAGCTATTTCATGGCTTGAAGATTTTTTAATTGAATATGAAAAAACAGTAATTGTTGTATCACATGATCGTCATTTCTTAAATAAGGTATGTACTCATATGGTTGATATTGATTATGGAACGGCTAAACTATATCCAGGGAACTATGATTTCTGGTATCAATCCAGCCAACTTGCACTTCAAATGTCTAAAGATGCAAATAAGAAAAAGGAAAAACAAATCAAAGAACTTGAAGATTTTATTGCCCGATTTTCAGCCAATGCTTCTAAATCAAAACAAGCAACTTCAAGAAAGAAAAGTTTAGAAAAAATTGTTTTGGAAGATATTCAACCATCGAGTCGTAAATATCCGTATATTGGATTTAATTTAAATAGGGATTTAGGTAAAGATATTTTAACTGTCGAAAATTTAAGTAAGACAATAAATGGTCAAGTTATTTTAAATAATGTTACTTTTACTATTAATAGAAGTGATAAGGTTATTGTTTTAGGTCAAAATGATGTTGCGAAAACAGTTTTATTTAAAATACTTGCAGGTGAGATGGAACCTGATTCTGGAACTATTAAGTGGGGAGCAACGGTTGAACCTGATTACTTACCACAAGATAATTCAGAATATTTTGAAAACAACAATTCTAATTTGATTGAATGGTTAGGACAATATTCTAAAGATCAATCAGAAAGTTTTCTTCGTGGTTTCTTAGGAAGAATGTTATTTTCTGGTGACCAACCACTCAAAAAAGTAAAAGTGTTATCGGGTGGAGAAAAGGTTCGTTGCATGTTTTCTAAATTGATGATTAAAGGTTCAAACTTTTTAATTTTAGATCAACCAACCAATCACTTAGATTTAGAATCAATTCAAGCTGTTAATGATGGATTAGTTGAATATAAAGGATCGATTATTTTTACTTCTCATGACCATAGTTTTATTGACAGTATTGCCAACAAAATTATTGAGATAACTCCTAATGGTTCATTTAGTGTAGAAATGAAATTTAGTGAGTATTTAGAAGATGAAAAAATTCAAAATAGAATTTCTAAAATGTATCAAGTAAAATAATATGTAAATCAAAAGGGGATAATTGTTAATTTAATAATAATCCCTTTTTTTTTATTCGTAAAATGGTATAATATTAATAGAATGGAGGTAATCTTTATGTCAAGAGGTGTGAAAATACCTAAACATAAAAAAGAATCTATTACTAATAAAATTTCAACATATTTAAAACCGAAGGTTGTTTACATTCCTCTTATTTGTCAAAATGATACTAATATTACGGTTTTAGTTAAAAATGGTGACTATGTATGTAAGGGGGAAGTCATTGCCAGAAAAAGGGGGAATTTTAAGGTCCCAATTCATTCTAGTGTTAGTGGAACGGTAAAATCTATTAATGAAAAAACATATTTAAATGGTGACATGGTAAAATGTGTTGTTATTGAAAATGATTTTAAAGAAACTGTTTTATCTGAAACTAAACCAAAAAAATATATTAATGATTATACTAAAAAAGAATTTATTGAAAAAATAAGAGATGCAGGTATTGTTGGATTAGGTGGGGGAGGATTTCCTACTTATGTTAAATATGATACTGATGAAAAAATAAATACTTTGATTATTAATGCTGTTGAATGTGAACCATTTCTTACAGCGGATTATATGTTAGGACTGGAAAAATGTGAAGAAATTTTAGAAGCGATAGATGCCATTATCGATATAAATGATATACCAGAAGCAATTATTGCGATTAAACATGGTAATACTAAAACTAAGGAAATAATAAATACCTTTATTGGAACATATTTAAAGATTAAATTAGTCGAAGTTCCTGAGTTATATCCTATGGGATGGGAGAGACTTTTAATTAGTCAAGTAAAAGGTATTAGTTACAACAAACTACCAATTGAAAAAGGAATAATTGTTAATAATGTATCTACAATTTATGCTATATATGAAGCTTTAAAATTTGATAAACCATTAATTGATAGGGTAATAACTATTACTGGAGAAATGATTAAAGAGCCTCAAAATGTTTTAGTAAAGGTTGGTACTTCAATTAATGAAGTAATTGGTAGTATTGGTGGCTATAAACGTTTTAAAGATATTCGCTTTATAACTGGTGGACCAATGATGGGAGATGCACTCGAAACTGATGAAGTTGTGGTATCACCTAATTTAACGGGTATTTTAGTAATTCGTAATAACGATAAAAATGAATTACTCGAATGTTTAAGATGTGGGAAATGTGTAAATGCATGTCCAGCAAAATTATCGCCAGTCTTGATAATGGATAGTTTGGCAACTCCAGAAAAATTGAAAAGTTTAAGACCCGAAAAATGTGTTGAATGTGGACTTTGTTCGTATGTTTGTCCATCTAAAATATTAGTTCGTAATTTTGTTGTTAAAGCAAAAGAAAAAAGTAATTAAGGAAGGTGAAAATATGAAAGAATTTCAAGTAACTAGTGGACCATTTATAAAAGATAAAAATAGTACTAAAAAAATAATGTTTCATTTATTAATTGCATTAACTCCAATCATTTTATTTAGTTTTTATAAAAACGGGATTATACCTTTTATTAATGATAAGGTTACAATTTTAGGAATGTTTTATCCTTTAATTTTCATAATTTTAGGACCCATTTTTACCTTCTTTATAGAATTGATTTATGTTAAAGTCTTTTTGAAAAAAGACAGTACAGAAGTAAAAAGACATATTAACTCATCATTTAGCATATTTCCAGGTCTGTTTCTTGCACTAGTTCTACCAATTAATACTCCAATTTCTATATTATTTTTCGGATCAATTGTAGCAACAATGGTTGGTAAAATGCTATTTGGTGGTTTTGGACATAACATCTTTAATCCTGCATTGATAGGTTATTTATTTGTAATGGTCATTTACGGGCCTATGATTGCTAGCAATGGTGGATATTTAAACGCTATGGAAATGGATGCTATTACAACGGCGACTCCATTATCAAATGTGGCGATGGTTGAAGGAATTGGTACTTATGAAACATTGGTAGAACCATATGGAGGATTAGTTAATTTCTTCGTTGGGACAATTCCTGGTACATTAGGTGAAGTAAGTGCTTTATTATGTTTATTAGCATTTATTTATCTATCAATTTTCAAAGTTATTAAATGGAAAATACCAGTCGTTTATATCGGAACAGTTTTTGCAATGACTTGCATAATTGGTAGTTATAACGGACTTGAAGTATGGTATCCATTATTTCAAATTATGAGTGGGGGATTGTTATTTGGTGCCGTCTTTATGGCAACTGATCCAGTAACGAGTCCAACCACTCCAATTGCCCAAATTTTATATGGCCTGTTTTTAGGAATATTAACAGTCTTAATTAGATATTTAACACCTTATCCAGAAGGAGTAATGACAAGTATATTACTAATGAACATGTTTGTTTTTATTCTTGATAAGATAGGTTCTAGATCAAGATTTAATTTTAATAGATCAGTTTTTAGTTTCTTATTTGCGTGGGTTCTAATTGTTGGACTTAGTTTACAAATTGGTTATGGATTTAAAAAGGAAGATCCAATAGTTGACACTAACTTCAATGTTGTAAATATTGAGACAAAAGAAGGGAAAACTGTCTATACCGTTACTCAAAAAGGATTTAGTGGAATAATAAAAGCTGAAATTACAATTGAAGAAGAATTGGTTACTAATATTAATGTGTTAGAAATTAATGACGATTATTATCCAAAAGTTACTAAAGAAAAATTTGCTGAAAAATTAATTTATGGTCAGGAAAATATAACAGATGTTGATACAGTCAGTGGAGCTACAATAACTTCAACAGCTATGAAAAATATGATTATTAATACTTTAAAGGATTATCGAGGTGAGTAAATGAAAGAAAAACTTAAAAGCATTCTCGCTATTACTTTAACAGCGCTTGTTTGTTCAACAATTATTTATTTACTTTATAGTTATACTAACTAGAAGGGAGTTAATATGAAAACAATAAAAAATGGAATATTTAATGAAAATCCAACATTTGTATTGATGCTTGGTTTATGTCCAACGCTGGCGGTTACAAATACTTTTGAAGGGGCATATGTAATGGGGTTATGTGTATTAACTGTCTTAATAATTACTAACTTCATTGTTTCAATAATTAAAAAGTTTGTACCTGAAAATGTAAAAATACCAGTTTATATTTTACTTATAACAACAGCTGTTACAGCACTTGATTTATTACTTAAACAATATGTTCCCGCACTTCACGAAACTTTAGGTATTTATTTACCACTAATTGCGGTTAACTGTATTGTTTTAGGACGAGCATTATCAGTTGCATCAGTATCATCGGTTGGAAAGAGTCTTTTAGATGCAATTGGTATTGGATTAGGATTTACCCTGTCTTTGTCTCTATTAGGATTATTTAGGGAAGTATTAGGGGCAAACACTATTACAGTTATGGATGGTATTAGTTCGTTTACTGGTTATCAAGCTATTTTCCAAGTATTCCCTGAAAACAGTATTGTTCCAATGACGATTTTTCAAAAACCTGCTGGGGCTTTCTTAACACTTGGACTTTTCTTAGCACTCTTTAATTATATTAAAGACAAAAGGGGGTCTGTCAAATGAGTCTATTTCAATTGTTTATGACAAGTATGTTAACTGAAAATATTGTTTTAACAAAATTTTTAGGAATATGTCCATTTATTGGAACTTCAAAAAAAGAATCAGGTGCAATCGGAATGGGAATTTCAGTAACAGTTGTTATTGTTTTATCAAGTATTATTACTTATTTACTATATAATTATGTTTTAGTTCCAACCGATACAACTTATTTAAAAACATTATTATTTGTTTTAGTTATAGCTTCAATGGTTCAATTATTAGAAAGAATAATTAAGCATCACTTCAAACAACTAGATCATTTATTAGGTATCTTTTTGCCCCTAATAGCAACTAACTGTGCTGTTTTAGGAACAACCCTACTAAATGTTAACAATGGATATAGTTTTATGGAAATGCTTGTTTTTTCCCTTGGTAGTGGATTAGGATTCGCGCTTGTTATTTATATTTTTTCAACAATTAGAGAAAGAATGGAATTTGCTAATATTCCAAAATGTTTTAAAGGAGCACCAATTGCTTTAATTACTGCCTCAATAATGGCATTAGTATTTAGTAGGTTCTTTTAATGGCATATATATTAATTATTCTATTAGCGATATTAACTATTTATTTATATAGTAAAAATGACTGTAACTCGCATCATGATTGTGGAGATTGTAAGGGGTGTAATAAATGTTAGGAATATTAATTATGACCGTAACAGCATTAATTATGGGATTGATTTTAGCATTTGCTGATCAAGGCTTTGATAATGGTCTAGATTTAGAAAAAGAATACGAAAAGTTACTTCCTAATTACAACTGTGGTGCTTGTGGATATAACACTTGTAAAGGTATGAGTGAAGCAATGATCATTGACCCAATCAACTATAAAAAATGTAAACCATTACGTGGTGATAAATTAAAAGAAATGGAAGCGTATTTAAGAATAAATAATCTTGTTGAGTAAAAAATTCCAATTAAGAGCAACCTGCTCTTTTTTTTATAAATAATATTAATAGCAGTAACTTGAAATAAAAAACAATAGTGTTATAATAGTTAAATTGAAAATTTATAACAGAAGTGATGGTGAAAAAATGAATTTTATTAGTGAAAGTTTTCCAAGATCCTTAACTAAAGAAGAAACAATTGAATACTGTAAGTTAATCAAGGAAGGGTGTATTGAAGCAAAAGAAAAAATGAAAAAGCATAACCTTAGATTAGTTGCATATCAAATTAATAAAAGGTTTTATAATACTGAATTTGAATATGAAGAGTTAATTAGTATTGGAACTATTGGTCTTATTAAAGCAATAGATACTTTTAGTGTTGATAAAAATATATCTTTTTCGACATATGCAGTAAGATGCATTGATAATGAAATTCTTATGTCATTTAGAGAAGTTAAAAAACACAATAAAAACACAAGTATATATGAACCTATCGCCAACCCAAAAGAAAAATCAGATGGAACTCTAACTTATGCAGATTTCTTAACTAGTGATGATGATTTTGTAGAGAATATTGTAATTAAAGAGGCGCTTATTGAAATCCGTGAATCTTTAAAAATTTTAAATCCTCTAGAATTAGAAATAATTCAAATGTATTATGGATTTAATTGTAATTCAATGAATCAGAATGAGATTTCTAAAATTGTTGGATATGAACAATCATATATTTCTAGAGTGTTAAAAGGATCAAGAGATAAAATAAAACATCATATGGAATCAAAAGAAAATCATCAAAAATCAACAACCTTATGTAAAAAAAAGAATAATAAATAAAAAAATTGTCTTTTTGTTTATTATTTGTTATAATATATTATATTGATATTAAAAAGCAATGACAAAGAAATAGTAATAAAAGTAATTATTGATAGAGAGTTAGTGGTGGTGGAAACTAATAATAAACTTTTATGAATTCACCTTTTAGCTTTGAAAAACGGTAACTCGTTATAGTTATTAAGTGTGTGGAGCAATCTGCAAATTAAGGTGGTACCGCGTCATCACGTCCTTAAATTTAAGGGCGTTTTTTTTATAAGGAGGAATAAAATGAAAGAAACAATAAGTTCAATTAAAGATCAAGTTATTATTGATTTAAAAATGATTTCAAATTTAAAAGAATTAACGGATGTGAAAGTAGAGTATTTAGGTAAAAAGGGTAAGGTTGTTGAAATTGGTCAACAAATAGCAAAATTAGATGTAAATGAAAAAAAGGAAATTGGGAAGCTATTAAATGATTTGAAAAACTACCTTAATACTTTATTTGATGAATTGTCTTTGAAACTTGAAAGTGATGCTTTAGACCAAAAACTTAAAGACGAATGGATTGATATTACATTACCTAGTACTAAAGTAAATGTTGGTTCTACTCATCCTTTAACAAAAGTGATTGATGAGATAGAAGAATTATTTATTAGTATGGGATATGATGTTGTTGAAGGACCTGAAATTGAAAGTGATTTATATAATTTCGAAAAATTAAATTTAGCCAAAGATCATCCAGCGCGTGATATGCAAGATAGCTTTTATATAACTGCTGAAATGTTGCTACGCACTCAAACATCACCGGTTCAAGCAAGAACTATGGATGCTAATGTTGAAAAAGGACCAATCAGAATTATTTGTCCTGGAAAAGTTTACCGTAAAGATGATGACGATATGACTCATTCTCATCAATTCACCCAAATCGAAGGACTGGTAATTGACAAAAATATAAGTGTTGCTCATTTAAAAGGTACATTAGAAGTGTTGGTTAGAAAAATGTTTGGTAATGAAAGAGAAATAAGATTTCGTCCAAGTTTCTTCCCATTTACTGAACCAAGTTTAGAAGTAGATGTAAGTTGTTTTAAATGTGGGGGTAGTGGATGTCCGATATGTAAACAAACTGGTTGGATTGAAATATTAGGTTCTGGTATGGTACATCCAAATGTACTTAGAGCATGTGGATATGATCCGGAAGTTTATAGCGGCTTTGCATTTGGGATGGGGCCTGAGCGCATCGCAATGCTTAAGTATGGAATAAATGATATTCGTCATTTTTATACCAATAATATCAACTTTTTAGATAATTTTGATCGTTTAGAAAAGGAGGTAGAAGATGAAAGTAAGTAAAAGTTTTTTAAATGACTATATAGATATTAAAGACAAAGATTTTTCAGAGATTGCTAATAAAATGGTTTTTCTCGGCAATGAATTTGATAGTCTAAGCAAAATAAGTACAGCCACTGATTTAGTTGTTGGATATGTAGTGGAAAGATCTGATCATCCCGATTCTAACAAGTTAAACGTTTGTAAAGTTGACATTGGCGACGGGAATACATATCAAATTGTTTGTGGGGCGCCTAATGTTGATGCTGGTCAAAAGGTGATAGTTGCTAAAGTGGGATCGACTTTACCTGGAGATATAGTTATTAAAAAGTCTGAAATTAGAGGAGTTGAATCTAACGGAATGATTTGTTCGTTAGCAGAACTTGGTCTTGAAAGTAAGTATTTAACAAAAGAAGATGTTGCTGGAATTCACGAACTTGACGCTGATGCACCACTTGGAGCTGATGCAGTTGCTTATTTAGGATATGACGATGAAGTAATTGACTTTGATTTAACATCTAATCGTGGTGACTTATTAAGTATGATTGGAATGGCTTATGAAATTGGAGCCTTATATGATCTTGAAGTTAAATACCCTGAAACTGATGTTGAAGTAATAGGTGAAGACATTAATAATAGTTATAAATTAGATGTTGAAACAGAAAACTGTTTAGTTTATTTGGCAAGTCTTGTAAGAAATGTAAAAATAGGTGAAAGTCCTAAATTTATTAAAAATAGATTAATGGCTTCTGGAATCAGACCAATTAATAATGTTGTTGATATTAGTAACTATGTAATGTTAGAAACTGGCCAGCCACTTCACTTCTTTGATGCTGATAGATTAGGTGATCATATTTTAGTTAGAATGGCAAAGAATGGTGAAGAAATTGTTACTATTGATAAAAAAGATAGAACTTTGACTAATACGGATATAGTTATTACTGATTCTAAAAACCCTGTTGCCATTGCTGGAGTTATGGGTGGATATGATAGTGAAGTGACTCTAGATACTACTAATATTATGATTGAAGCTGCCATTTTTAATCCAATAAATATTCGTAATACTGCTAAGAAAACACTGCGTAGTGAAGCTAGTTCGCGTTACGAAAAAGGAATTAACCCAGATATTACTTTAGTAGCATTAAAACGTGCTGGATATTTATTGAACAAATATGCTTCTGGTGAAGTTATTAAAGGTATTTTAAAACACGATAATCTAAAAGCTGAATCTAAAAAGATAGACATAACTTTAGATCATATTAATACTATTTTAGGAATGAATTTAAAGATTGATGAGGTTGAATTAGCTTTTACAAAATTAAAGTTTGATCATATTATTGACGATAAAAAATTTATTGTTTCTATTCCAAACAGAAGAATGGATATAACCATTTCAGAAGATTTAATTGAAGAAGTTGGAAGAATAATTGGTTATGATAAAGTTGTTGGAATATTACCAACATCTACAGTTAAAAGGGGAAGTATAAGCCCTAAAATGCAACTTGTTAAAGGGGTTCGTAAAAGATTAGAAGCATTAGGATTAAGACAGGTAATAACTTACTCATTAATAAACGAAGAAGAAAGTACTAAATTTGTCAATGAAGAAAAGGAATTGGTTAAGTTACTTGATCCAAATAGTGAAGATAAATCTATTATGCGCAATAGTTTAATACCATCATTATTAAGTGTTTATAATTATAATAATGCACGTAGTATTAAAGATATTAATATTTTCGAAATAGGATCTCGATATTATAAAGAAAAAGATAATTATGTAGAAGTAAACACTTTATCGGCTTTGTTAAGTGGAACATATATGGAAAATATTTGGCAAAACAAAAAAATAGAAGTTGATTTCTACTTGGTTAAAGGTATAGTTGAAAATCTTCTTGGCTTTTTAGGGCTTAACAATCGTTACTCATTTGAAGTTGATACATTAAAAGATATGCATCCAAATCGTAGTGCGATTATTAAAATAGGACTTGATCAAGTAGGATTTATTGGTGAAGTTCATCCTAATTTTAGTAAGAAACCAGTCTATGTTTTTGAATTAAATTTAGATAAACTAATGGATATTAAAATTCGTAATATTAAATTTAAGGAATTAACTAAATATCCATCAATTCACAAAGATGTTGCTTTTGTTGTTGATAAACAACTCAATTCATCAGACATTGTTAATGTTATTAAAAGGTCTGGTGGTCGTTTATTAACTGATGTGGATGTTTTTGATGTTTATGTTGGATCAAATTTAGAAAAAACTAAAAAATCGATTGCTTATTCACTAGTATTTAGTGATCAAAATAAAACTTTAACTGATGAAGAAGTAAATGCAGTAATTAATAAAATAGTTACTGATGTTGAAACTAAATTAGATGCTAAATTAAGAGATAAATAAAAAACACTAGAATTTCTAGTGCTTTTTTATACAATAACTTCGGAATAATATTTTTCTAAAAACTTATCATGAGCAATTGTTTCAAGTTTTAAATTAAATTTTTTAAATTTGAAATCTTTATCTTTACTTAATATTAAATCTTTTGTTAAATGTTTTAAGAAGTGGGGATTTCTAACTAATATTGGACCGATTAAATAAGTACCAAAGAAATTTTTATAGTGAACTCCCTCAGTATCACTGTTAGGATAACTACCAACACCTTTAATAACCTTAAAGGTTGGTTCTTTAATATCTTTTATGGCTCCATATTGGTTTTGAAATCCAATAAATAATTCATCAAACAAACCTGATTTAAAAACTGATTCATCAATCATTCTAAAATCTTCAATAACAGTATGATATTTAAATATATCCAATGTTTTGTGTTTCTTTTTATTATTATCTAATATGTGTCTTCCAAATAATTCAATCGAGTTACCAGTACATAATAAGAATTTATTATTCTCAATATAACTTTTTAAATCTTCTTTATATTTTAATAAGTGTTTTAAAGAAATCATTTGATTGTTTTCTGTACCAGCACCTATATATACGAAATCGTAATTCTTGAAATCTAGATCATCATCAATTGTTAAAAACTTGATAATAACTTTAACATCTTGAAATTCAAGTTGTTTTTTTAATGCTTTAATATTTCCGTTTTCCCCATATAAATTAAGTAAATCATAATATAAATATCCAATTGTAATTGTCATATTAAGCCTCCTTTAATAGTCTTTTAAAGACCTTTTCCATATCAAAGTAGAAGATACAATAGACAAACTTATTACCATGTTTTTTAATAGCTTCTAATAACTCTGAAGAATCTTCATAAATGATTATCTTTTTTTCATCAATATCAGCATATTTTAATCTTGTAGCAATATCATAAGAGAAATTACCAACACAAACAACTTTTTTTACAGAATCGCTTTTTAGTAATTCGAAGTTAATATCCCATAACCAAGATAAATCTTTTAAATCATATCTACCACTAACATTATTAAATCCGATGATCACTGTTTTATCTCGTTCTTGTTTACTAATATAATCTAACGATTGGTTATATGAAATTGGAGTTTCGTTTTTACTAAGTAAAATGGTACACTCCTTATTGTCAACCATGAACTTGTCCACTCGTTTAATTTTTAAAGATAAATTATTTAAAGCACTAACAGCATCAAGTTTGTGAATGTCAGTAATAATTGCTGTTGCATAACTAGCTAATAAATTATAAACATTATATAGGGCAGGATTATTCATATTAATTATTTGACCATCAATTTTAAAACTAAAATTATTAATTAGTTTTGCTTCAAAATCTGGTGTTGGTCTTTTAAAATCACAGTATTGACATTTGTAATTTCCGAGATTACCATAATGGAAATAATCAAATGTTAAGTGTCTAGTACATTTTGGACAATACATAACATCAAGGTTATTTATATCAAATGTTTTTTTAGAATATTTTGTTTTACTTAATCCATAATAAGTTTTTTTTCCTTGGTGATTAATTCCAAACTTAGTAACAAGTGGATCATCACTATTTAATATTAAATGGATATCATCAGTAATTTGATTATTAATATCATTCCAAACAATATCAAAGTGTCCATTACGTGCCAATTGGTCCCGAGACAAATTATTAATAATAAAATAATTGGGTTTTACTTCTCTAATAACTTTCTTAACATATCTTTCATCAACTTCTAATACAAGAACATCACTTTTAATTTTTCCTTTTAAGTTTGAATTCATAATTAAACAAGTAATAATTCCCCATTCTAAGTTAGAACCTTTCATATTGTTGGCAACTTTAAATCCATTTTGAGTATACATATTAGTTAAGATACCTGAAATAGATGTTTTGCCCGTTGTTCCAGTTACAAAAATAGTTATTTTAGGAAGTTTAAAATAAGATAAAATATTTTTATTCATTTTAATGGCAATCTCACCAGGTAGCACTGAACCTCGTCCTATTTTGTTTAATACAAAGCCACACATTTTGGCTATTAATATAGTAAATGCTTTCATTTTAACACCTCTAAATAAATTATAGCACAAAAACATATATAATTCGACATGTTTAAATCACAAATTTCCTTTAAAAACAAATAATTTTTCTACTTTTGTCGAAACCACATTTTCTTTTTTTAGATGTGTTATATTATTGTCGGTGATAATATGTTTAAAACAGAAATAGAATTTTCAAAAAATACATTATATATTAATATTCTTGGAAATGTAAATCGGGATAGTCTATCAAAACTCCGACAGAAAATGTATTATATAATTGATGAATATAATGTTTTTGACATAGTTATTAATGTAAAAAATAGTGAATATGTTGATATGGATGCATTTTATAACTTTTTAGACGAGTATGATATTAAATACGGTGGGAATTTGATTGTAGTTGATAGTAATTAAAAAGATAACTCATAAACGGGTTATTTTTTTAATAGAATTAAACAAGGTGATAATAGTGAAAATGATTAATAAATTAAGAACTTATCTATTAGAAGATGAATTTACCATTAACATTTTTAAAAACAAAGTAAATGTTGTAAATTATTTAAATATTGATCATTTTGATATTAATAAAGTTATTATTAGATACAATGAAGGAATATTAAAAATTATTGGCAACAATTTAGTCGTTTCTAAATTGCTAGGTGATGAAGTATTAATAACGGGTGATATAAAAAATATAGAATTGGGGTAAAGTATGAAATATAATAAATCTTCATTATTACAAAACACAATTGTTATTAATATTAAGGGAAAAAATATTAATCGTTTTTTAAAGCGCTTAGTGAGTAATAAAATTGAACTATTAGACATTAAACAGATAAATTATAAAGAAATGAACATTACCGTAAGGGCAGATAACTACGATAAAATAAAGGAAATTAAAACCGTTTATGATATGTTAATAGTAGATGTACATGGCGGCTTAAAAATAAAAAAAATAATCAGAACAAATGTCCATCTAATAAGTTCATTTCTTTTGGGAATAATATTGTTAATCTTTTTATCAAATATTATTTTTGATATTGAAATAATACATACGAATTCGTCTATTCGCAATCTTTTATTGAATGAATTAAAAGACGAAGGAATAAGTAAGTTGAAACTTCAAAAAAGTTATCAAAAAATAGATGAGATAAAGAAAAAAATTATATCAAAACATAAAGATAAGATAGAATGGTTGGAAATTGAAAGACTTGGTACTAAATATATCGTTAGAATCGAAGAAAGAAAAATGCCAAATCCTCCGATTGTTGTTTCTAACAGACACATAGTTGCTAGTAAAAGCGCGATCATAAAGAAAATAGATGCTAAAACAGGTGAAATTGTCAAAAATATAAATGATTATGTTAAAGCTGGTGATATTGTTATATCTGGTGAAATTAAGCTTCACGATGAAGTTAAAAATGTGTTGGGTGCAGAAGGAAAAGTATTTGGGGAGGTATGGTATCAAACTAAAATCACCTATCCTTTAACTAGAAGAACCGAAAAATTACTAAATGATTACAAACATAGTTTAGTAATTGAAATATTTGGACATAGAATTGAGCTTCTTAACTCTTATAAAAACAAAAAAATATTAAAAAAATATGGTATTAAAAACCCTTTATTACCGATATCAATCTTACTAGAAAAGCAACAAAAAAGGGAAGTGTTAGAGGAAATGAATACTATTGATGAAGCAATTGATAAAGCAATAAACAAAGGAAAAGAAAAAATAGAAGACAGATTAAGTGAAGAGGAATACATAATTAGTCAAAATAGTTTGAAAGTTAATGTAAAAAGTAGTAAAATAGAGTTAGATGTATTTTATGTCGTATATGAAAATATAACCAGTTATCAACCGATTATAGAAGTGCCTTTAGAAGAAGAATAGAGGGATATTATGGAAAAGGAAATGATAATCAATTTATTATCTGGTGTCTGGCCAATGATTTTGCTTTTTTGTGTGGTTATTATAAGTTTAAGAACAACTTATATAATTAAGAGAAAAGTGAAGGTGGATTTTTATAATGAAATATTTTATTTATTTTTTTTAGTTTATATTTTATTTTTTTTCCACATTGTAACATTTCAAGATGTTGCCTGGTCAACTTCTAACTTTACCCCATTTAAAGAAATATTTAGGTATAACTTTGGGAGCGTTGCTTTTTATAAAAATGTAGTTGGTAACATGATTATGTTTATGCCATATGGTTTATTTGTTTCTTATTTTATAAGATTAAAAAAACCTTATATTATTTTACTCCTATCATTTATTGTTTCAATGACTATTGAAACAACTCAACTTTTAATTGGACGAGTCTTCGATATAGATGACATATTTTTAAATATTTTAGGTGGCTTATTTGGTTTCTTAATTTATTGTTTTCTAAATAAACTTATTAATAAGTTGCCATCATTCTTGAAAAAGGATTGGTTTTATAATATAATAACCATATTGGTTATATGTGCCGGTGTTATATTTTTTATCATAGTATAAAATTGGGGGGGATGTTATGAACAGCGTTGGATTTTACAATGAGACAAATGAAGAAATAAAAGAATTAGGAGAAATTGAAAAAGTTGTTCATTATGCCCTTAAACAAGAAAAATTAAAATATGTTGTTTTTAATATTATCTTTGTTGATGATTTATATATTACTTCTCTTAATCATGATTATCGAGGAAAGAATAAACCAACTGATGTTATTTCTTTTGCCCTAGAAGATAACTTAACAATTGATCTAGGTGAATATCGATTACTAGGAGATATATATATATCATTGGATACTGGAAAGAGGCAAGCATCAGAATATGGACATTCAGTGCTTCGAGAATTATCCTTTTTGGCAGTACATGGTGTACTTCATTTATTAGGATATGATCATATGAACGAAGAAGAAGAAAAAATTATGTTTGAGAAACAGGAGTTGATTTTAGATGGATATGGAATCAAGAGATGAACAAAAAAAGAGAGGGTTAAAACGTTTTTTTAACAGTTTTAAATATTCATTTGACGGACTTAGATATGCATACAAATATGAACAAAGTTTAACTATTCATTTTGTAGTTGCCTTTTTTGTGGTTGTAGCTGGGTTATGGCTTAAAATAAACTTAACAGAATGGTTACTTTGTTTATTATTAATGGGTGTTGTAATGGCAACAGAATTGATAAATACTTCATTAGAAGCAGTTATTGATTTAGTTTGCCCAGAAATTCATCCACTTGCTAAGATTGCCAAAGATACGGCATCGGCAGCTGTTTTTGTCTTTTCTACCGTCGCTTTTTTTAGCGGATTAATTATTTTTATTCCCAAAATTATTAATGTGATTAAAACATTTATGTAGGAGGAATTTATGAAAGAAAAATTAACAAAATTATTAGAAAATGCATATGCTCCATATTCTAATTATCATGTCTCAGCAGCTGTTGTTACTAATGATAATCAAGAATTTGTTGGTGTTAATGTAGAAAATGCTTCATACGGTGGGACAATCTGTGCTGAACGAAATGCAATTAACAGTGCTATTGCCTCTGGTTATACTAAAGGTGATTTTAAAGAATTATATGTAATGGTTGCAAGTGATAACCTTGCTTTCCCTTGTAATATTTGTCGCCAAGTTATCGTTGAATTTTTTGATATGGATAACAAACTAATATTAATGACAAAAAGTGATACTAAACATTATTTAATAAAAGATATAATTGTCCATCCTTTTTCAGTTGAGGATTTAAAATGAAATCAGGATTTGTTGCTTTAGTAGGAAGACCAAACGTTGGGAAATCAACATTAATAAATAGTATCATTGGTAAAAAGATAGCCATCACTTCTAATAAACCACAAACAACAAGAAATAATATTCAAGGGATTTATAATGAAGATGATACCCAAATGATTTTTGTTGATACACCTGGAATCCATAAACCAAAACATAAATTAGGAGATTTTTTAAATAAACAAGCATATTACAGTATCAATGATGTTGATATCGTTGTTATGTTAGTCGATGTAACCATGCCTTTAGGACCAGGTGATAAACACATTATTGAAACATTTAAAACAATTGAAAAACCAGTTATCCTAGTGCTTAATAAAATCGATAAATTAAAACGTGAAGAATTACTGCCTGTTATTGAAAAATATAGTAAGTTGTATAACTTTACTGATATAATTCCGTTGTCTGCTCTTAAAAAGGATAATTTAAATGATTTAATTAGTACGTTGAAAAAACATTTAACAGATACAATTAAATATTATCCAGATGAACAAATAACTAACAGATCAACAGAATTTTTAATTGCTGAGATAATTCGTGAGAAAGTATTTAATTTAACTGAAGAAGAAATTCCTCATTCAATTACTTGCGTTGTAGAACAGGTCAAAAAAGATAAAAATAAATATATTATTAATGCAGCAATTATTGTTGATCGAGATTCTTTGAAAAAAATAATAATTGGGGCTCGTGGTCAAAAGATAAAACAAATTGGTATAATGGCCCGTCCTGAATTAGAAGCTTTACTTGGTGAAAAAGTTTTTCTAGAGCTATTTGTGAAAACTATTAAAAAATGGCGAGAAAAAGAAAAATATTTGTCAGAATTTGGCTTCAGTAATTTTGAATAATAATGAATTATAGTAATCACCATATGAATAGAAAGGTGGTTATTTTATGAAGGAACAATTATTATGGGATTTATTTAATAAAACGGGTAAGATCGAATATTATATGAAATATAAAGAGGTAAGAAATGGAAGAAAAAAGAACAGTTGAAATAGGAAAAAAATATCGACATTTTAAAGGAAATGAATATAAAGTTTTAGCCATTGCAAACGATAGCGAGGATCATTTAAAACAAGTCGTTGTATATCAAGCACTATATGGTGAAAAATTAATATGGATAAGAGATTTGGATATGTTTTTATCGCCAGTTGATAAAGATAAATATCCTGATGTTAATCAAAATAATAGATTTGAAATAATTTCTTAATTAAGGAGCGTGATTTATGATTGAAAAAATTGAAGGAATTGTCATAAATGAACGTGATTATAGTGAGAGTAGTAAAATTTTAAATGTATTTACCAAAGAGCATGGAATTATTGGTATTATTTCTAAAGGTTGTCGCTCGCTAAAAAGTGAACTTAGAAGTGTTAGTGAGAAACTTATATATGGAAGTTTTAATGTATATTATAAAGACGGTAAACTATCAACTCTAATAAGCGTTGATGTTATAAATAGTTTTAAACAAGTAAGAAAAGATATTACCAAAATGAGTTATGCACTGTTTATTGTTGAATTAACAGAACAAGTGGCTAAACAAAATCAACATAGTGATATATATGATTTATTAGTTGCTAGTTTAAATAAAATAGATAATGGGTTAGATCCAATGGTTATAACTAATATTTTGGAATTAAAATATTTAGATTACCTTGGTGTCGCACCGGTTCTTGATTGCTGTGCAGACTGTGGCTGTACTAATTCAATCGTAGGATTATCAATTATTAAAGGTGGTTACATTTGTGCAAAATGTTTGACTACTGAAAAGGTTATTACTGAAAAAGCGATTAAAATGATTCGTATGTTTCATTATCTAGATATATCTAAGATAACTTCGATTGATATAAGTGATAAAGTAAAGCAAGAAATTAATCATTTTTTAGATGAATATTATGATGAATATACCGGATTATATTTAAAGAGTAAAACATTTTTAAATAATCTGTGTCAAATATGTTAGGAGTATGAAATGGAAGAATATAAGTATTTAATTGTCCCAGTAGCAACGTTAATAATTGCTCAACTAATTAAATTTACAATTGAGTCAATTGCCGAAAAAAAGCTAAAATGGGGAAGATTGTTTAATGGTGCTGGTGGAATGCCAAGTGCTCATAGTTCATTTTCTTTTTCATTAGTTACAATGATTGGATTGAATGAAGGATTTACAAGTATTTTATTTGCAATTACTTTGATTTTTTCAATGATTGTTGCTTATGATGCAATGGGGCTTAGAATGGAAAGTGGAAAACACGCTCAAGCGTTAAACAAAATTGTTGAAGAAATATTTTCAAGAAATTATAAAAGTGGCATTGTTAAATTAAAAGAAGAAATGGGTCATAATCCGAGCGAAGTTTTTGCTGGAATATTATTAGCTATTGTTATGGGATTTATTTTTACCTATATTATTTTTTAGTTATAGTTGACAAAATGTTAAGAATATATTAATATAGATTTATATATATCAATGCGATGATAGTTTGGAAAACTGGAGTAATATGAAATAAGCTGATTCTTTTAGAATAAGTAAGGTGGAACCGCGGGGAAACTCGTCCTTACAAATATTCTAAAAGTTTTTTTGTATAGGAGTGATAATATGAATAATGTAGGAATTTGTTTTCCTGGTTATGATTATGAAAAGATGAGTTTTGAAACTTTAAGTAATTATCTTTTGCAGTTTTTAGAAGCGGGTATTACAAGTTTTGATTTTTATACAACAATGTTTTTAAAAAATGATGATAAATTAAACAAACTAGTGAAATTTTTAATTAATAATAATATAAAAATTACTTTTCACTATAATACCAATAAGAAATTTGAAGATTTAAATTATGAAGAACTTTTAAACCAGTATAAAGATGACTTAGTAAAGGTTAGAAACACGTTGAAAATATATAATATTAATTATCCAACAACGATTGTATTTCACGGATTACCTTATCAAGAGGAATGGAATAAACATGACCATCAAAATGAGTTGATAAAATTATATAAAGAATTAAGTGACTTTTCAATCCCTTTAAATTTTATCATAACTATTGAAACTTTATCTAAACATCATCCAATTGGTAATCATATCGGTGATGACATTCATGAGTTAGAACTAATAACAAGTGGTGTAAATAATGAAAATTTTGGAATCTGCTGGGATATAGGTCACACAAGATTAAACAATATTGAATTCAATAGTGAACTATATTTATCAAAAGAACTTCTTTCAAAAGTTAAATTCACACATATTCATAACATAGCATTAAATAAAAGCAATATTGATCACTTGCCAATAACTGATTTAAATTATCAAAAGGATGAATTAGAATATTTAATAAAAAATGATTATCAAGGTGTTTATTCAATAGAAATTGAAACTAAAAATTTAAAAGAAAATATATTAATATATTTAAATAGTATAAAAAATGTAAAACAAATAATAAAAGAGATGGAGGAAAATTATTATGAACTTAGAAAAAATAGTTAATTTATGTAAACAATATGGATTTATATTTCAAGGTAGTGAAATATATGGGGGTCTTGCTAACACTTGGGATTACGGTCCTCTTGGTAATGAATTAAAAAAGAATGTTAAGGATGCTTGGTTGAAAAAATTTGTTCAAGAAAGTCCTTATAATGTTGGAATGGATAGTGCGATTCTAATGAATCCTCGTGTGTGGGAAGCTAGCGGACATATAAATAATTTTAATGATCCGTTAATTGACTGTAAAGAGTGTAAATCAAGATATCGTGCTGATAAAATCATTGAGGAATATTCAAAAGGCGAAGTTCAAGCTGACGGATGGTCAAATGAAAAAATGTATGATTATATTATAGAAAACAAGGTTAAATGTCCAAAATGTAAATCATTAAACTATACTAGTATTAGACAATTTAATATGATGTTTAAAACTCATCAAGGAGTAACTGAAGATAGTGCGAATGCTATTTATTTACGACCTGAAACAGCCCAAGGTATTTTTGTTAACTTCTTAAATGTTCAAAGAAGTATGAGATTAAAAGTACCATTTGGTATCGCTCAAGTTGGAAAAAGTTTTCGTAATGAAATAACACCTGGAAACTTTACATTCAGGACCCGTGAATTTGAACAAATGGAATTAGAATTTTTCTGTAAACCAGGAACAGAAATCGAATGGTTTAATTATTGGAAAGATTATTGCCATAAATGGTTACTTGATTTAGGTATTAGTACCGATAACTTAAGACTTCGTGATCATGATCAAGATGAACTTAGTCACTATAGTAATGCGACTACAGACTTTGAATACAAATTTCCATTTGGATGGGGAGAATTATGGGGTGTTGCTTCAAGAACTGATTATGATTTAACTCAACACCAAAATTTTTCAAAACAAAATATGGAATATTTAGATCCAACAACTAATGAAAAATATATACCATATGTTATTGAACCAAGTTTAGGTGCTGATAGAGTTGTTCTAGCATTCTTATCAGAAGCCTATAATGAAGAAACATTACCTAATGGAGATACTCGTGAAGTAATGAAATTTCATCCTGCATTAGCACCAATCAAAGCTGCTATTTTACCACTTATGAAAAAAAATCATAGTGAAAAAGCAAATGAAGTATATCAACTTCTTAGTAAACATTTCATGGTTAGTTATGATGATGCAGGGAACATAGGTAAACGCTATAGACGTGCCGATGTAACCGGTACACCTTATGCTATTACTATTGATGACGAAACATTAAATAATAATACCGTAACTGTTAGAAATCGCGATACTATGGAACAAATCATTTTACCGCTTGATGAAGTTATAAAATATATATCTGAAAAAATATTCTTTTAAAAATAAATATAAAAAACAGTGATTTTACCCACTGTTTTTGTGTTATTATAACAAAATTTATTCTTCTTCTATTTGTATTGAAAAACTCATATAATAATAGTATAATTAGGGTAGGTGGTAATATGTATGAATTTTGGTTATTGATTATAGTTGTATTAACAATTATTGAAATATTAACTGTTAATTTAACTACAATTTGGTTTATAGGAAGTGCTTTATTAACATTATTTTTATCGTTTTTTATTAATAATTTTACAATTCAGTTAAGCGTTTTTGTATTATTGGGAATTGTCTTTTTAATAACAACCCGTCCTATACTAATTAAATATATTTACAAAAACAGAGAAAAAACAAATATTGATAGAATAATTGGTATGAGTGGTGTTGTTATTGATGGTATATCAAACAAAGAATATGGCAGTGTTAAAGTTGATGGTAAGATATGGACTGCATACAGTAATGATAAATTAAAAGAAGGAACTTATATAAAAGTTTTAAAGATTAATGGTAATAAATTAGAAGTAGAGGAGGAGTAATATGGATTTATTTATAATTTTATTAATATTAGTTGGAGTGTTAATAATCCCTAATATTAAAATTGTGTCTCAAGCAAGAGTTTATGTTGTTGAAAGGGTGGGTTCTTATTATAAAACTTGGTCAAATGGTTTACATTTCAAAATACCTTTCATCGATAAAATTGCTAATAATGTATCTTTAAAGGAACATGTAGAAGATTTCGCACCACAACCGGTTATAACAAAAGATAATGTTACAATGCAAATTGATACGGTTGTATATTATCAAGTTACTGATGCGAAGTTATATACTTATGGAGTTGAAAATCCACTAAATGCAATTGAGAGTTTAACTGCAACAACACTTCGTAATATAATTGGAGAATTAGAACTTGATCAAACATTGACATCAAGAGATGTTATTAATTCTAAAATGCGATTAATTTTAGATGAGGCTACTGATCCATGGGGTATAAAAGTTAATCGTGTAGAGGTTAAAAACATACTTCCACCACGTGATATACAAGAAGCTATGGAAAAACAAATGAGAGCGGAACGTGAAAGAAGAGAAGCTATATTAAGAGCTGAAGGTATGAAACGTGCTAGTATTTTAACTGCAGAAGGTGAAAAAGAAAGTGCGATTTTAAAAGCTGAAGCAGAAAAAGAATCACAAATAAGAATTGCAGAAGGTGAAGCGGAAGCTCTTTTAGCAGTTAAACGCGCTGAAGCTGAAGGAATTAAATTGTTAAAAGAATCGAATCCAGATCAACCAGTTATTACTTTGAAAAGTTTAGAGACAATGGCTAAAATTGCAGATGGAAATGCCACAAAAATTATTATCCCATCAGATTTGCAAAATATAGCGACAATTGGTACAACAATTCAAGAAATGTTAAAAAAGGATTAACCCTTTTTTTAAAATAAAGTACTATATTATCTAAATAAGCCTAGAATTTAATAAAAGATTAAAAAAGCATTTATTTTTGAGATAAACTGTGGTAAACTTAATATAGTAATTGAGGTATTATGCGGTAGGAGGAATATAAATGGGATTTTTTAAAAAATTATTTGAAGGTGGAGAATCTGATTTATTAACTAATAATGATATAACATCTGATGAATATTATGAATTAACAGCAGAGGAAGCTTTAAAAGAAAATGGTAGTAAAATGATACTACTTGAACCAAGAGCATACTCTGAAGCTCAACAAATAGCAGATTACTTAAGAGCTAGAAATACTGTTGTTGTAAATCTTCAAAGAGTTACACCTGAACAAGCAAAACGAATAATTGATTTTCTTGGAGGAGCAATATATGCGATTCAAGGAGAAATTCAAAAAATTGGTGGCGGCATATTTTTATGTACTCCTAATAACATAAGCGTTCAAGGAAAAATAACAGAAGAAGCCGTCGGTAAAGGAATTCATGATAACGACGACATCAATGTTGAATGGATGTAAGTAGAGATTACTACAAGGGGTAGTGTCAAGAGGTGAAATATGGAAAAGTTTAAGCGAACACTTCGTGGTTATGATCCAGAAGAAGTAAATGAGTTTTTAGATAAAATAATTAAACAAGTTGAAGGAATGGTTACGGATTTAAAAGACCGTGATCAAAAAATTGAAGAGTTAGAACGTATTGCTGCTGAAAATCTTCGTTTAAAAGATAAGGTTGAACAGTATGAACGTATGGAAGGTACTCTTAATAAAACTCTTTTGACAGCTCAAAAAACTTCTGAACAAATAAAATTTGTAGCTCATCAAGAAAGTAATATGATTGTAAGTGAAGCAAAACAAAATGCTAGTCGTATTATAAATGAAGCTTTGCTTAGAGCTGAAAAGACAGAATTAGAAGCGAATATGTTAACTCGTAATGTTAATGTATTTAAAAGAAGATTAAGAGATATTGTTGAAACTCAATTAGAGTTGGTTGATGATATTGAAAAAATTGAATTATAACAAATGATAGAGACGATATATTAAAATTAATTATAGAGAGTTAGTGGTTGGTGGAAACTAATATCAATTTAATATATAGATCACTCTTGATGTTTTTTGTGGATAAGATAAAAACGGTAACGCGTTATAGTATTGAGTGTATTTAAAATAAGGTGGTACCGCGGGTAAAACTCGTCCTTAATAGGATTGAGTTTTTTTGTATATTAAAAGGAGAGATATTATGGAATATAAAGATACATTATTAATGCCTAAAACAGATTTTCAAATGAGGGGTAATTTACCTATTAATGAGGTAGAACGTCGAAAAGTATGGGAAGAAATGGATTTATACAATAAAATTTTAGAAAAGAATAAAGATGGAAAGTTATTTGTACTACATGATGGCCCACCATATGCCAATGGGAATATTCATATTGGTCATGCTTTAAACAAAATTATTAAAGATTTTATTAATCGTTATAAAATGTTAGAAGGGTATAAAGTTGTTTATATCCCTGGTTGGGATGTTCACGGATTACCTATCGAAACAGCCGTTACTAATTCAGGAATTAACCGTAAGGAAATGGGCAAAGATGAATTTCGTTTATTATGTGAGAATTATGCTAATCAACAAATTGAAAATCAAAAGAAACAGTTTAAAGCATTAAATGTAATTGGTGATTGGGATAATCCATATATAACAATGACTAAAGATTTTGAAGCGAAACAAATTGAAGTTTTTGCTGAAATGGCTAAAAAAGGATTAATTTTTAAAGGGTTAAAACCAGTTTATTGGAGTCCAAGTAGTGAATCAGCCCTAGCAGAAGCTGAAATCGAATACAAAGATCGACGTGATGCATCACTCTACATTGCCTTTCCAGTAGTTGAAGGTAATGAAGTTGTTGATATTAATGATAATTTAGTTATTTGGACAACAACAGGGTGGACAATACCTGGAAATCTTGGTATTGCTGTTGGTGGAGAGTTTACATATGCTAAAGTATTAGTTAATGGTAAAAATTATGTTGTTGCAAATGATTTACTAGAAAAGTTAGTTGCACTATTTGACTGGAATGATTATGAAATTATTTCAACATTCAAAGGAACAAGTTTAGAAGGAGTAAAATATCAACATGTTTGTATGGACCGTGTTTCACCAGTAATTGTTGGAGATCATGTTACCTTAGATTCGGGTACCGGACTTGTTCACACCGCCCCAGGATATGGTGTTGAAGATTTTATGGTTGGTAAGGAATATAATTTAGGAATGATTAACGGAGTCGATGATCAAGGCATTTTAACTAAAGACTCTGGAAAATTTGAAGGATTATTTTTTGAGGATGCTAATAAGGCAATCGCTAAAGAACTTGAAGAAAATGGAAGTTTGTTAAAACTAGAAATGATTAATCACTCATATCCTCATGATTGGAGAACTAAAAAACCAGTAATTTTTAGGGCAACTGCTCAATGGTTCTGTAGTATTGATAAAATCAGAGATGAATTGTTAGATCAAATTGATAACAACATTAAGTGGTTGCCTGATTGGGGTAAACAAAGACTTCATAATATGATTCAAGATCGTGGTGACTGGTGCATTTCACGTCAACGTGTTTGGGGTGTACCAATTCCAATTTTCTATAATGAAGATGGTAGCGAAATCATTGACTATGATGTTATGATGCATGTTTCTAAATTATTTAAAGAACATGGCTCAAACATTTGGTTTTCAAGAACAGCTAATGAGTTATTACCAGACGGATATACCAATCCTGCTAGCCCAAACAATAAATTTACTAAAGAAGAAGATATCATGGATGTATGGTTTGATTCTGGATCAACTCACACAGGAGTATTGTTAAACCGTGGTTTAGAATACCCAGCAGATATTTATTTAGAAGGATCTGATCAATATCGTGGATGGTTTAATTCATCATTAATTTGTGGAGTTGCCGTTCATGGTAAAAGTCCATATAAACAAATTATTTCTCATGGGTTTGTCCTTGATGGAAAAGGATTGAAAATGAGTAAAAGTCTAGGAAATGTTATTGATCCACTAAAAATGATTGATCAAAATGGAACTGACATTTTAAGACTATGGGTTGCAAGTGTTGATTTTAAGGAAGATGTAAGAATCAGTGATGACTTAATCAATCAAGTTAAAGAAAGTTATCGTAAAATCAGAAACACTTATCGTTTTATGTTAGGAAATCTATTCGATTTTGATCCAACAAAAGATAAAGTGGATTTTGCTGATATGGCTAGCTATAATCAATATATGTTAGTGAAACTAAATGAGGTTATTGAAGAAATAAGAGCTGCATATGAAAACTATAACTTCCAAGAAGTATATCGTATTACTAATAATTTTATAGCTTTTACATTATCGAACTTTTATTTAGATTTCACAAAAGATATTTTATATATTGAAAAAGCAGATTCACTAAAAAGAAGAAGTGTTCAAACTGTTTTATATGAGACAATTAATTCATTAATTAAACTTTTGGCCCCAATTCTTCCGTATACTAGTGAAGAAGTATATCAATTATTACCGGGTGAGAAACTAGAAAGTATTCATCTAGAAAAAAATCCTTCGCCTAAAAATTATAGCAATAGTGCTGAATTATTAGAAAAATGGAAATTATTTTTTGATATTAAAGATGATGTTTTTAAAGCATTAGAAGAAGCAAGAAATGAAAAATTAATTGGTAAAGGTTTAGAAAGTAGAGTTTATATTAATGCATCTGATAAGTATTTGGATATCATTAAAGAACTTAATGACGATTTAAAACTATTATTAATTGTTTCAGAAATTGTTTTAACAGATGAACAACTTCCTAAATACAATGTTGTTTCAGTAAAAGTTGAACAATTTGATGGTCAAAAATGTGAAAGATGTTGGAATTATTTCAAAGAAGAAGAAATGGTTGAAGACATTTGTACACGTTGTAGTGACGTTGTTAATTCATAAAAAAGGTTGATTATTAGTCAACCTTTTTATTTTTTAATATTTTTAATAATTCCTTTCCAAGTTACTTTAGGTTTAATGTATCTTGTCATACTTTCTTCTTGTAAATCAACAATTTCAAAATTGCTAAAGAATTTTTCTAAATCAGTTTTATCAAAAAATCTTTTTTTCATACCATCGACTTCATAGTAATGTTTCTCAATTTTTGTTTCGGATAATGCTCCGTGATTAATGTCATTTAAAGAATTAACTCGAAATATTAAGTAACCATTATCCTTCAATATTCTTTTAATTTCAGTTAAGATTTTTTTTGTTTTTTCACTTGAAAAATAATGAATAGATAAATCAGCAATAATTAAATCAGTAAAATTTGAATCAAATGGGAATCTATCCTGCATATCAAACTGCATAATTTCAATATTATCTATATGCTTTTTAACGATATCTAAAGCTTTAACAGAATAATCACAAGCCACTACTTGTTTTCCTAATTTAGTCAAATATAGTGAATTATTGCCGCTTCCGCAACCTAAATCAATAATTTTATCTTGGCTTTTATTAATAATATCTAAATAATTATCAAGCCAAGCATCATATTTTATTTTTCCTTCAAAACAATCCACATGATATTTATCCCATATTTTTTTATATATTGGCATATATTCACTTCCTTAAATCTAATTATTTCCTTTTTTGATTTCTATTATAATCTTCATCAACCGACAATAGGGCTTTTTTCACCTTTAATAAATCTTCTTTATTAGTGGACAATATATCTTTATTCATTCTTTTGAATTCCAATTTATTTTGCTTATAATTATCTAAAACATTAAATACTTCACTATAATCTAGTTGATTATATTTTTGAATCTTTTTTAACGGTCCAGTAATTCCTGGAAACTTATGTTTATAATATTTATCTTGAAATTCCTTTTCCATCAAGTTACTAACTTCTATATAAAGATTAACCTCATTAAAACTGAAATTATCTCTAAGAATAGTTACAATTTCGTAATCATTTTTAGCAAAAGCAATTTTATTCATAATAATCTGCCCGAATGTATTTTGAAGTTCAATCGCAATTTTAATTTCTTTAGGGTAACCACAACCAGAAGTTGTAAGATTATATTTATGTGCGAGTTCTCTTGTTTTCAATTCGGTAATTCCTTCCCTTAAAGCACCAATCCCACCAACTCCACAAAAATGCATAGTTTCATGTAAAAGCGTTTCTAAATAAAATTGTTCGACACTTACCCCTGCTAAAAAAATATGTTTAATATAATCAGTAAAGGTATTATCATTTACTATTAAGTTACTCTTATGAAAAGATTTATGATTCTTATTAATACCAAATCCTGGAATGAACTTCATTTTATTAATAATTTTATATGCGCTTGTTGGGAAATAGATATTATTGTCGCGGACAAACATACTAATTGTTCCAGTGTTTTTTATAATAATTATATTCTTAAAATCATTAATTGAATTTAAGAAATCTAATCTTTCTTTAGAAATAAAATCTTTGTATTCATCTTTTATTATTTCAATATAAAGTTGTAAATCAATTGCTAAATTATTTTTAATTTTATTTATATTGAGTTTAGGCATATTAATCACCAACTATATTATAACATATAATAAAAATTACCTATTTAATTATATTTAATGAAACAAGCAATAAAATCATACTATTTATTAGGAGTGATAAAATGATTTTAAGATTTCTCAAAAATCTATTTAAAGATTTTTATTTATTTACAGCTGCTTACTCTAATAATGTTTTTCCAGAACCATTAACTAAAGAAGAAGAAGAGATATGTATTCAAAAAACAAGAGATGGAGACATAAATGCCAGAAACAAATTAATTGAACACAATCTTCGCCTGGTAGCCCATATTGTGAAAAAATACGATCATAACAAAGAAGATGTTGATGATTTAATAAGTATCGGAACAATTGGATTAATAAAAGGGATTGACAGTTTTTCTAATAAATATGGAACCAGAATAACTACCTATTGTGCAAGATGTATTGAAAATGAAATTCTAATGTATTTTAGAGGAAATAAAAAAAATAATAAAAATATGAGTATAAATGAATCAGTCGGTTTTGACAAAGAGGGGAATGAGATAACTTTTCTAGATATATTAAAAACTCCTAAACCAGATTATGCCATGGATATACATAAACAAGATAGCATTGAACTACTAAAAAGTTATTTAGATATATTAAATGATCGTGAAAAAGAAATTATTATTAAGAGGTATGGATTAAATTTTAATGATGAGGTTACTCAAAAGGATATTGCTAAGCAATTAGGCATATCTCGTAGCTATGTATCAAGGATTGAAAAAAGAGCTTTGACTAAAATTTTAAGAGAATTTATTAAAAACGATAGTGATTTAAAAAATTAGATAGATAATTATCTACTTTTTTTAAAACAGTACTTGACAATGTTTAATACCTGTTATAAAATAGTTCCAGAGGTGATGTATGAATATTCAATTTAAAAAAGGTGTTTTAGAGCTTATCGTACTAGTCTCAGTTAATAAAAAAGATATGTATGGTTATGAATTAATTGTGGAGGTATCTAAAATAGTAGACATTAATGAGGGGACAATATATCCGCTGTTAAAGAGATTAACAAATGAAAAATATTTTGATACATATCTTACTGAATCTAATGAAGGCCCACCGAGAAAGTATTATAAAATTACTAATCTTGGACGCGAAAAAATGGATGAATTAGTTAATCATTGGTCAGTTTTTTCAGAATCAGTCAATAATTTTATAAAGGAGAGTGTTATTAATGACTAAAAAGAAATTTTTAAGCGAATTAGAAGAACGTTTATCAGTCTTAAGTGATGAAGAAAAACAAGATATTATTAATGAGTACAAAGATATTATTGAAGAAAAGATTCGAAATGGTAAAACAGTAGGAGAAGCAATCGCTGATTTTGGAGATATAGATGAATTAACAAAAGAAATCCTAAAAGCGTATAAGATTAATCCTGATTATAGCAAAAAAAGCAAAGAGGGAGAAGTTCTTGGGAAAATTGAAAGTGGTATTAGAAAAATAGCTAATGCGCTTGCGGATATTACTGAACAAATTATTAGTGAAGTCAAAAGCAATAATATTACTGTTGAAAAAGTTTTTGAAATTGTTATTAAAGTATTTATCTTATTAATTGCTTTAATGGTCTTAAAATGGCCATTTCACTTAATTCAAGGAATAGGTATGACTATATTAGAAATTGGATATCAGCCGATAGAAACAATTTTGTTCTTTATATGGGGCACAGTTGTTTGGACAGTATACTTTATTCTTAGTATTTTATTATTATTCATTTTTATAAAAAAGGAAATGGAAACTCATAATACTGAAGTTACTAAAACTATAAAAAAAGTAAAAACTGTAGTTAAAAAAGAAAATACTATTGTTAAAAATGAGACAAAAAAAAATAATAAGGCTGAAGCTAAAAATACAGAAGTCGTTGTTGAAACAGAAACTAATGTAAAATCAGAAAAGTATAAAAGCAGTAGCCTTATATCAAATATTTTTAAAGTAATTATTGGAGTTTGCTTCTTATTACCGCTTATTGCTATTAATATAGTATTGTTTGGAGCCATATCAGTTGTTCTTTATTTAATTGTTAAAGGAGTAGCCATATATGGAATATTAATATTTATTATAGGCTTAATCTTTATTTGTAGTAATTTATATAACATCTTTTATAACATTATTGTTTCTAAAAAGAAATTATATGTATTTCCTTTCGAAATCGGAATGCTATTAATTACGTTTGGTGGATTAATGTCATTTAATTATTTTATTAATTTGAGTTACTATGATCATATGCCAGATATTAAATTAGAGTCTAAAACAGATACTTATACTAGAACTTTCAAAGATGAATTAAATATTATTAATTATAGTAGTAATAATCAAATAAACTTTGTTATAGATAATAGTTTAGACGACAATGTTGTTAGAGTTGAAGCAAAATATTATAGTGAGTATATAAGGTTAGAAGAAAGATTAAATCATAATCGTTATCGTAATGGATCGTATATGGAGTTTTATCCAAAAACAAAATGGAGGCTTAATAAATTAATCAATAGATTTATTAATGACTTGGAAAAAAACGAAATATACAATTATAAAGATTTATTTAATATTGATGTTACAATACATGCCAATGAAAAAACAATAAAACTTATAAATGTGGATTAGTTAAAACTAATCCTTTTTTGTTGAAGGAAAATATCTTCTATTAAGATATGTTAATAATAGGAGGTGAATATGAAAAAGATATTAATCGCACTAATTTTAATGTTTAGCAATATTATTGGTGTATGTGCGCAGTCAACTACATATTATTCGAATTATTCTGATTTTGGAGAATATAAAAATAATTATATAGAAGCAAATGATTTAATAAATGTTAAAGAGAATAACTTTTATCGTTATTATAAAGAAGAAAAGGTACTTGGTGATTATGGATTAATTGATTATCCTGATAAATTGTTTCCATATGCTGATCCAACAGACAGTATTAAAACCAATTATAGTGAATGGTCACATAATATACCGGTTAGTCAAGCAGGTAGAAAGATAGAAGTTCGTGATGCATATTATTATCAAGATATGGAAAAAGTTAGATATATTCATATAACAAATGTTGATGGTGGTAATGATCGATTAACCATTAATGAAATAGTAGTTGAACAAAACTTTCTTCATAAAATTCCTTATTCAATCCTTTGTGATGGATGTAGTTTTGGTTTTTTAGAAAAGGTCACAAATGGAAAGCTTGTCAATGATAATTCTTATATTGAAAAGGGAGGATATCTCAGAATTGTTTTAAATGATTATTATGACTTATCAGAATTAAGTATTAGGTTTTATATTTCAGACTTTACTAATGCTGAAAAAAAATATGAAATAAAGACAAGTCGAGAAGCATCTAAAGATAGTAATATTTTTAGTACAGTATTAACGAAAAGGTGGTTTATAAATTATGACCCATATGATTTTGTTGAATGTCAGTACTCATTATCAAGAGTTCTTTTTGTCAATCCAAGGTGGACAGAACCAAAGAGATCAGATAAGCCCTTAAATTCAACAGTAACTAGAAAAGTTACAAGGCTAAATGAGTATCGTTATCAAGATACATTGTATCGTCGTTATGGTATTAAAAGAACTTATTATGATAAGTTTGATTTAATCTCACCACTTGGATTTCCAATCAAAGATGAAGAAACTGCAACTAAATATTATACATCTCAAAAACGGGATAAAGTGACAATTGAAAATGATATAGTTATTACGGATCAAAAGCAAAAGTTAGAAGATAGTGTTATAGAAAATACAACTAATTCTTTAAACATTAAAAGTAATATTGATTATAATAAAAATGGTTTATATAAAGTTTCATTTATCTTACCATTTATTCAAGTTGACCGGGTTGTTTTAGTAAATATTAAAGAAAATATAGTTGAAGAAAAGAGAGATTTAGAAAAACCAACAGAACCTAAAGTTCTTGATGAAGCGTCTAAAAATAATCCCATAAAACCAGTCAAAAAAAAAGTAACAAAAAGTAATCCATTAAATATTAAAAAACCAATTGATAAAAATGAAAAATCTAATGAAAAAGAAAAAACTCCCGTTATGAAATTGGAAAAAAGGATTCCTAATATCGAGAAATCAATTTTTAATAGTTCTGTTAAGAGTCGTAATTATTTTGGTTTTTCTTTAATTTTGTTAGTTATTTTAACAATAATAGTTTTTATTAAAAAATATTTTTTCATAAATTGTCGGAATAAATAATATTCTACTTTTGTCGAAACGGTATAAGAAAGATAAATTGTGTGCTAAATTAAAACAGCGAGGTGATAATATTTTAGAAATTGATACACAATGTCAAAAAGGAGTATTTTTTGTTCGATTAAAAGGTGAATTGACCAAAAATACGGTTGATAAGTTACAAGATGAGGTAACTAGTTTAGTTAAGGATAATGGAATAAGAAATGTTGTTTTTAATATTAATGAGTTAAATACTATAGATATGAAAGGAATTAATGCTTTACTTCATAATTACGAGTTAATTAAAAGTAACAATGGTTATGGATGTGTATGTGGGATTAGTAATACTCTAGTCAAACATCGTATTTCTAATAGTCGATTGCTAAAATATATGTATGAAACAAGTGATGAGATGGGAGCTTTAAATATTATAAATTTATATAAGGAGAAATCATATGACAGATGAAATAACTGATATAATTAGTGATAATAAAAATCTTATTTACTCACTTGCACACTATTTTAAAGGCTATCAAAATAAGGAAGATTTATTTCAAGTTGGTTGTGTAGGAATGATTAATGCCTATAAAAATTATGATAATAACATGGGAGTTAAATTTACAACTTATGCTTATCCGTATATATTAGGTGAAATGAAAAAATATATTAATCAAGATCATGGAATCAAAATAAGTCGTGATATTTTAAAACTTAATTTAAAGATTGATAAGGCATCAATTCTTTTGTCACAAAAATTTATGCGAGAACCCACTGTTAGTGAACTCGCTTCATATTTAGAAGTCCCAGAGGATTTGATTGGTCAATCACTTAATGCTAGAAATATTATTCAAAGCTTTGATGATCCGATCAACAATAACGATGCTAAAGAGATGACTTTACATGATACCATCGCTAAAGTAGAATCGATGGATTTAAATAGTTTGCTTGATTTGAAAAAAGAAGTTAGCCAGTTAGATGAAGCATCAAAAGGTATTATAAAAATGCGATATTACGATGATCTTACGCAAACTGAAGTTGCCAATGCTCTAGGCATTAATCAAGTTCAAGTGTCTAGAAAAGAACAAAAGATATTGCAAAAATTAAAAACTAAATTAAGCGCATAAAAGTAATATATGAAATATATATTACTTTTCTAATGTGTTAATTTGTATATAAAATTTTAACTTATCCATAATAATATTGGAGGTTAATTATGGATACAAAAAGATATAAAGAGATAGTTGAAGAAAACACTCCGAAAGAAAATCGATTATATAATGCAATGGTCGCTTTTATAATTGGAGGACTAATGGGTGCATTAGGAGAATTATTAATACAAATTTATACTTATTTATTTGGTATTTCAACATCTGAAGCATCAGTTTTTATGATTATGACATTAGTATTTTTAGGATGTTTATTTACAGCCCTTGGATTTTTTGATAAGTTTGTGGCTTTCGCTAAAGCAGGTTTAATTATTCCGATTACAGGTTTTGCTCATTCAATGATGAGTGCTGCTTTAGAATATCGACAAGAAGGATTAGTAACTGGTATTGGTGCAAACATGTTTAAATTAGCTGGTACAGTTATTATTTTTGGAGTTGTCAGTGCGTATGCCGTAGGATTAATACGCTTGATAATACTAGGGGGTTAATATGACTTTTAAATACAGTAATGTTTATATAAATGATGCTAGTCTTGTCGCAGGACCATATGAAAAAAAGGGACCATTAGGAAATACTTTTGATAAGACTTATGATGATTTATATTTAGGAAAAAAAACATGGGAACAAGCTGAAGTGAAGCTAATTGAAGATAGTGTTGATATATTATTAAATAAAATAAATAAAAAGAAGAAAGATATTGATATCCATATATCAGGGGACTTATTAAATCAAATTGTAGCAACTAATTATGCATCGGCTAGTATTAAAATTCCGTTATTAGGAATTTATAGTGCATGTGCAACAAGTACTGAATCATTAATAATCGGGGCGAATATGATCGAAGCCAATCAAATAAAGAATTGCATATGTAGTGTATCATCACATAATAATGCTGCTGAAAAACAATTTCGTTATCCCGTTGAATATGGTGGACCAAAACCAAAAACTGCTACTTTTACCGTAACTGGTGGGACAAGTTCTTATTTAAGTAGTAGTAAAAAAGGAATAAAACTTGAAAGTGGGACAGTTGGAACAGTAAGTGAACTTGGAATTACTGATTCTAATCATATGGGGGCAATCATGGCATCCTCAGCTGGTGATACAATTCACCAACATTTGACTGATTTGAAAAGGGAACCAAATTATTATGATTTAATTATTACTGGTGATTTAGGAGTATATGGTTCCAAAATAATGCTTGATTATGTAAAAACTAAATATGGAATAACCATAAAAAATCATAAAGATGCTGGTTTGCTGATTTTTGATTTAGATAATCAACCAGTATTTGCTGGTGGTAGTGGGGCTGCTTGTTCAACGCTCGTTACATATGGTCATATTTTTAAACTTATGAAGCAAAAAGAATTGAAAAAGGTGTTATTAGTGGCAACAGGTTCATTGTTATCAACAACAATGGCTTTTCAAAAACTAGGAATACCATCAATTTCGCATGCTGTTAGCTTGGAGGTAATACAATGATATTTCTTAATTCATTTTTATTTTGTGGTACAGTATGTTTGATTGGACAAATTATATTAGACAACACCAAACTTACACCAGGACATTTAACAACAATATTTGTAGTTGTTGGAACCTTTTTAGATATGTTTAGCTTCTATGATAAGATTATATTATGGGCTGGTGGTGGAGCCTTAGTACCGATAACTAGTTTTGGTCATTTGCTAATTCATGGCGCTTTAGCTAAAGCAACCAATCTTGGTCCAATGGGACTAATTATGGGGATGTTTGATTTAACATCAGCAGGTATTATAGCGGCCATCGTCTTCTCTTTCGTTCTTGCACTTATTTTTAAACCAAGAGATTAATTTGATGAAAGTTAATCTTTTTTTTCTTCACAAAAAAGTTAACTTTAAAAGACTTTTATTTTAGATTTAAATATAGTATACTATATATAGTAGAGAATAGAAATGAGGAATTATTTTGAAGAAAATGACAATAGATGGTAATGAAGCATGTACCTTAAATGCTTATATGTTTACTGAAGTTGCAGGCATATATCCAATTACACCTTCTAGTCCAATGGCAGAACATATGGATGCATGGAGTAATCAAGGAAAACTAAATATATTTAATGACACAGTTAAAGTTGTTGAAATGCAAAGTGAAGCAGGAGCTGCTGGAATGGTTCATGGTTCCCTTCAAACAGGTTTGTTAACAACAACATTTACATCTAGCCAAGGGTTGCTTTTAATGATACCTAATATTTATAAAATGACCGGAGAAATGCTTCCTGGTGTTTTACATGTTGCTGCTAGATCGATTTCTACTCAAGCTTTGAGTATTTTTGGAGATCATCAAGATATTTATGCATCACGTCAAACCGGAATTACGATGATGGCTTCATCTTCTGTTCAAGATGCTGCTTATTTATCGGCAATCGCCCATTTGGTAGCAATTAAATCTTCGTTGCCATTTATGCACTTTTTTGATGGTTTTAGAACAAGTCACGAACTTCAAAAAATCAATGTTTTAGAGATGGAGGAACTTAAAGATTTAGTTGATTATGATGCTTTGAAAAAATTCCGTAATAGGGCTCTTAATCCAAATAAAGCAATAACTAGAGGAACTGCTCAAAATGATGATATTTATTTTCAATCAATGGAAGTTAGAAATAAATTCCATAATGTTGTTCCGGATATTGTTAACGAATATATGGAAAAAATTAACAAAATCACGGGAACTAACTACGCTCCATTTAATTATTATGGAAGTGAAAACGCTGAAAATATTATTGTAGCGATGGGTTCAGTTACTGAAACCATTAAAGAAACAATCGACTATTTAAATTCTAATAACTATAATGTTGGATTAATTGAAGTTCATTTATACCGTCCTTTTAGCGAAAAATATTTATTAAATATTTTGCCCGATTCTGTTAAGAGAATAGCGGTTTTAGATAGAACTAAAGAACACGGGAGTTTAGGAGAACCTCTTTATTTAGATATCGTAGCTGTACTAAAGAATAAACCAATAGAAATTGTTGGGGGGCGTTATGGATTATCAAGTAAAAATACAACTCCTCGTCAAATAAAAGCAGTTTACGATATGTTGTCATCTAGTCCAAGGCATAACTTTACAATTGGTATAATTGATGATGTTACAAATTTAAGCTTAGATGTTGATAAAGATTTTAAAATAACTAATGCTAGTGAATTTGCTATATATGGTTATGGTAGTGATGGAATGGTTACTGCTGCTAAGTCAATTATTAAAATTGTTGGTGATAATACTGATAAATATGTTCAAGGATATTTCCAATATGATTCTAAAAAATCAGGCGGTGTAACACTTGGTCATCTAAGATTTTGTAATAAACCAATAAGAGCAACTTACTATACTGAAAATCCTAAATTAGTAGTTGTAACTAAAGATACTTATTTAGACGATTTTAAAGTTATTCACAACATTTCAAATGATGGAATATTTATTTTAGCAACTTCTAAAACTGAAGAAGAAGCAAAAAACTTATTAACTGTTGAAATGAAACAAATAATAAAAGACCGTAATGTTAAATTTTATATTATTAATGCTCATGAGTTAGCGCGTAAAAATGGTTTGAGAAATCGTATTAGTATGATTATGCAAGCAGCAATTATGAAAGTTACTAATATTGTTGATTATGATTTTGCAATAAAACAAATGAAAGAAATGATTTATAAAACTTTCTCATATAAAGGAGATCAAGTAGTTCACGCCAACTATGATGCTATTGATCAAGTTAGTGAATATTTAAAAGAAATAGATGTTACTATTGATGGTAATGAGCTTAAATTAAATAATTTATTTGATGGAGTTTTCGAAAAAATGTCAAGAAGAGAAGGCGACGAACTTCCAACGTCAGCGTTTTTAAATAATCCTGATGGAACTTTTGATGGCGGAACAACAAAGATGGAAAAAAGAGCAATTAGTGAATCAGTTCCAAGTTGGATAAGTAGCAACTGTATTCAATGTACACAATGTTCATTTGTTTGCCCACATGCTGTTATTCGTCCATTTCATTTAAGTGAGGAAGAATATCAAAAAGCTCCCGACTATGTTAAAAACAGATGCATTAAACCAATTGAAAAACACTTAAGTGATTATTATTATATAATAAGTGTATCAGTTAAAGACTGCACTGGATGTCATTTATGTATTAATATTTGTCCAGGAAAAGGTGGTCAAAAAGCTTTAGTACCAAAAGACTTAACTGGTGAAATTAAAAATAAAGAACAGGACATTGCTGATTATTTATTTGATAATATAACTGATAAAAATATATTACCAGCAACAACGATCAAAGGAACTCAATTAAGAGAACCTAAATTTAGTTTTCATGGAGCATGTGCTGGATGTGGAGAGACTGCATATATTAAATTGTTAACTCAATTATTTGGCGATCGTATGGTTATCGCTAATGCAACTGGTTGCTCATCAATTTATGGGGCAAGTGCACCAAGTATGCCATATACAGTTCCGTGGGCTTCATCTTTATTTGAAGATAATGCCGAATATGGTTACGGTATGTTAGTTGCATCAAATGTTATGCGCAATCGTGTTAGAAAAATAATGGAAGCAAATCTTGATAATGAAAACAAAGAATTATTTAATCAATGGTTAGAAAATTATAATGATTTTAGTATTACTAAAGAAGTTTATGAAAAACTAGATTATAAAACAGTACCCAAAGAATTAAGTGAATTAAAAGAATATATCAAGAGTCGTACAATTTGGACTGTTGGTGGAGATGGATGGGCTTATGATATTGGCTTTGGTGGCATTGATCACGTTTTAGCAAGTAATGATAATGTAAATATTTTAGTACTTGATACTCAAGTATATTCAAATACTGGTGGCCAATCTTCAAAATCAAGTCCAATGGGAAGTGTCGCACCATTTGCTGCAAGTGGTAAGCAAGTGGCTCGTAAAGATTTAGCCAGAATTGCTTTGTCTTATCCACACGTTTATGTAGCGCAAGTTAGTTTAGGAGCAAATCCTATGCAATTAATAAAAACTTTTAATGAAGCGGCAAGTTATAATGGACCATCCATTGTTATTGCTTATAGTCCTTGTATTGCTCATGGTATTAAAGGTGGAATGACGAACAGTTTAGAAAGTGAAAAAAATGCTACTAAATCAGGTTATTTCCCAATATTTAGATATAACCCTATGACTAAAGAATTTAGTTTAGATAGTAAAAATATTGATTTTGATCAATATGAAGAATTCTTAAATAGTCAAACAAGATATACAACTCTTAAAAAAATCAATCCAGAACAAGCTGATACTTTACTTGAAAGTCAGAAAAAGACAGCAATGGAAAGATATGAGTATTATAAAAAACTATCAGAAAAAACTATTGAAGAATAGTTTTTTTGTTTAAAAAAGTCGTATTAGGTTAGACTAGAAATAGTGGAGGCATAATATGACAAAAAAAATAATTACTATTTTATTACTTTTTTTAAGTATCAATATTCTGTTAGCAATAAATCATAAAAAAGATACAAAACCAGTATTTGAGGAAGTAAATTCAATGTATGAAAATGAATATGACATTTATAATTTAACAACAAAAGACATAACTATAAATTCAAGAAACATTAATAAGTATTTTAGTGGTACTAATATAAAAGTATTAGGTGTCTACCCTAAAATAAATTATTTATATGAGAAAAGATTATCTAACAAACTTAATTATTATCAATTTAAAGAAACAACGATAAATAAAAACATAAAAAAATTTGAAGAATCGTATAAAAAAATTCTTGATCAAAGTGGTTTTAAAACCGAAATAAATAAAGTAGAACTTAGTGGGATTAATTTAGTTAAAATCAAAATATATTGTTCAAATAAAGAGTTAAAGGAGTTGTTAAATAACAATCCTAAATTTATAATTACACAATGAAATAGTTGCTAAAATTCATAGTTAAGGGTATAATGTGTTTAGGTGATTTAATGACATATATATGGCTTGCAATTGTTATTTTATTAATAATCGTTGAATTAATGACTATCCACTTAACAACTATATGGTTTGTTACTAGTGCAATGGTTTCTTTGATTTTGACATTTTTTATAGATAGTTTTACAATTCAATTTATTGTTTTCATGGTTTTGGGCATAATTTTATTAATAACAACACGTCCAACATTGTTAAAACTATTAGCAAAGTACCGTCAAAAAAAAGGAATTAAGCATTTAATTGGAATGCGAGGACAAGTGATTTCAGCAATTTCCGATAATCAAATAGGAGAAGTAAAAGTTGACGGACAACTTTGGTTAGCAACAGCAGAAGTTGATTTGGAAAATGGAAGTTATGTAACAGTTATGGAAGTAAATGACAATATAATAAAAGTTTCTTCTGATAAATAGACTTGACCATTTTTAGGCCAAGTCTATTTACATGTAAAAGTAAAGATTAACTTTACTAAGGAATAAAAAAAAGATATAATAAAGTTGCGGTGATAATATGGAAATCAAGGGTATTAATATAAATTATATTAGTTATGGTAATGATTCAGGACAACCTGTCATTTTTTTGCACGGTTGGGGTCAAAACATTGAAATGATGCAACCTTTAGCTGATCGTTTAAGTAATGATTATAAGATTGTAATTGTTGATTTACCAGGTCACGGAAAAAGTGATGAACCACTATATCCGTGGACAGTATTTGATTATAAAGATGCAATTAAAGAACTTTTAGATAATCTTAACATAAAAAACCCTAATTTTGTTGGACATTCATTTGGAGGTAAAGTCAGTTTGTTATTTGCTAGTACTTATGAAGTAAATAAATTAGTTGTACTTGGTAGTCCATTTAAGAGTGACAATAACAAAATAACATTAAAAACAAAAGTATTAAAAGGATTGAAAAAAATACCAGGATTAAATAAACTTGAAGAATTTGCCAAAAAAAGAATAGGATCAACAGATTATAGAAATGCTAGTCCGATTATGAGACAGGTACTCGTTAATACTGTTAATTTAGATATTAGTGAAGAAGTTAAAAAAATTAAGTGTCCAACATTAATTGTGTGGGGTGACTTAGATGAAGCGGTCTCAGTAGATGATGCTCATGAATTAGAAAAGTTAATACCAGATGCAGGTTTAGTGGTGCTTAACGGAGCAACACACTATGCTTATCTTGAACGTTTAAATCAAGTAACCAATATGATTAATAGCTTATTAGGAGGTCATAATAAATGACAATGGAAATGTTTGTTTTATCATTAATACCAGTAATTTTTTACATAATTATTAGAACAAGAAAAGCGTTACATATGCTTCAACAAAATTGGTATAACGATGGTAATCGTTATTTAAAATGGATTCACAAAAATTTTAAAAAGGCCTTTAATTTTAAAGAACTAGTTATTATTTTAGTTTTAGTTTGCAATAGTTATTTAAACGATACAATTTCTATTTTAAGTTTCGCTCTTATATATTTAATTCTTGGATCGATATATTCAATAGAAATAAAACATGAACAATCAAAAAAACCGTTAGTTATAACTAAAAGGGTAAGACGATTAATTGTGACAATTATAATAATTTATTTATTGCCATTTGTTATTTATTATTTCAATTTTAGAAGTAACATTAATTATATAAAATTTTATCAAATCTTAACATTAATTTTAATTTTTGCTAATTTCTTAATAGTGTGGTTAGCTAATATTATTAATAAACCAGTTGAAAAACAAGTGTTTTATTATTATAGACGACAAGCAATTAGAAGATTAAAAGAAATGAAAACGATGAAAGTAATAGGAGTTACAGGAAGTTATGGAAAAACAAGTAGCAAAAACATTTTAAATGACATTTTAAATGTGAAGTTTAATTCTTTTGCAACACCTCAAAACTTTAATACTACTTATGGTTTGATTAACTCTGTTAATAATTATTTAGATAAATTTAGTGATATATTTATTGCTGAAATGGGTGCTTTTAAAAAAGGTGAAATCAAAGAAATTTGTGACTTAATGAAACCTAAATATGGTATTTTAACTAAAATAGGAGTTGCTCATTTAGAATCATTTGGAAGTCGTGAAAATATTCAAAGTGGTAAATTTGAATTAATAGAATCATTACCAAGCGATGGAATTGGTATTCTTAATAAAGATGATGAGCATCAAGTAAGTTATAAGTTGAAAAATAATTGTAAAATATTATGGATTGGTATTGATAATAACGATGTTGATGTTAGAGCATCAAATATTAAGTTATCATATACTGGAACAACCTTTGATGTGAATTTTAAAGATGACAAAAAAACTTATCAATTTGAAACAAAATTATTAGGAAAAGCTAATATATATAATATTTTAGCCGGAATTGCGCTTGGAAAAGAATTTGGGCTAACAATTGAACAACTACAATTAGGAGTAAGATCAGTTAATTCAATTCCTCATCGTTTAGAACTTAAAAAATATGGGAAAATTAATATTATTGATGATGCTTATAATTCTAACCCAGTTGGTTCAAAAATGGCTTTAGAAGTATTATCAATGATGCCAGGTAAAAAAATAGTTGTAACACCTGGAATGATTGATTTAGGTGATGAGCAATATCAATTAAATAAGGAATTTGGAAACTATATTGCGCAAGTTGCTGATGAAGTTATATTAGTTGGTGAGGAACAAACAAAACCAATTTATGATGGTTTAATTGAAAAAAAATATAAAGAAAAAAATATTCATATATTAAATGATATTAAAGAAGCTTTCTTGTTAATTCAAGAATTACAAGGTAAAGAAACGTATGCTTTACTAGAAAATGATTTACCTGATATATTTAACGAATAGGAGTGAAAAGTTATGAAAATTAAAGTTGGAGTTATATTTGGTGGAGAAACAGTTGAACATGAGGTAAGTATTATTTCAGCTGTTCAAGCAATGAATCATATAGACACAGAAAAATATGAGATAGTGCCTATTTACATTAGCAAAGATCGTATTTGGTATACTGGGAAAATGCTCATGGATATCGATGTTTATAAAGATTTTGATCATCTTAAAAAATACGCTACTAAGGTTGCCGTATACAAAAAAGAAGGTTCTATTGTTTTACAATCATTAGGATTATTAAAAAAAATTGTAACAGAAATTGATATTATGTTTCCAATTGTACATGGTAATAATGCTGAAGATGGTTCAATTCAAGGCTATTTAGAAACGCTAGGTGTTCCATATGTTGGAAGTAAAGTTCTAGGATCAGCAATTGGTCAAGATAAAGTAGTTATGAAACAAATCATGAGTTCAATTGATTTACCAATTGTTCCTTATACTTGGTTTTATGATGTAAATTATTATGATACTAAAGAAGAAATCTTAAAAGAAATAAAAAAAATAGGTTATCCTGTTATCGTAAAACCAGCTACATTAGGTAGTAGTGTTGGAATTACTCTTGTAAAAAATGAAGAAAAAATTGAAGAAGCAATTAATGAAGCAATTAAATATGATGTTAAAATTGTTGTTGAAAAAGTAATTGAAAACTTAGTCGAAGTTAACTGTAGTGTATTAGGAAACTATAACTATCAAGAGGCAAGTGTTATTGAAGAAGTTATTAGTACTGAAGAATTTTTAACATATGCTGACAAATATATAGGCAAAAGCAAAGGTTCAACAACTAAAGGTATGGTTGCAACTAATAGAATAATACCAGCAAGAATTAGTGAAAAATTATATGAAGAAGTAAAAGACCTGGCTAAAGAAACTTTTAAAATAATGAATTTAAGTGGAGTAGCTAGAATTGATTTCCTAATTGATAAAAAGAAAGAAAAAGTTTATGTTAACGAACCAAATACAATACCTGGATCATTATCATTCTATTTATGGGATAAAACAAATAAACCATACCCACAACTATTAGATGAAATGTTGTCAATTGCAATTAAAGATTTTAAAACTCGTGGTAAAAAAATATATTCATTTGAAACTAATATTTTAAAAAACTTTAATGGCTTAAAAGGTGCTAAAGGAGTTAAAGGGATGAAAAGATAACATCTCTTTTTCTATGTTTATATTGTATATATTTTCAAAATATTATATAATATAAATACATATGGACGATTAGCTCAGTTGGTTAGAGTGCTACGTTGACATCGTAGAGGTCACAGGTTCGAGTCCTGTATTGTCCACCATTTAAATATTAAACTCCCATAAAGTATGGGAGTTTTTATATATAAAAATATAATAGTATGTTATGTATTTGAATTGATAATAAAACAATATTATTATATAATTAAGTAGGTAGAAAAAAAGTATGGGAGGAATTTGATTATGACAAAATGGGATAAGGAATATCTAAAATTATGTAAAAAAATATTAGATGAAGGGATAGAAGTTGAAAACAGAACGGGAACAAATTCTATAAAAATTGATGGTTATTATTTAGAGTTTGATTTAGAAAAAGAATTTCCAGTTTTAACTACTAAACAATTATATTTTAAAAATGCTATTTTAGAAATATTATGGATTTATCAAGCCCAATCAAATGATGTAAGATGGCTTCAAGAAAGAAAAGTTAAAATTTGGGACGAATGGGAAATTGCTGATGATGGTAAATGGCGTGCCACACAAATGGTTCCAGATGAAAAAGATGGGTTAATTAAAAAAGAAATAATTAAAGATTTTGGAATAGATAATGCCCATACTATTGGGACTGCTTATGGTTTCATAGCAGATAGATATAAACTGATGGAAAACTTAGTAAAAACTATTAGAATGAATCCAACTGATCGTAGGATGGTTAAGAGTTTATGGCAAGATGAATTTATGCCAACTGCAGTTTTACCTTCATGTGTTTGGTCAACAGAATGGAATGTTTTAAACGGTAAAATTAATTTCTGGGTACACCAAAGATCGTGTGATGTTCCACTAGGACTTCCATTTAATGTTACTCAATATGCAACTTTAGGAAATATGATTGCTCATGTTACAGGTTATAAACCAGGAATAATGAGATGGAGTTTAAATGATCCACATATTTATGTTGATCAAGTTGAAGGAATAAAAGAACAAATTAAAAGAGGGGAAGAATTGGAAGACTTACCAGCACCAGAATTATGGTTAAACCCTGATATAAAAGAATTTGAGGATTTTGATAATTCTCGTGATTTAAATGATATAAAAGTATTAAAATATAAGCATCATGGACCAATTAAATTTAGGATTTCACAATGAAAAATTTGAGTTTAATTGCCGCAATTGGTAAAAATATGGAGTTAGGATATCAAAATGATTTAATTTGGAAAATAAAAGAAGACTTACAATTTTTCAAACAAAAAACTATGGGTTCTTATATAATAATGGGAAGAAAAACTTATGAATCATTACCTAAAAAACTACAAGAGAGAAAATATATTGTTTTAACAAATGATACAAATATAAATTCAAGCGACAGTTTAACTGTTTTTAGAAACATAAAAGACATATTGGAATTTATAAAAAACATGCAAGATTCATATTTTTATGTAATAGGTGGTGGACAAGTTTACGGAGCTTTTTATCCCTATGTTGATTCAATGCATTTAACTGAAGTTAATGCTTCATTTAAACAAGCAGATACTTTTTTCCCAACGTTTGATACAAATGACTGGATAGAAAATCCTGATCAAGTGCTTGAAGAAAATGGAATATCATATAGACATGTATTATATTTAAGAAAAAATACTAAATTAAAATAAGTAAATTAATAAAACAAATCATTATTAGATTTGTTTTTTATTATAAGCCAATTAAAAAAAATAGATTATAGAAAACTAAAAACAATATTTAAAATATAAATTAAATAGTTATTAAGGAATAACTATAAATAAGGAGTATATGTTTATAGGCGACTGGTTACAGTAACTAATGATAATGGTTCAAATAAGAAAAAAGTAAAAGAGTAAGTAAGAATAAACAATAGTAATAAAAATATTGATAATATCCAAAATAAAAATATTACTGTAAAAAATGAACGATATAAAACATATCTATTTTTTTGATATAATTAACATTGACATAGTATTAGTAAAAGTATATAATTTATTATGTTGACTAATCAACTTAAAAGAGGGAAAGTATGAAAAATGATATTGAAATCACAAAATTTCTTATTTATTTAAGAGGAAGTATGAAAAATATGCAAAAATTATTTAATGCAAAATTAAAAAATTATGGTATTTCAAGTAGTCATTTAGTATATATGATTTTATTAAAAGATCATATAGAAGGACTAACAATGACTGATTTAAGTAATATGTCACAAGTAGACAAGGCATTAACATCAAGAGTTATGAAAGAATTGGAATTAAAAGAATATATTTATCGTGATACCAAAGATAAATTATCAAGAAATTATAAAATATGTTTAACAGAAAAAGGATTTGATGTTGCTAATTTAATTCAACAAATCCTTGAAAAGCATAAAAAAAAGATTTTAGAAGATTTTTCTGATAAAGAAGAAAAACAAATACATGAAGTTATAGTTATGTTAATGAATAAATTAGATAATAAAAAGGAGAAATAAAATGTTAGAATTAAGAAAAATAAAGAAAAGTTATACAACAGGTAATTTTACACAACATGCGTTAAAAAGCCTTACACTAAAGTTTAGAAAAAATGAATTTGTAGCCATTCTTGGACCAAGTGGAAGTGGTAAAACAACCCTACTGAATATTGTTGGTGGATTAGATCGTTACGATAGTGGAGATTTAATTATTAATAGTAAATCAACCAAAGATTTTAAAAATGAAGATTGGGATGCATATCGTAATAATTGCATTGGATTTGTATTTCAAAGTTATAATTTAATTAGTCATATATCGGTTTTAGATAATGTTGAAATGGGTATGACTTTAAGTGGTATATCAGTTGCTAAAAGAAGAAAAAAGGCAACTGAAGTATTAACAAAAGTCGGATTAGCAGATCATATGCATAAAAAACCAAACCAATTATCTGGTGGTCAAATGCAAAGAGTGGCAATTGCTAGAGCTTTAGCTAATGATCCAGATATCATTTTAGCCGATGAACCAACAGGGGCATTAGATTCAACAACTAGTATTCAAATAATGGAATTAATCAAAGAAATCGCTAAAGATAAATTAGTTATTATGGTAACTCATAACTCTGATCTCGCACATACTTATTCAAATAGAATAGTTGAATTACAAGATGGTGAATTATTAACAGATTCAAATCCAGTAACCAAAAGTGATGATCAAGCAAAATATAATATTAGAAAAACATCAATGAACTTTTTAACCGCATTAAAATTATCTTTCAATAATATTATTACTAAAAAAGGAAGAACCTTGCTAACTGCATTTGCATCAAGTATAGGCATTATTGGTATCGCCTTAATATTATCTTTATCAAATGGTTTTGATCAACAAATAAAAAAGTTTGAAGCAGAAACAATATCATCATTTCCAATTATTATTAGTCAAAGTAGTATGGAACTAAACATGGATGAAATGAAGCAAATGAGTAATGAACATACAGGAATGGGTGAGGATAAATTCCCGGATGTAGAGGTTATTTATCCATATGAATCAATAATGCAAAAATCAGTACATGTTAATAAACTTAATAGTGATTATATGGATTATATTAAAGGACTTGATCAAACTTTATTAACTGGAGTGTCATATACAAGAATGATGCCATTAAACCTATTTAGAAAAGATAATGACACTATAAAACCAATTAACTTTAGAATGTCTAGTTTTCAATCAATACCAAAACAAGTAGATAGCACAAAAAAGAGTTATTTAGAAAAAAATTATGATTTATTATATGGTGAACACCCTAAAAATAAAGAAGATATTGTTTTGATTGTAAACACTGCTAATAAACTGAACGATTTAGCTGTAGATGCACTAGGACTTAATAAAGAAGCTAAAAGTATTAAATTTGAAGATATTATTGGTAGTGAAATAAAATTGCTTACAAACGATAACTATTATGTACCTAATGGTGATTATTTCACAATTAATAGTGATTTAGAAACTGCTTATAACCACAAAGATAATTTTTCATTAAAAGTTAGTGGTATAATTCGTCTTAAAGAAGATATCAAATTTGCGGTATTATCAGAAGGAATTGGATATCAAGAAGAATTGATTGAAGAATTATTAGAAAATTCAATGAAATCAAAAGTAGTACTAAAACAAAATAAAGCAGATTATAATGTTTTAACGGGTGAAAAATTTAATTTAACAACAGAAGAAGGACTTGAAGAAAAGACCGGAACACTCAGTATGTTAGGTGGTAATGATATTCCATTTATGATAAATCTTTATCCAGATGATTTTAGTGATAAAGAAGAAATAATAGATTACTTAGACAAATACAATAAAGATTTAGAAGATGAAGCTCAAATTATTTACACAGATTTATCTTCAACATTCTCATCATTATCAGGAAACATTATGGATGCTATTACAATAGTGTTAGTCGCATTCTCTTCAATTGCACTAATAGTGTCATCAATAATGATTGGTATTATTACTTATATCTCAGTATTAGAGAGAACAAAAGAAATAGGTATACTAAGATCACTTGGTGCCAGAAAGAAAGATATAGCAAGAGTATTTAATGCAGAAACATTTATAGTAGGGCTTACATCAGGAACACTTGGAATAATAATTGCAAGATTACTGGTATTCCCAGCAAATAATATAATAGAGAAACTTACTGATTTACCTAATGTAGCAATATTAAACCCAGTTCATGCATTAGTATTAATTTTAATAAGTTTAACATTAACAATAATAGGGGGATATATCCCAGCTATTATGGCATCTAAAAAAGATCCAGTAGAAGCATTAAGAACTGAATAAAGCAAAAAAAGCAACAAATGTTGCTTTTTTTAATTAGGTCCTAAATTGATTATTGTTAAATTTGCTTTTACAGTAGTTGAACCAATAAAAATTTCGTTTCCGGTTGTATTTACTAATCTGAATGTAATTGGTGCACCAACAACACTGATTAATGTATTACCAGACAATTGACCTGATAGTATTGGAGAACTTGCTGTTGTAACAACACCGTTTGATGTTACTATTGACATATCAATTGTAACTGCAATAGGAGAACCGTCAATTGCAACCGACCAATCTATATAGTAATTACCAGTTTCAGTTATTGTAAATAGACCTGTAGCAGGATCATATGAAACAGCATCTGTAACATCATTAAATAATGAATTGAATACAACTGGACTATTATCAGCAATTTCTAATGTTTCATCAGTTAATTGTACTTGCAAACCTACTAATTGACTACCTGGTCCTGGAGGCCCTTGTGGTCCCTCCGGTCCTATTGGTCCTATCGGTCCTTCTGGTCCTGTCGGTCCTGTCGGTCCAGTTGGTCCAGTAGGTCCTGTTGGTCCTGTTGGTCCTGTTGGCCCTGTTGGTCCAGTCGGTCCAGTTGGTCCAGTTGGTCCTGTTGGTCCAGTTGGTCCAGTTGGTCCAGTTGGTCCTGTTGGCCCTGTTGGTCCAGTTGGTCCTTCTGGTCCTTCCGGTCCTGTAAGTCCTATCGGTCCTTGTGGCCCTTCAGGCCCTGGAGGACCCGGTGGCCCAGGATTATTGATTACCGCCACTACTACTAAAAATGCTATTAAAATAAGTAACGGAATAAATAATATTAGACACCTTAAAAAACTATTATCACAATGTTTTTTTCCGTTCTTATCACAGTCTATATGTATACCCATTTTTTCTCACCCTTCCTTTTCACTTAATATATTATATTTGCTAAAACAATTAGTACGAATTATTATGTCCTAAAAACTTGTTAGTTTCTTTAATAAAAAAAACTGCAATTAGGCAGTTTTAACAAATAAAATAAAATATATTCATAATTTGCTTACTATTTTTAAAAAAAGAATAATTTTTTACGTGACAACCTTTAAAAGTGTGCTATAATATAAACGTAATAAAAAACATGTCTTGTTAGCTCAGTTGGTAGAGCAACTGACTCTTAATCAGTGGGTCACAGGTTCAAGCCCTGTACAGGACACCATAATGAATGTAATGGATTACAAGAAATTGTAGTCTTTTTATTTTTATTAAATATCAAAACTAATTGCAATATGTTATAATGTAAAAGAAGAAACTATTAATGGAGGTTCATATATGTTAAATGATGATGTATTGAATTTTATTAAAAAGCATAATATGGATTTAAAAAAACTTTTACAATATAATTCTAGTCAGTTATCTACTACAAATGATATAAATAGAATTATTGGTAATTATGGTTATTTTTCAGAAGATGAGGATGCCTTTGTTAGTGTGGCAGATATTGTTGGTTATAATTATATTCATGATAAACAAAACAAAAACCTTTTTTTTAATTTTGATAATTTTTTCGATAGTCAAGGGGATGGGTATCATTCAAGAAGTATTGGAATGTTAAACTATTCACCAGAAGAAATAATTGAGAAGTTAGATAAAAGTTTTAAAGAAGAACCTATGGTAGTTGAAGCTATAACTAGTGATAAGCATGTGATTTCAACAAATGGATTACATAGATATACAGTTTTAAGAGCTCATTTCATAAATGAAAGTTATGGATTAGCTAAAGATTCTTTAGATTATAAAAAAGTTAGGGAAAAATATAAAATACCAGTAAAATTGAAAAAAGTAGATTTAATAAAAACGTATGCTAATTTTTTATTATCGACGCATCCAGACTTTGAGTGTTATATGAGATCGGAGTTTGATAATAATTATAAATATACGGGAAGGGTAATTTTAGAATTACCTAATAATAAACGTTTGATATTAGATGATGAAGGATTAATGAACTTTTTAAAACAAATACTAACTAATACTAATTGTTCAGATTATTTTGATCGTATTAATAATTATTCTAATAAATATGATAGTTTTAGAACTTTTATTGATGGAAATTTTCCGGATATAATAAGACAAATTAATGGAGGGAAAAGCCGATGATTGAATTTATAAAAATAAATGAAGAAATAAAAAAAACATTAGGTTTGGATTTAACAGAAAATGTAGTCTTAGTGAAAAAGGATTCTAACGTAATTGGTTTTGGTAAAATTAATAAACACGATTGCAGTAAAACTTATATTTTTATTGAAACTGAATATAGAGGTAATGGTTTTGGTAAATTATTATTTAAAAAAATACTTGAAGAATATAAAAATATTGGTTTTTCTGATATTTCTATTAATTTTTCTAATGATAATATTATAGTCAAAAAGATTGTAACAGGAGCAAAAGGAATTCCTATTTCAGTAATAAATAATAATGTTACTTATGTTATACCATTGTAAAATAAAAGATTATATTATGTATGACTACATTTGTATATTCAATAAAAAACTTGCGCTTAGTTGCAAGTTTTATCCTATATATAAATTATTGAAAATTATTTGTCAATATTCATGTTTTTTGATTTATAAGAGTTATTTTTGATGTGTAAAACTGTATCATTAATATCTACGTGCATTTCATCTACCCAAATCATTTGAACTGTTTTTTCAGGGAAAGCCCAATATATATTTCTTGTCTTCTTTGTTTTATTATTTAAAACTTCTACTCGAATAGCAGTATCATCCTTATTTTCGTAAGAAATAAGATAAGCATTTAAAGTGTATTCTTTTGATGGAGATTCTTGACTAGCAACAAATTCTCCTTTTGGTAAGTAAATCATGCTAAAATTTATAGAATTTAAAATAATTATAATAATACAAATAGATGCCAAAAAAATTGCAGCCTTCCAACCAAGTTTTGTTTTAAAAACCATAACAACACATCCTATCTTTCTTTATTATACCATATAGATATAATAAAGAACAATGTGGAAAAAAGCCTTAAATTAATCAAATGTATAATGGTAATGATTATATTAGTATCAAAAACCATAATATATTAAATTGTATCTATATAGTGATATAATATTGATAGGTGATTAAATGACTTATATTGAAAAACATAATAATAAAGAAATTCAAGAATATTTTAAAATATTAAGTAGTGATTATCCTGTATTTATTGATAAATATATTAACACAAAAGAAATGCAACGTCTCGGTGGTATTGGTCAATTTTGCGGATGTGATTATACAAATTTACATTCGATTAAATATTGGTATTCAAGATTAGATCATAGTGTTGCTTGTGCGTTAATGACGTGGCATTTTACTAAGGATAAAGTCCAAACTTTAGGTGCATTGTTTCATGATTTAGGGACACCTGTTTTCAGTCATTGTGTTGATTATTTGTTTAAAGATTTTATTAATCAAGAGAGTTCTGAAAAAAGTATTAAAGATGTTATATTAAAAGCAACTGACATCTTAAATTATTTAAAAGAAGACAATATTAATATCGATAGTGTAACTAATATTAGTCAATATACAGTTGTTGAAAATAAGAAACCCAAAATATGTGTTGATCGATTAGAGGGTATTATTGGAACTGGTTTAGTATGGGGACATTTTTGGAGCATAGAAGATATCGAAAAAATATTTAATGATATAATTATTTTAACTAATGAAGATCAAGAAAAGGAAATTGGATTCAGCACTATTCAATTAGCAAATGATTTTTTTGAAGGTGTTTACAAATATAGTGTTATGTTGCAGCAAAACGAGGACAAATTTACTATGCAATTTATAGCTGATTGTTTAAAAGAACTTATTGATGATAATATATTAACAATAGAAGATTTATATGATTTTTCTGAACAAGATATCATAACTATAATTAAAGTTAATAAAAAAACAAAATTGAAATGGAATAATTTTGTAAATGCTAATACGTTAATAAAAACGGAAGAAGAGCCAGTTAATAATTATTATATTTCGATTGATTGTAAAAAAAGATACGTTGTTCCGTTGATTGAAGACAATGAAAAAGTAATTAGATTAAACAAAATATCAAAACAGTGTGAAGAATTGTTAGGAAAGTATTTGACTTATTCGGATACTAAATATGCGTATATTGAATTTTGAAATCATGAATATTAATAATAGTATAAAAATATAAAATAACTTGCATTATTATAAACATTATGTTATACTCTTTAGACCTAGCAAATTAGTATCTAAATTTAGATGTTAATATTAGTACTACGAACGGAACTTTTGTTTTACTATTTGCTAGGTATAATTAATTATAAAATAAAACGGTTTTAAAATTGTATGGAACTAGTAAAGTAATGAAATGTGTAGGATACCTGTATTTAAGATTGATAAGTTAGTTGTTGATAATTATAACAACAATTAATCGAAACTATAAAGTTAATAAAAATAATAATTAATAATAGAGGAGATAGAAGACTATCTCTTTTTATCTGAAAAGATAGAAAACTATTCAGAAAGAAGGATGTTTATGACATTTAAAGAATTAAACTTACATGAAAGATTGCTTAGGGCATTAGATGAACTAGGTTATGAAACACCAACTCCTATTCAAAGTGATGCTATTCCGCATCTTTTGAATAAATTAGATCTTTTAGGATGTGCTCAAACTGGAACTGGTAAAACAGCTTCTTTTGCACTTCCTATTTTGAACTTTTTACTTGAGGACGAGGCAAACTATAGAAAAACTAGGGTACTTGTTTTATCACCAACTAGAGAACTTGCTATTCAAATTAGAGATAATTTCCGCGATTATGGAAAATATACTCATTTTAAATGTAGTGTTATCTTAGGTGGTGTTAATCAAAAATCACAAATAGAAGTTCTTAAGAAGGGTGTTGATATTCTTGTAGCAACACCTGGTAGATTATTAGACTTAGTAAATCAAAGAAAGGTTGATCTAAGTGATGTAGATTATTTAGTCCTTGATGAAGCTGATACAATGCTTGATATGGGATTTATTCATGACGTTAGGAAGATTGTTAGTCATGTTAAGAAAGACCGTCAAACAATGCTTTTCTCAGCTACAATGCCTGATGCTATATTAAACTTAGTAAAAGAGTTTATGAAAGATGATCATGTAACTGTAAAAACAAGTATTGTATCATCAGCCGCACCTAAAATAACTCAAGAATTATATTATGTTGATAAAACTAATAAAGTTAGTTTATTAATTGATATTTTAAAAAAGGAAGATATTAAATCAACTTTAGTTTTTACTAGAACTAAGCATGGTGCTAATAAGTTATCGGAAAACTTATCTAGAAGCGGAATTAAGGCCGAAGTAATTCATGGCAATAAGTCTCAAAATGCACGCGTTCTTGCGCTTAAAAACTTCAAGAGTGGTAAAAGTAAAGTATTAATAGCGACTGATATTGCAGCACGTGGAATTGATATAAATGAACTGTCACACGTAGTTAACTTTGAAATGCCTGATATGCCAGAAACTTATGTACATAGAATAGGACGTACAGGAAGAGCTGGACTTGAGGGAACGGCAATATCATTTTGTGATATTGATGAGAAAAAAGGACTTAATGAAATTGAACGTTTAATAAAACAACAACTTGAAGTAATTAATCATGATTATCCGATGCAAAACTTTACTTTAAGTCCAAAGAAACAACAAGGAAGATCATTTAATAGAAATAATCCAAGTAAAAAGACATCAACGTCTCCAAGAAACAATACTCATAAAGGATATGTTGGTAGTCGTCCTAGAGGTGGTAGGAGATCTAAATAACTAATTAATTTTAGTTATTTTTATTATAATGTTTGTGATTGACAACTATTTCAAAAAGGGCTATTATATAATGCATGAGTGGGGGATATAATGCGAAAACGTAAAGTATATTATGACTATGATGGAGTATTTGGAGATACCATGACTCCTGCTGTTAAAGAAATGAAAGAAAAAGGACTGTATGAAACTGAAGAAGGGCGTACTAAATATTTTAGAGAACTAAATTGGGTGGAATTTCTTAAAAGGGCTGGTTTTATTAAGAATTCACCTGAAGCAATAAATGCTCTTAACAAAAAGGGTTATGGGGTATCTTTTTTAACTCACGTTAATTCACTTGATGAGTATGTTGCTAAAATAAATTTTATTAAAAATATAAATGAGTTAGAAAATGTCAAAGAGATAGACGTTATAGCAGTACCAAGAATTATCGATAAATCAACCACTATTAATCCTAAAGGAAATATTTTAGTAGATGATCGTTTAGAAAATATCATTAACTGGGAAGCAATGGGTGGTATCGGTATATATTTTTCCGAAATTCAACATGAGTCTTATATAACTATTGGTGATCCTTTAGAATTAGTCAATATTGCTTTATCGTTTGATAATAGTGAATATGCTATATATTTATCTGGTGATCCAATCAAAGATGATATATTATTGAAAAAGGTAAAAGAAAAATGTGGTAAAGTCCCTGCTAATAATGATGATGTTATTGAAAATATTAATCGAAAGTTTAAAAAATATAAATATGATATTGAGCATGCAAGAAAAATACATTCAGCAATTGCCAGTAAACATCTTGTTATGCGCAGTTATGATTATGATAGGATGGAAGAAATATTTAAAACATTAGAATATTATAATGATCTTGCAACTAAAAAAATTGTTTCAACTTATAAATTTTCGGATTCTATTTATTATGATTTATTAACATCGTTGTTACAACTTTCTATGTCTACCTCAAGTAATAGTAACAATAAGTCAAAAAATTTAACAAAAATTTATAAAAACAATAAATTTCATTAAAAAATTACTAAATTAGTAATTTTTTTCTTCTTTTAGTTTGGAGTAATTTATGGGAAACTTAAAATTTAATATAATATAGTGACTATAAATAGAAAGGAGAATTAAAATGGATTTTGAACGTAACAGATGTCTTGAAGAGCCAATAAGAGATTGTTATTCAGAAAGAGTATATACAAAGGACAACCAATGTTGCTTTCTCGCTAAATTTTCAATGATTTTTTCAACAATTGGATTAATATTTGCAGTATTAGCTATAATACTATTAGTAATTTTATAATAATCTACAAGGCTAAGTAAAATATATAAGAAAAGAAAGTGATTAATTTCACTTTCTTTTTGTTATCTTCTATGACTAGTATAATCTTTTTGAATAAATGTTAGTCCCAAAAACGAAATACATAAAAAAATAAATCCAATTATGATTGTAAAACCATCCATTGACATCCATCCTGAATAACTAGTTACGGCACTAAGAATAAAAAAGATTATAGCGACCGCACCACCTATATAATTATATAATGGTTGATGAGTGTATTTAAGTTTGTCAGCAATTTTATCTGAAATTGTAAAAGCAACTCCTATTTCCATTGCGAAGATTAAATAAAATAAGTATTTCATAATGTCATTCCTCCTATGTTCCTAATAATTATTATACCAAATAATTATATATTTATAAATAAAAAAAGAAACTGCCCCCTGAGACAGTTTCCTATAAAAGAATAAAAAGGGGTCGGCTAGTGTGATACTAGCACCAATTCGCCTAATTGAATTGGTACTGACTATACTAATTCATTTTAATAAAAAAGTCAAGTCCTTTTTATTAAAATATGTTATAATCTAATAAAGATGGTGATAACTTGCAAAAACTAGAAGAAATTAAAGGGCTCGGACCTAAGACTATTGGTTTATTGAAAAAACTAAACATCAATGATACTTATGATTTGATTAGTTTTTATCCATTTCGTTATGACCTTATTAAACGAAGTGATATTAGAAGTTTGAATCAAGATGATAAGATTATTATTGATGGTAGAATTGAAAATATACCTTACGTTGTATTTATTAATCGAAAAATGAATAAAATGACCTTTAGAATAAACACAGGTAATAATTTATTAAATGTCGTTATTTTTAATCGTGCTTTTTTAAAAAACAATTTATTAATTAATACAGAAATTACTATTATTGGTAAATATGATAAACTTCATAATAATATCATAGCTAGTGATATTAGATTTGGGCTAATAGGTAGTGAAAATCGAATTGAAGGAGTTTATCACTCAACATATGGATTAAGTGGAAGTAAAATCAAAAAGTATATAGATAATATTCTACCTGATATTGATGTTATTAATTATTTGCCTGAATCATTAACAAAAAAATATAATTTTATGAATAAAAAGGAAGCAGTTTTGGAAGTTCATAGGCCTACTAATATGAAAATTTTAAGTAAAGCGCGCGAAAGTTTAAAATATGAAGAATTATTTATATATATGTTACAAATGAATTATTTAAAACTTCAAAAAAACAAAAAAACAGGAATCAAGAGAGAGGTTAATTATTCGAAAATAACTAAATTTATTGAAGAATTGCCATTTAAATTAACTGATGATCAGTTAAAAGCAGTAAATCATATTTATGAAGATTTAACTAATAATATAAAAATGAATCGTTTATTGCAAGGGGATGTCGGTAGTGGTAAAACAATCGTCGCTATTATTTCTATGTATATCAATTATCTTGGTGGTTATATGAGTGCGATGATGGTGCCAACTGAGGTTCTTGCCAATCAACATTTTATCAATATAAAAAAAACATTTGATAAATATAATATTAATGTAGAGATATTAACTGGTAAATTAAAGAAAAACGAAAAAGATAAAGTGACAAAATTAATTGCTAATGATAAGGTCGATATTTTAATTGGTACACACGCTTTAATAACTGACAATATTAGTTATCCAAATCTAGGACTTGTTATTACTGATGAGCAACACCGTTTTGGTGTTAATCAAAGAAGTGCTTTTAAAGATAAGGGATTAGATCCTGATATCTTATATATGAGCGCAACTCCAATTCCTAGAACATATGCTTTAACTATATATGGCGATATGGATATAACAAGTATCAAGACAATGCCAAGTGGACGTAAAAAGATAACAACTCTTTTAAAAAGTGAAAAAGAGATTATGGATGTTTTAGAATTAATGTATCAAGAACTTAAAAAGAAGCATCAAATATATGTTGTAGTTCCTCTAATTGAGGAAAGTGATAAGTTAGATATGGATTGGATTGAAAAAGTTGAAGAACAATTAAACAGGGCCTTTGGTCGACACTTTAAAATAGCAAGTATTCATGGGAAAATGAGTAGTGAAGAAAAAACCGAAATTATGAATAAATTTAAAAACAATGATATTCAAGTATTAATAAGTACAACCGTTATTGAGGTTGGAGTTGACGTTGCTAATGCAACAATGATGGTCATCTATGATAGTTATCGCTTTGGATTATCAACTTTACATCAACTTCGTGGGCGAGTCGGAAGAAATGATTTAGAATCATATTGTATATTAATAAGTAATAGAGAAACTAAAAGATTGGAAATATTAACTAAAACTAATGATGGCTTTGTAATTAGTGAAGAAGACTTCAAACTTCGCGGTAGTGGTGATTTGTTTGGCGTTAGACAAAGTGGCGATATGGACTTTAAGGTTGCTAATATTAAAGAAGATTACCAGTTATTATTAAAAGCCAAAGAAGATAGTTTAGAGTTTTTGAAACAACACAAAAACCATAATGATATTAAAAATATTCACTTAAGAGAACTAGTTATTAAAACTAGTGATTTGGGTTAAATTTATTCAACATTTATTACTTATCTCATATAATGTGATAGGTGGTTATAATGGATAAGTTAGAAAATTTCAAAGAATTTGTTAAAGACAACCCAGGACTAATAAAATATGTTAAATCAAATGAAATGACTTGGCAAAAATTTTATGAATTATATGATTTGTATGGTAAAGATGATAATATATGGAAACCATATATTGAATCAGAAACAATAGAAGATAATGCTACTAGAACAGCACCTGCAACAACGACTGCTTTCGGAGTTAATGATGTTGTTAATTGGTTTAAAAACATTGATGTTAATACACTTCAATCTGGAATAAATAGTGTGCAAAGAGTAGTTGGGGTTTTACAAGATTTTACAAGCAAAGAAAAAACAGAAACTCCTAAAGAGGAGTACCGACCTCGTCCTTTATATAAACATTTTGAGGATTAATGAACTTAGATATCCAATTTAAAATAAAAAATAATCAAAACTATCAAAAATATATAAGGGAAAATTCTTATTGGTACAAAATATTAAATAGAAACCCTGAGTCATTTAAAAAATTTGAAGATGAAGTAAAGGAAAAATATCAACTAAGACCAACCGACCGAATTAATAAAATAATTGAAAGCATTGAATTAATGTCTGCCGTAATGTCTAGTATAAAATAATGTAATAGAGGTGTAATATGAGAGTTATAAGTGGAAAATATAGAGGCTTAAAAATAAAAGGATTTAATCAGGAGGGGACTCGTCCAACAATGGACCGTGTTAAAGAATCGGTTTTTGGAATGATTCAATCAAAAATAAAAGATAGCATTGTTTTAGATTTATTTGCTGGAAGTGGTTCTTTAGGAATAGAGGCACTTAGTAATGGTAGTCAAAGTTGTTATTTTGTTGAATCAAACAAATCGATGTTTTCGGTCTTAAAAGATAATTTAATTTCTTTAAAAATTAAGGAAGACTATCATTTAATAAATCGCGATTACAAAATTGCGTTAAAAGATTTTAATCAAAATAATCTTAAATTTGATTTAATATTTTTAGATCCTCCTTATGATAAACATTTAATTAACGACACCTTAAAAGATATTGTTAATTATAATCTTCTTGCAAAAAATGGACAAGTAATATGTGAATATGTTGATGAATTAATTAATAATGAAAATTATAAAATTATTAAAGATAAAAAATATGGAAATAAAAAAATAAAAATAATTGAAAGAAACTAATGTTTCTTTTTTTAAAGGAAAAATAAAACCTCTTTAGTATGTTATTAATAAGGAGGTGAGTAAAATGTTTTTTAGGTATCCATTTGTTAAACAAGACGGCATCAAAGATTGTGGTGTTGCATCATTATTAATGATTATTAAATACTATAAAGGAAGTGTCGGAATTGAACAACTAAGAGATATGACTAAAACAACTAAAAATGGAACTTCGGCCTATCATTTAGTTGATACAGCGCTACAATTAGGTATGGATGCTAAAGGAATCAAATGTAAGTTAGAAGATTTAAATAAAGAAAATATAGTACTTCCAGCTATCGCATATATAACAATCGATAAAACATATAATCACTATATTGTAATTTATGAAATTAATTTTAAGAAAAGGACAATGATTGTAGCTGATCCTGGTGATAAAATAAAAAAGATAACATTTTCTGAATTTGAAAAAACGTGGAATAATATACTTATCTTTTTATATCCAATTTATAAATTACCAACATATAAAAATAAAATTTCACTCTCGAACTTTATCGCAAACCTATTAAAAAGATGTGGAAACGAATTTAAAAACACATTATTATTATCAGTGTTTTTAACTATATTCTCTATTTTTACCTCATTCTTTTTTAAATATATAATCGACGGAATAACTTACAGTAATTCTAAAGAATATTTACTTTTTATTTTTGTTGTTTTTTTAATAGTTCATATATTGAAAATAATTACTGATTTTTTCAGAAATAAAATTCTGATTTATTTAAACCAAAAAATTGATATATTGTTGACGATAGAAACCTTTAAACAAGTTATTTTACTTCCTTATAATTATTATTGCAATCGAACAACAGGTGAAATCGTTTCAAGAATTAATGATTTAAGCACAGTAAGAGAAATGATTAGTAAGGTTGCATATACATTATTAATCGATCTACCACTAACAACCGTTTCTTTTATATTACTTATTTTTATTAGTCCAAAATTATTTGTTGTTGCTGTTATTATACTAATATTATATATTTTAAACATTATAATTTTTAAACCGCTTTTTAATAAGTATATTAATAGCATTCAAACTAAGAAAGCTTTAGTAACTTCATATATGGTTGAGAGCATTAGCGGGTTTGAAACAATTAAAGGAATAAATATTGAAAATAAAACAATCAATAACTTTGAAACCAAATATTTTGGATTGTTAGATCAACTTAAAAAATTTGATGAAACTTACAACTACCAATATGTAATTAAAGAACTAATAAATAATATCGGATTTATAGTTATAATTTATATTGGGTCATTATTAGTCATAAACAATGAGATAACACTTGGTCAATTGATGACCTTTAATGCTTTATTAACATATTTTTTAGGTCCTATTAGAAATGTAATAGATTTAGACAGTGGGATTAAAGAAGCAAGCAATGCATTAAAAAGGATTATAGATTTATATTATGAACGAGAAGACAATGGAATAATTAAAGAATTAGATAGTGGTGATATTGATATTAATAATCTAAGTTACACTTATAATGATCGTGACTATATATTAAAGAATATTAATTTAACAATTAAAAAGGGAGAAAAGGTTTTGATTATAGGTGGTAGCGGAAGTGGAAAAAGCACCTTATTAAAAATATTGATGAAGTATTATAATGTAAAAAGAGATCAGATTAAAATAAATAACATTGATATTAATGATTATTGTTACAAAGATTATAAAGCAGAAATATCTTACATATCACAAAAAGAAGTGTTGTTTACAGATACTTTAGAAAATAATCTAAAGATTTTTAATAATCATGACCAAACAATATTAAATATTGTTAAAATGTGTGAAGTGAATGAAATTATTAAAAATAATAATGTTGGTTATAAAATGCTGATTGAAGAAAATGGTAATAATATTTCAGGTGGAGAAAAACAAAGGATAGTTTTAGCAAGAGCCCTTTTAAAGCCGTTTAAATTTCTAATTATTGATGAGGGACTAAATCAAATGGATATTAATTTAGAAAGAAGAATATTAAAAAAAATTATCAACAAATATAATCATAAAACAATTATTGTTGTTAGCCATCGCCTGGGAAATATAGATTTATTTGATAAGGTGGTGGAGTTGAAAGATGGTAAAGTAGCAAAGGTGGTTTGTAAAAATGCTTGATGATAGTTATTTATCTTCGATATTAAAAATAAATCAACCAAAACGAATAATTTCTTGGATAACCATTTTGATTATAAGCGTAATTGTATTTATAATTATTGGATTATATTATGAATACCCTAAATATTTAAAATTAAGAGGGGAAGTTATTGAAAAACAAAACGAATTTTTCGTAAAAACAATTGTATTAGAAGATAATTTATTGAAACTAAAAAAGAGTAAGTTAATAATTGAAAACAAAAATGTCAATTATCACCTGAACCACATTGAAACAACTTATTATTTAGATAATCAAGAGCAAAAATATTATGAAGTAATATTTAGTGCTAATTTAGATGTTCATTTAAAGAAAAACCAACTGCCCCTTTTGATGAAATTTGAATTGCCGAAAACAACGTTAATTAAAGAATTTTTAAATTCAATAAAGAAAGGAATGATCTAATGCAGACTTTAACAAATGACGAATTATATAATATCCACGGAGGAGCTATTTCGTTAGGTGGGGGATTTTTAATCGCAGCCGGAATTGTTTTCTTAATTGGAGTAATCGATGGATTTATTCGTCCATTAAAATGTAATTAGAAAAGGAGGAATTTATGCAAATATTAAATAAAGAAGAATTACTAAAAATTGAAGGTGGAATAAGCATATCAGGAACATTTATTAATTCAATTGCTCGTGGGATTAATGTATTATTAGAACTTGGTCGTAGTCTTGGAACATCGATAAGACGTTCGATCAGTAAGACTTTATGTCCACTATAATTAATAAATTTAAACAACATAAAAAAATAATTTTAATATTAGGTTTAATACTGTTAATCCCATTTTTAATTCCAATTATTGAATTGCTAATTAAAATGCTCTTTATAGTTGGCAACTATGTTGGAACAAATATCAGGCATATTATGGAAAATAATATCTGTTAGAAAAGGCATAATCGCCTTTTTTTGATTTAATTCTACAAAACAATAATGTTTTTATTGAAATAAAGTAGTTGAAGTGCTATAATGTCAATAGTTGGAAGGGAGGGATTTAAATGACAAAGGTAGTTGTTAAAAACGGAAAAGTCGATGATGCACTTAGAAGTTTTAAGCAGAAAGTTGTTAAAAATGGACTCCTAAAAGAAGTTAGAGAAAAGGAACACTATAGTAAACCTGGCGTTAAAAGAAGAAATGCTAAAAAAGAATACATAAAAAACAGCCATAAAAGGGATTCTAAAAATAGATAGTCTCCAGTCTCTTTTCTAAAGGAGGAAACTTATGCGACAAAGAATATTTTCGGATATGATTGATGCTATGAAAAATAAGGATAAAGATTTATTATCGGTTATCCGATTAGTAAAAGGTGCAATTCAACTAGAGGAGTTAAATGTTAAAAGGGAATTGAGTGACGATGAAGTCATTACAATTATTATTAAACAAATTAAACAAAGAAAAGAATCAATTGCTCAGTTTGAAATCGGGAATCGTCAAGATTTGATTGAAAAAACATCAGGAGAAATTGATATTTTAAATAAATATTTACCAGAACAATTAACTAATGAAGAAATCGAAACAATCATTTTAGAGGTTTTTGATAGTGTTAAACCAACATCTGCTAGAGATTTAGGAAAAATTATGGGACAAGTTATCCCAAAAGTTAAAGGTAAAGCAGATATGGCGATAGTTAACAACATCATAAAAGAAAAATTAGAAAAAATATAATCATCGTGTGATGATTTTTTTCTTTTTATTTGGCATAAAATATGTAAGGTGGTATAATGAATAAAGGTGATAAAATGATTTATTTAGATTATTCGGCTACAACGCCAGTAAATAAAAAGGTATTAGAAACATATGTTAAAACTTGTGAAGATTTTGTAGGAAATCCTAATTCAATTCATCGTTTAGGAGTTGAATCAAATCATTTAATTGAAAAAGCAACAGAACAAATTGCTAACATTATGAAAGTAAAGCCATCTGAAATTATATATACTAGTGGTTCAACTGAATCTAATAATTTAATTATAAAAGGTATAGCTAATAAGTACAAAAGCAGAGGTAATCATATTATAACAACTGGTCTCGAACATTCATCTGTTTATGGTCCTTTAAATTATTTACAGCAAAGCGGAATAGAAGTTGATTTTGTTTCGGTTGATGAAAATGGATTAGTTGATTTAAACCATTTGAAATCTTTAATAAGAGATACAACAATTTTAGTTTCAATCGTTGCTGTTAATAGTGAAATCGGTATTTTACAGCCAATAAAAGAGATTGGATTATTGCTAAAAGAATATCCAAAATGTTTTTTTCATGTTGATGCTACTCAAAGCGTTGGAAAGGTCGATATTGATTTAACAAATGTCGACTTAGCTACGTTCTCGCCTCATAAATTTTTTGGATTAAAAGGAATAAGTGTTTTAATAAAAAAAGAAAAAATTGAATTAGAGCCTTTAATCCACGGTGGTAAGAGTACAACAATCTATCGAAGCGGAACACCGGCTCTACCACTAATTGCATCATGCTCAAAAGCCTTAAGATTAGCAACTGAGAATATGGATGAAAAGTATGAATATGTATTAAAATTAAATAGATATCTTATTAATTCATTAAAAGAAGAAAAGAGTGTTGTAATAAATAGTAATAGCAAATGTATTCCTCACATTATAAATATTAGTGTGCCAGGAATTAAACCAGACACTCTTGTTTATGCTTTAGAAGAATTCAATATTTTTATTTCAACTCAAAGTGCTTGTTCAAGTGGAGATTCTTTATCACTTGCGGTAAATACGCTTACTAAGGATGAAAAAATAGCAAGTTCAAGTTTAAGAATTTGTTTATCGTCTTTAACAACAAAAGAGGAAGTTGAAGAATTTATAAAGTGTTTTAAAATATGTATAACACGATTACAATTGAAAAATAAAAATTAACATTGGAGGAACTATGAAAATATTAAAATTTAATGCAATTTGGTGTCCTGGTTGTTTAGTTATGCGACCAAGGTGGAACAAAGTAATAAAGGAATTACCAGAAATTGAAATAACTGAATATGATTACGATTCTAATAGGGAAGAAGTCGAACATTGGAATATCGGTAGCAAATTACCAGTAGCAATTATTGTTGATAGCAAAGGATCGGAATTGACAAGAATTATTGGTGAGAAAAGTATTGATGATTTGTATGAAATTATTAATGAGTTAATGGTGAAATAAATGAAACGTTTTAAACTAGTAGTTGTTCTTATTCTATTTCTTTTTTTAATACCTGTTAGTGCTTCAGCTAAAGAAAAGGTTAATGTCCATTTGTTTTATAGTGATGATTGTCCTCATTGCAAAAAGGAAATTACTTTATTGGATAAATTGGAAAAAGAAAATAAAATAGTCGTTTATAAATATGAATTAAGTAATACAACATTATATAAAGAACTTGTTGGTAAAGTTAGAAACGCTTTTGATATTGACAATACTTATATTCCCTTGACCATTATTGGTACTCAACATTATATTGGATATAATGTTAATACAACCCTAAAAATAGAAAATACTGTTGAATATTATTCTAATAAAACTCATCAGGATATTGTAACCGAAATTATCAATGATCAATTTGATCCGATAAATGATGAATTCGTAATTGATGAAATAGAAGAAACTTTAATTAAGATTCCCTATTTAGGACTAGTTAATCCTCGTGAGATTTCACTTCCAATAATGGCTGGTGTTATAGGGTTAGTTGACGGTTTTAATCCGTGTGCAATGTGGGTGTTATTGTTTTTGATAAGTACTTTGATTGGCATGAAAAATAAAAAAAGAATGTGGACTTTAGGACTAACTTTTATTATTACATCTGCAATTATATATTTATTGTTTATGGCTTCTTGGTTAAAGGTTGCTGTAACTATAACGTCAGTTACGTGGATAAAAATGTTGATTGGTTTAGTTGCTATAACTGGTGGCTTAGTTAATCTAAGAAGTTATTTAAAACAGCGTAAAGAAGAAGACGGTTGCACGGTTGTTGATGATAAAAAAAGAAACAAAATTATTGATAAGATTAAAAAGGTAACTGCTGAAAAAAGTTTAGTTTTCGCTATTATTGGAATAATTGCTTTAGCCATTTCTGTAAATATTATTGAACTAGCTTGTTCGGCAGGATTGCCATTATTATTTACTCAAATACTAGCTATGAATGATCTAAGCAGCATTCAATATGTCGTGTACATGTTAATTTACATTTTGTTTTTTTTAATCGATGACATTATTATATTTGCAATAGCAATGATTACTTTTGAATTAACTGGAATATCTTCAAAATATACTAAGTATTCTCATTTGATAGGTGGAATTATAATGTTTATAATTGGTGTTTTATTAATATTTAATCCAAGTTTATTATCTTTTAATATATAAAGCTCATAATTTTATCTTACTAAAAATATAATGTTTTAGGAGGTATATTATGAGTTTTTTTAGAAGTAAGTTTTTAAAAACTTATCGATTTTCTTTAATTCTATTATTATCAATTGTTATTGGAACAATAATTGGTATGTACTTAGGAGAAGATGCGGTTGTTTTAAAGCCGTTAGGAGATATTTTTCTAAATTTAATGTTTACAATTGTTGTACCATTAGTTCTTGTTACGGTTTCTAGTTCGATTGCTAATATGATCAACTTAAGAAGGTTGGGAAAAGTATTAGGATATTTATTTTTAGTTTTCTTTGGAACAGGAACTATCGCAGCGACATTTATGTTATTTGTTGTAAAATTCATTAATCCAGTTGGAAATGCAAAAATAGCAATCGAGGCTGGTAATGAGATTGCAAAATTAAACATTGGTGATCGAATTGTTTCAGCAATAACAGTAACTGATTTTTCAAATATATTATCTAGAAGTAATATGTTACCATTAATAGTTTTTTCTATCTTACTTGGTATCGGAATCAGCCTTCTTGGTAAAGAAGGGCGAGGTCTGGCGACCGGATTAGAAGTGTTATCAAAAGCTATGATGAAAATAGTAACTATTATAATGTATTATGCACCAATTGGTCTATGTGCTTATTTTGCTAACTTAATTGGACAATTTGGCTCTCAATTAATCGAAGGATATGCTAGAAGTATTTTACTATACATTCCCGTAGCTATTGCGTATTATTTAATTTTTTATACAATTTATGCCTATATTTCAGGTGGTAAAGAAGGGGTTAAGAAGTTTTACAAAAATATTTTACCGCCAACCTTAACATCCCTTGCAACTCAAAGTTCACTTGCAAGTTTGCCAACTAATTTAGAAGCTGGCAAAAACATTGGAATTCCAAAAGATATAAGAGAAGTAGTAATGCCAATTGGGGCGACGATGAACATGCATGGTAGTGTAATTGGGTCAATGTTAAAGATTTCATTTTTATTTACCATTTTTAATCAGTCATTTACTGGAATCGATACCTATTTAATAGCTATTTTAATTTCAGTTTTAAGTGGTGTCGTTATGTCAGGAATCCCAGGCGGTGGATTAATTGGTGAAATGCTTGTTGTTAGTCTTTATGGATTCCCACCAGAAGCTTTTGCTATTGTTGCTACAATAGGTATCTTAATTGATGCTCCTGCAACTTGTTTAAATGTTGTTGATGATGTATCAGCTTCAATGTTAGTAACAAGATTGGTTGAGGGCAAAAACTGGTTAAAGAAAAAATTTGAATAAAAAAAAGGAAATACTAATTTCCTTTTTCTATTCAACAGTAACTGATTTAGCTAAGTTTCTTGGCTTATCAATATCACAACCACGTAGTTTAGCAACTTCATAAGCAATTATTTGAAGTGGTAAAATGGTAAGTAATGATTGAACTAAAATATAAGTATTTGGAACAACTAATTTATAATCATAATAATCTCCAACCTTATTTAACTTTTCAGTTGTAATCAATATCACTTTCGCACCTCGGGCCTTTACTTCTTTAATATTGCTAATTGTTTTTTCAGCTATATTTTCATCAGTAACAATGGCTATAACGGGTGTACCTTTTTCAATTAACGAAATAGTTCCATGCTTTAATTCACCGGCAGCATATGCCTCACTATGGATATAAGATATTTCTTTTAATTTAAGTGAACCTTCCATAGCTAGTGAATAATCAATTCCTCTACCTAAAAAGAAGACGTGTTCGACTTGATATATTTCTTTTGCAACTTCTAAATATTCATCTATATTATCTAAAAGATGATCCATCTTATTTACTAAATGATTAAGTTCATTCATAAACTCATCACTGTTGGTTATTAATCCTTTAGTATAGGCAACATTAAAGGCAATAAGCGCAAGCATTGCAACTTGAGCTGAATAAGCTTTAGTTGTTGCAACAGCTATTTCACATCCTGCTTTAGTATATAAAACGTATTTGGCCTCTCTGGCAATCGATGAACCAACGACATTAACAATTGCTAACGTATCAATATTATTAACATTTGCAATCCTTAAAGCTGCAATAGAATCAGCCGTTTCTCCTGATTGTGAAATAATAATTACTAATGATTTTTCGTCTAAAAATAATTTTTTATAGCGATACTCACTAGCTATTTCAACATCAACAGGAATGTCTGCATATCTTTCAATTAAAGATTTACCAGTAAGACCAGTATGATATGCACTACCACAAGCAACAATGTTTATTTTATTATATTTTTTAAAATCTGGCATCTTTTCGATCAAACTATCAATAGAGTTATTAAAAAATGTTGATACCGTATCATATATTACTTTTGGCTGTTCATGAATTTCTTTTAACATAAAATGATCATAACCATTTTTCATGGCTGCTTCAATATTCCATTCAAAAGTATTAATATCTTTATTAATTATTTTTCCGTTTTTAAAAACTGTAATATTATCATTAGTAAGTCTAGCTATTTCGTTATTTTCAAGTAACATATATTTATTTGTATATTTTAAAATCGCTGGTACATCAGAAGCAATATAATTTTCATTATTACCAATGGCAACAATTAACGGACTATCTTTTCTAATTGCATATAAAGTATTTAAATCATCATCACATAAGATACCAAGTGCATAAGATCCCCTTAGGAGAACTGCACATTTATCTAAAACTTTAACAATATCATTTTTTTCACTATATAATTTATCTATTAAAGCACAGGCAATTTCTGTATCTGTTTCTGATTTAAAAACATAACCACTTTCTTTTAAAATATTTTTTAATTCCTCATAATTTTCAATTATTCCATTATGAACAATTGTTATTTTCCCGACCTTATGAGGGTGAGAATTAATTACGTTTGGTTCTCCATGAGTTGCCCATCTTGTATGACCAATTCCTAAACTTGATTTGATATCAAAATTTAGTTTACCCTCTAAGTTTATAATTTTTCCTTTTTCTTTAACAATATTAATATTATTTTTATTGAGATATGCTACTCCGGCCGAGTCATATCCTCGATATTCCAAGGTTTTTAAACCCTCAATTAAAACATGTAAGGCATTTTCTTTTCTGCCCACATAACCTACAATTCCACACATATATAATTCCTCTTTCTAATCCATAAAAAAAATTATGTGTGGATATATTTGTTGTTACAATATTGATTTTGATTTTTAAATATATCTAACGTTTACACTATCCGTAGCAGCATCCGCCGAATCTTTCGATAACTGCCAACCTCGTCAACCATATAGGTCCTGGCGCTAATTAAAACAGTTTTGCAATCCTCCTCAAACTATAATAACTTTATATAATTATTATATATTTTATTTGAGGTTTTGACAATACTTATTTATTACCGTTGATAAAAGAAGCGTAAAATGATATACTTTTAGTATTAAGATATAGTGTATTTGATTACTAATACAAGGAGGAAATATGAAAATATTAGAAGTTAAAAATTTAGTTAAAACATATGGAAAAGGTAACACTTTAGTCCATGCTCTTAATGATGTTAGTTTTACAGTTGAAAAAGGGGAATTTGTTGCTATTATTGGTGCTAGTGGCAGTGGTAAGTCAACTTTGTTACACATTTTAGGTGGTGTCGACCGTCCAACTAGTGGTAAAGTTTTACTTGGTGATAAGGATGTATATAAGTTAAATGAAAATGATTTAGCTATCTTTCGCCGTCGTCAAGTTGGTCTTATTTATCAGTTTTATAATTTAATTCCTATTTTAAATGTCACCGAAAATATTACTTTACCTATTTTATTAGATAGCAAAAAAATTGAGGAAGAATACTTAAATGAACTAGTTAATACATTAGGGCTGGCAAATAGGATTAACCACTTACCGAATGAATTATCTGGTGGAGAACAACAAAGGGTCTCAATTGGAAGGGCGCTTATGAATCGACCAGATTTATTATTGGCTGATGAACCAACTGGAAATCTTGATACTAAAAATAGTAAAGAAATTATTGAATTATTGAAATTATCTAACAAAAAATATAATCAAACAATTATAATGATTACTCATGATCCATCATTAGCAAAAGAAGCAGACCGTATTATTACAATTCAAGATGGTAAAATTATTAGTGATGAGGAACATAAAGATGAACATACTAAATAAGCTAACAATTAAGCATTTGAAAATGAATAAAAAAAGAACTCTAGTAACTATTTTAGGAGTAGCTTTGTCATGTGCTTTGATGGTTGGAATAGGCCTTATTTTTTCTTCAATTCGAGATTATGCGATTAAAGAGGTTAAAATAAGTAACGGATCACATCATGTTAAAATACTTAGCTTAAGTAAAAATGATTTATTAATTTTAGAAGATAACGATAATGTTAAAAGTGTTATGTATGAACGAGGTCTTGGTTTTTCACTCTTAGAAGGAAGTAAAAACGAATATAAACCTTATTTATATATTAACGGTGTTAATCAAGACTTTTTAAATGATTTAAATCTAATCGAAGGACAACTTCCTAAAAATGAAAAAGAAGTAGTTATCTCAAATCACATTATAAATAGTGCAAATGTGAAATATAAAGTTGGAGATATTCTGAAATTGGATGTTGGTAACCGTCATTTTAATGATTTACGACTTGAAGGGAACACCGCTTTAATTCCTGATTATGAAAAAAGCGGTGGGGAAATATTTATTTCTGATAGGAAAGTGGAATATAAAATTGTCGGAATTGTCGAAAGACATCATAGTGAAAATTATGATGCTGCTGGGTACAGTATTTTTACTTTAGATAAAAAATTAGAAACAACGGATTTTATTAATATTTATATAACATTTAACAATGTTAACAATGTTTTTGATAAAACAAAAGAAGTAGCTAATCAATTAAATATTGAACCAACAGTTTATGGTGAAGAAGAGGTATATGAAAACATTCGTTATAATCAATCTTTATTATCATTATATGGTCAAAACGAATATGATAATTATGATACAGGAGTAATTAAAATAATTATTGTTATGCTTAGTTTAGTTTCGGTCGGATGTATCTTTGTTATCTATAATTCATTTGCCATATCTGTTATGGAACGTAAAAAACAGTTTGGTTTATTTGCAAGTATCGGAGCAACAAAAAGACAACTACAAAAAACAGTGTTTTTTGAATCGTTTCTAGTTGGATTAATTGGAATACCATTAGGAATCATATCAGGATTTGTAGGAATTGGGATTGTTTTACAAATTATCAATTATTTATTACCAGAAATCTTTGTTATGAAATTACAACTATCATTTTACCCATTATTTATAATTATTCCAGTTATTTTTATGATCATTGTTATTATCTTTTCAGCTTTTCTTCCAGCTAGAAGTGCTAGTAAAATAAGTCCAATTGAAGCAATTAGATTAAATGATGATATTAAGATTAATCCCAAAAAAATTAAATCTCCTAAATTAATAAATAAATTATTTGGAATTGAAGGGGAAGTGGCATTTAAAAATATTAAGCGCAACAAAAAGAAATATCGAATAACAATTATTTCATTATTTGTTAGTATCTTATTATTTATAAGTTTCTCATCATTCCTACAATATGGTGAAGCAAGTACTAGTGAATTTTTAGAAATTACTGATTTCGACATAGGTGTTGGAATAACGCCAATTAACAATCAAATAGTTGAACAATTAGTTAAGGAAGTTAGACAACAAGATTATGTTAAAAATGTTATTCATTTTGAACATACAATGTTTTTTACACCTAAAATCAAATCAGACTATTTTCATAAAAATTACGAAGATCTTCTTGATATATATAAAGATAATGATATTGAACATTGGGCATCAGGGACGGAATATGATTATATAAATTTATATAAAGTTGATAATGTTACTTATCAAAATTATAAAGAATTATTAAATATAAAAGAAGATAAACCGATTTTAATCAATCAATTTGAAGAAAGGGTTATTGTTAATAATAAAAGTGTTAAAGTTGCAGGTAAGCAACTTAAAAATCTTTCATCTCTAACAATTGATGTATGTACAATTGAGTTTGGCGAAAATGAATCTACTTATAATTGTTTTGATTCATTAACAAATATTACAGAAGCAACAACTGTTCCATTTGGAATGAAGAGTCAAAATTCGATGTACGGTCTTAAAATAATATTGCCTGCCAATATTTTTGATGAGTATGTTTTAAAAAATCAAGCAGAGAATCCAGACCAAATTAATTTAATGACCCAAATATATATTGAAACTGATAATCCAACTAAAACAGAAGAGGTAATCGAAAAATATAAAGATCGAACAGAAGATATAGAAAGCATGTACATTACTAACGTCGCTGAAAATATGCGTCTTGAGAGAAATTTAATGATTGTTGTAAAATTATTATTATATGGGTTTATATCACTTGTTACTTTAATAGGTGTTACTAGTGTTTTTAATACAATTAATACTAGTATTGCTCTTAGAAGAAAAGAGTTTGCAGTTTTTAGAAGCATTGGGTTAACTCCTTCTGGATTTAATAAAATGATCCGCTTTGAAATATTAATCTTTGGATTAAAATCATTATTATATGCAATACCTGCATCACTTGGAGTAATTGCACTTATTCATTCTTCAATGGGAGAGGTTGTTCATTTCTCATCAATTATGATTCCATGGAGTGCGATACTTACTGCTGTATTAGGAGTATTTACAATTATCACAATAACCATGACTTATGCTACCAAGAAAATAAAAAACGAAAACATTTTAGATGCTATTAGAGAAGAAAACATTTAGTTTTCTTTTTCATTAAAATTTAAACATATAAAAAAACCATTTCTGGTTTCAAATGTCTTTGCGATCTATATTTTTTGAAGTAATAATTTCATCGGTAACATTATTAGTAAAAGTTATTGAATAATTACAAAAACTAGCAAGTTTTTCAATTGTTTCAAACGTTGGTTGGCGATAACCTCTTTCCCAACCACTTAAAGTTGTTTGAGTAATAAGTAACTTCTGGGCTAACTCCTTTTGACTGAAATTATTATCGATGCGCATTTTTTTCAAGATTTTTCCAATCATATACTACCACCTAAATGTATTATGTCATAATGCTTAGTAAAAATACTCTTTTAGTGCAAAGTGTCTTAAAAAAAACGATTTTAGTTGAAAAATGTATTAATAATGGTATAATTTTGTTATGAAAGTGAGGATATTATGGAAAGAACTTATATTATGTTAAAACCAGATGCCGTTAAAAGAAAAGTAATTGGCAATATTATTAGTCGAATCGAAAATAAAGGATATAACATTACATCAATGAAAATGTTTAATCTAGATGAGGAAATACTGAAAGATCATTATAGTCACTTAGTGGATAAATCGTTTTTCCCAGATTTAGTAGCTTTTATGACATCAGGTCCAGTTATTGGAATGATTGTTGAAGGTGATGATGTGGTTATTGGAATGCGTAATTTAATGGGACCAACTAAATGGGTTGAAGCAATGCCTGGTACTGTAAGAGGGGATTTCGCTAACAACACAACAGAAAATTTAATTCATGGTTCAGATTCGGTTGAAAACGCTGATATTGAAATCAAAAGGTTCTTTGGTTAATGCCAAAGACTTTTTCTTATGGATATTCTAAAAATATTGTAATTGAATATAATTGTGATATAATATTGAATAGGATGTGACAGTATGAAAGTAATCATTAGTGCCGGTGGAACTGGTGGACATATTTACCCCGCGCTCGCGCTTATAAACAAAATAAAAGAAAAAGAACCAAATAGTGAATTTTTATACATTGGTACTCATAATCGAATGGAAAAAGATATAATTCCTAAACATAATATTCCTTTTGAAACAATTGAAATATATGGTTTTAATCGTAAAAATATGTTTAAAAATTTTAAAACACTAAAAACTTTTATTAAGAGTTATTATAAATGTAAAAAAATCATTAAAAATTTTAATCCAGATATAGTTGTTGGATTCGGTGGTTATGTCACTGGTCCAGTAATTTATGCAGCTAAAAATCTTGATTACAAAACATTCATTCATGAACAAAATAGTATCCCTGGTAAAGCAAATTTGTTTTTAAGCAAATATGCAACTAGAATTGGAGTATCATTTAAATCTTCAATTAAACATTTTCCTGAATACAAAACTATTTTTACAGGTAATCCTTGTAATGAGGATGCGGTTAATCAACCAGCAATATCTAAAAAAGAGTTTCATTTAAATGAGCATAAAAAATTAGTTTATATTGTTATGGGATCACTAGGGTCATCTAAAATGAGTGAGTTATTAATTACGACTTTAAATAAATTTGATAAAAAGGATTATGAGGTATTGTTTGTAACAGGACAAGAAACATATAAAGTTGTCAAGAAAAACAAATTCCCATCAAACGTGTTTATTGTGCCTTATATCGAACAACAGACAAGAATGATGAAGAATGCGGATTTAATGGTTACTAGATGTGGAGCTACAACGCTTAGTGAAATTATCGCTTTAAATATTCCGTCAATTCTAATTCCAAGTCCTTATGTACCCGATAATCATCAGTATAAAAATGGCATAGATTTAGTTAATAAAGATGGAGCCATCATGATTGAAGAGAAAGATTTAAAAGGAGACATTTTAGTTAGAACTATTGATGAATTGATTAACGACGAAAAAAGAATGAAAAATATGAAAAAAAATTTAGATAGTTTAAAAATTCCTAAAAGTGCTACTAAAATATATGAAATTATAAGGGAAATAATAGATAGGAAGTAATAAAATGGATCTAATTGCAGAATTAAAACAACTTAAATGTGGAAAAATCAAAACTGAAGTTCCTTTAAAAAATTATACAACATATCAATTATCTGGTAGTGCGAAAGTTGTTGTATACCCTAGTAATATTGAACAATTAACAAATTTAATTGAGTTTATCAAAAAAAACAACATTAAATATAAAATAATTGGAAATGGTAGTAACATTATATTTGCTACTGACTATTATGATGGAGTTCTAATCAAATTAAGCGAATTTAATAATGTCACAATTGATGATGTTAGGGTTGTTGTTGGTGCTGGATATAATTTAACTAAACTTGCTTACCAAGTTTCTAAAATGGGTTTAACTGGTTTTGAGTTTGCATCAGGGATCCCAGGAACTGTTGGTGGAGCAGTATATATGAATGCCGGTGCATATAAATCAGATATGGGATATGTTGTTAGCGAAATCAAAGCTTTAACCCCTGAATTGGAAATCAAAACAATTTATAATAAAGATTTAGATTTTCATTATAGGACATCATTTTTAAAAAAGAATCCTGAATATATTTGTTTAGAAGCAACCATTATTTTAAAACATGGAACGGTTGATATTATTATGGATTTGATTGCTGAACGAAAACAACGCCGTCTAATGACTCAACCACTTGAATTTCCAAGTGCAGGAAGTGTTTTTAGAAACCCAGAAGGTGATGCCGCGTGGCGATTAGTTGAAGAAGCGGGTTATAAAGGTAAAGTTGTAAATAATGTTTTAGTAAGTGATAAACATGCTAATTTCATCATTAATCCTAATGGTGCTAGCGGAAAGGAAATAAAAAAATTAATTGAGCAAATTCAAAAAGATGTAAAAGAAAAATTTGATGTTGAATTAATATTAGAACAAGAAATTATAGAGTAGGGGAATAAAATGGAAAAACGAAAAGTTAAAAGAAAAAAACGTCGATTAAATTATAGAAAAATTCTTTTGAGTTTCGTTTTTCTTTTTTTATTTATCTATTTAATAAATATTTTAATAGATATACCTATAAAAAACATTTATGTTTACAATAATAAAATATTAAGTGATCAAGAAATAATTGAAATAGCAAAAATCGAAAATTATCCAGCAACTTTTAAAAACCTTTCATTAATGATTGAAGGAAGATTGGAAAAAAACAACTATATTAAAGATGCTAAAGTATCTAAAAGACATTTTGTTGAAGTGCATATTGAAATCACTGATAACTATCCTGTTTTTATAAATAGAACATTAAATAAAACAATTTTATTAGATGGAAAAATGGTAGATAAAAAGTTTGCTATACCAACTTTAATAAATATTGTTCCCGATACTAAATATGATTTATTTTTAGAAAAAATGACGCTAATTGATAGAGATATTTTGCCAAGAATTTCTGAAATAGAATATGATCCTAATGATGTGGAAAGTAACCGTTTTTTATTTTATATGAATGATGGTAATTATGTTTATTTAACGTTGGACAAGTTCTCAAGTATAAATAGTTATTTAGAAATTATTAAGAATTTTGAAAATAAAAAAGGAATTTTATATTTAGATTATGGTAATCATTTTACGATAATTGATGATTAATTAATTTAATAAAATTTTAACATTAAAAGTTAAATGATTTTTTTGATAAAAATAATAAGTTTGTGTTATTTCTTTTACTTTTAAAAAGATTTATAGTATAATTATGATAGATTATAGGAGATGATAGTATGAAGAACATTTATACTAGTGTTGATATTGGTTCAGACACGATTAAAGTTGTTGTTTGTGAACTTCATAAAAACAGATTAAATTTACTTGCAGCATCTTCTGTTAAATCGCAAGGAATTAAAAAAGGTCTAATAGTTGATGTTGCTAAAGCAGCAGAAGCTCTTAGAAATGCTCTTGCTGAAGTTGAAACAATGCTTGGTGTAAGAATAAAACGAGTTATTGCTTCAGTACCAAGTTATTTTGCAGAATACACATATGCTGAAGGTGAAATTGAAATTAGCAATGAAGAAAAAATAATTACTGGTGATGATATTATTCGTTGTCTTCATAATGCTGTTAAAGGTAAAATAAAATCAAATAGTGAGCTTGTAACTGTTATTCCAATTGATTTTTCACTTGATGGTAAAGAACCAATTAAAGATCCTAAAGGTCAAAAATGTGATAAGTTACAATCAAGAATGATCATGGTAACTACGCCTAAAAAAAACATTTATTCAGTAGTTAGTTTGATTGAAAGCATTGGAATTGTTGTCGAAGATATTTCTTTAAATAACATCGGTGATATTTATGCTTTTAAAACCTCAAAAACAGAATCACAAATTGGGGTTGTTATTAATATTGGAGCAGATGTAACGACGGTTTCACTATACAATAAAGATATTGTTGTAAAGAGTTCCGTTATAGGACTTGGTGGTCAAAACGTTGATAATGATATTGCTTATATTTATAAAGTAAGTCGTGAGCAAGCAGCAAAAATAAAAGAAAAGTTTGCACTTGGACATAAACTTTATGCTTCTGTTAATGATTTTTATGAATTAAAAACAAAAAGTAATGAAACAATTTCAATAAATCAATTTGAAGTATCAGAAATTGTGATGTCTAGATTAGAAGAAATATTAACTTTGGCTAAAAAAGAAATAAATGTCTTAACAAATAAAAAAATTCAGTATATAATAATAACTGGTGGAATGAGTAATATTGCTCACTTTCAATATATTGTAGATGAAGTTTTAGGAAAACATGCTATAATTGGTAATATCAAGGTTGTTGGTGTAAGAGATAATAAATATTCAGCGGCGATTGGTAATATTGTATATTTTATAAATAAATTAAAAATGCGTGAAAAGCAATACTCAATGTTTAGTCGCGAAGATGTTGAAGAATTATCATCGACTAAGAAAAATTTGATTAATATATCAAATGACTCAATGTTGGGAAAAGTATTTGGATATTTTTGGAGTGAATAAGGAGGATAATTATGTTTGGATTAGAAATGGATCAATTAGCAAAAATTAAAGTAATCGGTGTTGGTGGTGGTGGAAACAACGCTGTAAATAGAATGATTGAATCAGGAGTAAAGGGTGTTGATTTCATTGTTGCAAATACAGATTTGCAAGTTTTGAATACATCCCAAGCTACTAGAAAAATACAAATTGGTGTTGAATTAACTAAAGGATTAGGAGCTGGAGCAAAACCGGAAATAGGTCGTGAAGCAGCTTTAGAATCAAAAGAGGAAATTAAAGAAGCTTTATCAGGAGCGGATATGGTGTTCGTTACTTGTGGGATGGGCGGCGGAACAGGTACTGGAGCAGCTCCAGTAATTGCTGAAATTGCTCAAGAAATCGGGGCTCTTACTATTGGGATAGTGACTAAACCATTTTCTTTTGAAGGAAAAAAGGTTATGGAACGTGCCTTAACCGGACTTGAAGAATTAAAAAAACATGTTGATACGCTAATTGTTATTCCTAATGATCGTTTAAGAGAAATTGTTGATAAAGCAACTCCATTATTAGAGTCATTTAAAGAAGTAGATAACGTTTTAAGAAGGGGTGTTCAATCAATCTCTGACTTAATCGCTGTAGCAGGTCTTATTAACTTGGACTTTGCTGATGTTCGTACAATAATGGAAAATAAAGGTAATGCTTTAATTGGTATTGGTATTGGTGTTGGCGAAGAACGTGCTCTAGAAGCTGCTCGTCAAGCAGTATCAAGCCCATTATTAGAAACAAGTATTAGCGGTGCTTCAGATGCTATTATTAATGTTACAGGAGGTGCTAATCTAGCACTTTCAGAAGTAGAAACAGTTGTTGAAACAATTCGTGGTGCTTCTAATACAGATATTAATACTATCTTTGGTGCTGTAATTAATGAAAACCTAAATGATGAAATCATTGTTACTGTTATAGCAACAGGATTTGAAGAAGAAGGAGATCCACTATATCATCCTTATACAAGAAGAGAAGAATTAAGAAAAGATATTGAAGACGTATCTGAAACAACAGAAATTCCAACATTCCTAAGAAAAAGAGGACTTTAATATATAAAAATACTTAATGCCTATAAAACGACACAATACTATGTGTTGTTTTTTTATAATGTAAAAGGTGATAGTATGACTTTATACCTAGATTTAATATTTCTTCTTAATTTAGGTTTTGATTTTATCTTATTATTAAGTGTTTCTATTTTATTAAGAAGAAATATCAAGATAAGAAAAATAATTTTTGGTTCAGTAATTGGTAGTTTAAGTATTTTTGTGTTATTTATTAAACTTAATTCTATTCAATTATTTTTAATTAAATTTATAATTAGTGTAATTATGATTCTTATTTCGTTTGGTTATAAAAATATTAAATATACTATGAAAAACCTTTTGTATTTATATATATCAAGTATTTTATTAGGAGGTTTCTTGTATTATTTGAATGTTGAATTTTCATATAAACAAGAAGGCTTAGTCTTTTACCATCACGGGCTAAGTATTAATTATATTATTTTGATCATAATCTCACCAATTATTATATATACTTATGTTAGACAAGGTATTAAGCTTAAAACTAATTATGCTAATTACTATGAAATAGAATTGTTTTTGACAAAGGAAAATTCAATTAATTTAACTGGTTTTGTAGATACCGGTAACAAAATAACCGATCCATTCTTCAAAAGACCAGTTATTTTAGTTAATAAAAGTGATTTAGGAGATAGTGTTAAGAATTTAAAATCAATCCTTATTCCATACCATACAGTCAATAATGATGGATTAATTAAATGTGTTATTCCATATCAAATAATTATCAAAGGTGTGGGTGTTAAAAAGAAATTTTTAGTTGGCATTGTTGATGAAAAATTTAAAATAGAAGGAATTAATTGTATTTTGCACAATCAATTATTGGAGGGATAAAATGAGAAGAATAATCAGCTATTTACTTAAGTTTTTTCGTGTTAAAAAAGGACTTTACTTTGTGGGAAGTTCTGATAAATTACCAGAACCGTTATCAAAGGAAGATGAAATAGAATATGTAACAAGATCGTCAAATGGTGATGATGCCGCACGGGCTAAATTAATTGAACATAATCTTCGATTAGTTGTTTTCTTATCTAAAAAATATGAGAATACCAAAATTGATTTAGAAGACCTTGTCAGTATTGGTACTATTGGACTTATTAAAGGAATTAATACATATAAATTAGATAAAAATATTAAACTTGCAACTTACGCTTCTAGATGTATTGATAATGAGATATTAATGTATTTAAGAAAAAATAAAAAAAGAAGGGGAGAAATAAGTTTTGAAGATAGTCTAAGTTACGATTCAGAAGGTAATGAATTACATTTAGAAGATATTTTAGGGACGGAGCCTGATGTTGTTACAAAGGGGCTGGAAGAAGAAGTTGAAAAAGAATTATTATATCAAGAAATTAATAAATTAAATGGTCGTGACAAACAAATAATGGTGTTAAGATATGGCCTTTATAATTACAATGAAATGACACAAAAAGATGTTGCGGAATTGCTAAATATTAGCCAATCATATATTTCTAGAATTGAAAAAAAAGTTATTAAACGATTAAAAACGATAGTTAAAACATAAGTTGATATTAATCAACTTGTTTTGTTTTTAGTTGAAATATGTTATAATTAAATTGGAGGTAAGTATGCAATATTTGTTTTTAGGATATCCCCGATGTAGTACATCAAATAAAGCTTTAAAGTTTTTAAAAGACAATAAAATTGATTTTATTGATCGCAATATCGTTACTGAAAATCCAAATGTTGAAGAATTAAAAAATTGGATTGTTAAAAGTGAATTACCAATTAAAAGATTTTTTAATACTAGTGGTTTTGTTTATAAAGAGCTAAATTTAAAAGACAAGTTATTAGATATGAGCGATACTGATAAAATTGAATTACTATCAACTAATGGAATGTTAGTAAAAAGGCCAATCCTTATTAGTGATGATTTGATCCTTGTTGGATTCAAAGAAGAAGATTGGAAAAAAATAGTAAAATAAGAGGAGTGAAATTATGAAAAATAAAATTATGCCAATAATTATTACCTTAGTTTTGGGAGCAATATTATATTATTTTATGCTTCCACCATTAAATTTAACTGCCCCAATGTTTTGGCCGTTTGCTTTAATGATTTACGTAATATATTTTATTACCGTTGAAGTCTATCGATATAAAACAAAAGAAAATTTGATAACTAAAATATCAAGAGCAGAAAAATCACTTGAACGAGGAAGTATGGTTGTTTTAGCAATACCAGTTGTTATTGTTCTTATACTTTTAGTTAATGTTATTAATTCACCACTATTTAACGCAAAAAAATACTATAATCGGATTGATATTAAAGAAGATGGTGTTTTTGAAAAAGATGTTAACGAAGTTGACTATAATGCCTTACCATTATTAGACAAAGATTCAAGTCAAAAATTAGGCGATCGTGTTATGGGTCAAATGACTGAGTTGGTATCACAATTTTCAGTATCTAATCTGTATACCCAAATTAATTACAATGATGATATTGTTCGTGTTACACCGCTTGAATATGCTAATATAATTAAATACTTTACTAATCGTAAAGATGGGGTAAAAGGTTATATTATATTAAATTCAGTTACTGGTAAAGCTGAATTAGTTAAGTTAGAAAAAGGAATGAAATATGTTCCGTCAGCACTTTTTAATGAAAAGATGCAACGTAAATTACGTTTTTTATATCCAACTGAAAATTTTGGTTCAGAAAAATTTGAATTAGATAATGAAGGAAATCCTTATTGGGTTGTTCCAACTATTAAGTATGCTGGAGTTGGACTACGTCCAGAAGTATCTGGTGTTATTACTTTAAATGCAGTTACTGGTGAGTCTGTTAAATATAAGGCAGGAGAAGTTCCAACTTGGATTGATCATGTTCATCAACCAATACTTATTATGGAACAAATCAATGACTGGGGTAAATATGCTAGCGGATTTTTAAATTCACTATTTGGTCAAAAAGGAGTTGTTTCAACAACTGAAGGATATAATTATACTGTAATGAATGATGATGTTTACTTATATACAGGAGTTACATCGGTTGCAAGTGATTCATCTAACATTGGCTTTATTATGAGTAATCTTCGTACTAAAGAAACAGTCTTTTATCCAGTAGCAGGTGCTACTGAATATTCAGCCATGGCTAGTGCAGAAGGCCAAGTACAACAAATGAAATACAGAGCGACATTCCCACTGTTAATTAATTTGAATAACAAACCAACTTACTTATTATCACTTAAAGATAATGCTGGGTTAGTAAAAATGTATGCATTCGTTGATGTTGTTGACTATCAAAAAGTTGTTGTAAGCGAGTCACATGATGGAATCATTGCCGCTTCAGAAAAATATTTAGGCGATGATGAGAGAAATGTTAATAATGATAAAACAATAAAAAAAGACATTACTATTTCTAAAATAAAATCAGTTATGATTGATGGAACAACATATTATTATTTTACTGATAATAACAATAATAATTATCGTGCTTCGATTAAAGTTGATCGAAATTTCTTACCGTTTGTTGAAACTGGTCAAAAATTAAATATCAGCTACAAAGAAGAAACTGCTATTAATGAAATACTTAAAATAAACAAATAAAATTAAATGAATAAATTATCTCTTTTTAACTCATGATGAAGTTGAAAGGAGATTTTTTATGGCACGCTACAAAGTTGAAATCAGTGGCGTGAATACTGCGAATATTAAAGTTTTAACCAATGAAGAAATGATAGATCTATTTGTTAAGATGCAAAATGGTAATAAATTTGCCAAAGAGGATTTAATAAATGGAAATTTAAAACTAGTCCTTAGTATTTTGAGAAAATTTAACAACAGAACAGACAATATGGATGATTTGTTTCAGGTTGGTTGTATTGGTTTAATTAAAGCGATTGATAATTTTGATCTAAAACATGAAGTTCGTTTTTCAACCTATGCTGTACCAATGATTTTAGGGGAAGTAAAACGTTACTTAAGAGATAATAACAGCGTTAGAATTGCTAGAAGCATTAAAGATGTTGCTTATAAAGCTTTAACAACTAAAGAACGGCTTACTAATGAGTTGGGTAAAGAACCGAGTATTGAAGCAATTGCTAACGAACTTGGACTAACAGAATTTGAGGTAAGCAATGCTATTGATTCGATGAAAGATACAATTAGTATGTTTGAACCTATCTACAATGATGGAGGAGATACTATTTATTTAGCTGATCAATTAAGTGATGATAAGAAGCAACAGTATAGTCAAGAAGTTCATATTGCACTTAATGATGCAATATCAAAGTTAAAGGAGAAAGAAAAATATATTATATATTCAAGATATATTATTGGTAAAACCCAAATGGAGTTAGCAAGTGAAATTGGAATATCACAAGCTCAAATATCTCGTGTTGAAAAGTGTGCTTTAGAGAACATCAAAAAAATGATTGATTAAAGACATTATATAGTTTTTATAAAATATAATTAACTAGGTGGTAGAATGCGATTATCAGAATTACAAAATAAAGACGTTGTAAATGTTGTTGATGGCAAAAAAATCGGTAATATTATTGATGTAATAATTGGCAGTGATGGTATAATGAATGGACTAGTTATTGAAAAAACCAAATTTTTGGTTTCAATGTTTACAACAAGAGATGAAATTGAAATCAAATGGAAAGAAATCGAAAAGATTGGTGAAGATGTTATTTTAGTTAAAGTTAGTTTTTAATAAAAGTAGATTAAATCTACTTTTTTTGCTATAATTAAACAGGTGATAGTATGAAAAAATATATACCTTATATGTTACTTTTAGGTTTATTAACAGCCATGTTTTTAATCTCTTTTGTCGCTAAAAAGCAAAAGATAAGCACTAAAAATTTATTTTATATGGACACTTATATAAACATTAAAATATATAGTGATAATAGAGAAGCCGATAATGCTTTAAAAGAAGTTGAAAAAATATATAAAGAATATCATCAATTAACTGATAGATATAACGGTTATGAAGGTTTAGTTAATGTTCATTACATTAATAATAATAAAACTGAAGAAAGAGTTCTTTCTATTGATAAAAGGCTATATGATATTTTAGAATACGGTCTTCTTTGGAAAAATAAAAGTAATGGTTTATTTAATATAGAAATGGGTAGTGTTATTGATGTTTGGAAAAAATATTTAGCAAATAAGGATGGAATTCCAACTAAAGAAGAATTAGAAATAGCTACTAAAAATATTAATGAAGTGAAACTTTTAGGCGATAATAAAATATTAAACAATAATCCCAATATTGATTTAGGAGCAATCGCTAAAGGGTATGTAACTGATGTAGCCGGAGAATATTTAAAAAATAAAGGATTCGATAAATTTATTATCAATGCTGGTGGACAAGTATTAGTAGGTAATAAATACCATAAAGATTTATATAAAATAGGAGTAAAAAGCCCTTTAAACAACGAAGAAAACTTGACTATTATAAATGGTGAAAATATAAGTGTAGCAACTAGTGGTAGTTATGAAAGATTTTATGAATATAACGGTGTTAGTTATAATCACGTTATTAATCCAAATACTTTATATCCGGGAACTTATATGAAAAGTGTTACTGTTTTGTCTGGCGATAGTAAACTAAATGATGTTTTAACAACCACTTTATTTTTAATGCCAATTGATGAAGGAAAGAAGTTTATTAGCCAAATGAATGAGGTAGAAGCAGTCTGGTTTACGAATGATAACAAAATAATTAAAAGTGAAGGATTTAATAAGTATGAACAAAAATGATTTAAAATTAGTTTTAAGTCTTCTTGTCATTTCAGCAGTTATGATATGGATAATTGTAATTACTAAAAACACTGATCAAAAAACGGCCAAAGTTTATTTTGAAAACGATTTAGTTCTGACAATACCACTAAGTCAAGAAACAAAGACAACACACAAAGTGAATGGGTTTAATGGAGACGTTGTAATTGAAGTTGATAATGATAAAATAAGAGTTGTACAAGAAAAAAGCCCATTACATTTATGTTCCAAACAAGGATGGATTAAAGAAACTTATGAAACGATTGTTTGTTTACCAAATAAAGTAGTAATAGAAATAGAGGCAGCAGATGATATTGATGCTGTAATAAAGTAGGTATAAGATGGAATTAAAACAAAATATTAGATTATCAATGTTATTAGCATTATCAGTTGTTTTAAGTATTATTGAAAGCATGATACCTTTTTTTAATGGATATATACCAGGATTAAAACTTGGACTTGCTAACACAATTATTTTGTTTATTTTATATTCTTACTCATTTAAGGATGCCATGTATGTTTCTGTTTTAAGAGTCTTTTTAGTAGGGATTTTAAGAACTGGGATATTTAGTCAAACCTTCTTCTTTAGTTTGAGTGGGGCCCTATTAAGTGGAACTGCCATGTATCTAACAAAACGATTTACTAAGTTATCAATTGTAGGAGTTAGTGTTGTTGGATCAATCTTTCATAGCATTGGTCAAGTTCTTGTAGCGATTATTATAATCAATACAACTAATATGATCTATTATTTACCATGGCTTTTAATGTTCTCAATTCCAACCGGAATTATAGTTGGTTTAATTAGTAAGGAGATAGTAATATATTTTGAAAAAGAATTGCAAAATTAATGAATATGATATATAATTTTAATATAATGTAGGAGGAATAGAATGAAAAAATTTTTAATGACAATCATGTTAGTTGCTTTAGTATTAGTAACAGGATGTACTAAAATTGAAGAAAAAGGAGACTACAAAGAAGGGACTTATTTTGGTTCATCTAAAGAATTTGAATCATATGGTAACAAATTTGTATCAACTGCATCTGTTTATGTTGGTGCAGACGGTAAAATAAAATCAGTAGTTATTGATTCAACTTATAATAAGGATGGTTCAAACACAACTAAGAAAACTTTAGGTGATGCTTATGGGATGAAGAGTACCTCAGCAAATATTGGGGTAATTCAAGGTGGAGCAGAATGGTATGAACAAGTTAACAATTTAGAAGCAAAAATTGTTCAAGAACAAGGTTTAGATTGGATTGAATGGACTGACGAAGAAGAAACTAAAACTGATTCTGTATCAGGTGTTACAATCACTGTTGATACTTACTATGAAGCAGTAATGAATGCTTTGAAACAAGCAAAATAACAAAATGGACAAGAAAACATCTTGTCTTTTTTTATTTTAAAATATATAATCTTTATGTTAAACATTATATATGCTATAATTAAGAAGGTGAAACTTATGAACAAAAAAGTTATTATTATTAGTTTTATATGCTTAATGATTGATCAATTAGTTAAATTTGTTATTACAACTAATATAGCTTTATTAGACAGCGTAAGTGTTATAAAATCATTTTTTTCAATTACATATGTTAGAAACTATGGAGCTGCTTGGAGTATTTTAGAAGGAAATAAAATCTTTTTAATTATGGCTGCTTTTTTATCATTATTCTTAATATACTTTGTTTTTATAAGAAATAATAAACTTAATAAATTAGAAATTATAACTTACGGAGTATTAATTGGAGGAATAGTTGGAAATTTAGTTGATCGTATAATATATGGTTATGTTATTGATTTTTTTGACTTTAATATCTTTGGATATGAATTTCCTGTATTTAATATGGCTGACATATTTATTGTTGTATCAGTTGGGTTAATGATTTTAAATATTCTTAAAGAGGAGGGCGAATCATGGAAAAATATATAGTTGATAATGAATTTAAAAATACTCGTATTGATACTTACTTAATTGAAGTATTAGAATTGAGTCGTAATAAAATTCAAAAATTTATCAAAAATGATAAAATTTTAGTAAACAATAACTCTGTTAAAAATAGTTATGTTTTAAAAGAAAATGATGTTATTACTGTTGAAAATATTGAAGAAGAAGATTTTACTGTTGGACCAGAAAAAATGGAATTAAATATTGTATATGAAGATGATGATATTATTATAATAAATAAAGAAAATGGGATGGTTGTTCATCCAGCTTTTGGAAATGAAAAAGGAACTCTAGTTAATGGATTGTTATATCATTTTAATCAGTTAAGTGATATTAATGGTGAATTAAGACCGGGAATTGTTCATCGTATTGATGCCTATACTACTGGTATCTTAGTTGTTGCTAAAAACAACGAGGCTCATGAATCACTTGCTAAACAACTTAGTGAAAAAACAGTATTAAGAAAATATTATGCCTTAGTTTGGGGAGTAATTAATAATGATACTGGAACTATTGATGCACCAATTGGGAGAGATACTCGTGACCGTAAAAAACAAGCGGTGACGTCTATTAATAGTAAGAATGCTATAACTAATTTTCGAGTAATTAAAAGGTTTAAAAATGCAACATTAATTGAAGCGATTTTAGAAACTGGTAGAACTCATCAAATAAGAGTTCATTTTAGTTATATTAATCATCCAGTTGTTAATGATCCGGTATATGGCAGGCGCAAAAGGATTAATGATAGCGGTCAATGTTTACATGCTAAAATATTAGGATTCAATCATCCAAGGACTAATAAATATATGGAATTTGACAGTGAATTACCTAATAAGTTTTTAGAAATATTGAAAAAATTCGATGATAATATAGAGTTATCATAAATCTTTACATAAAATAATAAAGAGTGTAAAATATTAAAAGAGAGGTGATATAATGAATGGAACAATTACAAATTCAAATAAATTTGATGATGTAATTATAAAGTTATTACATTATTTTATAACTGAACAAGGATATAATCCAATTGTATTGCATGGCGCTAAAGAAGAAATATGGTTAGAAAATTTAGATAATGAATATCAAATAATTAGAATTGCCTCTAATTATATACATAATAAAGAACAATTAGATTTTGATATATATAAAACTAATCGTATTATGGAAGATATAAAAAAGAAGACATTATCATTAAAAATTCATACATTAAATATTTTTTTAAACTTAGGAGACAATGTAGAATTATCTAGTAAACTAGATAACATTACTTGTGTTGATGCTAAAAACATTAATGATATAGCATCAAATGAAGTTGTTAAAAGTTATTTTCCAAGTATTAGTAAAAAATCTGAATATAAAGAAAAAGGAATTGAATTATTTATGAAATTAACAAGTGATATAAATAAAAAAAATCAAGAAGATGCGGTAAAGGCAGATGATGTGTTTGCTCCTAAAAAACCAGTTGTAACAATGACTATTATTGCTATAAATACTTTAATTTTTATTGCAATGTATATTTTTGGAAATGGCAGTACCGACGGTTTAACATTGTTGCAGTTTGGCGCAAGTCATCCAAAACTTATAATTGGTGGCGAATATTTCCGTTTAATAACTAGCAGTTTTGTCCATATTGGATTATTGCATTTATTGTTTAATAATTATGCTTTATATATTATTGGACCTCAGTTAGAAGGATTTTATGGCAAAGCTAGATACATTGCTATTTATTTGTTTTCTGCCATTTCTTCAACGTTACTATCAATGTTATTCTTTGGTGGTATAAGCGCTGGAGCATCAGGCTCTATATTTGGACTTCTAGGTGCTATGCTATACTTTGGATATCATTATCGAGTATATTTGGGAACTGTTATTAAATCTCAAATTATACCTTTAATTGTAGTTAATTTATTAATTGGATTTTCATTATCAGGTATTAATAATGCTGCTCATATTGGTGGACTTATTGGTGGTGTGTTAATATCTATGGCAATTGGTGTAAAATATAAATCAACTAAATCAGATAAAATAAATGGTTGGGTTATGACCACTATATTTACAGCTTTCTTAGTTTATTTAGCATTTATTGGAATATAAAAAGCAAACATTTGATGTTTGCTTTTTTCAATTATAATTTACGATATAATCCAATCGCTTTACCTAAAATAGAAACATTAGATAATATAATTGGCTCCATATGATCATTTTCAGGTTGTAACCTGACATGATCTTTTTCTTTGTAAAAGGTTTTCAAGGTAACTTCGTTTTCATCAGTCATGGCAACAATAATTGTCCCATTCCTTGCTTCATTGGTTCTTTCCACAATAATAATATCTCCGTCATAAATACCAACATTAATCATACTTTCTCCATCAACTAACAAAGTAAAGACTTCTTTATTATTAGGAATTAAATAAGAGGGTAATGAGAAATATTCACCAGGGTTTTCAATTGCCTCAATTGGCGAACCTGCAGTAATCTTGCCCAGTAAGGGAACTTTAGTTAATTCCTCATTTTTTTCTAAATATTCATTTTCCACTAATAATTCAATAGCACGGTTTTTAGTGGTTTCTTTTTTTATAACACCTTTTTCTTCAAGATTACTAAGATGAGCATGAATTGTTGCTGGAGAGGAAACTCCCATTGCTTTAGCAATTTCTCTAACCGTAGGGGGATATCCATTTGCAACAACGTATTGTTTAATGTATTTAAGAACTTCATTTTGCTTATTTGTTAATTCAGTCATTGACGCCTCCCATATCTAATATAAACATATTAACACAACTTTACATTTTTGTCAAACATTCGTTCGCTTAATTATTGACGCGAACATTTGTTTGTGTTAGAATTTAATTAATGAAGGAGGAATAGTATGTTAGATTTATTAAGAAATAAGGCAATGTTAAGTTTTATAATATTTATATTGGTGGCGGTTTATTTTGATTCTGTAAATATCAAAAAATTAGAGGAAGCAAATAATATAGATACTAGAAATGAAATAACAATTAACAATAAGTAATAAAACGACTTTATTCTTAATTCTTTATTTGGTATAATTAATACATAATAAAGAGGTGGAATAATGAAGGGAAACCAAACTAATAAAATTAGCATTGATCAATTAACCATTAACTATATAAAATCATTATCAATCGATATGATTAATGAAGCTGGAAGTGGCCATCCAGGCATTGTCCTTGGAGCTGCCCCAATTATGTATGCTTTATACAAACATCACTTAAACTTTAGTACTGTTGATCCAACTTGGATTAATCGTGATCGCTTTGTAATGTCTGCAGGTCATGGATCAGCACTTTTATATTCTGTCTTATATATGGCTGGTTTCAATATAAAACTCGATGACTTAAAAAAATTTAGAAGAGCAGGCTTTCCAACACCTGGACATCCTGAATATGGAGTCACTAGTGGTGTTGATATGTCTACTGGACCATTAGGTCAAGGATTTGCTAGTGCCGTTGGAATGGCGATTGGTGCAAAAATAAATCGTTCTAAATTTGTAGTTCCAAAAGATAACAAAATCTTTAGTACAGACAAACCAGTATTAGATTATAATGTTTATGTTTTATGTAGTGATGGTGACTTAATGGAAGGTGTAGCTTATGAAGCAGCATCATTGGCTGGAAGTTTAGGACTAAACAATTTAATTGTATTATATGATTCTAATAATATTAGTTTAGATGGACCAACAGAAAATACTTTTAATGAAAATGTAATTGATCGTTTTAAGGCGATGGGATGGAATACTATATTAGTAAAAGATGGAGAAGACCTAAACGCGATTAATAAAGCTATTAATAGTGCAAAAACATCATCTAAACCAACCATTATTGAAGTTAAAACAATTATTGGAAATGGTACAACTTTAGCCGGCAAAAGTGATGTGCATGGCAAAGTTTTAGGAAAAGAAGAAACGACTAGATTAAAAAGAATTTTACAGCTTCCAGAAGAAACATTTTATGTTCCAGAAGAAATCATTAATTATTTTAGGAAAGAAATAAGTGAAAGATATCAAAAAAGCTTTTATGCTTGGGATGATAATTATAAAAAATATGTTGAACAAAAATATAAAGGTGATTATAATTTGTTTAATAATATTGTAAATAGCCGCTTCAATATTAATATTAATGATTTAAATTGGAATTTTTCAAATGATTCAAAAGAAGCATTAAGAGAAATAAATGGTAATGTCATGATAAAACTATCAGAATTTATACCTACCCTTATTGGCGGAAGTGCAGATTTAGCAAGTTCTACTAAAACTTATATTCATCGCCAACCCGACATTACTAAAGACAATTTTCTTGGAAAAAATATATGGTTTGGAGTACGTGAACATTCAATGGCTGCCATTATGAATGGACTTGCACTTGCTGGTTTTAGGCCATTTGGTTCAACGTTCTTAACGTTTTCTGATTACCAAAAACCAGCTATTCGTTTATCATCGTTAATGGATTTGCCAGTAACATATATATATACTCATGATACAATCAATATCGGTCAAGATGGTCCTACTCATCAACCAATTGAACATTTAACAATGTTGAGAACTATACCTAATATGAGAGTTTTCAGACCATCTGATGCTAATGAATTAATTGGTTGTTGGAACGAAATATTAAATAATCGAAAACCGAATTGTTTAGTTGTATCAAGAAATAAAGTGGATTTATTGCCAACCACTGATGCAAATAAAGTGAAATTTGGAGCATATGTTGTAAGAAAAGAAAAAAATAACCTAGATGGTATCTTTATTGCAACTGGGAGTGAAGTAGGAACCGCTTATCGTTTAGCTAATGAATTATATGAAAAAAATAATTTTGATATTAGAGTTGTAAGTATGCCTTCAATGGAATTATACTTAAATCAATCAAAAGAATATCAAGAAGACTTACTGCCTAAAGACTCTAAAAAGGTAGTTATTGAAGCTGGTTCTTCATTTAGCTGGCACCAATTTGTCGAAAATAAAGACTTTTTAATAACTATTGATAAATTTGGAATAAGTGGCACTACAGCTGAAGTTGAAGATTATTGTGATTTTTCATACGAAAAAATAAAAAACAGGGTTATTAATTTATTTACAATTAAAAATCAAGAATAATATTATATATTATTCTTTTTTCTACAATAATTTTAAAAAAGATGTTTTACAATGATGTTGGTGATAAAATGTATAAATATTATTTGTTTGTTATTAGAGAAGAAGTTGCGGATATATATAGTTCTAACTTAAAAGAATTATATACAATTTTATATGAACTACAAAAAGGGAAATTTAGTAACCTTAATTATCGAGTGTCATTGTTTGATCAACTTTGTTTACCGTTTAAAGTTAATGTTATTAGTAATTATTTTAAATACTTGCCCCATGTTTCAAAAAACAACCAAAAGTATTTATATAAATTTAAATCCGAGACTAGTTTGCTAGTTTTAAGATATCCAATAATTGTCATAATAAGCAACACCAAAATACCAACTTTTTTCAACACATTAAATCTCTATAATAAAAAGATATTAATTTGTGATTTTTCTTCTAATAATTATTTTTGGTTATCAAAAAACAACAATAATATTAGATCATTAGAATATAATTAATAAACAACTTGATAAATATCAAAATTTTTAGTAAAATTATTATAGACGGAAGGAATGATTTAAATGGAATGGATACCTTTTTTATTAGATTTATTAAAAGTATTAGGTGGATTAATTGCAGGAGCAATCATTGGATTTTTTGTAGCTCGTAGTTACATGAAAAAATATATGAAACAAAACCCGCCAATAAATGAACAAATGATTAAAGCAATGATGCAACAAATGGGAAGAACCCCAAGCCAAAAACAAGTTAATCAAATGATGAAAACAATGACTAAGCACATGGACTAGTCATTTTTTTATAAGGAGGAAATATGAAACCGATTATTGGAATTATTTTAAGACCAGAAAAAAGTATCGAAGGAAATGATACTCTTTGCATATATAAACAAGTCAGCGATGCCATTATAAAACACGGTGGAATACCATTAGGAATAATTCCACCTAATATTGATAATTATTACGGTAATGACATTAATAATACTAAAACTCTTACCTTAGAAGAAGTAGAAACAATTAAAAGAATGATTGATCTTTGTGATGGAATAATATGTCAAGGTGGTGACGATTATTATGATTATGATCTTGAAACTATTAAGTATTCATACAAAATAGATAAACCATTACTTGGAATATGTTTAGGTATGCAAGCAATGGGAGTAGCTTTTAATGGCGAAATGGATGATTTAAATAATCAAAATCATTTACAAAAAGGTATTGACTATGTTCATAAAATAAATATAAATACCAATTCAAAATTATACGAAATACTACAAGAACAACAAATTATAGTTAATAGTCGTCACAAATCAACTGTTATAAAGACTGATTTAGATATTGTTGGTATGAGTGATGATAATATAATTGAGGCACTTGAAGATAAAAATAAAACTTTTTTTATCGGTTTACAATGGCACCCTGAGTCAATGATTGAATATGATGTATTAATGAATAGGTTATTTGCTTACTTCATAAAAAAATGTAGATAGGGGAGTGTTTGAATGATTTTAGCCGATTTAGTTAATATATGTAATGGAGAAATTATTAATAAATGCGAGTTAGGAAATCATCGAATTAAAAAAATAAAACTAAACAGTCAAGAGGTGAAAAAAGGAGATCTTTTTATAGCACTAAAAGGAATAAAATATGATGGTCACGACTTTATTTTAGATGTAATAAAAAATGGTGCGAAAGCGGTTATTGTTGAAAGAGATATAAACCTTAAAGCGGATATACCAATCATAAAGGTAGAGAACACTTATAATTGTTTATATGATATTGCTAAATATAATCGAAGCTTATATAATATTCCTTTAATAGCAGTTACAGGTAGTGTTGGAAAAACAACTACCAAAGATTTAATAGCACTTATTCTTGGACAAAAGTATAAAGTATTAAAAAGTCAAGGAAGCGATAATAACCATATAGGTGTTCCTAAAACTTTATTCAATCTTAATAATCATTATGAAATGATTGTTTTAGAAATAGGAATGAATCATCTAGGAGAGATAAGTACATTGTCTAATGTTTGTCAACCTAATGTCGCACTTATCACTAATATTGGAACGTCTCATATTGGGAATCTAGGTTCCAAAGTAAAAATATTACGAGCTAAAAGAGAAATATTAGATGGAATGAGTGATGGCAAACTAATTGTTAACGGTGATGATAAATATTTAAAAATAATTAAAAGTGAAAATGTATCAATTGTTAATTGTGGAACTAAAAAAGGTAATAAACTTGTTGCTTATGATATTGAGACAACCTTCAAAAAAACAACCTTTAAAATCAAACTTGATCGAGAATATAAAATAACATTTAATGTTCCAGGAAGACATTTAGTTAATAATGTTATTATGGCTATTCAAGTTGGATTATTATATAATGTGCCAATTGATTTAATTATTAAAGCAGTTGGAATGTATAAGACTGGAGATAAAAGAATGAATGTTAAAGTTCTAAGAAAAAACAATATTTTAATTGAGGATTGTTACAATTCAAGTTATGAATCATTAGTTGGTGTTGTAGAGTTAATAAAAAACAAACCACTTAATAAAATTTTTATTTTAGGTGATGTGTTAGAACTTGGTAAATTTAGTAAGAAAATCCATAAAAAAATAGGGTCGTATTTAGATAATATAAACAATAAAACAGTGTTGTTAGTTGGTAATGAAATGAAAAACATTAAAAGGAAGTTTATTCATTTTCCTGATAATCAATCACTAATTAGTTATCTAAAAGAAATGGATTTATCTAATTCACTTATATTAGTAAAGGGATCAAGAGCGATGAGGCTAGAAGAAGTAACCGACTATTTAAAACAAATATAGAAGATTCTTCTTCTTTTTTTATACTTGAAGAAAAGGTGAATCTAATATATAATTAATGACTAGGAAGTGATTTTATGAGTTTGAAATATAATTTATTACATAAAGATATAAATAGTTTTGCTAGATACGGAACACTTGAAACAAGAAGAGGTACTTTTGAAACACCAATGTTTATGCCAGTTGGAACATTAGCTAATGTTAAGATGCTAACACCAGAAGAGTTAAAAGAAGTAAATAGTGGAATTATTCTATCTAATACATATCATTTGTGGTTAAGACCAGGTGAAGACATAATTGCTAAAGCGGGTGGACTCCATAAATTTATGAACTTTGATGGTCCAATTTTAACAGATAGTGGTGGATTCCAAGTTTTTTCACTAGCTGAAAAGAAAAATATCTTAGAAGAAGGGGTAATTTTTAAAAGTCATTTAGATGGTAAAAAATTATTTTTAACTCCTGAAATTTCAATTCAAGTTCAAAACAAATTGGATAGTGATATTGCTATGAGTTTTGACGAGTGTCCACCATATCCTGTTAGTTATGAATATATGAAAAACAGCATTGAAAGAACTTTAAGATGGGCGAAAAGGGGTAAAGATGTTCACGATAATTCTAACCAAGCTTTATTTGGTATTGTCCAAGGTGGTGAATTTACCGATTTAAGAAAACTAAGTGCGATTGAAACTGTTAAAATGGATTTTGATGGTTATTCGATTGGTGGTACTAGTGTTGGTGAAGGAAAAGACGTTATGTATAAAATGATTGAAGATTCTACACCATATATCCCAAATGATAAAGTTAGATATTTAATGGGAGTTGGAGAGCCTATCGATATTATTGAAGGTGTAATTAGGGGAATTGATATTTTTGACTGTGTCTTACCAACAAGATTAGCGCGTCACGCAAATGCTTTTACTAAATATGGAAGAATAAACCTTAAGAATGCTAAATTTAAAGAAGATTTCGAAACTGTTGATCCACACTGTGACTGCTATACATGCAAAAATTATACTAAAGCTTATTTAAGACATTTATTTGCATGCAATGAATCATTAGGAGGGCGTTTATTATCAATTCACAATATTCGTTTTTTAATAAAATTAACTGAGGAATTAAGAGAAGCAATTAAAGAAAATAGAATCTTAGAATATCGTGAGGAATTTAAAACTAATTACTATTCCTCTAAAGAAGCTTAGATATTGACTAAAATAGGTAAAATTATATAAAAAGATACTAGATATCTTTTTAATTTGCCATTTATTTGCTATAATTGTAACAGGGTGGAATATGAAAAGTATATACGATTATTCAATAGATGAATTAAAAAATTATTTTCAAGGTATAAGTGAAAAGCCTTTTCGTGCAGTTCAGTTGTATGAGTGGCTATATAAAAAAAGAATTAATAGTTTTGATGAAATAACTAATATGAACAAAAATATTATTAATAGAATAAAAGAAGACTTTAATTTAGACGAAATAACTATTGTAAGTAAACTACAAGGAAAAGATGTTTATAAATATTTATTTAAATTGCGTGATGGTAATACAGTTGAAGCCGTGTTAATGAAGCAAAATTATGGTAATAGTCTTTGTGTCTCAACACAAGTTGGTTGTAATATGGGGTGTTACTTTTGTGAAAGCGGAAGATTAAAAAGACTTCGTAACTTAGAAGTTAATGAGATGCTTTTACCTATTCTTTTAATAGAAAAAGATTTAGATATAAGAATTTCTCACGTTGTTTTAATGGGAATTGGAGAACCTTTTGATAATTATGATAATGTTATTAAATTTATTAATATTATTAATAATCCAAAAGGAATTGATATAGGTGCACGCCATATAACTGTTTCAACAAGTGGAGTTGTTCCACAAATTGAAAAATTTATTAATGATGGAAAACAAGTTAATTTAGCAATTTCACTTCATGCACCTAATGATGAAATAAGGAATAAACTTATGCCAATCAACAAAGCATATAATATATCGTTATTAATAAAAACGATAAAAAAATATATTGAAGCAACTAATCGACGAGTAACGATGGAATATATTATGTTAAAAGGAATTAATGATAGTGTTCAAAATGCAATTGAACTATCTAATCTTTTAAGAGGTATAAATTGCTATGTTAATTTAATACCATATAATGAAACAAGTAATTCGAAATTTAAAAAAAGTAATAATGATGATGTAATGAAATTTTATGATATTTTGAAACAAAATCATATTAATGTAACTGTTAGAAAAGAATTTGGGTCAAAGATGATGGCTGCTTGTGGTCAACTTCGTGCGAATTATAAGGAGGACTAGTAATGGAATATTTTTATTTAACGGATTCTGGAAAAGTTAGGGATCACAATGAAGATAGTGTTACAATTGTTAGAAATAACAATGATGAACATTTATTAATAGTAGCTGACGGAATGGGTGGACATCGCGCTGGCGAAGTAGCATCAAGTATCGCCATAACACACCTAGGGAAAAGATTTAAAGAACTTGGTAGTGTTGGTAGTAAAGAAGAAGCAATTGATTGGTTAAAAGATACTGTTAGTGAAGCAAATATTTTAATATATAAATATACTGAAGAAAATCCAACTAGTTTTGGTATGGGAACAACACTTGTCTTATGTTTAAAAACAAAAGAATATTTATTATTTGGTAATATTGGTGATAGTTCAGGATTTGTATTTAAAAACAAAAAAATTCACAAAATAACTAATGATCACACATTGGTAAATTTGCTTGTTAGTTCTGGAGAATTAACACCCGAAGAAGCCAAAGATCATCCCAAAAAAAATGTATTAATGCGTGCATTAGGAGCAACTACAACTGTAGAAATGGATGTCTTTGTCGTTGAAGAAGAAGTAGATGGTGTTTTATTATGCAGTGATGGTTTAACTAATATGTTAGATGAGGAACAAATAAGTAGGGTTCTCAACGAAAACTTATCGTTAGAAGATAAATTAAAAAAACTAATTTTAAAAAGCAATAATCGTGGAGGAACTGACAATATATCTATCGCATGTTTTTTAGAGGATGGTGATTTAAAATGATTATTAAAGGGCAAAAGATAAATGACCGATATCAAATAATAAGATTAATTGGCGAAGGAGGAATGGCTAACGTTTATCTCGCACAAGATACAATTCTTGATCGAAAAGTAGCCGTTAAAATTCTTCGTGGGGATCTTGCTGATGATGAAAAGTTTGTTAGACGTTTTCAAAGAGAAGCCATATCAGCTAGTTCTCTTAGTCATCCTAATATTGTTGAAATGTACGACGTTGGAGAAGATGACGGCAAATATTTCATTGTCATGGAATATATTGATGGACGTACTTTAAAAAGCCTTGTAAAAAGACGCGGAGCATTAACTCTAGAAGAAGTTGTTGATATTATGCTACAACTAACAAGCGCCATCGCACACGCTCATAATGGATATATTATTCATCGTGATATTAAACCCCAAAATGTTTTAATATTAGATGATGGTCGTGTTAAAATTACCGATTTTGGAATTGCTATGGCTTTAAACAGCCATGAATTAACACAAACTAATTCGGTTATGGGATCAGTTCATTATTTACCTCCAGAGCAAGCAAATGGTAATGGAGCAACAATTAAAAGCGATATTTATTCACTTGGAATTTTAATGTATGAACTGTTAACAGGAAAAATCCCTTTTAAAGGAGAAAATGCTGTTGAAATAGCTATTAAACAAATGAAAGAACAAATACCTAGCGTATGTAAAGAAAATCCAGATATTCCCCAAAGTATTGAAAATATTATTTTAAAATCATGTGCTAAAAACCCTAAAAATCGTTATGATAATGTAACGGGAATGTATACTGATATTGAAAATGCCTTAAAAGAAGAAAATAAAAATGTAAAAAGGGTAGTATATAAATATCCCGAACAAGAATTAGAGGAAACAAAAGTTATGCCAAAAATCAAAAATAATGTAGTAAAAGAAAAAGTAAAATTAAGTGATAGTAAGGAAAATAAATTATTGATTATCCTTAGTTTTGTTGCTGTTTTCTTAATAACTATTATGGGATTGATGATTATTTTTCTTCCAAAATTAACAACTGTACCAGAAATAAAAGTTCCTAATGTTTCTAATATGACAGTTGAGGATGCTGAAAAAAAATTAATTAATTTGGGATTAAAAGTAAACAGTGAACTTAGAGAAGAGAATCACAGTGAAATAGAAGAAGGAAAAGTTACCAAAACAAGTCCTCGTTATAATTCAAATGTTAAGAAGGGCAATACCATAACTTTATATGTTTCACTTGGAGAAAAAGGTATTGAAGTTGGAAATTATGTTGGTAAAAATTATTATGAAATCAAAGCTTTATTAGAAACAAAAGATATTTATGTTTTAACTGAAAAAAAAGAAGTTGATGATGTTACTAAATATAAAGAAAATATAATTATTGAACAAAAACCAGAAGTGGGAACAAAATTGGTGGCAGGTGACACTGTAACTTTATATATACCAGATATAATTACTGAATACCCTGACTTTGTTTCTGAAAATTGGACAGTGAATGACATTAAAGCGTTTGCTTCTGAATATAAACTAAACTTAAAAATTGAATATAAAGAAACAGCACAATATGAAGAAGGAAAGATAATTTCTCAAAGCCGTGCTCCTAAAAGTCAAGTAATGTCAGGAGCATCTCTTAATATTGTCGTTGCTGCAGCACCAGTATTAGAAGATCCAATTCAAGATTTAATACCAGGAAACGAATCATGAAGGGAAGAATAGTAAAACTAATTAGTAATGACTATACTGTTTTAATAGACGGTAAGTTATATGTTTGTAAATCAAAAGGCAAATTTCGTAATTTAAATATAAGACCAACTGTCGGAGATATGGTTATGGTTGATATTAATGATAAAGTAATTTATGAAGTCTTGGACAGGAAAAATATTTTAGTAAGACCAACGGTTAGCAATATTGATCAAGCCGTTGTGGTTACTAGTGTCAAAGAACCAGATTTTTCAACTAATTTATTAGATAAACTATTAGTTATAATTGAATATAACAATGTTTTGCCAATTATCTGCTTAACTAAACTAGATTTATTAAATGAAGAAGAAACAAAAGATATCTTTGAATATATTGATTACTATAAAAAAATAGGATATCAAGTTTATCTAAATAATGATCCTGAAAGATTTAAAGGTATTTTTAGAGATAAAATCACTGTTTTTACTGGTCAAAGTGGTGCGGGTAAATCATCGCTATTAAATATATTAGATGATACACTGGACTTACAAACAGCACCAATTTCTAAAGCTTTAGGACGGGGAAAACATACAACAAGACATGTTGAATTATTACCAGTTCTTGAAGGATTAATAGCCGATACCCCAGGTTTCTCTGCAATGGATTTTGTCGATATGGAAAAAAGCGATATTAGAGATAATTTTATTGAATTTAATGAATATCGTCATGATTGCAAATATAAAGATTGCATGCATCATTTAGAAGACCATTGTTCAATCAAAGACAAAATTAAAGATAAAACAATAATGAAAAGTCGATATCTTAATTATATAAATTTTATAAGTAAAGGGTGATACAATGAAAATATCAGCGTCATTTTTATCAATTAAAGATAATCTAAAAGAAAATATTGAAATATTAGACAAAACAAACATTGATTATCTACATTTAGATATTATGGATGGAGAATTTGTTAACAACAAAACTTATTCAATAGATGATATAAAGGGTTTGCTAGGTAATACAAACAAGCCAAAAGATGTTCATTTAATGGTTAGTGATGTTATTAACTATATTAATGATTTTAAACAATTAAACCCTGAATTTATTACTTTTCATTTAGAAGCAATCGATAATCCAAATGAAATAATTAGTTATTTAAAACAATTAAATATAAAAGTAGGGATATCTGTAAAACCCAATACAAATGTAGATACAATACTTCCTTATCTTAGTGATATTGATTTAATTCTTATTATGAGTGTTGAACCAGGACTTGGTGGGCAGGAATTTATTAAAGATGTAGTTTCTAAAATTGATTATTTAAAAAAATTAAAAAAAGAAAAAAATTATAATTATGTTATTGAAGTAGATGGTGGAATAAACGATCAAACAATAAATTATTGTCAAAATGCAGATATTGTTGTTGTTGGTAGTTATATTACTAACAGTGATAATTATCAAACCCAAGTTGATAAGTTATTAAAAAACATCTCTTCTTTTTAGTGCTAAAATATTTTGTGGACTAATTGAAATTTATTTGTTATAATTAATTAGGCTTTTTTAACAAGAGAAAGGAGAAAAATGAATAAAATAAAAATATTTAGTCTAGGTGGACTAAATGAAAACGGAAAAAATATGTATATTGTTGAAGTAAATGAAGATATTTTTATCTTTGATGCTGGACTTAAATATGCAGATGATCAAATGTTAGGAATCGATTATATTATTCCTAATTACGATTATTTAAAAGAAAATAGCAAACGCATAGTGGGAATGTTTATAACACATGGTCATGATGAACATATGGGAGCAATTCCAGATATCTTGCTTGATCTTCCTGAACTGAAAATATATGCGACAACATTTACTTTAGAAATAATCAAAAGAGAATTAATTGATGAGGGGATGTCAATTGATAATCTTAATTTAATAAAACCCCATCATAAAATGACTTTTGGAAAAAACAGTATTTTTCCTATAAGTTTAACTCACTCTGTACCAGATACAGTGGGTTATGTTTTATATACTGAAAGCGGAACTATTTTTTATACTGGTAATTATGTATTTGATCCAACTATGTCAGAAGCTTATAAAACCGATATTGGGAAGCTTGCATACGTTGGAAAACAAGGCGTGTTATGTTTGTTAAGTGAATCATTGTATGCTGACAAGAGAGGTTTTACTTCTCCAAGTCATCGCATTTCAACAGTTATTCGTGAAACATTAAGTAAAAATGATGGTCGAATATTGTTTAATACTTTTCAAAACCAATTATACCGTATTCAAGAATTACTAACAGAAATTAGTAAAACAAATCGTCAGGTAGTAATTTTAGGAAAACGTCTTGAAAATATTATTATAAGAGCAATTGACATGAATTATATTAATTTTGATAAATCAAAGATTGCTTCAATTCAACATTTAAATGATGAAAATGTTGTTGTCTTAATATCTGATGAACGTGAAAAACCATATTCAAATATTGGAAGAATTGTTAGAGGTTTTGACAAATTTGTTAAAATAACTGAAGAAGATACAGTTGTATTTGCTGCTCCAATTTATGATGGTATGGAAAAAAGTGCTACCAAATTATTTGATGATATATCAAAAAAAGGTGCGAATTTAGTTTTATTACCAACTAAAAAATATTTAGAGCCTCATGCTTCGAGTGAGGATTTAATGCTAATGTTAGATTTAATTAAACCAAAGTATTATTTTCCTGTTATTGGTGAATACCGTCATCAAGTTGCAAATGCTGAGGTTGCTTTCAAAGCAGGTATTCCTGAAGAAAATATATTTTTAAAATTAAATGGACAAGTAGTAACATTTGTTGATGGTAAATATGAAGATACTAATGAAAAAGTGAAAAATGATGATATTTTAATTGATGGTAAAACCCCTGGTGATATTGGTGAATTAGTTCTTAAGGACCGTGAATCACTAAGTGAAAATGGTGTTGTTATTGTAACTGCAACATTATCAAAATCTAGCAAAAAGATTTTAGCAGGACCAGAAATATTAACTAGAGGATTTATTTTTGTTAAAGAAAATATCGACTTGATTAAAGAAGCTGAAAAAATTTCATTAGAAGTAATTAATGAATTTACTAAAAATAACTACGTCGATTTTAATAAAATAAAAAATGGCGTTAGAGACAAACTAGGTAAATATTTATATAAAGAAACTGGTAGTAAACCAATGATTTTAATAGTAATGCAAGAGATTTAGCATTACTTTTTTTATTTTGTTTAAAATTGTAAAAAAATGTCAAATGTGTTACTATTACTGTAGATAATAGGAGAGGTGTATTGTGAAAAAGAAAAAAGGTTTTACATTAGTTGAATTGTTAGCAGTAATTGTAGTAGTTTTAATAGTAGTTACAATAGTCATTCCTTTAATACTAGGCATAGTAGAAACAGCAAGAATGGGTGCATTTAGAGATACAGCTTATGGAATAGCCAAATCAGGGGAATATTTATTAATAAATGAAAGGGAAAGGCAAACCTTTTATTACCTTGATTATAAACAATATAATGCCGATAACAAGAAATTAGATTATAGGGGTCAAAGTCCAAAAACAGGGGCAGTTTTAACAGAAGCGGATTCGAAGCAAGTGGCACTTGCTATACATAGTGGAACTTATTGTGCAACAAAAGCCGCAGATGAAGCAAAAGTATATGTTACAAAAACAACACCTGAAGAATGTTCATCATATTATTTAACAGAAACAAAAGAGGATACATGGCCTGAAATAGCAGAAGAATATGATGTTGATCCAGAGTATTTATTAGATTTAAATGATGAAACTGATCCGACCAGTGATCCATCAAAAAAACCAGTAAAGATTCCAATCTTTGCTATTTCATCACGTAGAATTGTAAGTGATGAAAATAAAATATATTATAAAACATTTTATAGTGTTGGATATACTGGTTATCTAGAACAATTTAGTAAAACAAGTTATGAATATACAATTCATTTAGGAAACTTGCCGTTACCATTAAAAGATATTGAAACAGTCCGAGTAACAGAACATTATACATTTGAAAAACTTGAAGAATTTAAAACATATATTGTTAGAAGAAATATGGGAGATGTTATCTGGCCAGGTGAAGCTCCAAAACAAATAGATTTGTCAAAGGCAAATGTTTTTTATAAGCATACGGCAACTAGTAAAAACATGGATGTTGATGATGTTGTTGTTGAATGTGATGAAACACTCTGTAAAGCAAGTATTGCTATAACAGTAAATAACTTAAATGGTGTTAATCCAAATAATTTTGAAGAACAATTAATAGCATATTTGCCAGTTAAATTTACCGTTGAATTTAATGGAGAATCAGATAGTTGTATTGCAAGAACCTCGCTTGATAAAGAAGCAGGAGTTTTAGCAGGTACAGGTGCCACTGATAATCCATACTTAATTGAAAGTGTTGAAGATTTAGTCGCACTGTCAAACAATGTTAATAATGGAAATACATATAGTGGTAAAAACATCTCGTTAGCAATAACGTTAGATTTAAATAATTCTAAATCATATGTCGATGCAACAACGAAAAAATATGGTGATATAAATGGTAATGGAATTATAGAAGAATTAAAAACTGAATTAACAACAGTAGAAGGTTTTAAACCAATCGGTAATGAAATAAAAAAGTTTAGCGGGAAATTAACGGGAAATTTAAATTGTATAAACAATTTATATATAAAGAGACCAGACACATCATATGTCGGTTTAATTGGATATAATAACGGAGGAACTGTTACTGCTGTAAATTTTAAAAAATTGAATGTGACAGGTGGTGATTATACAGCAGGAATTACAGGTTATAGTTATAATGGTATTATTAGTGAAATCAACATTAATGGCAATGTAACTGGTGCGAATTATGTTGGATTAGGCGCAGGTTATTTATATAACTATTATTCAACACCACGTTTCTCGAGTTTAATTATCGAAGGGAACGTAATTGGCAATAATTATGTTGGAGGATTATCTGGTTATGCCTATTCATATTCAATGTCAAGTGGTTACATTGGTGCGGTTTATAAAAGTGGAAATGTTATTTCCAATGGAACAAGTGTTAGCCGAATTTTAGGAGGTTCTGGTACTGTTAGTGGTGGTAGTCCATTTAGAACAACAACTTTATCGAAAAATACTATTACTGTTAATGGTATACCTGTTTCAAACACCTTACCAACTAGTAATCATGGTGCTGATTTTGATAGTTTACAAGATTTAAATAACATAAATTTAGTAGAAGGTCCATTAGATACATATATTGGTGGTGATAATGATGGTAATGGTTATTATTGGGATTATGATGATCGTGGAATTTTAGTTCAACGAAACACTGCAGAATATCCATTAACATTTAGTTTGGTAGGTTCTGGGAGCAAAGAAACCCCATATTTAATAAACAATTACGATGATTTAAAACAAGCGACATTAAAATTAGGTTTAGGATATAAACTTACCAGTAATATTGAATTAAAAAACAAAAATTTTTACATGTTTGGTAGTTATACCAATCCATTTACAGGTATGTTTGATGGTGATGAGCACAAAATTTATAATCTTAATATTAATTCACCTCATGCATCATATATTGGATTTTCTGGATATAATCGTGGAACTATTCAAGCGATTAGCTTTGAAAATGTTAATATTAATGCTGCCAATTATACCGGTGCCCTAGCAGGATATACTATTAACGGTAATATTAACGAAAGTAGTGTTAGTGGAGATGTAAAGGGAATAAATTATGTAGGTTTAGCTGTTGGTTATATTTATAATGATTATTCAACACCGAGATTATCAAGCATAATCGTTCAAGGTAATTTAAGTGGTAATAATTATGTAGGTGGTTTAGCGGGGTATTCTTATAGTTTTACTTTAACATCGGGTTATATATCAGGAATTAATAAAGGAGGAAGTATTACAGCAATCGGGACTAATGTAGGTAGATTAAGAGGTGGAAACGGCAATGGTGGCGGTTCATCACCATTCTTATTTAATGGTATTGCCAATAAATCAATAAACATTAATGGAGTTGCTGTTAGTAATACTTATCCAACAAGTGATCACGGAGCAGATTATAACTACGAATCAGATTTAAATAACATTAATTTGTTAGAGTTAGCACTCGACACATATATAGGTGGAGATGATGACGGAAATGGATACTATTGGGATTATGATATTACAGGAAAAATGGTTCGTAAAAGAGTAAGTGATTATCCATTGACCTTTAATTTAATTGGTACTGGAACACCAACAGACCCATATTTAATTAAAACACCAGAGGATTTAAAAAAAGCAACATTAAAACTAAATTCAAATTATAAATTAATTTCAGATATTAACTTATCAGGGAAACGATTTTATATAATTGGTAGTTATATAAACAAATTTACAGGTATGTTTGATGGTGATGAGCACATAATTTATAATCTTAATATTAATTCACCTAATGCATCATATATTGGGTTTTCTGGATATAATCGTGGGACTATTCAAGCGCTTAACCTTGAAAATGTTAATATTAATGCTGCTAATTATACCGGTGCCCTAGCAGGATATACTATTAACGGTAATATTAATGAAAGCAGTGTTAGTGGAGATGTAAATGGAATAAATTATGTAGGTTTAGCTGTTGGTTATATTTATAATGATTATTCAGCACCTAGATTATCAAGCATAATCGTTAAAGGTAATTTAACTGGTAATAACTATGTAGGTGGCTTAGCGGGATATTCTTATAGTTTTGCTTTAACAACAGGTCATATATCAGGGATTAATAAGGGGGGAAGCATTACAGCAAGTGGGACTAATGTAGGTAGACTAAGAGGCGGAAACGGCAATGGTGGTGGGGCATCGCCATTCTTATTTACAGGTATTGCCAATAAATCAATAACCATTAATGGAGTTGCTGTTAGTAATACTTATCCAACAAGTGATCACGGAGCAGATTATAACTACGAGTCAGATTTAAATAACATTAATTTGTTGGAGTTAGCACTCGACACATATATAGGCGGAGATGATGACGGAAACGGATACTATTGGGATTATGATATTACCGGAAAGATAGTTCGTAAAAGAGTAAGTGATTATTCGTTGACCTTTAATTTATTTGGTACTGGAACGCTAACAAATCCATATTTAATTAAAACACCAGAGGATTTAAAACAAGCAACATTAAAATTAAATTCAAATTATAAATTAGTTTCAGATATTGATTTGTCAGGAGAACGTTTTTATATAATTGGTAGTTACGTAAACAAATTTACAGGTATATTTGATGGTGATGAATACGTAATTTATAATCTAAATATTGATTCTCCTTATGCATCATATGTTGGTTTTTCAGGTTACAACCTTGGAACTATTAAAGGACTAAACTTACAAAATGTTAATATAATTGCAAATAATTATGTAGGAGGAATATCAGGTTATAACTACAATAGTCATACATTAGACAGTATTGTTAATGGAAACATTTTAGGAAATAATTACGTTGGTCTAGCTGTTGGATATGTATATAATAGGTTTGCTTCACCTACCATATTAAGTATTAAAGCTACTGGTAATTTATTGGGATTTAATAATGTTGGTGGTATTGTAGGATATGCATATAGCTTTTCACTGAACAGTGGACATATTGGTGGAATATATACTGGAGGTATGATTTCTACTACAGGAACTAATGTAGGAAGAATTGTTGGTGGAACAGGTAATGGTGGTGGAGCTAAACCATTTACCGTAACGGGATCCGCACTGTCGACAATTCCAGTTAATGGAATCGTAGTATCAGGTACAACAATTGGTAATAAAAATGGTTTAGATATTACTTCCGCAGACTTAGAACTAGATGGTACATATCAAAATGTTAGATTCAATTTCACTGATGAAACACAAGAGTATATTTGGTATTTGGATAATGGTGTAGCCAAATTTAGAAAGGGTAATTCGTAGGAGGTAAATAATGAAAAAAATAATATTTACAATGGTTGCAGCAATTGTTTTAATTACAGGGTGTGGAGACAAAAAGTTAATATGTACAAGTAATGGTAAAGCAGAAGATATGACAATTGATCAAAAGTATGTCTTAACAATTGAAGGTAAGAATATTATTGCAGTAAAAAGTGAAAAAGAATATATCTTTAAAAGTAATGACTTATACAATTCATTTGAAACAGTTGTAAATCATTCGAAATCTAATATTGAGGAATTAGACAATTCTAAAATAAAATTCAATACTAAAAAAACAAAAGATTCATATAAATTAACAATGGAAGTTAATATGAAAGATGTAGATGATGAAGAAATAAGATCACTTGGATTTAATAAAAATTTAAATGAATTTCAAACAACGTTAGAAGAACAAGGATTAGTGTGTAAATAACAATAGTTATTAAATTTTTAAAATCAAAACTTTTATTGTTTTGATTTTTGTTTGTCACTAATTGTAAAAAAATGCTAAACGTGATACTATTATGACAGATAATAGGTGTGGTGTATTGTGAAAAAAAATAAAGGTTTTACATTAGTTGAATTGTTAGCAGTAATTGTAGTAGTTTTGATAGTAGTTACAATAGCCATTCCTTTTATACTAGGAATAGTAGAAAAAGCGAGAATGGGAGCATTTAGAGATACAGCTTATGGGATAGCCAGATCAGGGGAATATTTGTCAGTAAATGAAAATGAAAGACAAACTTTCTATTACCTTGATTATAAACAATATAATGCCGATAATAAAAAATTAGATTATCGAGGTCAAAGTCCAAAAATAGGAACGGTTTTAGTAGAAGCAGCTTCCAAACAAGTGGCGCTTGCTATTCATAGTGGAACTTATTGTGCAACAAAAGCTGCTGATGAAGCAATAGTAACAGTTTCAAAAATAACTCTTGAAGAATGTTCAACATATTATTTAGAAGATCCAACTATTGATCCATCAGATAAACAAGTGAAGATTCCAATCTTTGCTGGTTCATCAAGAAGAATTGTAAGTGATCAAAATAAAATATATTATAAAACATTTTATAGTGTTGGATATACTGGTTATCTAGAACAATTTAGTAAAACAAGTTATGAATATACAATTCATTTAGGAAACTTGCCGTTACCATTAAAAGATATTGAAACAGTCCGAGTAACAGAACATTATACATTTGAAAAACTTGAAGAATTTAAAACATATATTGTTAGAAGAAATATGGGAGATGTTATCTGGCCAGGTGAAGCTCCAAAACAAATCGATTTATCACAAGCAAATATATTTTATAAACATACAGCAACTAGTAATAATATGGATGTTGATGATGTAATTGTCGAATGTGATGAAACACTTTGTAAAGCTAGTATTGAAATAACCGTAAACAATTTAAATGGTATTAACCCAAATACTTTTGAAGAAGAATTAATAGCTTATTTACCCGTAAAATTTACTGTTGAATTTAACGGGGAATCAGATACTTGTATTGCCAGAACCTCGCTTGATAAAGAAGCAGGAGTTTTAGCTGGTACAGGAGCTACTGATAACCCATACTTAATTGAAAGTGTTGAAGATTTAGTTGCACTGTCAAACAATGTTAATAATGGAAACACATATAGCGGTAAAAACATTACACTTGCTATAACTTTGGACTTAAATAATTCTAAATCATATGTCGATGCAACAACGAAAACATATGGTGATATAAATGGTAATGGAATTATTGAAGACTTAAAAACTGAATTAACAACAGGAGAAGGTTTCAAACCAATTGGTAATGAAATCAAAAAATTTAGTGGGAAATTAGCAGGTAATTTAAATTGTATAAACAATTTATATGTAAACCGTCCAACAACTTCATATATTGGATTGATTGGATATAATAACGGTGGAACGGTTACAACACTTGGTATAAACTCAGTTAATATAACTGGTTTAAATTATACTGGTGGAATAGTAGGACACAATAATGGGCATTTAAATGAAATGAATGTTCGTGGAAATATAACTGGAAATAATTATGTCGGATTAATTGCGGGTTATACCGATTATGCAACAACTGCAAGGAGCATTATCGTAGAAGGTAATGTTCTGGGAAACGATTATGTTGGTGGAATGATTGGATACAATTATTACAGTACAAATTTTAGAGCAGTAAATGTAGGGGGAAGCGTAGTTGGAACTGGAACTAACGTTGGACGCAATATAGGACGTAATTATCTTTCAGATTATTTTAGTACACTAGCTTTATCAAGTGTAACAGTAAATGGAAACATAATTAATAGCCCAACCCCTAATAATATTCATGGTGCAACTTTTAATAAAATAGATGATTTAAATAATCTTTATTTAGCCGAACTTGCATTAGATACATATATTGGTGGAGATAATGATGGTAATGGATATTATTGGGACATAAATAATTCTGGGAAATTAGTTAGAAAAAATACCGCAACAGACCCATTGTTATTTACATTAAACGGAAGTGGAACAGCAGAAGACCCATATATAATTAGTAATTATGAGGATTTAAAGCAAGTATCACTAAAACTTTCATCACATTATAAATTAATTAATGACATCGATATGACCGATAACTTGCATTATATGATTGGAAGTTTTGTCAATCACTTTAAGGGTAATATTAATGGAAATTTTAAAACAATTAAAAACATAACAATAAATAGTCCTTATGCTTCATATTTAGGATTTTCTGGTTACAATAAAGATGGTCGGATTCGAGATTTAAATATAAAAAACATTATTGTAAATGGTTCAAATTACACTGGTGGAATAGCTGGATTACATTCTGGACATTTTACCGAAATAAATGTAACTGGTAATATAACGGGTAACAATTATGTCGGATTAATGACAGGTTATGCTGATTATGGTTCAACGGGTAGAAGCATTATAGTCGAAGGTAATGTCGTAGGTAATGATCTCGTTGGAGGAATTGTTGGCTACAATTACTATAGTACAAATTTGAGGGCCATCAATATGGGTGGAACTGTAGTTGGAACAGGAACAAATGTTGGACGTAATATGGGAAGAAACTATCTTTCCGAATATTTTAGTACTTTAGCATCAGCAAGTATAACAGTAAACGGAAAAACAGTTGTTAGTTCAACACCTAACAATATTCATGGGGTTTCATTTAATAATATTGATGACCTAAATAATCTTTATTTAGCTGAGTATGTATTTGATACATATATTGGTGGAGATAATGATGGAGATGGGTATTATTGGGATATTAATAATTATGGAAAACTTGTTCAAAAAAACACTACAACTGACCCATTGATTTTCACATTAAGTGGAAGTGGAACCGCTGCTGATCCATATTTGATAGGTAGTTATGAAGAATTAAAACAAGCGTCACTAAAACTATCAGCCCATTACAAATTAGTTAACGATATTGATATGACAAACAAATTACATTATATGATTGGGAGTTTTGCTAATCACTTTAAAGGTAACTTTGACGGTAATTTTAAAACAATTAAAAATCTTAGCATAAGTAGTCCATACACTTCATATTTAGGCTTTGTTGGTTATAACAAAGATGGACGGATAAAAGGATTAAATTTAGAAAAGGTTAATATAACTGGTGCGAATTATCTTGGCTCTATAGTAGGATTTAATGATGGTCACTTAAATGACATAAATGTCACCGGGAAGGTAATTGGAAACAACTATGTTGGATTAATGACAGGTTATACAGATTATGGAACAACCTTAAGAAACATTATTGTAGAAGGTAATGTTTCAGGTAATGATTATGTTGGTGGGCTGATTGGATACAACTATTACAGTACCAATTTAAAAGCTATTAATAAAGGTGGATCAATTGTTGGAGTTGGTTCTAACATTGGACGTAATATGGGACGAAATTATATCCCTAATTATATTAATACTGCCGCGTTATCTACAACCACTTTAAATGGTAATTCAATAAGTAGTACTTCTGTTGATAATAAGCATGGTTTGGACATAACCTTATCTGATTTAGAAACAATCTCACCGTATACTGACAGAGGTTTTAATTTCACTGATGAAACACAAGAGTATATTTGGTATTTAGAAAACGGAGTTGCTAAATTTAGAAAGGGCAATTTGTAGGTGATGAAATGAAAAAAAGATTATGGTTAACGATTATCATGATTATTCTAATTACAGGTTGTGGTGAAAAAAAATTAACTTGCACTAGTAATGGAAAAACAGAAGATATGACAATCAAACAAAAATATTTTTTAACAATTGAAGATAAGAATATTACCAAAGTTAAAAGTGAAAAAGAATATATCTTTAAAAGTAATGACTTATACAATTCATTTGAAACAGTTGTAAATCATTCGAAATCTAATATTGAGGAATTAGACAATTCTAAAATAAAATTCAATACTAAAAAAACAAAAGATTCATATAAACTAACAATGGAAGTTAATATGAAAGATGTAGATGAAGAAGAAATAACATCGCTTGGCCTTAATAAAAATTTAGATGAATTTAAAAAAACATTAGAAGAACAAGGCCTAACTTGTAAATAGTTAAAATCAAGAACTCTTATTATAAGAGTTTTTTCTTGATAGAATGTTTCAAATATGGTATTATACATAAGTAGAAATGAAGTGATGAAATGAAATTACCTAATTTAGCAACTGCTAGAAAAAGAACTGATAAAGAAGTTGAAATAATAACAGATAATTATCGATTAACAGACAATTTAAAGAAACTTGGATTAAACCGAGCATATTTTATTAAAACATATGGTTGTCAAATGAATGAACATGATACTGAAAACATTAAAGCAATTTTGGAAGACATGAATTTTTATGAAGTTGAAAATATGGAAGAAGCAGATTTAATTTTATTAAATACTTGTGCTATCAGAGAAAATGCTCATAATAAAGTATTTGGAATGATTGGTCGAATTAAGCATTTAAAAGAAACAAAACCACATTTAATAGCTGGTGTTTGTGGATGTATGGCTCAAGAAGAAGTTGTAGTTGAAGAAATTCTTAACAAATATAAATGGTTAGATATTGTTTTTGGAACTCATAACATTCATAATTTACCAAATATTTTAGCAACAGCACTTGCTAAAAAAGAATTGGAAATAGAAGTGTTAAGTGTTGAAGGAAGTGTTTTTGAAAATATACCTGTAAAACGTGATAGCCTTTATAAAGCGTGGATCAACGTTATGTATGGCTGTGACAAATTTTGTACATATTGTATAGTTCCTTATACTCGAGGTAAACAAAGAAGCCGTAAACCCGAGTTTATTATTGAAGAAGTTCAAGGATTGGTAAACGAAGGCTATCAAGAAATCACATTATTAGGTCAAAATGTTAATGCTTATGGTAAAGATTTAGATATTAATTATTGCATGGAAAATTTACTTGAAGATATAGCAAAAACGGGTATTAATCGTATAAGATTTGTAACTAGTCATCCTTGGGACTTTACTGATAAAATGATTGAAGTAATTAAAAACAATGACAATATTATGCCATATATACATTTACCAATTCAGTCTGGTTCAAATAAAATTCTTAAATTAATGGGAAGAAGATATACTAAAGAGTCATATATTGAACTTTTTAATAAAATAAAAGAAGCAATACCTTATGCTTCAATAACTACTGATATTATTGTCGGATTTCCGGGTGAAACTGAAATTGATTTCAATGAGACGTTAGATGTTGTAAACACTTGTCAATTTGACTCAGCCTTTACGTTTGTCTTTTCTAAAAGGGTTGGAACACCTGCTGCTAAAATGATTGATGATGTTCCCTTACAAGTTAAAAACAAACGTTTACAAGAATTAAATGAATTAGTAAATAAATATTCTAATGCTGCTAATCAAAAATATTTAAACAAAGTCGTTCCTGTTTTATTAGAAGGAATTAATCAAAAAGATGAAACAATATTGTTTGGATATACTGATACAATGAAATTAGTTAATGTTAAAGCTGATAAGAGTTATATAGGAAAAATAATCGATATTAAAATAACTAATGTAAAAACTTGGTCAATGGATGGAGAAATAAGTAAATAGAATTATTTGTATGAGGTGAGAAAATGAAAAAAGCTACTCGATACCGATTAACTGCCATTGTTCTAACTGTAATGTTATTATTCCCGGTTTCTTCAAAAACGAAAAAAGATATATCTAATAAAATAGAAAACTTATATAACAAATATTTTTCAAGTGAAATTTACGAAAAAACAACCGAAAAAGAAATAGAGAATATTATTAAAACAAATGAAAATACATTCCCGGAAAAAATTATAGTGATTGAACCAATTGTTGAACCGATTGAAGTTGTTGAACCCATCGTAATCGTTGAGCCGATTGTTCAAGAACCAATCATCGAAGAAGAAAGTATTTCAGAAATAATCAACGAAGATGTATCAATCGAAGAAGAAAACATAGAAGAATCAAACATTGAAAACGATATAGTCGTTGAAGATAAAATACCTAATATAGAGGAATCAACAGTGACCCCTTCATCCGATATTGAAACTGCCAAAGAAGAAATAAAAACAAAGAGGGTTGCTTTTACTTTTGATGATGGTCCAAGTGTTTATACTAAATACTTGCTAGATATATTAGAAGAAAACAATGCTAATGCTACTTTCTTTGTGATTGGAACTAGAATTGATAAACACAGTGATGTTATTAAAGAGATGATTGATGATGGACATCAAATTGGAAGTCATGGGGTAAGCCATAGCTCTTTTACCAAGTTAACTAATGAACAATTAATTAATGAATTATTAATAACAAAAGAAAAGCTTGCTAACTATAATGTTGCCCAAACAATTGTTAGGCCGCCTTATGGAAACGTTAATAGTAGTGTTAAAGATGCTGTTGATTATCCACTAATTTTGTGGAGCGTTGATACAAGGGATTGGGAACACCGCAATAGTGAAGAGGGGACACGTATAATTATTGAAAATATCGAAGACGGTTCAATAATTTTGATGCACGACTTATACAAGTCAACTATTGAAACAGTTAGAGAAGTGTTACCGATATTATCTGAGCTTGGTTATGAGTTTGTTACTGTTAGTGAACTTTTAGAAGAAACTGAATTAGAAAACGGAAAAACTTATTATAAAAAATAAAATAGAAGTTCACATATTTTTGTGAACTTTTGCCCTTCATAAGCATAAATTAGATTGAGGGGTGATATAATGGCACTATATAAAGAAATAGTTACTAAAGCCATAGTTGGAAAAGGGAAGAAATATTTCAAAAACAATTATACTTTTGAAGTAGTTGATAATCCCACTACCGTTTTAGGATGTTGGGTTATTAACCATCGATTTAGAGGTTATAAATCAGGCGATAAGATTGGTGTAGACGGTTCATATGATGTTAATATATGGTATTCATATGATGAAGATAGTAAAACTACTGTTATTAGTAAAAAAATAGATTATAATGATTTATTTAATGTTAAAGTTCGTGACAATACAGATTTAAGTGGGGAAACTGATGTTATTGTTAGAACTTTGAAACAACCTAATTGTACTAAAGTTTCTATAACTTCTGATGGTAATATTAATTTTGATATTGAAAAAGAGTTGGGTGTTGAAATTGTTGGAGAAACAAAAATGAAAATATCAGTTGAAGAAGATGAAGAGCCATGGGATGAAATAGAAGATGAAGTAACTGAAGAAATTTTAGAAGAAATTGATGAAAATATTAACGAAAATTACATATAATTAGGTGTCAACAAAAAAAGGTTGACACTTTCTTTTTTTTATGTTAATATTATTTAGAAACGGAGGGATATCAATGGCTGTAAAATTAAGATTAAAAAGAATGGGTGCAAAAAAACAACCTTTTTACCGTATTGTAGCGGCAGATTCAAGAAGTCCAAGAGATGGAAAATTTATTGAAATTCTTGGAACTTATAATCCACTTATGGAACCAGCGGAAATTAAACTAGAAGAAGAACTAGTATTAAAATGGTTAAGAACAGGTGCTGAACCAACAGAAACTGTTAGAACATTATTTAGAAAAACTGGTATTTTAGAAAAATTCCATAATGAGAGAATGACAAAAAAGGAAGTTAAATAATTATGAAGTTAGTAGAATTAACAGAGTTTTTAGTTAAAAGTATTGCTAAAGAACCGGATATGGTTTCAGTTAAGCAATTCGAAAACGAAGAAGATAAAGTTATCATAGAAGTTTTAGTTGCTGAAAGTGATATGGGAATTGTTATTGGTCGTTCTGGAACTAACGCTAATGCTATTAGAACAATTGTTCAAGCAGCTTCATATATCAAAGAAAATAAACAAGTTAGAATTAATATTGATTGTTTTTAAAATAGGTTTACACAATCTATTTTTTTTGTTATAATTGTTGTGTAATAAAGGGAGTTGAATTGTATGTGGGAAATTGATATGACGATGGATTCAATAGGTGCTTACTTAGAACAAATTAGATTGTTAAAGGCACAACCGCAAGTAAATGATGCCGAAATTGACAATGTAATGTGGAAGGTTCTAGGACTTGCATTAAAATTAGATGAAATGCATGAAAATATTTATCGTAATGAATTAGAAAGAATAGAAAATACAGAAACTATTACTATTCGTGAAGAATTACTAAAAAGGGAAAGAATCTTGGAGTTATCACAAGCAAGAGAAAGTGTTTTAAATAATTTGTTTGATCAAAATATTCCAGAAGAAAAAACTTTGTTTGATTTATTTGAGGATATTAGAAGAGAGCATGAATATGAAACTACTTTCCATGAAAGTGATGTTTTACTCGTTAAAGAACAACTTGAACTTGTTGAAGAAAACAAGGTTAAAGAACAATTATTAAAAGAAGAATATAATAATAACAATATTCAAATTACTAATATTGAAGACAGTATTATGTCTTTTGAAGACTTCAATGAAAAATTAAATGAAGAGTATGCACGTTTTATTGAAACAAATGAGATTGATAAAATTGATGTGGCTGCTGCTTCAGCGACAAAGTTAGTTGCTTTAGAAAGACAATCTATTGTTTCTGAAAATTTAAGGTTATTAGAAACGGCAAATAATATTGATGTTAAAAGTTTTAAATATTTAGGAGATCGTTATGAAAATGATAAATTAGTTATTGAAGAAGCTAACGAATTATTATTTATGGTTGATTTAGCAACTAAAATGCGCGAAGAAGTAAATTCTTATGAAGAATTACAAAGAAAAACCGAAGAAATCAGCAAAATTGTTGCTATGCGTGAAAATGATTTCCTATCAAGATATTCAAATATAACATACCCTAATGATTTCTCTTACCGTACAATCTTTTTTAACAACGATATGAAATTAGTTAATGAACAAATAAATGCAAAAGCAAATATTGAAACATTAAATAAAAGAAATGAAAAAATTAATCAAGAATTAGAAGATTTATATAATAACGTAAAAGGTCGAAGAGAATTAGATGATATTATTAATAATCGTGTTGGCAATGTTGAAAAACCAATTGAATTTGAGGAACCAGTTATTGTTCCAATCGAATTAGAAGAAGAAAACAAAGAAAACGAAATCAATCAAGCAGAACTTACAGAAGAAGTTGTTGATAATTCAAATGAATTGGATGAAGAAGTGTTAGAAGTTAAAAGTGTTGAAAAAGCTAAACCGTCATTGCTTGCTAAGCTTAAATTATTGAAATTTAAACTAATGAAACTCTCAGACTTAGCAGCACCAGTTATTTTAGCCGGAGCAATTTTAATCTTAACTATGACAAATCCAGTTAATAACAATAATAAACAAGTTGAATATGATATACCAACAGTTGGAATTGAAAATCAAATCGAAGAACAAATTGAAAATGAAACTATAACATCTGCAGATGATCTATTAGAAGCAATTGAAACTTTAGAACAAGAACAAGCAAAATATGTTCAAACAATCGGAGATAAAGTAAGTGTTGAAAATGACACTAAATATTATCGCGATGCTGCTTCCGCACAACTTGATAACAATAGTTATGTAACAGGACGTAATGGTTTACGTGCTGAAAACTATAATATTAATCGTATTGCTATTATGGAAAAGGATATGCTTGGCAATCCAACTGGAAAGATCTTAGCCGTTAATACAACCCCAGGTGTAAGTGCAGAAGAATTGGCTGAATCATTAGGTCTTGAACCAGAACAATATGAAGTAATGATTCATATTGGTGCGGGAGACGATAATGGAAATTACGTTGAAGCACCATCAAATGCGCCATCAGCTGATGATTTATGTTGGATGAGAGCGGATAATGATGGAATTAAAATTGTTACTCCAGCCTCTGAAATACTAAATAGTGGAAAGGGGATTACGAGATAATGAAAATAAACATTAACGATGTAGTTACTTTAAATGATGATCGCAAGTTTGTTGTTTTATCAGAAACAGTTTACGATGAAACTAAATATTTTTACTTAATTGAGTTAACAAACGACGGAGAAGAAGTTGTTGATAATATTAAAATAGTAAAAGAATTAATAACTGAAGATGGAACAAAATTAATTGTTGTAAAAGATTCTGATGAGATTGATGATATTAAAGAAGATTTAGTAAAAAATTTAGATAAAAACGATTTTGAATAAGAATATAGAATAATCTATATTCTTTTTTCTAAAATTGATAAAAAAGTCTTGATTTTATTTAACAAAATAGTATATACTAATACTAGTTTTTATTGATGCAGTTAATATTTTAAAAAAAGTCTTGCTTAATTTTGTAAAATATTGTATACTGTAATAGTCATTAATTATGGGCCTGTAGCTCAGTTGGTTAGAGCACACGCTTGATAAGCGTGGGGTCATAGGTTCGAGTCCTATCAGGCCCACCATTAAGTAATTATCCGAATTAAATTCGGTCTAATAAACCTTGTTGAAACAAACAAGGTTTTATATTTTATAAATAAGTTTAGATGAAAAACAAATAACTAGTAAATTCAAGATAATTTAAAGCGTATTTGCACCCTTGTATAGTTTTTATAATCTGTTAAGACTTATTTCTTGGTTATTATTATTTGCTTTTAAAAGGGCCTTAAACAACAAAAATAGTATAACTGATTTACAACTATTTAATATAATAAAATAAAGGAAAAAATGGTAATTTTTTTTGGTAAAACCAGTTAAAAAAATTAAAAAAGTAAAAAAAGTGAAAAAAAAGCTAAAAAAGTGTTCACAAAAAATTAAAACTGTGATATCATTATAACTGTACCGAAACAAGACTATATATTTATGTAGATTTAATGTTTTAGACACCACACTCGCCTTAATAGCTCAGTCGGTTAGAGCACTTGACTGTTAATCAAGGGGTCGTAGGTTCGAGTCCTACTTGAGGCGCCATCGTGGTCCGTTGGTGAAGTGGCTTAACACACTGCCCTTTCACGGCAGCATTCATGGGTTCAAATCCCATACGGATCACCAAAAATGATTATTAACCTTTGCATTTAATGCAAAGGTTTTTATTTTATACATTTGTGACAAATTATGTACAAAAATATTACTTATAACTAGAAAAAATTATCGAAAAATGATAAAATGATTGTAGTATAAGAGTAGGGGTGGTTTTATGGATTTAAGAGAACTTAAAGAATTTACAATAGATGCTTTTAAATATTTAGTTACAATAGCAATTGTTATCTTAGTTTTTATATACGTTTGTGCTTTGCAACAAGTTATCGGACCTTCTATGAAACCAACTTTAAACAATGGAGATATTTTATTAACGGATAAATTATTTTATAAATTACGCGATCTTAAAAGAAATGAAATTATAACTTTTAATTTTGAAGATGAAAAATATTTAATCAAAAGAATTATTGGACTACCGGGAGAATCGATTATGTATAAAAATAACTTTCTATATATAGATGGAGTTGTTCATACTGAAAAAATAGTCCCTGACTTAATAACTGATGATTTTTCATTAGAAGATTTAGGTTATGAAGTAATTCCTAAAGATATGTATTTAGTCCTTGGGGACAATCGTGAGGATTCAATGGATAGTAGAATGTTTGGATTAATATCTAAAAAAGATATTATTGGTTCACCATTTATTAGAATATGGCCAATTGGTGATATTTCATTAGTTGATTAACAAAAAAAACAATATCAATATTGTTTTTTTTTGTATAAATAATCAATAATCGAAAAAAATATATAAAAGAACCCAAATAGTGCGAAAAGCATTGAAAAAACAAACGGTTTGTGTTAATATCATAATTGCATTACCTTTTTATTAAGGAAGTACATGAAAAAAGAAGTTGCATAAAATAAATACAGGGGGTATATGCAGTTACACTTTTTGTAACAATACTTATAAAAGGAGGACATGGAATGTCAAAACTAAAAACGGTTTTCGGAACTGTTTTGTTTGTAGCTATGGGGATGATTGTTTATTCGTTCGCTAACCCTGAAGCGGATTCAAATATAAAGCAAGAACCAGACCAAAACATTGAACAAACAGAAAAAACCGGAAATGAAAATGAAGAACAAGTCAACAATGAAAACGTAGTTGAAGAAGTTGTTATTAGAAACCCTAATCAAAATAACAACATCAATACTGCACCTGAAGCGGTAGTCGTTAATTACGATTTACTAGAAGCAGCTATTACTACTGGTAACGAAGTGCTTAAAATTGAAACAGAGGAAACTGAACTACAATCTTTATTAGAACAATTAAGGGAAGAAAATAATAACGGAAATGTGATTCTAGATAATAGAAGTAGTAATCAAGAAAATGTTGATAATCAAACTACAATTATTAATGACGTAATTACTAATATTAATAATTATATTAATCAACAATTAACAACAACCCTTAATAATAGTAATGAAGTACTAACTAGCTATAACGAATCCTTACCAACTAATGAAGAACTAATAGGGTTATTGAATGATTTGACTGATTTAATGGGTCCTAATAATTCTACTGAGTTTCAACCAAGAATTATGCGTACTAGCATGATTAGACAAATGATTGCACAAATTAATTCGAAGCAAGAAGATTTAAATATTATTAATAGTGCAACAATTACTTTAATACCAAGCAAAACAATATTCACTAATGAAGATATTAATTTATCGTTAGATATTGTAATTGCCGATCCTTTATTAATTAATAAAACTTTAATCAATAAAGGAAATGAATGTGTTGATGGCGAAAGTCTTAATACTATTACTGTTACTGAAAATGGTAATTATATTGCTTGTGTAAACTTTAATAACGGTGAAGTTAGAACTATTAACTATGAAGTTAATAACATTGATAAAGAAGACCCTATTGTAACTGTTTTAAATCTAAAAAAGGTAACACTTGAATCAGGGATCGATTCATATATTGATCTTGGTTCAATTGCAACTGATAATCTTGATGATTTAGAAAATCTTACTTTAGAAACAACTTTTGAACTTTGTGATAACACTATGAATAACTGTGTAACAGTTCCATCAATTGACAACACAGTAGTAGGAAAATATAAAGTTACTTATCATTATACTGATAGAAGTAACAATACAGGTTCTAACTATCGTTATGTGATTGTTCAAGATACAACTGGACCAGTTATAACAAATATCAATCAAAATCCTGTGCATTTAACAAATAAGGAAAATGTTGCGATATATATAACAGCTAATGAAAGAATAATGACAACAAATCCTGGCTGGACTTGTCGTGAAAAGGCTTGTTATAAACAATATACAAGCAACAGTAATGAAACATTAATTATAAAAGATATATATAATAATGAAACAAGTACTGATATAATTATTGATAACATTGATAAAGATGTTATTAAAGTAACAAAATTTTTAAATGATGGAAAACCACTACCAGTAACGAGTGCTTTTCAAAATGGTCGTCCAAGAATAACGATAAATTCTAAACTAGGGCTAAATGAAACAGCCGGTCTAAAATATACATGGACGACTTCAAAAGAGCAACCTGCTGACAATGATTTCAATGTTGTGTTAGGAATCGATAATATGACTGTTTTAAAACTATCTAATGAATCAATTAATTATGTTAGATATCCTCAAGATATTAATGATTTTATAACTAAACCTAATGGAGAATATTATTTATGGTTTAAGGCAACTGATTTATATGGAAATGAAATTTATTATAGAAGTAATTCATTTAATATGGATAATACTTTGCCAACATTTACAGTTGATGGCAATCCAGATTATTTAACGAAAAGTAATGTAACATTAAGTATTAATGCCAATGATAATAGTGGTTTACTAGCTGAAATTCCATACTCATTTGATGGTGGACTAAGTTGGCAAGTAGAATCATCTAAAACATTTGATAAAAATCAAAATGTTAATATAAAAGTAAAAGATTATGCTGGAAATGTAAGTGAACTACAAACTGTTGAAATTGTTAATATTGACAAGTTAAAACCACAAGTAACCGTTGCATCACCAATTAACAATGCTTATGTTAACACAAAAGATATTTCTGTTAATGTATTAGCAACAGATAATATGGGCTTAACTAAATTAGTAATTAATTTATATAGAGATGGAAAAATATATAGAGGGTTTTCAAAAACAGTTAATGGTGTTACAGAATTTAACTATGATCATTTATTAACTAATTTAGAAGATGGCAAATATAATTTAAAAATAAATGCAAAAGATAAAACTGATGCAACATCAAATACTGTTTCTATAAATTTTGAAGTAGATACGACTTTACCAACAGTAAAAATAAATTTAGATAGAAAGTCATTTATCAATAATGGTGATACCGTACGTTCTGATGAAAAACCAGAAGTTGAAGCAGATGATATTAATCTAGATGGTTATAAGATTGTTAATGAAGCTGGTAAAGTAGTAACAAGCACAACCGGATTAAATGTTACTCATAGAAGATGGCAAATAGGTTGGTTAGGAACAGGAACTTATACAATATATGGAATTGATAAAGCTGGAAATGAATCAGAACCATTTGTAGTAACAATTGATAATATAAAACCACATGTAACAGTTACATCACCAATTAACAATGCTTATGTTAACATAAAAGATGTTTCTGTTAATGTATTAGCAACAGATAATATGGGCTTAACTAAATTAGTAATTAATTTATATAGAGATGGAAAAATATATAGAGGGTTTTCAAAAACAGTTAATGGTGTTACAGAATTTAACTATGATCATTTATTAACTAATTTAGAAGATGGCAAATATAATTTAAAAATAAATGCAAAAGATAAAACTGATGCAACATCAAATACTGTTTCTATAAATTTTGAAGTAGATACGACTTTACCAACAGTAAAAATAAATTTAGATAGAAAGTCATTTATCAATAATGGTGATACCGTACGTTCTGATGAAAAACCAGAAGTTGAAGCAGATGATATTAATCTAGATGGTTATAAGATTGTTAATGAAGCTGGTAAAGTAGTAACAAGCACAACCGGATTAAATGTTACTCATAGAAGATGGCAAATAGGTTGGTTAGGAACAGGAACTTATACAATATATGGAATTGATAAAGCTGGAAATGAATCAGAACCATTTGTAATAACCGTTAATAAAATTCCTGAAGATAAAACTGGACCTGAATTTAATAATCTTTCATATGTAACAGATACTGCTAATTTAAGATGGAGTCATGATGCAAGTCAAACTAATCCAACAACTAAAGCAGAAGTAAAATTTACTTTGAATGATAAAAGTGAAATAGTTGAACGAAAATATATTTGGTCAAACAAAAGAATTCACAATGAATTAAAAGCCACGCCAGAAAAATATGATTTGTTAAACATCGATTTAACAAATGAAAATGAATATTATATTGTAAAATCTCCTAATAATAGTGAAGGACATTTAATTTTACATTTATATGCTAAAGATATTCACGGAAATGTGACTGTTTGGGGTGGATATGATACATATTTCATAAAAGAAGAAAATGTGTCTAATATATCAAATTATAGCGAATTACAAATTGCTTTAGCTGATATGAATATTAAAAAAATTAATTTTTTAAATTCTATAACTTCTAATCAAAGTGTCTTGATTAATCGACCTTTAATGATTCATGGTGGAAACAATGAACTTTTAGTCGATCGAGATTTAGGCGATAATAACTCGCATAAACATTTGTTAAATATTCTTTCTGATAATGTTGTAATTAGAAATTTAACTATTGATAGTGATAATAAAACATATGGTGTTCAATCATATAATGCTAAAAATACAGTTTTAAAAAATATTACTATTAAAGGTAGTAAAGGTGCTGGTTTAACGGTTAATGGTTCAAGTGTTAAAGCGGACAGCTTAAATACCCTTAATAATGCTTGGGGAGCTGTTAATGTTGACCCTGGAAAAAATGTGTTTAACCCAAGTCTGTTTGAATTGACTGGTAAAGGAAATTTAACTGAATTTGCTAAAATTTGGTCGAATGGAGATTTTGTTACTGATACTGCTTCAGTAACAATCATAGCCAATGGGTACAATTTTTATCCATACGGTTTAAATGGTCAGTTTTGGACAAATGTAGAACTATAAAACAAATAAAAGAAGAACTTTATGTTCTTTTTTTATATTGTAACTAAGTCTTTGATTTTGGATTAAAACATGTTAAAATAGTAATAGAGGTGTTAGTATGGCATTTGTTAAATATAAAGAGTTAACTCACTATTTTAATTTCTTTAAAGAAATTGATTATGTAGATTGTCCATCGTATATAAAAGATTATATTGTTTACAATGAAAGAGTGTTAGCGGTTTACAAAACTCATCGTGATCACGGCGTTTTTACTAATCGAAAAATAATCTTGTTTGATCAACGAGGAATTGGAAATATTAAAGAAATAACAACTATTCCTTATAGTTCGATCACTGCTGCATCAATTAGATTTAAAGAAACTAGTGTTGACATTGCCTTTAATTTAAATAGCGGTTATCCACTTCGTTTAAAATTTATAAGATTAAATCCAGAGGGTAAAAAAAGATTAAGATTACTATATACTAATATTCAAAAAGAATTGATTAATAAAGATTAAATAAGAACGCATATATATGTGTTCTTTTTGTATTAAAAAACTATCTATAATTAGATAGTTTTATTTCAAAATAATGGCGGAGCAGGAGGGATTTGAACCCTCGCACCGGTTAACCCGATCTACACCCTTAGCAGGGGCGCCTCTTCAGCCTCTTGAGTACTGCTCCACATATATTTAATTTTACCTTATTGTTGTTACATTGTCAATAAAAACAAAAAGATTTAAAGAATAATATATAATATATTATTCTTTGAAATGCATAATAAACTGTGATATAATTAATATATTAACATTACAATATTATAAGGGGTGAAGAAATGTTAAAAATATCAAACATTAGTAAATCTTATGGTGAATTTCTAGCTGTTGATGATTTATCATTCACTGTTAAACCAGGAGAAATATTTGGACTTTTGGGAGTTAATGGTGCTGGTAAAACAACAACATTTAGAATGATTATGGGATTATTAGACGCAGATAAAGGTGAAGTTACTTTAAATGGCAAAAAAATTGATTATTCAATAACAGACAAGATAGGCTTTTTAACAGAAGAAAGAAGTTTATTAACTAAATTAACAGTTAAAGAACAATGTTTATTTTATGGAACACTAAAAGGAATGACAAAAGAAAGAATACTAGAACGTCTTGATGAATTGTTAGAGTATTTTCAAATTCCTGAATATAAAGATCGAAAGATTAAGGAATTATCAAAAGGTAATCAGCAAAAAATTCAATTTATTACCGCTATTTTAAATGAACCAGAATTATTAATATTAGATGAACCATTTGCAGGACTAGATCCAATAAATGTTGAATTGTTTCAAAATGAAATTATTAAGATGGCTGAAAATGGGAGTATGATAATATTTTCAACCCATCGTATGGATCATGTCGAATTGTTTTGCAAAAAAATTGTTGTTTTACTAAAAGGAAGGACAGTTTTAGATGGATATTTAACAGATATTAAAGAAAAATATCGCAAGAAAAACATTTTTCTAAAAGGTCCATTCAAAAAAAGTGATATCAAAGATATTCCCGGAGTTTTAAATATTATTGAAAAATCTGATGAATATGAATTGAAGATTGAGTCTAACGAAGTAGTTCAAAATGTTTTTGATAAAATAAAGAGTGTTAAAGGTATAACTAAGTTTATAGTTGAAGAACCAACATTAAATGAAATATTTGTTTCAAAGGTAGGTGCCGCATATGATGAGTAAATTAAATTATTTAATTAGTATTAGTTTAAAAAGAAAAATTAAAACAAAATGGTTTGTATTTGCTAATGTTTTGTTAGCACTTGTTATTATAGGTATTACAAATATGGATAGTATTATTAAATTTTTTGGAGGGGACTTCAATAATAAACAAGAAATTTATGTAATTGATAATACTAATCAGGCGTTTCCAATCTTTAAAGAACAACTAACAGTATTAGAATCTAATTTTAATCAATTAGAAGAAACAGCATATGATATAAAATTATATGATAAAGATATTGAAAGTGCAAAAGAAATGATTGAAGAAAATCCAGACAACTGGGTTTTGATATTTAATGAAGATCCAAATACAACTGTTAATGTCACGCTTATTAGTGAAGGTTATATTGATACTGTTCAATATCAATTGCTATCGTCAGCTATAAATAACACAAAAGTATCAATTGCTATTACTCAAACTGACTTGCCGCTTGAAGAAGTAGCACAATTATATTCCCAAATAGAAATTACGAGGGAATATATTGATGAAGATAAACTAAGTGAAGATGAGAGCTTAGAAGCTATCATGTCAACTGTTTTTCCAATCATTATCCTGCCATTTTTCATGTTAGCTATATTCTTGGTTCAAATGATTGGTGCAGAAGTTAATGATGAGAAATCAACAAGAGGAATGGAAATTATTATTTCTAACGTTTCACCGAAAACCCATTTCTTTGCTAAGGTAATTGCCGGCAATATATTTGTTTTATTTCAAGGAGCATTGTTAATTGCATTTGGAGCAATTGGATTATTAATTAGAAATCTAAATGGTGGATCAGGCTTGATGGATATGTTTGGTGGAGAAATGACATCATTATTTAAGAAAATTTTAGAGTCAGGTCTTGGTGAACAATTGATTTATATTATTCCCCTTACCTTAATCTTAATGATTTTAACGTTTGTATCGTATTCATTATTAGCAGGTATTCTAGCATCTATGACAACTAATACGGAAGATTTTCAACAACTTCAAACGCCGATAATGCTAATTTTATTATTGGGTTATTATTTAGCGATGTTTGCTAGTTTATTTGAAGGTGCAACCTTTATTAAGATTGCTTCATTCATACCGCTTATATCAGCTATATTATCACCATCCTTGTTAATTCTTGGACAAATAGGAATAATTGAAGTTTTATTTGCAATTATTGTTACAGTCATCTTTAATTGGTTATTAATAAAGTATGGTCTAAAAATATACAAAGTGGGAATCTTAAACTATTCTTCAAAAGGATTATGGGAAAAAATGTTTAAGGCTTTAAAAGAGTAAAATGAACTGTAAAGGAGATTGTAATGAATCTTCTTTTTTGTTATAATTTTATTGTAGAAAGAAGTGACATTATGAAAAACAAAATTATTTTAGGACTATCAATATTAACACTTTTATTAACCGGTTGTAGTGCTGAAGAAAAAAAAGGTGGAATTAAAAATCCATTAGAAAAATTATTTCCAAAAGAAGAAGAAAAGACTCTACAAATTGTTGATCTTGAATCAAAATCAAGACCATTTGCAGTTATGATCGATAATCACGATAATGCAACTCCACATACTGGTTTACAAGACGCCTATATTGTATATGAAATGGTTGTAGAAGGTGGAATAACTAGATTAATGGCTATATTTAAAGATCAAGAAACAGCAACAATTGGACCAGTTAGAAGTTCAAGACATTACTTTCTAGATTATGCCTTAGAAAATGATGCTATTTATACTCATTGGGGATGGAGTCCACAAGCTCAAAGTGATATACCAAAATTAGGGGTAAATAATATTAATGCCTTATATGACAATTCATTTTGGAGAGATAATAGTAGAAATGCCCCACATAATGGAATGACTAGTATTGAAAAACTTAAAACGACTGCTAATAATAAAAATTATAATCGTGATACTAACAAAGATTTACTTTTAAATTATAGTGTTGATTCGATTGAATTAAAGGAAATGGAACAATCAAAAATTGCAAATAATGTATCGATTAGATATTCTAGTTATCAAACGGTAACTTATGAATATGATAGTACTAATAAAGTTTATAAACGTATAAGAAAAGGAAGCCCACATGTTGATAAACAAACAGGTAAACAATATACTGCTAAAAATATCATTGTTTATCAAATTCATAACGAACTAATGGGTAGTAAAGGACGTCAAGAGTTATCAAACATTGGTACGAGTAATGGTTACTATATAACTAATGGTTATGCTGTTCCAATTACTGTTAAAAAGGATAGTCGTAGCGGCCAAACAGTGTATAAATATTTAGATGGAAAAGAAATAAATGTGAATGATGGAAACACCTTTATTCAAATACAACCAAAGGATCAAGAATTAAAAATAATTGAATAATTACAAAAAAATGCATTATTATAATGCTTTTTTATTTCGTTTTATGATATAATGTATTAGTGTTAGAGGTGACTTATAGAAAATGAATTTAAATAACGCAGATAATGAATTTATCTATATTATTAATCATATACTAAAAAACGAAGAATTTAAAGCCTTAAGAAACATTGAACATCATGGTGTTAATCGTTATGATCATTCAATGAAAGTGGCATATTATTCATATAAAGTATCTAAATTTTTAAAGTTAGATTACCATAAAACAGCCCGTGCAGGATTACTTCATGACTTTTTCTTGAGCGATGAAGGTAGAACAACTAAAGATCGAATTATATCAACTTTTGTTCATCCTAAAAAAGCAGTTCAAAATTCAATTGTTCATTTTAATATTGATGAAAAAGAAGTTGATATTATAAAAGGGCATATGTTTCCTGTTAATTATCACGTTCCCAAATATGCGGAAAGTTGGGTTGTTAACCTAGTGGATAAAACAGTATCATTAAAAGAGCTATCTTATAAGGTGGGGTATAAACTTAGTTATTCAACTAATTTATTTATTCTATTCTTAATTAATTATATTAGATAAATTTTTATCTAATTGTCCATGTAGCTCAGCAGGATAGAGCAATCCCCTCCTAAGGGATAGGCCGTTGGTTCGATTCCAATCATGGACGCCAGATAAACAAAATAACCTGATTTCAGGTTTTTTTTATTTGGTTAGTGTCATTTTTTAAATATACCCATATTATAGTTGTAGAAAGATAACTTTTAGGATGGTGATTATATGTTAAACTTGACATTATTAGAACAACTATTAGTTGTTTCGATACCATGTAGTATTATTTCTATGGCCTTTATTCAAAAAACTAAAATGATGTTTAAAAGCAGTAAAATTATTATTTTATATTCATTTATTGTCAATATGCTATTAGGTTTTGTGTTTACTATGTCATTTGGCAGTAAAAATTTGATTGAGTCGTTATGGATTGGATTGTTTAGTTTTATTGGAGCTGATACAATATATCGAATGTTAGAAGGTAAGTTAAAACCATTTAGTGAACTGAAAGATAGTGAGATTAAATATGATTTATAGTGTTTTATATGCACATTTAAATGAGATTTATGTAGATGAAGGTCAAACTGTTAAATATGGAAGAACAATTGGAAAAATGGGTAATACTGGTCAAGTTATACCTAAACCAACTACTAGTAACCCAAATGCTGGTACACATCTTCATTTATCAGTAGTTGTCGGTGAAAAAATAAATACTTGGACACTTGATAGTATGACTAATACAAATGTACCTAATCAACAAGAAAGTTTGTATTTTGTTGAAAATGATATTTTTAATAACAAAGATAGAGTTCTAGTAACTGCTGGTTGGCTTAATTATAAAAATCATTATGCTTATGATATTATTCCCCAAAATCGAAAACATTATGATATCTATTGGAATCGTCAGTTTACTGGTAAAGTTGCTGTAACGGGTTCAAACCCAGGCTATGGAAATTATGTTATCATTCATTATGATACAAGAGAAGCCATCAATAGACAATTGCCTACTGATCCAAAAGAATTAGAAAGTTGCAAAAATAATTTAGCCATTAAAATAGATGAGTTAAATAAAATAAACAAAACAATTGATACTCAAAAAGACGTGATTAATAATCAAACAATTGAAATTGAAAATTTAATTAAAGATAGTAGAACTAAAAATGAAAGAATAAACAGTTTAAGTAATGAAAAGAACATCTTAAATGTCAAAATTAAGCAATTAGAAGAAAGATTATCACAATTACCAGTAGATACTCCAAAATTAATATTTGAATGTCCAAAAGATGGGATTTATACAATAAAACTTCGTAAAGGATATAAAGTTTATATAAAGGATTAGATATATGTCTAATTTTTTTTGGAAAAATTTTAAATATTGCAATAATATATAGTAAATGCTATACTATATAAGTATTAATATTGCCGCAATAGTATAATGGTATTACGAGGCCATGGTAAGGCTTTAATCGGTGTTCAATTCACCGTTGCGGCACCATCGTTACACCAACCCTTTATTTATAAGGTGTTTTATATATTATAACAAAGTTAGATACTATTTACATACTGTTGTTCTTTTGAAATTATTGTTAAATGAAATTAAAGAAAAAGAAAAAGAAATTAAAATTAAAAGGCTAGGAATAAAACCCTAGTCTTTTTTGGTTACATAAAAGGAAATCACGAATAAACATTGCGTTATATTTTAGGAGGTGCTTTATGACTGATGAAGAACTTATTGATATTGCTAATATATTTAACACAATAAATCCAAAATTGGAAAGCATTGCAAGTGTTTTAAATAGACCCATTGAAAAAGACAAAAAAAGAAAAGTATATCATATATAAAAAAAGATAAATTAAGTGTGGTTAATAATGTTTGATTTTTTATTGGAATCATTAGTTGCGGCATAGGCTTAAGAATGATATAATTAAATTGTTTTAGGAGGAAGTTAAATGTTGAAAATAAAAATGGGGGCTACTGAATTAGAAGAAAAAGATATAACTGATTTTACTAAAAAAAGTAGAGCCTTATTAATCAATCGTGAAAATAAAGTGTTAGTTGCTAATTCTGGTGGTGTTTATCTATTACCGGGTGGTGGATGTGAATTAAATGAAAATTCTGATGATACAGTTGTCAGAGAACTGAAGGAAGAAACTGGTTTAGACTATAAAAAAATAGATTTAACAAAACTAGTAACAATTGATCACTATCAAAAAAATTATCCAAAGAAAGATGGAACGATTACTAATCGTTTAATGTCCACAACATATTTTTTTGGTAGTTTATTTGATAATGTTGAAGTAAATGTTAATTCCCAAACTTTAACTGATTCTGAATTAGATGCTGGTTTTAGATTGGAACTAATTCCTTACAACAATCTTAGAGACGTGTTATTAACTAATAAAACAGACAATCATCGTAACAAATATTTTGTAAAAGAATTGTTAGAAGTGATGAATGTTTATGATAAAATAAATGAAGATAGAAAATAATGTTTTCTATAAAAGGTGAGAGTATGATACTTAATAATAAATATAAAGTTACAATAGTTGGACTAGATCATCAAGGAAGGGGTATTGGGAAGATATTTGATAAAACTATCTTTATCCCAAACGCTTTAGTAGGTGAAACTGTTGAATTTAATTTAACAACAATTAAAAAAAAGTATTTAGAAGGTGAATTAATAACGATAATTAATTCAAGTGAAGAAAGAATCAAACCAATTTGTCCATATTTTAGTGAATGTGGAGGTTGTGATTTAATGCATACATCGTACTTTAATCAACTAGATTATAAACAACATAAAATTAAAGAAATATTTAGTAAATTTACAACAATTGATACTTCAATAATTGATAATATTGTTCCATGCGATGATATATATAATTATCGCAATAAAGTTACTTTACAAGTTAATGATAAAATAGGTTTTTATAAGAAAAAAACTAATGAAATTGTTCGAATAAACAAATGTTTAATTAGTGATGATGTTATTAACAATATTATTGAAGAATTAAATAAATTAAAACCATTTGATAATATAAAACAAATAGTTATAAGAGCTAGTAAATTTACTAATGAGATGATGATTGCAATTTATACAAAAGGAATAATTGATGAAACCAAAATTATTGAAAACTTAAGTGAGTTTGTAACTTCAATAGTTAAGTATGATAATGGTTATCAAGTTCTTTATGGGAAACCATTTATAACAGAAAAAATGAATGATTTAGAGTTTATTATATCTCCCTCATCTTTCTTTCAAGTAAATACTAAACAAGCAATCAAATTATATGATAAAGTTCTTGAAATGGCTGATTTAACGGGTAAGGAAATAATTGTTGACTTGTATTGCGGAACCGGCACGATTGGACTTTATTTAAGTCGTTATTGCCAAAAAGTTATAGGTGTTGAAGTAAATGAAGATGCAATTAGTGATGCGATAAAAAACAAAGAATTAAATAATATTGATAATATTGAGTTTATAAGTGGTGATGTTACAAAGATTATTAATAAATTGGAAGTAATTCCAGATATCTTTGTCGTAGATCCACCAAGGAGTGGACTCGATGATAATATTATCAATAACTTAAAAAAATATAACCCAAGTAAGATTATATATGTATCGTGCGATCCTATTACATTGGCGCGTGACCTTGAAAAATTAAGAGAATCATTTGACATAAAACATATTTTTCCAGTCGATATGTTTGCTAACACATATCATGTGGAGTGTGTAAGTTTACTACAACGTAAAAACCCTTGAAATTCCTAGAGTTTTCACACTTAAGGATCTTCACATTGGTGAATGACGCAGACGATATTCAACCGATCGCTTTGGATATACATTATGTGATGGTACCTAATTGGAAATTGAAATTGATTATGATAACGGACACATGAATGTTCGTTTTGATGGGGTAATGCTTATCCATATAACTTCAATGATCTAAAGCTTCTATTCGGTATCTGAGAAGATTCAGAAGATGACGAGTAAAAGACAAATAGTAATTTGAAAGGAGAAAAATTTATGCCTAAATCTAATAGCAATACACTTACGAATTCAACAGATGATCAGTATCTATTAAGACCAGCTACACTTTGGGGAATCACTTTTGTGGCAGAAGTATTACCTATTTTTGAAGAGAATTACCCTGATGATTCAAGACCTCGGCATTCTTTAGAGGTAGCAACAAAATATGTCCAAGGCGAAAAGCGAGGACAAGAGCTTCGTAGATTGTCAATGGCAGTCTTTAAAATTGGTAAAGAGGTAGACGAACCTGCAAAATATGTTACAAAAGCTGCATCTGCGGTTTTGGCTGTTCCTTATACCCATACGGATTTAAACATCGGTGAACAGGGATGGAGACAGGCACGTCATGTACTAGGACCAATTGTTTACGCAGCTTATGCACTTGAGTTATCAAAAACCTCAAAGGTTGCAAGCGACGACATGATTGATCGTGCAATTAAAGATGCGTCAACTGAAGTTCATACAATTATTGGAAATTATCCACCGCAACCCAGCAAGAAAACACGACTAGATATATTGTTCAAGAAACTTGATGATGGTTTGCGTGGCTGAGTTATATAACAATTTATGAATTTGGATGTAAGATTACATGAATATATCAAAAAGCCGAAAACACACCCAAAATAAGTTTCTTTAAAAGGAGAAAGTTATAAAAAATAAAACATTAAAAATCACCTTACTAATAATGGTAGTTATTCAGTTTTTATTAGCAGCTATGCTATTTATGGTTCAACAAGATTATTCAACTGTCTAACATGACATTTGAAGATATGATTATCTATGCAATAAAAGTAAATATAAAGAATTTTCTAACGTGATAAGGGAGGACATAAAATGGAAGTAAAAACATTACAAGAATCACAATGTAGCACTAAAAGGAGTAAGTATATTTTACAACTTGTTATTGTTGTTATAAGTTTATTTTTAACAGTATATGGAATGAAAATGTTCTATAAATATTTTTTATTTAACTTCAATATTATAGGAAGGATGATTATTTTAATTGTTATTCAGTGGACACTAATGATTGTTCCTATTATAATAATGAAAAAAAACAAAACAACTCTTAAACAACTAGGAATAACAAAAGATAATATTTTTGAGCAAATTATAGTAGGTATTTTTATCGCTGTTATTATATCTTTGTTACTTACAGTAATTCCAATTCTGTTAGGATTTAAAGATATGGTTGGTAGTACCAATTACAATAAACCATGGCAATTTATTTATGAATTTATTTACGCGATATTAGGTGTTGGACTAGCAGAAGAATTTGTTTTTAGGGGTTATCTGTTTAATAATTTATTAAAAATCAAACACTCTAAATGGTTTGCAATAATTGTTTCTTCAATATTATTTGGTCTTTTTCATATTTTTAATGGAAATATCATTCAAGTATTTATGACGGGAGCTATAGGATTTATTTACTGCATATTACGTGAAAAAATAAAAAATTGTACACTTATATCACTAGTATTAGCACACGGGTTACATGATGCTTTAATAGTTCTATTAGTAGCTATATTATGATTCTTTTGAAGTGACAAAAATATAAAATGAATACGTATCATCGATTTATTTATCGTGATTATTATTTGATATAAATGATAAAAGACCTTATCAATAATTAGGAGGATTTTATGACAAATTTTGAAGATTTTATGAAATTGGATATTAGAGTTGGGGAAATTATAAAAGTTGATTTTTTTGATAAAGCCAAGAAACCAGCATATAAATTGTTGGTTGATTTTGGGGATGAAATAGGTGTGAAAAAATCAAGTGCTCAGATTACCGAATGTTATAAAGAAGAAGAACTTCTTGGAAAACAAGTAATGGGTATAGTAAATTTTCCGCCTAGACAGATTGCGGATTTCATGTCAGAAGTATTAGTGCTAGGTGTTTATTCAAAAAACGGAGTAATATTAATAGTCCCAGAGCATGGTGTAGAAAAAGGGGATAAATTAGGATAATTATAACAAAAATAATACTACTAAGACATTTAACCGTATTATTAAAAACTTTAAAGATAAAAATTAGATATAGTAAAGCAAACTTAATTAAATTGTAATTGAAATGTATTAATGGTATACTAAAAACATTAAATTAATAATAGCCGAAACAAATTCATTTAAGTTATTGGAAAAGTAGGTCAAAAATGAAAAAAAGATTTAAAAAAATATATATAGAAATTACAAATGTTTGTAATTTATCTTGTACCTTTTGTCCACCGACTAACCGTCTTAAAAAGTATATGGAATTAGAAGACTTCGAATATATTATAGATGAAGTAAAAAAATATACTGATTATATTTATTTGCATGTTAAAGGGGAACCTTTAATGCATCCAAAGGTAAATGAATTTATTGATTTAGCTAATCAAAAAAAAATATCTGTTAATATTACAACTAATGGAACTTTATTTGATAGTTTATCTAGTAAAAACATTAGACAAATCAATTATTCTATTCAGAGTACCGGTAATTTAAAATTAATAAGAAAAACAATTCAGAAAATGAGAGATTTCATTAAAGATACCAATATCTATTTATCATTAAGAATATGGAGTGAAAAAACACATTTAAATAATGAATTAAAGAAATTGTTAATAGAAGAATTTGATAGTTTGAAAAGTGTTAATGACATAAAAGATAAAACACAATTAGATCATAATATCTATTTGTCGATTGAAAATGAATTTAAGTGGCCTACATTGACTAGTGAAAATGAATCAGAGAATGGATACTGTTATGGATTAAAAGATCAAATAGCTATTTTAGTAGATGGTACAATAGTTCCTTGTTGCCTGGATAATAATGGTGATATTAATTTAGGTAATATATACCAAGAAAATTTAAAGACAATTTTAGAAAAAGAGAAAACAAAAAAAGTGATTTCTGGTTTTAGAAATAGAAAAGCAGAAGAAGAATTATGTAGGAAGTGTTATTATAAAAGTCGATTTTAATTGGTTAATCAAGTGATAATTAAATAAAAAGAGGTGACGTTGTATGACTTTAAGAAAAGGAAATAATTCTTTTTATATTGGTGACGATGAATTAGAACCAGTTGCTATAATAAATTACGTTACAGCTGGTGATAAAAGATTAATAATTGACAGTACCTATGTATCAGAAACATTAAGAGGACAAGGAATAGGCGAGTTATTGCTTGATGAGGTTGTAAAACTCGCTCGAAAGAACAAAAAAATTGTTATTCCTCTGTGTCCTTTTGCAAAACATATTATGTCAAAAACAAATAAATATAATGATGTTTTAGAATAAAATAACAACTTGGAAGTGGTGGTAGTATGGATTTATATTTAGTATTTTCACAAACAGGAACTTGGTTATCAACTGTTTTAAAGTTTTTTATAAGAGATAAGTATGTACATACTTCATTTTCATTTAGTGAGAAATTAGATTGCATGTATTCATTTGGACGAATTAATCCAAATAATCCTTTTTCAGGAGGATTTGTTATTGAAGATTTAAGAACAGGTGTATACAAACGAAATGTAAATTCGGAATGTATTATTTATAAATTTAAAATAACGAAAAAACAATATAATACGTTGCAAAAATCTTTAGCTAATTTTACTAAAAACAGCAAAAATTTAAAATATAACTTTTTAGGTCTTTTTGCAGTAGCGGTTAATAAAAGTATGAATCGTAAGAATCATCATTTTTGTAGTCAATTTGTAGCAGAATTGTTTATTGAGGCTGGTATTTTTAAAAGTAACAAAAGTCCTGACCTTTTTAGACCTAATGATATATTACAGCATTTAAATACATACGAAAAAATATATGAGGGTTATATTATTGATTACGTAACTAATTATGATAGTTTAGTAGGGGAATAGTATGAAAAAGAAAATTGTTTGTTTTGGAGATAGTATTACTAAAGGGCATCCTGGTATTACTTATTTAAAATATTTTAATAACAAAAAGAAGTATAAAAATTATGGATTATCAGGAGATACTTTATTAGGTATGCATAATCGTTTAAATAAATTTTTAAATTCTAATAAAGTAAATAATACAGAAGGAATACTTATTGGGATTGGTGCTAATGATGTTATTCAACCTTATCTTAATAATTATTCTTGGTTATGGAAAATAAGAGTCAAAATGTTATTAAAAAGGGGAAGTGTTCCTTGCTATAGTAACTCTCAATTTAAAGATGAGTATACAAATATGGTTAAAACTTTAAAAAATAGTAATAAATTTTTTGTGATTTTTAGTATTCCTTATCTTGAAACTAATGAACATCTTTTAAATGAAAAAATAAAGGAATATAATAAAATTATCAAAAGAATATGCTTGGATTTTAATGTTCCATTCATAGATTATTATTCGTGGCAAGAACAAGAAAAAAACAAAATGAAGAATACTAATTATTCATTTATGTCAAAAAATCCATTATTAGTAGGAGCTGATACCGCTCTAACTTCATATTTCCAGTTAGCAGATCATATAAGCAACAAACGAAACCTTGGTTTAACAATTGACGGATGTCACTTAAATCATCATTCTGCTAAAGGGTTGGCTAGAATGATTGAAGAAACTTATAAAACAATTGAATAATTATTTCTAATTATTTCATAATATAATTGGAGGTAATAACGATGAACGAAAATATTGAATTATTAAAATTTATTTATCAAAATTCTCAAATGGGAATCGAAACTATCAGTCAATTAATAGATATTGCAGAAGGTGAAGAGTTTGGCAAACAACTTAAATCACAATTAAAAGAATATAAAGACATCAATGAAGATGCTGAAAAGTTATTGGAAGAAAATAATTGTGATGAAGAAGGTTTAAACGCTTTTGAAAAGATAAGAACGTATTTAATGATTAACATCCAAACCCTTACTGATAAAACACCTTCGCATATTGCAGAGATGCTGATAATTGGAAGTAATATGGGAGTCTTAGATGCAACAAAAAATTTGAAAAAATATAAAGAAGCTGATGGTCAGATTATTAACTTAATGGAAAAATTATTAAAAACAGAAGAAGATAATATTCAAAACTTAAAAGACTTTTTGTAAAAACTAATAAAAAATTAGTTTTTTTTATTTTCTATGATAAAATAAAATTATGAGGTGATATTATCCAATATATATATTTTTATAATACAATAATTGGTAAGATAGGAATTGTTGCTAATGATGATTTTATTACGGGTGTTTGCTTTGGTGATAATTGTACTAATTATGATATATTAGAAACACCATTAATAAAACTTACTTATAAACAAATTGATGAATATTTAAAAGGTAAACGCAAGACCTTTGATATTCCGATTGATTGTAGAGGAACGTTATTTCAAAATCGAGTTTGGCAAGTGTTACAAAAAATACCTTATGGAGAAACTAAAACATATAAAGAGATTGCCAAAATGATTAACTCACCAGAGGCGTGCAGAGCAGTTGGTAATGCTAACAATAAAAACCCTATACCAATTATCATACCGTGTCATCGAGTTGTTGGAACAAATGGAAAACTTGTTGGTTATGCTGGTGGATTAACAATCAAAAAAAAATTACTTAATTTAGAAAATGAGTAGTATAATGTTTATTGAGGAGTGTACATATGAAAAATATAATTGAAGTAAAAAAATTAACCAAGTATTATAAAAATTTTAAAGCTTTAGATAATCTATCTTTTGAAGTTAAAGAAGGGGAAATTCTTGGTTTATTAGGACCTAACGGAAGTGGAAAATCAACTACCATTAATTGTTTGTTATCGTTATTAAATTTTGATCAAGGAAGTATAAAAATATTAGGGCAAGAAATGACACCAGATGCTTATGATATCAAAAGTAAAATAGGAGTAGTTTTTCAAGATGTTGCTGTTTTTGATGAACTTACAGTATATGAAAATATAAATTATTTTTGTGGATTATATGTTAATGACAAAAAAGTAAGACAACAATATATTAATGACGCTATTGATTTAGTGGGATTAAAAGAATTTGAAAGGTTTTATCCTAAACAATTAAGTGGTGGTCTTTTAAGACGTCTTAATATTGCTTGTGGAATTGCCCATAAACCATCAATAATAATTTTAGATGAGCCAACTGTTGCTGTTGATCCCCAAAGTAGAAATAATATACTTGAAGGTATTAAACAATTGAATAGGGATGGAGCAACGATTGTTTATACAACCCATTATATGGAAGAAGTTGAAATTCTTTGTGATAGAATTATTATTTTAGATAAAGGAGAAGTTGTTGCTAGCGGAACTTCTAAAGAATTAAAAGAGTTAGTTAGTGTTGAAGAAAAAATAACTGCTGAAATAGACAAACTTAATGATAAACATTTAGAAAAATTAAAAGAATTTAAAAATATTGGCGAAGTAACTTATAATGATAACATCTTATTTGTTACATATAAAAAGGGAAAGCATAATTTAAGAGATTTAATTGATTTCATGCAACTTAATAAAGTAAAATATAACAAAATATTTTCTGAATTACCAACACTTAATGACGTCTTTTTAGAGTTAACCGGGAAAGAGTTAAGGGATTAGTATGTTTTGGCATATATTTATTAATCGTTTAAAAATTCTCGTTAGAAATAAAGCGGCAATTTTTTGGACATTAGTTTTTCCAATAATTTTAGCAACCTTATTTAATTTAGCTTTTTCCAATATTACTAGTGGTGAATTTTTTAATACAATTGATTTAGCAATTGTAAATAACGAAAATTTTAAAAACGAAGAGAATTTTAAAGTTTTGATTGAATCATTATCAGAAGAGAGTGAAGATCAATTATTCAATACTAAATATGTAACTGAAGAAGAAGCAAAAAAATTATTACAAGATGATAAAATCTCTGGTTATATTATTGTTGATGATAAAATAAATATTGTTATCAACAATAATGGTATAAATCAATCAACCATTAAAAGTGTGGTTGATAATTATTATCAAGTAGTTAGCGTTATTAATAATATTTCCAATTCAAACCCAGATGCTATTAGAAATGGTGTTTTAGAAAAATTAAATGAAGACACGAGTAATTTTAATGATATAAGCAATGAAAATGTTGACTCTATTGTAGTATACTTTTATACTTTAATTGGTATGATTTGTCTTTATGGAGGAACATTTGGTGTTAATGCTGTTATTGAAACAGAAGCAAATTTAAGTAAAAAAGGATCACGTGTTAGTGTGTCCCCGATTCATAAATTTAAGTTATTGTTAGCATCATTTCTAGCGGCTATTGTCATTCACTATAGTGAGGTACTAATTTTACTTGGGTATTTAACTTTTGTTTTAAAAATAGATCTTGGCAATCAAATTTTGCCAGTTCTGTTACTTACATTTGTAGGTAGTTTAGCGGGAACATCACTTGGAACTTTAATTGGGGTAAGTAATAAAAAAAGTGAGAATATGAAAATGTCTATTTTAATTTCAATAACTATGTTATTTAGTTTTTTGGCAGGAATGATGGTTTTACAAATTAAATATATCATAGCTAACAAAATACCTCTTTTAGCGCATATAAATCCTGTTAATTTTATTACTGATGGATTGTATTCGTTATATTATTACAATACATTAGACAGATACTTCTATAATGTTATATGTCTTCTTGTGTTTACTTTAGTAATGTTCCTTATTTCTTATATTTTTATAAGGAGGAAAAAATATGATAGTATTTAATAATTATTTTAAAGTTTTAAAAAAGTATAGTTCGATGATTATTACTTATACAATTATCTTTGTTGCATTTGCTGTTTTTGCGACGAATGCCAATAGTACCAACACCACCAATTCATTTTCATCAACTAAGACAAATGTAGCGATAGTAAATCATGATCAGGAAACGGTCTTAATTAAAAGCTTTGAAAATTACCTTGGAGATAACGCTAAAATTAAAGAATTAAAAGATGACGAAGAATCTTTAAGAGATGCATTATTTTATCGTGAAGTAGATTATATTTTAATTATTCCTAAAAATTTTACAGAAGACTTTATGGCTTCTAAAAACCCTAAAATAGATACAATGAATATCCCGGATTCATATGGAATGAAATATACTGAAATGCTTCTAAATAAATTTTTAAATATTTCTAATGTTTACGTGGCAAGTGGTATGGAACAAGCAGAAATAGCTGAAAATATAAAAATCGACTTAAAAGAAAGCGCGAATATAGTTTTAAGCGAAAATGCTGATATGGATACTTCTGTAACAATCAATTATTTTTTCAACTTTTTCAATTATACCTTTTTAATAATTTGTGTCTATGTAGTAGGTATGGTGATAAACTCGTATAAAAGCACTAATATTAAAAGAAGAAATTTAGTAAGTAGTTATTCATATAAAAAAGTAAATACTCAACTATTTTTAGGAAGCTTTTGTTTAACTCTATCTGTATGGCTTATATATATTCTTATTAGTATAATTTTATATCCAGATAGTATGTTAACCAATTATGGATTACTTTTAATTATTAATTCGTTTGTCTTCTCAATTACCGTTTTAGCAATAGGATTTTTTATTGGTAATGTCGTTAAGAGTAGGGAAGCAACTGATGGTATTGCCAATGTGTTATCGCTAGGATCAAGTTTTATTTGTGGTGCTTTTGTTCCTCAAGAATTTCTAGGAACCACTGTTTTATCAATTGCTAAATTTTTACCATCATATTGGTTTATTAGAAATAATAATGATATTGTTGCATTAACTAGTTATAATTTTTCTTCTTTACAGCCAATTTTAATAAATATGTTAATTGTAGTAACATTTGGAATAGTTATTTTTATTGCTAATAATGTTGTTAGTAGGTTGCGACTTAAAGATAGTTAAAAGATAGTAAGGTATTAAACTAAAATTGCTTGATAATTCTTGAAAAAATAATCAAAAACGTTTGTAATTACATATAATTATGATATAATAGTTATGGCTTTTTCAAATACACACGATATTGATTTAAATGCCTAGTGCCAAAATGGTGGTGTTTAAAGATGATATATCGGAGGAAATAACAAAAGGAGGAATAAAATGGCAGTAGTGTCAATGAGTTATTTACTGGAATCAGGAGTTCACTTTGGTCATCAAACCAAAAGATGGAATCCGAAAATGAAGGAGTATATTTATACTTCAAGAGATGGAATCTATATTATAGATTTACAAAAGACTGCAAAAATGATTGAGGAAGCATACAATGCTTTATACAATATTGCAGCAAATGGTGGGAAAGTTTTATTTGTAGGAACTAGAAAACAAGCAAGTGAAGCAGTTAAGGATGAGGCATTAAGATCTGATTCTTATTATGTTAACGAAAGATGGTTAGGTGGAACCTTAACAAACTTTAGGACAATTAGAAAAAGAATTAAACGTTTAGAAGAAATTGAAAAAATGGAAAAAGATGGAACATTTGAAGTGTTACCTAAAAAAGAAGTTATAGGACTTCAAAAGGAATATGACAAGTTAAATAAATTATTAGCGGGAATTCGTGATATGTATAAATTACCAGCTGCAATGTTTATAGTTGATCCATCTAAAGAAGATATCGCTATTAAGGAAGCAAGAAAATTAAATATTCCCGTATTTGGAATAGTTGATACTAATTGTGATCCTGATATGGTTGACTTTGTTATTCCTGGTAACGATGATGCTATTAGAGCAGTTAAATTAATTACAGCAGTTATGGCTAATGCAATTAATGCTGCAACTGGTGGTAAAATCATTGAATTTACTTATGGAGAAGATAAAGAAGATAATGCTGAAACTATTATGGAAAAAGCATTAGAAACAGTTAAACGTAAAGAAGAACGTCCAAGAAGATTTGATAATCGTAACCGTTCAAATAATAGAGGGAATTTTAGATCAAACGATCATCAAAATGACCGTCGTGAAAGATATCACGATTCTAGAAAAAATGCAGAACAACCCCAACCAAGAAATGTTGAAAAAGAAACAGTAGAACAAGTTAAACCTGTTGAAACTGTTAAAGCACCAGTTAAGCCAGTTGAAAAAGTAGCAACTATAAAAGTTGAGAAAGCCGAAGTTAAAGATGATTTAACTAAACTAACAGTTGCTGAATTACGTGAAATGGCAAAAGCAAAAAATATTAAAGGCTTTTCTACTATGAAAAAATCTGAATTAGTAGATGCTTTAAAATAAAATACTAACGACGAGGAGGATATTATGATAAGTGCAAGTTTAGTAAAAGAACTAAGAGAACTTACAGGAGCAGGAATGCTTGATTGTAAAAAAGCCTTAGAAGAAAATAATGGAGATATTGAACAAGCAGTAAATTGGTTAAGAGAAAAAGGAATTTCAAAAGCTGCTAAAAAAGCTGGACGTATTGCTGCTGAAGGACTTTCTGCAACAATCGTTGAAGGAAATAAAGCAGTTATGATTGAAGTTAATTCAGAAACTGATTTTGTTGCTAAAAATGAAGAGTTTCAAGAACTTGTTCAAACTTTATTAAATACAATCGTTGCTAGTGATGCTTCAACTGTTGAAGAAGCATTAAATCTAACAACTAATGAAGGAACAATTGATGAATTATTAGTTGCTAAAACTTCTAAAATTGGAGAAAAATTAAGTTTTCGCCGTTTTGAGTTAATAACTAAAAATGATAACCAAGTATTTGGTTCATATGTTCATATGGGTGGTAAAATATCTGTTTTAACTGTATTAGAAAATACAAGTGAAGATGTAGCCCGCGATGTTGCAATGCATGCAGCCGCAATGAAACCACGTTATGTTCGTCGTGATGAAGTTCCAACTTCAGAAATCGAACAAGAAAAAACAATCTTAAAAGAACAAGTAATTAATGAAGGAAAACCAGAAAATATTATTGATAAAATAGTTGATGGAAAAATTCAAAAATACTATCAAGAAGTTTGTTTGGAAGAACAACCATTTGTTAAAGATGGTGATGTAACTGTTGGTAAATATGTTACAAATAATAATGGAACAATTGTTTCAATGACTCGTTATGAAGTAGGCGAAGGAATCGAAAAAAGAAATGAAGATTTTGCTGATGAAGTAATGAGCCAAATTAAAAACGCATAAATAAAAAAACATCCTATGATTCAATTAGGATGTTTTCTATTTTTTTAATTTTATTTGTATTTATTTTTAGTTCATTATATATTTTAGAGTATTCCTCGTTGCTTAAAGTAAATGTATAATTAGTAAATTCATTAAATTCTTTATCAATAATTAGACTATCTTTTAAAAGGTAGTCTATTTTATTTGTTTGATCGTAATTAAATTCAATTGAAACCTTAATACCTTCAACTAATTCTACTATTGAAGCTTCATTTAAGCATGTTGTAACAGATTTAAGATAAGCTCTAACTAATCCTCCAGCACCCAATTTAACACCGCCAAAGTATCTGATTACGACGCATAAAAGATTGTTTAAGTTATTACTTTCTAAAACACTTAATATAGGAATTCCAGCAGTACCACTTGGTTCTCCATCATCGTTAAATCTTTTAACATTTCCGATTATATAAGCATAACAATGATGGGTGGCATCCCCATACATATTTTTAAGTTTATCTAATTCTATTTTAGCACTTTCTACATTATTTATTTTAATTAAGTAAGTAATAAATTTAGATTTATTAATAATTATTTCATTATGACAATTTTTACTAATAGATAGCATAATATCACCAACCTAATTATAACTTATTTAATTGAAAAAAACATCAGAAACTAACAAATTAACAAATTCTTACTATAATATTTGTTTTTTTGATATAATGGGTGTGGTGAGAGAATGGTAGTAATACAATTAATAGGACTTGTTGCTTTTTTCTTTTTATTATTTGGATTTTGGGCTAAGTCAAAAAACACAATTTTAGTAATGCATCTAATTGCCAATCTAATATATTCTGTTCATTATTTTTTACTAGATGCTTATATGGGTAGTGCAATATGTGTGGTAGTAGTTATATCTGATTTCTTTTTAATAAATAAAACGGATAAAAAGAAAATAAAACGACACGGTATAATTTTTTCGATGTTCTTTTTAATAGTAGGAATGCTTAATTTTACGGGATATTTATCACTAATTCCTGTTGTTGGCGCCATTTTTACAATGTATCTACTACTAAAAGATGATGCTAATGAAGTCAGACTTGGTATGGTTTTTGCATCATTAATGTGGATTGTTTATGGATTAGCAGTTAAATCTTACGTTGTTGCGATTACTGAATCAATTCTTTCTATCTCTAATACAATTGCTTATAATAAATATAAAAAATAGGAGGGTTATATGATTAAAGATAAACTTTCGTTAACACCTAATAAACCGGGATGTTATTTAATGAAAAACTTTGACGGAAATATAATTTATGTTGGTAAAGCTAAGAAATTGAAAAATCGTCTTAGTTCTTATTTTCGTGGGAAACATACTGGGAAAACCAAAAAATTAGTTAGCGAAATTGTTGATTTTGAATATATTGTTGTTGGTAGTGAAACTGAAGCTTTAATATTAGAATTAAACTTAATCAAAAAACATAATCCAAAATATAATATTTTATTACGTGATGATAAAACATATCCTTACATTGAATTAACTAATGAACTGGTTCCAAGATTAATGATTGTTAGAAATATAAATAGAAAAAAAACAAATACTAACAGAATGTATGGACCATATCCAAACGTCTATGCTGCTAGAAAAACTGTCGATTTATTAAATAGACTATATCCACTTAGAAAATGTCGAACATATCCTAAAAAGCCTTGTCTTTATTATCATATAAATCAATGTTTAGGGTATTGTGTTTATAAAATTGACGAGAAAATTATTAAAGATATGGAACAAGAAATTATTCAGTTTTTAAAAGGTAATTCATCGCTTGTTACTAACAAAATAAAACAAGAAATGATTTTGGAAAGTGATAAAATGAATTATGAAAAAGCTAAAGAATTAAAAGAACTATTAGATTATATAGAAATAACTTTAGTTAAACAAAAAGTCGAAATTAATGATTTGACTCCAAGAGACGTATTTGGATATTACCGAATTCAAGACTACTTATCAATTCAAGTTTTCTTTATAAGAGGTGGAAAAATTATTGAAACAAGTAGTAATATTATTTCAATAATTGATGAAGAACGTGAAGAATTAACAAGATATATCGCTAAATTTTATGAGCAAAACGTTTTGCTGCCCAAGGAATTACTAGTTCCAGAATTGGTTGACGAGAAGTTACTTGAAACATTTTTAGAAATAAGTGTAAAAAAACCAGTTCGTGGTGTTAAGAAAAAGATAGTTGATATGGCTAATAATAATGCTAAAATAATATTGGAAGAGGAGCTTCAATTAATAAAAAAAGAAGAAATGCGAACAACTTTAGTTAATGAAGAATTAAAACAACTATTAAAATTATCAAAATTAGATCGTATTGAAATATTTGATAATTCAAGTTTATTTGGAAGTTATAATGTTTCTGGGATGGTTGTTTTTAATAATGGTAAACGTTCTAAAAATGATTATCGCAAATTTAAAATTCATTTAGATAAAAATGATGATTACGAAGCTATGAGAGAAGTTATATATAGACGATACTTAAGAGTGATAAAAGATAATTTAACAAGACCTGATTTAATTATTGTTGATGGTGGACTAGGTCAAATAAATGCTGCTTTAGAATCACTTGTAAGGCTTGGAATTAATATTCCAGTTATTGGATTAAAAAAAGATGAAAAACATAAAACTAGTAAATTATTGGCTTTTAATCCAATTGAAGAAATCGATATAAATCAAAAAAGTGACTTATTTAATTATTTAGAAAGAATGCAAGATGAAGTTCATAGATATACTATTAATTATCATAAACAACTTCGAAGCAAAGGGTTACTTGAAAGTATCCTAGATGATGTAAAAGGTTTAGGAAGTAAAAGAAAAACTGAATTATTAAAAGAATATAAAACGATTACTAAATTAAAGGAACTTAGTATCGAAGATTTAAGCAAGACATTGCCGTTTAGTGTAGCAACTAATTTATATAACAAATTAAAAGATTATGAAGTGTAAAACAAATGAAAATAGATAGTAAATAAAAATAATAATAAATAATGATATAATATGGATGGTGATATAATGACTAAAATAAAAGTAATGGACGAATTACTAGCAAACAAAATAGCCGCTGGTGAAGTGGTTGAAAGATGTGCATCAGTTGTTAAAGAATTAGTTGAAAATAGTATTGATGCTGATAGTACAGAAATCAAAATTGAATTGATTGATGCTGGTACAAAAGAAATTAAAATAATTGATAACGGTAGCGGAATGGAAAAAGAGGATGCCATTTTGTCTTTTAGTCGCCATGCGACTAGTAAGTTGATGACGGATCATGATTTATACAACATTAATACGTTAGGGTTTCGTGGTGAAGCTTTGGCCTCAATTGCCAGTGTTAGTCGTATTAATTTAAAAACTTCAACGGGAAACATTGGAACTAATGTTTCAATTGAAGGTGGTAGAATTATTGATATTCAAGCTGGTGATGCGAGAAAGGGAACTATAATTACCGTTAGTGATTTGTTTTTTAATACACCAGCTCGTTTAAAATATATGAAAAGTTTATATACAGAACTGGCAAGTATCACTTCATTTGTAAATAAAACTGCTTTGTCTCATCCTGATATTAAGTTTATATTAACTAATAATGGAAACAATTTATTAAATACCGATGGAACTGGGGATTTGCTTAAAACAATTAAAGCAATATACGGAATTGATATTGTTAAAAAGATGTTAGAAATCAAATCTTTTAACGATGATTATGAAATATTTGGATATATTACATTACCAGAAGTAGGACGTTCTAACCGTAATCATATGATTACTTTAGTTAATGGACGCGTTGTTAAAAATATCGAATTAAATCGTGCCATTAATGACAGTTATCATACGTATAAACCAGACAATCAATATCCAGTTGTAGTAATTAACATAATGACTGATCCAAGTTTAATTGATGTTAATATTCATCCGACAAAACAAGACATAAAGTTTAGTAAGATGGAAAGTTTAACATCATTAATTGAATTTACGATAAAAGAAGCTCTTAAAAAAACAATTCTTATTCCTAAAATTGACATAAAAGAATCAATTTATCCAACCAATAATTATATTCAATCAACAATGGATTTAAGTCGCATTTTAGAACCTGAAACAACATATGAACCAATCATAAATCTCGATTTAATTAATGAAAGTGATGAAGAAATTATTACTCAAACGGAATCGAAAGAAACGATGCCAGAACTTTATCCAGTTGGAGTGGTTCATGGTACTTATATTGTTTGTCAAAATGAACTAGGAATGTATTTAATTGATCAACATGCTGCCAAGGAAAGAATAAATTATGAGCTATACAAGCGAAAACTTGGAAATCCCAAAAATGATAAAATTGCATTGTTATTTCCTATTACAATTGAACTCACAAATGATGAATTTATTATTTTAAAAGAAAATAAAGAAGTATTATTAAATATGAATATTGATGTTGAGGAGTTTGGACTAAACTCGATTATTATAAAAGGTCACCCAACATGGTTACCTAAAAATTATGAGGAAAAAGCTCTTAAAAAAATAATTGAAACAGTTATTAGTTTAGAGAAGAATTTTAATATTGAAAAGTTTAATGAAAAAATAGCCATTAATTTAAGTTGTAAATTATCAATTAAAGCTAATGATAATATTACATTAGAGGAAATGGAAAACTTAATTAATGATTTAAGGAAATGTGAGAATCCTTATACTTGTCCTCATGGAAGACCAACGATTATTCATTATTCAAAATATGATTTAGAAAAATCATTTAAAAGAAGTGGATTTTAAAAAGGACTAAAAGTCCTTTTTCTATTGTGATAATTCATTAAATTTAGTTTGTAAATCAGTTAACTTTTGTTGGATCTTTTGCTGTTCAGCAGTTTCAAGTGGATACCAACCATTTTTAAATAGTAAATCAAATGATTCTCTTCCTGCTTCTTTAGTATCAGTGAACATTGGTAATAATTGATTATACAATTGTTCATTGCTAGCCTCTGACAAAGCTGTTGAAAGGTTGTTAGATATTTGTTTTTCAGTATTAACAATATCTGTTAAATAATCACGATCATTCATATTAATGTTTGCTGGAACTTCTTTTTTAGGGTTTTCTACCATATTATTATTCATTGTTTCCTCCTAACTTAATAAATTAATTACTTTCTGGCAATTATTTTCGTGCATTCTTGCTATTTTCAAAAAGGTTGTTTTTAATTCTTCATCAGTCACTTCGTTAGCGTAATGCTCACATTTCTTACAAGCAACAAAATGCCACTCAAAAATTTCTGATAAATATGATAAATCTTTAGTCGATATCATATTAGGTACTTTATCCATAAAATCATTCCTTTCATAATTATTATGAGAAAAGAGTTGATTAATATGCAAAAATGGTAGTAAAAGTTCAAAAACATGATATAATTATATAAATTAAATGGAGTGATAATATGAAAATGAAATCCAGTTTCTTTTATACAATAAGAGAAAATATTAAAGATGAAGAATCTAATAGTGGGAATCTATTAGTAAGAAGTGGGATGGTTAAAAAAGTTGGTAATGGTATATATATGTACATGCCACTTGGTTTTAAAGTTTTAAAAAAGATTGAAGATATCGTTCGAGAAGAAATGAATAATGCAGATGCAATCGAATTAATCATGCCTAATATATTACCAGAAGAAATTTTCGTTGAAAGTGGAAGACGTGAAGTTTTTGGTGATAGTATGTTTGGTTTAAAGGATCGTTACAAACGTAACTACGTTTTAGGGCCTACACACGAAGAATTATTTGTTATGGCTGCTAAAGAGAAAGTTAAATCATATAAAGATTTTCCGTTTAATTTATATCAAATTGGAATTAAATATCGTGATGAACCTCGTCCTCGATTCGGATTAATTCGAATTAGAGAGTTTGTTATGAAAGATGCTTATAGTTTTGACACAGATCTTAATGGACTAGATTTAGCGTATCAAAAAATGTTTGATGCTTACAAAATTATTTTTGATCGAATTGGAATTGATTATAAGATAGTTACTGCCGATACAGGAGCGATGGGTGGACTTTTATCAGAAGAATTTCAAGCTGTTACTGATATTGGTGAAGACACTTTAGTGCTATGTGAAAAGTGTGATTATGCTTCTAATATCGAAGTCAGTAAATGTGTTAATTTAGGTACTACAAGCGAAGAAGAAACACTGAATAAAGAAATGGTGTTAACACCTAATGCTGGTACTATTTTAGAAGTTGCTAACTTGCTTAATGAAGAACCAGCAAAATTTGTAAAAACATTAATATATAATATTGATAATAATTTTTATGCTTGTTTAGTCCCAGGTGATCGTGAAGTGAATGAGACTAAATTATTAAAATTATTAAAAGGTCAAAGCATTGAACTCGCACTTCCAGAGGATGTTATAAAAATTACTAATGCTAACATAGGATTTGCTGGTCCAATTGGACTTGATATTCCAATTATTATTGATGATGAAATAGCTAATATGAAAAACTTTATTGTTGGTGCGAATAAGAGCGATTATCATTATAAAAACGTTAATCTAAGTGATTTCACTTATACTCTTAAAGATGATATTAAAAATGTTAAAGAAGGGGACCCATGTCCTGTATGTTCAAAACCTTTAATCTTTAAAAAAGGAATTGAAATTGGTAATACATTTAAACTTGGTACTAAATACTCGGAAGATTTAAATTTGTATTATACTGATCAACATAATAATTTATTGCCAACTTATATGGGAAGTTATGGAATTGGAATTGAGCGTATTATGGCTAGTGTTGTTGAACAAAATAATGATGAACACGGAATCATCTGGCCAATGGAAATCGCGCCATTTAAAGTTGCCATAATAATTATTAATACTGAAGATGAAATACAATCTAAATATGCTAATGAATTATATAATGAATTAAATAAAATGGGAATTGAAACTATCTTAGACGATCGTGAGACTCGTCCAGGTGTTAAATTTAACGACATTGATTTAATTGGAATTCCAATTAGAATAACTGTTGGATACAAAATAAAAGAAAATATGGTTGAATTAAAATTGAGACATGAAAAAGATAGTAATGATGTTTCTGTTAATGATGTTATAGAAAAAGTAAAAGTTTATACAAATATTGATTAAACGACAAAAACCGATAAACAAGTATATCATAATATAGATGGTGATCATATGAAAAAATATATAATACCAGTTATATTGTGCATCTTTATCGGTTTTTTATTGTCTAAATTTATGCTTAATCAGTATCAAAACAAACAAAAAATAACACCTGTTTTTAATACTGGAGAAAAGCTATATTTTGTTCAATATGGTGTTTATTCAAGTGAAGAAAGTATGAAAAACAATACTGACAAACTAAATTATTATGTTTATAATATGGAAAATGACATGTATTATGTGTTTATTGGAATTACTAAAAATAGTAATAATGCATCTAAACTCCAAGGATATTTTAAAACGTTAGGATATGATACTTATATGAAAGAGTATAGTGTTAGTGATAGTGAATTTTTAGAACTGATTAGCTATTACGATCAATTGCTTTCAACAACAACTGACTATGAGGTTATTAAATCAGTTAGTCGGCAAGTATTAGAAAAATATGAGGAGAGCATTAAAAATGAACGTTAAAATCAAAGATATTCCAACCATTGAAAGACCTCGGGAGAGACTAATTAATATCGGAGCTGATAGTTTAAGTAACGAAGAATTATTAGCAATTATTCTTAAAACAGGTACTAAAGATGCCTCGGCAAAAGTATTGGCAACTAAAATAATATCTCAGGTAGGTGATATTAAAAAATTAATCAAAATGAACTATCAAGAGCTTACAAGTATAAAAGGGATTGGTAGCGCGAAAGGATGCACAATTTTAGCAATAAGCGAGTTAGTAAAAAGAATAAATAGGGAAGTACCAACTATTAACTGCTTAAAAATCACTAATTCTAGTCTTGTTCATAAATATTATAAAGATATTCTGGGGGATAAATTACAGGAATATTTTTATTGTATTTATTTAGATAATAATAAAAAAGTTATTACTGATAAACTATTGTTTAAAGGAACTCTTAATCAAAGTCTCGTCCATCCTCGTGAGATATTTAAAGAAGCTTATTTATTAAGTGCTTCATCGATTATCTGTCTTCATAATCATCCAAGTGGTAATGTTATTCCATCAAATGATGACATTATTGTAACAGACAGACTAGTTGAAACGGGGAACCTTTTAGGAATAAAGGTTATTGATCATGTTATTATAAGTAAGAATAACTATTATAGTTTTTATGAAAACGATTTAATAGGTAGAAAAAATAGTAAAAGTATAATATAATGTAAATGGTGATTATATGAATAAAAGACGAAATAGAAATAAAAAATATTGGTTAATTTTATTATTTTTAAGCATTATCATTGTTATTGGTGTTATTTATAAAATGGTCAATGATGATCGTAATTTAACTAAAATTGAAAGTTTGCTTAAGGATACAGGGTTATTTGTTAATAAAGTTCTTTATTCACCAATTAGATTTATTGATAAAAAAGTAACAGAACAAAAAGAGAAAAAGGAAATGTATGAAAAATATAATGATTTAAAAGAAAAAAGCGAAAATTATAATTTGCTACAAGCAAAGTTTAATGAGTTAGATTATCAATATAGCGAGTTACAAAAAATTTTAGAGTTGAATAAAACATTGAGTAAAGATAGTTACTTAAATGCAACAGTTATTAATCGTAATATTGGAGTTTGGTATAATACTATAACGATTGATAAAGGAAGTAAAAATGGCGTGAAAGAAGACATGCCAGTTATTGTAAAAGAAGGTTTAATTGGTAAGATAATTAAAGTTACTAACTTTAATAGCACCATTAAACTATTAACTAGTGATGATATAACTGATAAAATATCTGTGAAAATAAAAAATAACGATGATTATATATTTGGTCTTTTAGTTAAATATGAAGTTGATAATAAAGTTTTTATAATTGAAGGAATCGACCAAAACATAAATATCGAACCAGGATCGTTAGTGACCACAACCGGACTCGGTGATTATTTTACTAGTGGTATAACGGTCGGCAAAGTTAAACAAGTAAAAACAGATAATTTTGATTTAGCTAAAATTATTGAAGTAACTTCTGATGTAGATTTTTCCAAAATAAATTATGTTACTATTTTAAAACGTGAGGCCTTAGAACAATGATTATTTTTATAATAATTTTATCACTAATATTAGAAAACATTGTTTCTAATATTGTTCCACTTGGTTCAGTATTCACGCCATTATTCTCAATTGTTTCGTTAGTGCTTATATATCCTTTTTTTAATAACAATGATTTAAGGTATATCAAATATTGTGGAGTAGTTGGTTTAATTTATGATATTATATTTACTAATACATTATTTTTAAATATGATTGTTTTTATGGCTGTTGGCTTAATAATTAAATTGATTAATTTTACTTTATCAAATAACTTTATTAATGTAATGATTATCACGTTAATTAGTATTGTTATGTATTTAATAATTACTTATTTTATATTAGTAATTATTGGTTACAAAAACTTTAATATTGATTATTTAACAATAACTATTTTAAAAACATTGCTATTAAATATTATATATAGTTTTATTATGTATATTATTGCTGACAAGCTCAGTGAAAAACATAAAATTCAAAAGATTGATTAATATAAAAGGTCTACCAAAAGACCTTTTTTCATATACTTTTATAGGTGATATAATGGATAATGAAATAAATGAGATTAAAGAGAAAATAAGACAAAAAAGAATTAATGCGACTAATTTTGTTGAATCAAAAAAAGTGGGACATCCTTTTTTTGATAAATATTTAACTAAATTTTTAATTATGATAATAATTACTTTAATAACTTTAATTGGACTTAAATCAAATACTCAATTTCGTAATTTGTTTTATAAACATGTTTATGATACTAATTTTTCGTTTGCGTCGGTAAATGAAGTTTACCAAAAATATTTTGGAAGTCCAATACCATTTAAAAGTTTGTTTAAAGACGTTACAACACCAGTTTTTAATGAAAAATTAAAATATCAAGAAGTTCATAAATATCGTGATGGTGCGAAATTAGTTGTTGATTCTAATTATTTAGTACCAGCTTTAAAAAAGGGAATTGTTATTTTTATTGGCGACAAAGATGATTATAAAAATACGGTAATTATTCAACAGAGTGATGGGGTCGATGTTTGGTATTCAAACATTACCAATATAAATGTTAAATTATATGATTATATAACAGACGGTGGATTAGTTGGTGAAACAATTGATAGTAATTTATATATAGTCTTTAAAAAAGATGGAACGAATCTTGATTATAAAAAGTATATATAATAAGTTTGAATTTCATTATCTTTATTATGTAGTTGCTCTTTTATCGGTTTTTACCGGTCTATTTAAAGATTTTATAATTTTTTCGATACTTATTATTATTCATGAACTTGGGCATATTACAGCAGCGCAATATTTCAAATGGGAAATAGACAAAATAATTGTTTTACCGTTTGGAGGATTAACTAAATTTAATGAGCATTTAAATAAACCACTTTTTCAAGAATTTATCATTTTGATTATGGGACCTCTTTGTCAATGTCTTTTTTATTTATTGGCTTATTCAATTAAACCGAGTTATATGTTAATGAACTATCACTATGCTATATTAATTTTTAATATGTTACCAATCATACCGTTAGACGGTTCAAAACTAGTAAATATTATATGTAATAAATTTGTATCATTTAAATCTAGTCATCTAATAACAATCTATTTATCAATAGTTGTTTTTACAGTAGCATTACTATATAATATAACCAACTTGATTATTGTTTTAGTTCTATTTTTCTTATTCATAAAAATAATAACTGAGTATAAAGAACATAAATATATATTTAATAAATTTTTATTTGAAAGGTATTTATACAAAATCAAATTTAAAAAAACTAAAATTATAAAACAAATAAATTTATCAAAAATGTATCGTGATTATCGACATCTCTTTAAAACAAATAATTATTTTCGAAAAGAGGAAGAAATACTGGCTAAAAGATTTGACAAACAAAGTGATTTATGATAAAATTCTATATTGTGTAGAGCCTTACTCTACAACCGCACAGAACGGGTTAAAACAGCAATGTACCTTGATGGCGAGTCTGAGAAATAAGGAGGTAAAAAATGAAAGCAGTTATTGAAACAGGTGGAAAACAATATTACGTTGAAGAAGGAACTGTTCTATTTATTGAAAAATTAGATCAACCTGCTGGTGAAACAGTAGTTTTCGACAAAGTATTAATGATTAACGGTGTTGTTGGTAAACCATATTTATCAAATGTAACGGTAACAGGTGAAGTTGTAAAACACGGTAAACAAAAAAAGATTATTGTATATAAATACAATGCTAAGAAAAAATATCGTAGAAAACAAGGACATCGTCAACCATATACTAAAGTATTAATCAAAACTATTAAAGAAAAATAATATGATTAAAGTAACAGTTAAAAAAAATAATGACTTAATTGAAGAAATATCAGTTAAGGGTCATGCTAATTTTGATGTTTATGGATCTGATATTGTTTGTTCATCAGTGTCAAGCATAGTTATAACAAGTGTTAATGCGATGTTAAAACTTGATGATACTTGCTTAGACTACATAGAACAAGATGGATTTATAAATATTAAATTATTAAAGCATGATTTAGTAACAAATACTTTGGTAAATAATATGATTGAATTATTAAAAGAATTAGAAAAAAAATATCCTAAAAACGTTAAACTAAATTAAGGAGGTGCAATGATGGCAAAATTATTACAATTAAATATTCAATTGTTTGCACAAAAAAAGGGTCAAGGTTCAACTAAGAATGGACGTGACTCAATTGGTAAAAGATTGGGTGCAAAAGCGGCTGATGGTGAATTTGTAACAGGTGGTTCAATTTTATATCGTCAACGTGGTACTAAAATATACCCAGGGAAAAATGTTGGAATCGGAAGCGATGATACTGTTTATGCCAAAATGGATGGATATGTTAAATTTGAAAGACTAGGTAGAGATAAAAAACAAGTAAGTATTTATGCTGAAAGATAATTAATATTTAAAATCAAGAATAATTTCTTGTTTTTTTTAATTTGATAAGAATCTAAATATTTGATATAATAAGATTAGGTATTAAAAAACTAAGAAGGGTGATTTATAGTGTTAAAAAACATATTGGCTGTGGTTGAAAAAAGTAAACCAGACAACGGAACTTTAGGGTTTTTGATTATTGCTTTAATCGTCATAATTATTCTTTTAATCGTAAGTGCCGCTATATATAATAAAAAGTAACAATAAAGGTCAACTTCTGGCTTTTTTTTAATTGTTATTTAGTGTATAATTAAGCAAGTGAGGTGATTTAATGTTTGTCGATGAAGTAATAGTAGAAGTAAAAGCTGGTGATGGCGGTAATGGATGTATGGCCTTTCGCCGAGAAAAATACATTGATATGGGTGGACCATATGGCGGTAATGGAGGTCGTGGTTCAAACATTATTTTTAAAGTTGATGAAGGATTAAACACTTTAATTGATTTGAGATATCAAAGACTTATTAAAGGTAAACGAGGTAGTAACGGAGAAGGTAAAGGTAAACACGGAAAAATGGCCGAAGATATAACCATTAGAGTGCCACTTGGAACCGTTGTTACTGACATTGATACCGGACTTATCATTGCTGATTTAACTCATAAAGATGATGAAATAATTGTTGCTAATGGAGGTCGTGGTGGCCGTGGTAATATTGCCTTTGCAACTCGTGCTAATCCAGCACCAGAAATTGCTGAAAATGGAGAACCTGGTGAAATCCGCAAAATTAAAGTTGAATTAAAACTGTTAGCAGATGTTGGATTAGTAGGGATGCCAAGTGTTGGAAAATCAACCTTGATTTCTAAAATATCAGCTGCCAAACCCAAAATAGCAGCATATCATTTTACAACTTTATCTCCTAATTTAGGTGTTGTTAAAACACTTGATAACCGTTCTTTTGTTGTGGCTGATCTGCCCGGTTTAATTGAAGGCGCATCATTAGGTGAAGGATTAGGAGATCAATTTTTAAGACATATTGAAAGAACACGAGTAATCGCCCATATTATTGATATGAGTGGTGTTGAAGTACGTGATCCGTATGAAGATTATTTAATAATCAATAAAGAGTTAGAAAATTTTAATCCTAAAATATTAGAAAAACCACAAATTATTGTTGCTAATAAAATGGATATTCCATCAGCTGTTTCTAACCTTGAAAAATTCAAAGAAAAGGTGAAGTTACCAATTTATCCTATTTCAGCAATTAATAATGATGGTTTAGACAAAGTATTAATTGAACTAGCAAATATGCTAGAAAAAATAGAAAAGCAACCTCTATATGAGGAAGAAAAATTTGAAAGTCATGTAATATATAAATTTAAGCATGAAGAACCATTTACCATTACTAATGAACCAGATGCTTGGGTTATTAGAGGTGCAGAAGTTGAAAAACTTGTTAGAATGACTCGTTTTAGTAGTGAAGATGCAATCTTAAGATTTGCGCATAAACTTCGCAAACTTGGGGTTGATGATAAGTTAAGAGAATTAGGTGCTGAGGAAGGTGACTTAATTCGAATTCTTGATTTTGAATTTGAATTTAAATATAACTAAAACAAGAAATAATTCTTGTTTTTTTGTCAATTTGCAATTTAAAAATAAAATGCTATAATATAAAACCATGAAAGAGGGACTTATGTTAAAAAAAATTTATGATATAGAAAACTGTATTCATATTAAGCCTGTTAAACGATCGGAAGAAGAAGCGTTATCTGTTGCAAATATTGTTTGTAGTAGTGTTTATGATACTAGTGATCCTTATAAGTGGCATTATATTAATGGAAAATATTATCGATTTAAATTTTTTGACCGTATATATCCTATTTTAAATGAACTAATTGGTCCAAAACTTGCTAAGTTCATGGATTTAAAAACTGCTTGTAATACACCTGCCATTTTAGACTGTGATGAGCATTTTAAAATGTATGGCGTTTTATCCGAAAACTTTAAAGATCCGGCTAAAGAATATGTTGATATGTTTGATATTGGATTTAGACACAAAAAAAAGCCAAATTATAAAAATATTGATTTACTAAAAAGGTTTTGTTTAGAAGAAGACTATTATCCTTTAATTAATGATTTATTTAAAATGACTTGCATCGACTATTTAATGGAACAAGTTGATCGAGTTGCTAGTAATTTTTTATTTGAGAAAGATGGCAACAAATTATCATTCGCACCGCTATTTGATTATGCTGAATCATTTGATTATGCAAAGTATGGATGTACTTTTAATAAAAGAGAAAACCATGATCTTTCCTTTTCAGTTGCAAATTCTTTTATAGCACCAATATTTACTGAAAAGAAGTTTGAAAAAATATTGAAAAAACACCCTAGCTTTGGTGCTTATTTAAAACGTATTTGTGAAATCGATATTATTTCTATTATTAACGAAATAGAGGCAGAACATAATATAAAAATATCTGATGAACATAAAGATCATTATTATATTAGAACTAGACAAAAACAAAAAGTATTATTTTAAAATTTTTCATTTATTTTTAGACCTTTAGAACTTAAAACTGGTAATTCATATGTATAATAAACACCTTTTTTAGGTAATATTATTTTAAAAGGCTTAAAGTTGGAATAAATATATTTGATATTATGATTAATATCAGTCATAACTACATCAATTGATTGGAACATAAAGAAAGTATGAATAGAATTACATTTAGGAAAACAAAGTCCAAAATCAATTGTTTGTTTTTTAAACATTAGTCCAATCAACCGTTTTTTAAAAGTTGTGCAATTAATTATTTCCATACTATCACCATGAATAATATAACATATTAAAAATAATTTGACAATTACTATAAAAAAAGATAAAATGTAAACATATATATTGGAGGTACTTATGACTAAAATGAATAATAAAGGACAAGCTTTGGTAGAATATTTATTAATTATTGCTGTTATCAGTGTTATTGTTATTAGTGTGGTGAAACTTTTAGGTGGATATCTACAAGACTCGGTAACTAAAACTTCATGTTCTTTAGTAAATAAAGTTTATGTTGAAGGACAAAAGCCAGGGGAAGGACAATGTGTTGAACAATAAGAATACTTAGTATTCTTTTTTTGTGCATTATTATCTTTTTTTATGTTTAAATTTCATTGTTTATTTAAGCAAAGTTTGATATAATTCTATTAGGATAGGGATGTGATCAAATGGATAATAAAGGTCAAGCATTAGTTGAATTTGTTATGATTCTTCCTATTTTTTTGTTTATTGCTCTAGGAATGATTGATTTTGGTAATATTTTATATCAAAAATATCAATTGGAAAGTCATTTAGATAACGTTGTTGACTTATACCAAGAAAACAAGCAAAGTGATATTAATACTTATGTTTTAAATCATCAGCTTGAATTTACTAATCGTCTTGATGGTGAGTTTAAACATTTAATTGTATCCAAAAAAATAAATATTACTACTCCTGGGTTAAATTTAATTTTAAAAAATCCTTATTATGTGAAAGTAGAAAGATATATTTATGAATAATAAAGGTCAAACATTAGTCGTATTTATTTTATTATTACCACTGATGGTCCTTTTACTATCATTTGTTATTAACCAAGGATATGTTTATGTTGCCAAACGGGAGTTACAATCTAATATAAAAGAATCAATTAATATGCGCTTTAATCTTGATGAGTCTTCAGATATTGATAGCAAAATCAGGAATTATTTTATAAAAAATGTAGATGACATTAAATCATTGGATATAAAAATAAGTCCTAATTATATAAAAATAACAGTAATGATTACGGTAAAAGCCCAGTTACCAATGATTATTGATAAAAGTGAATTTGAAATTGAAAGTAGTTACGAAGGTAATCTTCGTGATGATAAAATAATAATAAGTAAGGAATAGAGGGATATTATGGCAGTTCACAAGGCAAAAACAATTACAATAACTTCTGTGAAGGGTGGTGTTGGTAAGACAACAACAACTCTTAATTTAGCTGGAATTTTTAGTTTAATGAAAAAAAGAGTTTTAATTATGGATTTAGACTTATACGGTGGCGCGATTGCCACATCATTAAACATATCTAACGAAAAGGATATTTATAAATTAATTGATGATTTAAGTAATAATCGCTTTAATGTAATTGAAGATTATGTTATTAAATATAATGACATGATTGATGTTATACCGGCTCCTAAAGATCCTCGTTTTGCTAATAAAATAAATAGCCGTTATTTAGATATTGTAATTGATCGTGCGAGTATGAAGTACGATGTTATATTAATTGATACTAATCATATTTTAAATGAAATAAATTTAGTAACATTGGATGCTAGTGATGAAATTGTTTATGTTATTAGTAATGATCCTGTTGATCTTAAAAATATGAAATCAATGGTTTCGATTTTTAAAGATATGAATAAAGATAATTATAAAATAGTTTTAAATAATGCCAAAGATAAACTTCGAAATTATTTTAGCAAACATGATATAAAAAATATTATTAAAGATAATGTTGATTATATTATTCCTACCGATTTTTATCTTAGAAATTTTGATTTTTATACTTTAGAAGGTGATATTTTAACACTCAATAAAAAAATAAGAAATAACGAAAAAAAGTCTATAAAAATTTTTGAAATGATAGCTGAGTCTTTAATAAAAACAAATGGTGGTGAGTAATATGAAAAAATTAGTTGATGAATTTAATGTTCAAATAGATAAAACGATTCACAGTTATGTTCCTGATTATCAAGCATTTGAAAATAAGGAATTATTAGACCAATTAAGAACTAAGATTATTCAAAATTTAATTGATAATAATAGTCACCAAGTTACTATGGATGATTTTATTAAAAATGAAATTGACCGTACTTTAGAAGGTTATGATTTAACTAATGTTGAAAGAAGTTATATATATAATTTAATTGATAATGAAATAAATGGATATGGTCCCATTACTGAACTACTTAAAGATAATTTAATAACTGAAATTATGGTTAATAAATCTAACGAGATTTATATTGAATTAAATGGTCGAGTAATTCGTGATGATAGTATTTCATTTATTAATGATGAACATATAATTCGTACTATTCAAAGATTGATTCAACCACTTGGGAGAACCATTGATACAATGAATCCGATGGTTGATGCTCGTCTTACTGATGGTTCAAGATTAAATGCTATTATTCCCCCATTATCTTTAAAAGGACCAGTACTTACGATTCGTAAATTTAAAGATGATTTAGCAAATATTGAAGATTTTTTAAGAGGAGGTACCTTAACTCCTTATATGGCAAGATTTTTAGATGCTTGCGTTATGTCCAAATTAAATATTGTAATATGTGGAGGAACCGGCAGTGGTAAAACAACTTTATTAAATGTTTTATCATCATTTATTGGAAATCATGAACGTATTATTACGATCGAAGATGCTGCTGAATTAAGACTTAAACAAGAACACGTTATATCTCTTGAAACAAGGCTTGTTAATTACGAAGGTGATGGGGAAATAACAATTCGTGATCTTGTGATAAATTCTTTACGTATGAGACCAGATCGTATTATCGTAGGAGAAGTTCGTGGTAAAGAAGCATTTGATATGCTTCAAGCAATGAATACTGGTCATACCGGTAGTTTAACTACTATGCATGCCAATTCCCCGGCTGATGCCTTAAATCGTTTAGAAACAATGATTTTGATGGCAGGGATGGAAATACCAATTCCTGCAATTCGGGACTATATCGAAAATGCTATTGATATAGTTATTCAAGTTGAACGTTTAAGTGATGGTCGAAGAAAAGTTGTTAGTATTTGTGAAGTGGCTGGCTATGAAAAAGACGAAATAAAATTAAAAGAAATTTTTAGTTTTAAACAAACTGGATTATCTGAAAATGACGAAGTTATCGGTGAATTCGTAATGCATAAATATGTACCGTTAGTTTATCAAAAAATTAAAGCAAGAGGTAATGATACATTGTCAGATATTTTTGGAGTAAAAGATGATAAATAATCAATCGTCTTTCTTTAGCCTTTACGAGCAAATATCACCGACAAACAAAGATTTAACTATAACTTTCACCCCAGAAGAACACATTGTTAAATATGAATACATAATTTTGAAAAACAATCTAGAGTATAAACGTATTGATATCAATAATTCATTACCATCGAATATCTTTTTAGATGAAACTGGTCAATACAAAATTTCTATCAATGGATACGATTACAATGAAAACTTGATTTCTTATAATAGTGGAATATATAACGTTGATAAAGAAAAACCAGTTATTACTTTAGATAATACAAGTATCGATATGCCAATTGGTTCAAACATAATTGTTATGGGTGGAGTAAAAGCATATGACAAACAATCTGGTAATTTGATAGAACGTGTTACAACTAATTATAAAGAATTAGATTTTACAACAGAGGGTTTAAAAAAGTTAACTTACACTGTTGTTGATGATGCCGGTAACGCTGCTTCTAAAATTGTTTACATCAATGTATATGACTCTAATATTCAAAGTGTAATGACATTTCAATATATTGTTTTAAGTATTTTAGCAGTTATCTTTTTTATGATTACTAGGTATCTAAAGGGATTAAATCTTGAAAATAGAATTGCTCAATATAGTATTGAACCAATTGCTACTAGCGGATTATCACTAGGGGATAAGATTGGCCTTTTATATAAAAAAATGATTGATAAAATAAGTAAGATTCTATCAATATCAACACTTATTAAAAAAAATAGTAAACGATATGAAAAATATGTTAATGTTGTTAATGAAACATATAGTAATCCTCTTGATTATGTTAGTGAAAAAATAATTATCTCGTTATTCTTTTTATTAGTAGCATTCTTAGCTAAATTAGTTCAGTATGAACTAATCAATGTTTATGAAATAATTATTCCCGTTTTCTTTGGTTTCTTTACACCTAATATTATCTATATGGTTAAATATAGAAATTATCGAAATCGTTTAGAAAATGACTTTTTACAAGCAATAACGGTCATGAATAATGCTTTTAAGTCAGGAAACAGTATAATTCAAGCTATTGAATTAGTGACTAATGAAATAGAAGGACCAATATCTAGAGAGTTTCAAAAAATGGCTTTAGAAATAAATTTTGGTTTATCAATAGATATTGTATTCAAAAGATTTGCCAAACGAATTAAATTAGAAGAAGCGACTTATTTAACTGTTGCTTTAACAATTTTAAGTAAAACCGGTGGAAATATTAACAATGTCTTCACATCGATTGAAAAAACATTATTTAATAAAAAGAAACTTAAACTTGAATTAAAATCATTAACTGGTGGTTCTAAAATAATTGTCAACATTTTAATTGGACTACCAATCTTATTTGTTCTAGTTGTTAATTTAATTAATCCTAATTATTTCATACCATTATACACAACAGAAATAGGTGGTATTTTAGTAATTTTAATGATGACTATATATTTAACTTATATTTATATAATTCAAAAGTTTGTAAGAGTAAGGGTGTGATAAAATGTATAATACAAGGACTAAAAACAAAGTAATTAGAAAAATATATCGCGATCAAGATATTGCTATGATTCAACAAAAATTAGATATGATGGGTGAAGTGAAATTTATTGATGCCATCAGATATATGAATATTCGTTATTTAATGACAGCGTTGTTATTTATTGCAATTCTTTTTATGATTGATTTTGGATATATTTATGCTCCTGTTGTATCAGTTATATTTTACTTTTTGTTTGATTATATATTAATTGATCGTCGTTTGAAAAAAAGAGCCTCAATGCTCGATGCTGAAGCTCTTCAATTTTTTGAAATATTAACGCTTACCTTAGAATCTGGTAGAAATTTAGAGCATGCATTAGAAACAACTTGTTTCAATGTTGAATCTAATCTATCAAACGAATTTAAAAAGACTCTAATGGAAACAAAATTTGGAAAATCGTTACCTGAAGCATTAGAAAATATGAAATTGAGAATCCCATCGATTACTATTAATAATATTATTTTAAATATTATTCAAACAAATGTTTTTGGTAATAGTATATTAGAAACAATGTACAATCAAATTGATTTTTTAAGGGAAAAACAATTATTAGAAGTAAAAGAAAAAATAAACAAAATACCTAATAAGGTCAGTATATTATCGGTCATCTTTGTTATTCCGTTAATATTATTACTTATTTTAGGTCCAATAATTATTGGTTTTTTGAGTTAAATCCCATTATTTATTGTATAATATAAAGAGGAGGTATTGTATGTATTATTTTATAGGTATTAAAGGAACAGGAATGGCTGCTTTAGCGCAGATTATGTTTGATTTAGGTTACAATGTACTAGGAAGTGATAAGGAAGATCATTTTTTTACAGAAATTCCGTTAATTGAAAGAGGAATAACTATATATCCCTTTTCAAAAAACAATATTAAAGAAGGAATGACTATTGTTCAAGGAAATGCCTTTCGTGATGATCATGAAGAAGTAGCTCGTGCAAAAGAATTAGGACTTAAAATTCATTCATACCAAGAGATGGTTGGTAAATTAACTAAGAAGTTTAAAACAATTGGTATCTCAGGATGCCATGGTAAAACAACGACCACTTCAATGATGGCTCATGTTATGAATAGTATTTGTGGAAGTAATTATTTAATTGGTGATGGTACGGGATATGCTACTAAAGAAAATGAATATTTCGCACTTGAAGCTTGTGAGTATAAGCGTCATTTTTTAGCATACAACCCATATTATGCAATTATTACCAATATTGAATTAGATCATATTGATTATTATAAAGATATTGATGATGTTGTTTTGGCTTACGAGCAATATGCTAATAAGGCCGAAAAAATGGTTATTGCTTGTGGTGATGATCCATATACTCATTCATTAAATGTTGATAAACCAATTTTCTTCTACGGTTTAGATGAAGATAACGATATAATCGCTAAAGATGTTGAATTTGGTGATGATGGAACTAGTTTTGATGTTTTTGTAGAAGGTAATTACTATGGACATTTTGATCTTCCGCTGTATGGTAAACATATGCTATTAAATTCACTTGCTGTTATTTCAGTTTGCTATTACGAAAGAATTGATGCTAAAGAAGTATCAAAATATTTAAAGACTTTCCAAGGAGCAAAACGTCGTTTTAAAGAGAAAGTTATTGGAGATATAGTAACGATTGATGACTATGCTCATCATCCAACAGAAGTAAAAGTAACGATCAAAGGTGCTCGTCAAAAATATCCTGATAAAGAAATTGTAGCTGTTTTATTAATTCATACTTATTCAAGAGCAGCTAAATTTAAGCAAGAATTTGTAGATGCCTTAAATCTTGCTGACAAAGCTTATGTAATGGATGTTTATGTTGATCGAAAAGAGGATATCGAACCATTTGATGCTCAAGAAATTATTAAATTACTTGACAATGGTGAATACATTAATAATGACATGGCAGATATTTTATTAGCTCATAAAAATGCGGTTATTTTATTTATGAGTAGTAAAGAAATATATGTATTACAAAAAGCATATGAAGAAAAATTAAAGAATCTCTAATTTATAATTAGAGTTTTTTTGACAAAAAGTTGTCGAAAGAAAAATAACATGCTATAATATTGGCAACAATGTGAGGGGGATTATTGTGAAATTAGATAACAGAGTTGAAAGATATCTATGGGACAACAGCATTCTAATAGATAAGTTATACTTAATGAAAGTTAATATTAGAGTAAAAAAACTACTAAAAAAAGAAATACCATTTATTAATCTTGATACCCTATCTTGGCAAGTAAACTATATGATAGAAAAACAAAAAGGGGATAGTAATGACATACTATCACTGCTTGATTATATTGAAAAAGTAAGTAAGCAAAAAGATGTTGAATATGCAAAATATTTAAAAGCAGGATTAAATTTATATGTTGGGGAATTGCATCAAGGATTAGTAACAACTGAAATGTATGCCGCTGATCAAAATGATAGATTAAAACAAGCAGCAGCATTAGATGAAAGATATGCAATGCCATTTGAAGATGTACTAGAAACTCGAAAAAAAATTAATGATAAACAACTTGTACTAATGAAAAAAAATAGAGGTGTGTAGTATGGAAACAGTAGTAAACAATAAGTTAGATAATTATTTTTATCGTAATAAAGTATTTGTCGGATATTTAAAAATTATGAAATATAGCTATCTTTTTAAACAAACAGCACTTTTTAAACATAATCAGTTTAATTATGAAAAATTGATTACTGATATTAACTTTGTAATCAACAAACAAAAAGCCGAAGAAGGAAGACTTGAAGATATTGTTAGAGCAATAAATACACGTGTTGCTAAATATCAAACAGAAGGTTTAGAAGAAATATATCCAGAATTAATTGAAGTGGTAGATATATTGAATAAAAGTATTGATACAAGTGATCAATTTATTGAAGGTAGCATTATGAAACATAAGATGCATCATAAGGGAATTAATTATGATTCAACAGTTAATCGTGAAACTATCGAGGGGGAGCAAGTTGCTAATCATTTTAATCAAAAAATGTTAAAAAAGGATATTATAAAGAAGAAATAAGAAAAACTCTATGCATTGCATAGAGTTATTTATTTTCATAATTTTTAATTTTCTCAGTATTTTTAAAATTTAATTTTGCATAGTCTTTTAATTTATCAAAACCATATTTTTTAACTATCTCATAACCAACTTCATCAGTTTTAATACCTGATCCATAAGGCAATGAAATGCCTAGCTCACTACTTAGTTTATCCATACTTTTAATAAAGTGATAACGACTAATTAAAGAAGCGCAAGCAACACTTAAGCTAATACTTTCAGCTTTAGTTAAAAAAGTAATGTTTCTAAATACGTGCTGACTACCTTTTAAGTAATTATAATAAACAAATGGATTAGCAAATTGATCGACAATAACAAAATCATAAACTGGTTCTTTATTAACCATTGATAATAAAACACGATTGTGAAGGATAGCTTTAATCTTATTCAAATTAATATCTTCATTGTAATAATTATTATAATCAGTATTAGATAATAAAATTGTTTCATGAGGTATTTTTTTAATAAATTTTGGCACAATATTTAGTATCTTTTCATCCGTTAATTTTTTAGAATCAGTAACCCCTAATTCTTCTAAAAGGGGAATATCAGTTTTTTTGACAAAAGCAGCCGTAACAACAACCGGTCCAAAATAATCACCAGTTCCTACTTCATCTGACCCGATGCTATTAGAAAAGTAATAAAGATTTTTATTAACAACATCTTTATTATCTTTAACCTTATCTTTCTTGGAATCATTATTAGATATTTCAACTTCCTTAGAAGGGTTTAAATTCTTTTCCATCTGACTCCACATAGAAGCATCTATATCAGCACTTACTCCTTGGAAAACAACTTTTCCAGATTCATATAAAGTAACAACTGTATCACTTTCATCAGCTTGAAAAACTGCATAAGGTGGTGTTTTTTCTCTTTTTTTATCTTCAAAATATTTAATCATTTTTTCCTTAGTGTTTTCACTTACTTTTAAAGTTATATTCATTAATATACCTCCTAATTCAATTTTACCACAAATAAAATCAAAATACTTTCTTTTTTAACTATTTTATAATATAATGATATAGGAGGTAACTTATGAATATAATCGATTTAGTAATTATAATCTTTTTACTTTTTGGAGCATCGCTTGGATTTAAAAGAGGATTTACAAGACAACTAGTTAGTTCGGTTGGCTTTATTATAATTGTTATTTTAGCGTTCAACTTAAGAGGACCGATATCAGAATTCTTATTTAGGACACTGCCATTTTTTAATTTTGGTGGACTAATAAAAGGAGTATCTGTTTTAAATATATTATTATATGAATTTATTGCATTTTTAGTAGTATTACTAGGGTTATCTTTAATATTAAAAATATTAATGTTTGCAACAAGAATATTTGAAGGAATTTTAAATATGACCATTGTCTTAGGAATACCTTCTAAAATACTAGGAGCTGCTGTTGGTGTAATTCAATATTATGTAATTGCCTTTATTTTTCTTTATGTTATATCACTACCATTTTTTAACATTTCGTTTGCTAGTGAATCGAGATATAAAGATAAGATATTACAAAACACGCCGATCTTATCATCATTTGTTGATAAAACAGTAGCAATTGTTGGTGATTTTAATAATTTAAAAGAAAAGTTTAAAACCGAAAAAGATCCTAATCAATTTAATTTAGAAGCTTTAGATGTATTATTGAGTAAAAAAATTGTATCATTAAATACTGTAGATGATTTAATTGAAAGAAATAAATTACAAATAGATAATGTTGAAATTATCTTACAAAAATATCGTTAGAAAGGATGATTACATGTTAGTTTTAGGAAACGAAGAAAATTTTAATGAGTTAATTAGCAAAGATTTAGTCCTTGTTGACTTTTTTGCAACATGGTGTGGACCTTGCCGTATGCTAGGACCAGTACTAGATGAAATTGCAAATGATCGAAGTGACTTTGATATTGTTAAGATTGATATTGATGAAAGTAGCAATCTAGCACGTCAATATGGAGTAATGAGTGTTCCAACATTAATTTTATTTAAAAATGGAATACCTGTTGCTAAAGCATCTGGATACTTACCTAAAGAACCAATTATGGATTGGATCAACAAAAACAAATAAAATTGTGCGAATATATTTTAATCGCTTTTTTTATGCTATAATTAGTTAGGTGATACTATGCAAAGATATTTTGCCAAATCTAAAAACAATAATCAACTTATTTTAAATGATAATGATTTATATCATATAAATACAGTAATGCGAATGAAACCAAATGATAAGATGGAAATAGTCTTTAATCATCAACTCTTTTTATGTAGTTTAAACAATAGTAAAGATGGTGCCAATATAATTGAAGAACTAGAGCATATTAATACTAAAATGCCACAAGTAACACTTATTATTCCATTACTTAAAGAACAAAAAATGGATTTAATTTTACAAAAAGCAACTGAATTAGGGGTAAGTAAATTCATTCCGGTAATTATGGAACGAAGTATTGTTAAAATTGATGATAAAAAGGTAATTAAAAAGTTAGAACGTTGGCAATCAATATGCAAAGAGGCAAGTGAACAATCTAAACGAATTGATATACCAGTAATTGAAAATATTAAGACAATAAATGATCTTAAAAATTTAGAAGGATTGAATATTATTTGCAGTACTTCTAAGAATATTAATAATCTTAAATATTGTTTGAAAAACAATATGGGTTATGATAAAATAAATATAGTAATAGGACCAGAAGGTGGTATCGCACCAAAAGAGGAAGAAAAACTAATAAGTTTTGGTTTCAACCCCATTTCTTTAGGGAACAGAATTATGAGAGTTGAAACGGTACCAATGGTTATTTTAAGTATAATTAATTATGAATATATGGAGTGATTTTATGTTTATTGATAATTTTTTGGATATGAGTACAACTGAAAAGGTTTTAATTATATTAGCTGCTGTTTTAGTTGTAGCTATTATTTTAGGTTTAATAAAATTTATTAAATACAAAAAAAACCGTTTAAAATATACTAATAACTCTAGTAAAACAAATGAAACATCAGAAGTTGTTTTAGAAGAGATAATACCAGTTGAAAATAATGATGCAAAAAAAGATGAAACATCTCAAATTGAAATTGATAGTGTTCTTGAACAAATGCGTAGTAATTTAGAAAATCAAGGGCAAGATCAAGTGAGAACTTTTGAAGAAGAACAAGAAGAAAAATCTATTATTAGTTATCAAGAATTACTTCGTATTAATAATAAAGCATCAAACGAAGAAATAGAACCAGAAATTAATGAAGAACAAGAAGAAGAAAAATCACCATATACTCCGAGTGAAGCAGTAATTAAATTCCGCAATTCAGAATTTATTTCACCGATTTATGGACGTGTTGATAATGATATGGAATATCCAACGATTCCCAAAATTAGAAGAGCAAAATTAGGAGAAGATGAAGAAATAGATGATTTAGAACCAGAAATCGAAGTGATTATTGAAGAAGATATAAAACCAGAAGTTAAGGTTCGAGAACTAGAGCCAACTGATGAATTAGAAAAAACGATTGATACTAGTAAGTTAAAGGAAGAAATGCTTAAAAATGAGAAGTTCTTAAATGCATTAAGAGAATTTCGAAAGAATTTAGAATAAACCTTTGGTTTATTTTTTTTGGAGGTGAAGTATGAAGTTTGCAATAGAAACTTTAGGATGTAAGGTAAATACTTATGAATCAAATGTAATGATGGATGTATTAAAAAATAAAGGATATGAGTTTGTTGATTTTAATTCGTTAGCTGATATTTATATTATAAATACTTGTACAGTTACTAATAATGCTGACCATAAATCTATGAAAATGATTAGACAAGCAATAAAACGTAATCCTGATGCCATAATCATTGTTGTTGGTTGTTTAGTTCAAACTAATCATGAGTTAGTTGATACAATTGATGGGGTAGATATTATTTTAGGTAATATTGATAAATCATTAATTGGTAATTATATTGAAACTTATTTAGAAAACAGACAACAAATAAAAAAAATAGAAGATATATGTGATGTTGATTTTGAAGAAATGAAATTAAATAATTCAAATAGAACAAGGGCCTTTGTTAAAATCCAAGATGGATGTAACAATTATTGCTCGTATTGTATTATTCCATTTGCGAGAGGAAATGTTCGAAGCAAAAAAAGGGAAGTTGTTATTGAGGAAATAAAGGAATTAGTAAAGAATGGTCATCAAGAAGTTGTTTTAACAGGTATCCATACTGGTAATTATGGTGTTGATTTAAATAACTACTCACTAGCTAAATTATTAGAAGAAATAGTAACAATTGATAATTTACATAGAGTTCGTATTTCATCTATAGAAATAACTGAGTTAGACGATGATTTTATGAGTATTTTAAGTAAATCCAACATTCTGGTTGACCACATGCATATACCTTTGCAATCGGGTTCAAATGAAGTATTAAAATATATGAATCGTAAATATGATACTAAATATTTTGTTGATAAAATAAATCAATTACATCAAATAAGACCTGATATGTTAATAACAACTGATGTTATTGTTGGTTTTCCAGGTGAAACCGAAGAACTATTTTTAGAAACAATTGATACTATAAATAAATTAAACTTTTTTAAGCTTCATGTTTTCCCGTACTCTAAAAGAGAAGGGACAGCAGCAGCTAAAATGAATAATCATATTGATCCAGTTATTAAAAAGAATCGTGTTAGAGAATTGTTAAAACTGTCTAAAAAACTAGAAGTAAATATTATGAGTAAATATATTGGTGCACAAATTGAATTTATTCCAGAAGTATATATTGATGGTTATTTACTGGGTCACGCAGGTAACTACCTTGCTGTTAAAGCTAAGGGTGATGAAGCATACCTAAACAAACCAGTAAAAGTTATAATAAAAGAGATAAAATACCCTAATTTAGTAGGAGAAATATATACAAATGTTTGATAGGGGAAAACTTGACAAAAAACCTGGAAAATAGTATATTTGAGGTAGAGGGAGCGATATTATGAATTATCAAAAATCACTTAAAAAAAGTACTAATAAAAAAAGAATTAGAATTGGTTCTAAAAATTATATTTTAGATACTAAAAAATTTAGAAAATTTCAATTAAATGTTTTAGCTATAACTGCATCAGTTATTTTTGCAATATCTGCTTTTGGCGTTGTTAAAGATGGAATGAAATTCCATAATGAAAAAACTGCAATTAGTTTTGAAGTTGCTGATGAAATGATTGAAAATGGTTACAGAACAGTTCCCGTTGATGGTAATTGGGATCACCGTTTCGAATTGTTAGACGAATTGGAACCTTTTGAATTACTAGTATATATGGGTGGAGAAGGATCTTTAGATGTCTTAAAATACCGTGGTTATGAATCTTGGGATGATTATGCAAAACAAGAAGGGTTTAAAGATCAATATGACTGGTATGCAGCTCAAAGAGAAAATGTTATTCATCCACAACCTAAAGCAAGAGGTGGTAAATAATGAAATCATTAGAAGTTGGAGAAATGTTAACACTAGACGATGAAATAGAATATGTTGTTATGAGTCGCGTAAACAATAACGATAAAGATTATGTATTATTTTCTAATTTAGATAATCCAGAAGATATTGTTATTAGAATTGAAGAACTTGAAAACAATGAATTATATTTATGTGGTTTAGAAGATGAACACGAATTTGATGAAGTTTTAAAACTATTTGAAAATCAACTTAAAAATTAAAAGACACAAAATGTGTCTTTTTTTATTAGTTAGTGTCATTTTATGATAAAATATAGTGGGTGATAAAATGGAACCACACATAAAAGGAATATACACAAGTACAATTTTTAAAAGTGATAATGGATATATTATTGGAAATTTTAAAATAAACGAAACAAATATTGATGATTATGATAGTCGTGTTGGAAGAACAATTACGTTTACAGGATATTTTCATGACTTAACAGAAGGAGATAACTATTTATTTTATGGTCAAGAAGTTGAACATATAAAATATGGTAATCAGTTTAAAGTAATTAAATATGAACGTATTAAACCAGAAGGAAAAGATGGAATAATTGAGTTTTTATCTAGTGATTTATTTCCAGGAGTAGGAACAGTTATGGCTACATCTATTGTTAATACTTTAGGTGATAATGCTTTAGATAAAATCATTAATGATAGAAATGTTTTAAATCAGGTTCCTAAATTATCTAAAAAATTAGTAAATGTTATTTATGAAAATATAATTCAGTATGAAGAAAGTCATAAAACCATTATTTCCCTTTGTGACATGGGTTTTGCAATGAAAGATGCTATTAGTATATATAATTTTTATGGAAGTAATACTCTTAATTATATTGAACATAATATATATAATATTATTGATGATATTAAGAACATTTCATTTACTAAAATCGATCAAATTGCTAGGCTTTTTAATATGGACCCAATTAATGAGTTTAGAGTAAAAGCGGCCATTGTTTATTTGATGGAAGTAATTACATTTAATAATGGCGATTCATATTTAGAATATGATTTAATTAAAAATGAATTAGAAAAGTTTTTAAATATAGGGATAACTGATGAAGTTCTTAATCAATATTTTGATGATTTAGAAATGGAATTGAAAATAATTAGAGATGATCATAAATATTATTTGTTTGATTTATATGAAGCAGAAAGTAATATTGTTGAAACGATTAAATATTTGGCAAATAAGCCAATTGATAAATATAAAAATCTTAATAAACAAATTGAACAATTAGAGCAAGATTATGATATTACTTATAATGAATTGCAAAAAGCGGCTATTGTCATGGCTTTAGAAAATAATATCTCTATTATTACTGGAGGACCAGGTACTGGTAAGACAACTATAATAAAAGCAATCGTTGAACTTTATCAAAAAATCAATAAATTAGATGATAAGGAATTAATTGATCATCTTGCTCTTTTAGCACCTACTGGAAGGGCAAGTAAGAGAATGAGTGAGTCAACACTATTGCCAGCTATGACAATTCACAGATTCTTAAAATGGAATAAAGATACTGATCAATTTGCCATAAACGAATATAACAAAGATAATAGTAAATTAATTATTGTTGATGAAGCTAGTATGATTGATGTAATTTTGTTAGACAATTTGCTTAAAGGATTAACCAAAGGCATTAAGCTGGTACTCGTTGGTGATTATCATCAATTACCTAGTGTTTCACCTGGTCAAGTTTTAAAAGACTTAGTAATAAGTCAAAAAATCGAAACAATTAAATTAGATTTATTGTATCGTCAAAGTGAAGATTCTTATATTCCAATTCTTGCTAAAGAAATAAAAGATGGAGAAGTAGCAGAGTCAACTTTTAATGAAAGAAGTGATTACAAATTTATTCCTAGTCCGTCCAATAAAATAATTTTTGAAATCAAAAAACTAGTAGAAGAATTAATTAAAGATGGAATTGATTATACTAAATTTCAAATAATGGCTCCAATGTATCGAGGAATTAATGGAATTGATAATATTAATAAGGAATTGCAAAAAATTATAAATCCTAAAAGTGATGATATAGCAGAGTATGGTTATGGCAATATTATTTTTAGAGTAAACGATAAAGTTATTCAATTAGTCAATGTAATAGATGATGGAATTAGTAATGGTGATATTGGAATAATTGTTGATATAAAACAAGGAGCTTTTAGTGATAGTGGTAAAACTGAAATATATGTTGATTTTGATGGTAATATTGTTAAATATAATCCACAGACTTTTAATCAATTAAGACACGCTTATGCAATATCAATTCATAAAGCTCAAGGTAGTGAATTTCCAATCGTTATTATTCCAATGTGTTTAAGTTATCAAAGAATGTTGTATCGAAAACTTATATATACTGGTGTTACAAGAGCTAAAGAAAAATTATATATAATTGGTGAGCCTAATGCTTTCGTACATTCGGTTAGAAATGTTATTGATGATGAGCGAAAAAGTGATTTAATAAGTAAAATTACGAATAATTTATGATAAATGATAGACAATAATAACGTATGCTAAGCATACACTCATATTTTTTTAGCAAGAAGGTGATATAATGAGCATAGGTAAAAACTTAGCACTTATTACATTAGGTGCAGGAGCCGTTTTGGCATATCAGAAATACAACAAGCCAATTAGAAAACAAATGGAAAAAGTCGTTGACCAAACGATGAAAAAAACAGAAAACAAGCTAGAAAATATGATGTAATAAAAACCCCCATACGGGGGTTTTTATTGCCTTAATATCTTTTGTTGTGTATAATGGTATTAGTATATGGGGTGTTAGTTTGAAGTTACGTTTTAAAATAGTTCCATTAGTTTTAGTAACATCAGGATTAGTGCTATCATTAAGTCAATTTTTACCTGTTAAAGTTAATTCAAATATTGAACATTTAAATTTAGATGGAATTGATAAATTAATGATTGTCGCTCATCCTGATGATGAAACATTGTGGGGTGGAGCGGAGTTATTAAAAGATGATTATTTGGTTGTTTGTATTACTTGTGGTGAACAAAAAAATAGGTCAGTTGAATTTGAAAAAGTTATGCGAATTTCTAATAATAAATATATTATGTTTGGAATTCCTGATAAGATATTTGGAAACAGAAGTGATTGGAAAAAATATCGTCCAAAGATTATTAAAAATTTAAATAAAATAATTAATCATAAAGATTGGAATTTAATTGTTACTCACAATCCTGATGGTGAATACGGTCATGAACACCATAAGATGACTAATAAAATGGTTGAAAAGTTAACTAAAAATAAAGATATATTATACTATTTTGGTCGTTATGTCAGACCAAGTAAAATAAAGGCAGTATCAGGTAATTTAACTAAAATTGATAAAAAACATTTGGATGTTAAAATAAACAAAATGATAAAAATTTATAAGACACAAGAGTTTATTGAAACAAGATTTGGACATATGTTTGAGTTTGAAAACTGGGTAAAAGCAAGTGAATGGGAAGAACATCCTTCCGTATAATAAAACTTGAAACCAATTATATAATTTGATAAAATAAATGTAAAGTAAATATAAAATAATGTAAAGGAGAATAGACAGATATGAAAGTACTTGTAAGTGATTTTGATGAAACTTTTTTTACAGATGAATATTTAGAAAACATTGAAAGAGTTAATTCATTTGTTGATAACGGCAATATGTTTATTATTGCAACTGGAAGAAATATTAAGCAATTAAAAAAGGATATTGATCAATACTACATTAAATTTAGTTATTTGATATGCAATGATGGAGCAATGATATTTGATAAAGACCTTAACTTACTAAATCGAATTGATATAGATTTAAAAACAACTAAAATAATATTAAAAGAGTTAGAAAACGACCCTAATGTTAATGCTGTTTATATAGACAATGGATTCGAACATGTAAAAGAAATTACAATAAATAACAATGCTGTATTAGGAAAATATAATGATCAACAAATAGCTATCGATAATATGAATAAATTAATGGAAAAATATAATGAAATACACGGATACATTAGTTTTAATTGGATTAATATTACAAATAGCCAAGTAAGTAAAGGTAATGCTATTAAATATTTAGTTGATTATTTAAACTTAAATGAAAAAGACATTTATCCAATAGGAGATGGTATTAATGATATATCAATGGTTCAAATGTATAATGGATATTATATGAAAAAAAATAATTGTGTAGAATTAGAAAAAGTTGGAATCAATTCTGTTAATACTGTAAGAGATTTAATGGATATTATAGAAAAACAAGTTATATAAAAACTTGTTTTTTAAAAAGTTTATTTGGTACCAAACAATATTACGTATCATTTGAAAAATACGCTGTAATATGATAAAATTAAACCATATTAAACTTGGAGGTAAACTATGAATAAAAAAGGATTCACCTTAATTGAAATATTAGGAATGATTGTTATACTTGTTCTAATTTTTTTAATAACTATTCCATTAATTGGTAATGTTGTTGGTGAAGTTAGAAAAAGAGTATGTGACTTAAATGCGAAATCAGTAGAAAAAGCTGCAGATAATTATATAGCAACAAGGGGAATAAATATTATTGAAGGAGTAACTACTAATATTCCTTTAAAGATATTAAGAGATGAACGCTTTGTTACTAAAGTAGTTGATCCAACCGACAGTAAAACAGCTTGTGATGGATATGTCATAGTTGAAAGAATTGGTCAAAAAATCAACTCTAAAGCTCATATTATATGCCCAACATATTGTAATGCTGGAGAATATCAAAAAGAAGAAGGAGCCACTAAAAATGACGCCTATTATTTTGATGGTGCCGATCCAAATAACTGGGTGTTATTTGGTCGTTACGATCAATCGTCAGTTCATGGACTTCTATGGAGAATTGTCAAAACTGATGATGGAGGTAGAAAGTTAGTTTTTGAAGGACTTGAAAATGGTGAAACAACACCTTTAGAAGATGGTCGTACATCACTTAATGGAACAACCGGAGTCCCTTATGATGTTTTAGGAAATAACAAATATAAAACAAGCACTTTAAATGAAAGCTTACAAAAATGGTTAGATAATATCCAAGTTATTAATAAAGATAAATATATTAAAGATTCAACTTGGAGAATTGGTGGAGTTCCTTTTAATGATCCAACTAGTTTAGATACATTTATTGAATTAGAAAGTAAAGATACAGAAACTGAATTTGGAATTTTTCACGGAATTAGTGATTTAAGTAAAGTTGGATTACTTGCTCCAAGTGATTATATGTTAACATCATCAAATCCAGGATGTGTAAGTAGTTATCAATTAGGAGGATCATTTAATCCGTGTATTTATACAGATACGGATTTAAACAATTTCTTATATAAAAACAAATATCATTACTGGACAATGAATCCAAGTAATGATACCGGAAATAAATCATGGTATATAAATAACATTGGACACATAAGTACAACTTTAACAAATTCATCAGTAATATCAGTAAGACCAGTAATTAATATTGATAAAAATTTACCGTTTTTAGCTGGAACTGGAACTATTGATGACCCATACATTTTAGAAGATTATATGATAAATATTAAAAACGCTCCAATTATAACTTTAAATGGCGATGAAACAATTGTGATTCGTGAAGGCGAACCGTATTTTGAAGAAGGAGCAACAGCTTATGATCCTGAAGATGGAGATATAACTGATAAAATCAAAATAACAAGCAGCCTAAATATAAATGTTCCAGGTAATTATAAAATTGAATATAACGTCCAAGATAGTGATGGAAATTCCGCTCCAGTTGTAATTAGAAATGTAACGGTTTCTAAAAAAGAGGATCCAGTAATTAAATTAAATGGATCTAATCCATTAATATTAACCCTAAAACATGATTATATTGAAGCAGGAGCAATAGCTATTGATCCATATTATGGAGATATAAGCGAAGATATAGTAATTAAAGGTGTAGTTAATACTAATGAACTAGGAGTTTATGAAATTACTTATAATGTCGAAAACTTAGATGGAAAAAAAGCCGTTCAAGTAACTAGAAAAATAATTGTAGAACCTCCAAGACCAGTAATAACATTAAATGGTGATAACCCAACAGTTCTTTATGTAGGTGGAAGTTATGAAGAATTAGGAGCAACCGCACTTGATGAAATAGATGGTGATTTAACTTCTTTAATAACGAAAAAAATCGAAAGAACAGAAACTGGTAGAAAGGGAAAAACAATAGTTCATGAAGTAGTTGTTGATAAAAGATTTAGATATGAAATAACTTATAGTGTAACTAATAGTTATGGCGTAACAACAACTGCTAAAAGAATAATTTATGTATTCCCAGATGAGGGACCAATTATTCAATACGTTCCAAATGGTTCAATGATACCACAACAAAAACATGATGTTAAAATAAATGTTTTAGAAAATGGCTATGAAATAGATAATAATAGTTTAAAATATTTATGGGTATCGCAATATTGGAGGCTACCATATAATTCCAAATTAGAAGATGTTATCAAAACAAGATTTATAAATGAAATAACAGTAAGTAAACAAGGGGTAACAGGATTATATAAATTATATGCAATTGCTAAAGATATTCATGGAAATACAACCATAAAATCATCAGCTTATTATAAAGTTGATAATTCACGGCCACAACTATGGTTAAATGGCTCAAATCCACAACGCGTTTTAATTAATAGTCCTTACATAGAAAAAGGAGCAAGAGCTGAAGATTTATATTATAGTGGGAATTTAACTTCTAAAATTGTAACAAGTGGAACAGTAGATGTAACAAAACCAGGAACTTATGTAATAACTTATACAGTTAGTGATGATGCTGGTAATACAACAACAAGAAAAAGAAATGTCATTGTATACTTATCAAAACCAGTAATAAGTTTAAAAGGTTCAAAAACAGTCAAAGTAATAAAAGGACAAAATTATGTTGAACCAGGATATATTGCAACAGATGAATATGACGGAAACATTACATCTAATGTAACGGTAAGTGGCGTAATTGATAAAGATACAGTTGGAACATATCAAAAAACATATGAAGTAACTAATAGTTTAGGAGAAACAACAACAATTACTAGAAATATTGAAGTATATATACCAGATCCAATAATTACAATTACTGGAAGTAATCCGTTAAATCATAAAGTTCTACAACCTTATAATGATTTAGGAGCAACAGCTAATGACTTAATTGATGGTGATTTGACTTCACGTATTCAAACAACAACAAATGTAAATCCCCAAATTAAAGGTAAATATGAAGTTGTATATACAGTAACTAATAATCATGGTAAAAGTACAACAGTTAAAAGAATAGTCAATGTATATGCCCAAAAGCCAGTAGTAAAGCTTAATGGTTCTTCATTTATTAAAATATTTGCAAGTGATCCATATAATGAACTAGGAGCAACTGCAACAGATGAAATAGATGGAGATATCACAAGCAAAATAAAAATAACTGGTAGTGTAAATCCATCAAAACCAGGAACTTACCAATTAAAATATGAAGTAACAAATAGTTTTAATGAAGTAAGTTATAAAATGCGAACAGTACAAGTAGTGGAACCACAAATAAGTATTACTTTAAGTGGCTCAAACCCATATAAAATGGAAATCTTTGATGTATATGAAGAACCCGGATATATTGCATATCATGAACAACATGGAGATATTACTGACAAAATAACCGTAGTAAATGGAATAAACCCAGTAATAGCTGGTAATTATAAAGTTACTTATTCATATAAAACAAGTTATGGATCTGTAAAATCAGTAACAAGAAATATTGTTGTGTCGCAACAAGAAGGACCAAATATAATCTTTACTCCAAATAGTGGGAAGGATTATAAACAAACATATTCAGTAAAAGTTGATATAACAGAAAAAAACGGAGAATTAGATGATCTAAGTTTTAAATATTTATGGACGACAACTCCACAAAAACCATTAGAAAAAAGTTTTACAACATTGTTTAATAATGGAGATTCAATTAATACTCCATCAGGTAAAAGTGGACCATATTATTTATGGATACTTGCTAAAGATATTTATAACAATATGACGATAAAATCAAGTAATGCGTATTTACTTGATAATGTGGTACCAGTTATAAAATTAAATGGAACAAGTATTGTATCAATACCAGTTGATGGACAATATATTGAACTAGGAGCAACAGTTACTGATATTCATAGTGGAGTAAATAGTAATGGAATCGTAATAGAAAGTAATGTCGTACCATCATTACTTGGAACATATACAGTAACTTATAATGCAACAGATAAATCGGGATTAAAAGCCAAAGAAGTTAAAAGAATAGTTAATGTCGTCGAAGCAAGTTTAAAAGACGCACCAGGTGATGACTTTGTACCTAAATATTATTCAGAATATTTTATAGGAACAGATCCTAGAAACTGGGTAGAATTTGGAAATGCAGCAGATAACATATACGATTATGTTCCAATGTTATGGAGAATTGTTAAAGCCGATGAAGAAGGAATAAAATTAGTTTATGAAGGTACTTATAACAAAGGAAATACACCAATAGCTAATGGAAAATTAAGTGATCAAATATTTGATTCTACAACTTCTAATTATGATAACTCTCAAATAAAAGAGTATTTAGAACAGTGGTATGAAAACCTTAATGAACCTAATAAAGAGACTTTAACTAAACCAATCAATTGGTGCATAGGCGGAGTAAAAACACCATATGATGTTGATATATTTAAATTAGAGGAATGTAATTTAAAAACCACAAATAAAAGTTCAATAGGATTATTAAATAGTGTTGATTATTTATTAACTTCAAGTGAACCTTGTAATGCATTTAATCAAACAGCATGTGGAATATCCAATTTTTTAAAGAAAAGCTATAATTACTTAACGATTAATAGTGCGAGTGATCAAACAGGTTATATATTTAGTGTTGAATCAAGCGGAGCGTTAAGAAGAACAACAATAAATCAAAATCAAGGAGTAAGACCAGTAATAAATTTAAGAAGTGATGTACTAATAATGGGAGGGGATGGAACCCTTGAAAATCCATATAAATTAAACACAAGAATACCAATACTAGATGAAACCCCACCAACTATTACATTTGAATATTCAAATATTACCGAACTGAAAAAACAACATGAAGTAAAAGTAATAGTAACTGATGACATAAGTGGAGTTGATCCAGGTAGTTTAAAATATGTATGGACAACAAGTACAACCGAACCTCAAGAAATAGAATTTGTAAATGATTTTACAAATGGTGATTTAATAAAAACACCAGAAAATGAAACAGGAACATATTATTTATGGGTACTTGCCAAAGATAAAAAAGGAAATCAACAAATATCAATGAGCAATAACGTATCATTAGATAACGAACCACCAGTAATAACTTTAAATGGTGATGAACTAATCAATGTTTTAATTGATACATCATATACAGATTTAGGAGCAACAGCTATTGATAATATTGATGGTGATTTGACCGATAAAATTACTAAAACAACAAACATCAATATAAATAAATTAGGTTCTTATAATGTGACTTACACTGTTATAGATAATGCTGGGAATGTAACTACTAAAGTAAGAACAGTTAATGTTGTCAATAATGTTGATTTTGCATACACAGGTGATTATCAAATCTTTACAGCACCTAAGACAGGATGGTATAGTGTAGAAACTTGGGGAGCTTCTGGAGGTGCCGGACATACTAATTTTGAATTTATTTATCAAGGTGGTAATGGAGCTTATGCATCTGGAATAATACCTTTGAAAAAGGACGAAAAATTATATATATATGTAGGTAGTAGAGGTTTAAATGCAGCCACAGCAGGTCGATATATTGGCGGTGCCGGAGGATATAACGGTGGCGCTAAAGGTGGAGACGATGGTAATCACGATAATTTACCAGATGCTGGTGCTGGCGGTGGCGGAGCTACAGACATAAGACTAGTTAGTGGTACTTGGAATGATTTTAATAGCCTTAAATCACGAATAATGGTTGCAGCCGGTGGTGGTGGCAGTCAATATGGTGGTGTTGGAGGATCTGGTGGTAAAACAACCGGAATTCTAGGTTATGGAAATAAAGCACCAGCAACTCAAATAGACGGATACGCTTTTGGTTATGGAGCAACAGGTATTCCAGAAACTTCAGGCGGCGGCGGTGGTGGCGGTGGCTACTATGGTGGTAATTCGTTAGTATATACTTCCGGAGGTGGCGGCTCATCATTTGTATCTGGATGCTTAGGTTGTAACGCAATAAATAGTTCTTCAATAAGCACCAATATAATTCATTCAGATATTCCAATTCATTATTCAAATAAATATTTTGATGATATTAGAATGATTTCTGGCGATGAGCAAATGAAAACTCCAAACGGAGACATAACAACCGGAAATGTTGGTGATGGATATGCACGTATAAGTTTAGTTGGTAGTTATGATGAGAATTTAAAAATAACTATCAAAGGTCAAAAATTAGTAACACTTTTTGCTGGACAAACTTATAAGGATGAAGGTGCTACAGCAACTGATACTTATGGTAGGGATTTAACATCACAAATAGAAACAACTAGTAATCTAAATCCGAGTATCCCAGGAACTTATACAATAACTTATAAAATAACTGATAGTGCTGGCAATGTATCAACTTCTATAAGAATGGTAAAATTCCTTCCAGTTGTATATAATTATGAATATACTGGAAATTATCAAACAATTGATATTCCAATAACTGGTAATTATAAGATTGAATTATGGGGTGCAAGCGGAGGCCGTGGACGTCAAAATAACAAGTTTGTATACAATGGTGGATTTGGATCTTATACTAGTGGAATTATTCATTTAGATAAAGAAAAACCTTTATATCTTTATATCGGAGGAACCGGTTTGGATTCACCAAGCTCAAAAATAGGCGGTAATGGCGGTTATAACGGTGGTGGAAAAGGTGGAAATGATACTAGCGATGATGAAGGAACCGGTGGTGGTGGTGGTTCTACTGATATTAGAATCACGGAAGGCCTATGGAATAATGTTCAATCATTACGATCACGAATAATGGTTGCAGCTGGCGGTGGCGGTAGCACGTATGGTGCTGTAGGCGGAGCTGGTGGAACTTTAACTAGTAATAAAGTTTGTGCAAGTATAGGTGCGACACAAACAACTGGTTATGCATTCGGTACTGGTCAAGCAGGAAAAAATTACAATTATACACCTTCTAGTGGAGCCGGTGGCGGTTACTATGGTGGAATTTCCAAACATGATGGAACATCAAGTGGATGTCAATCAGCATCTGGTGGAACCTCATTTATATCTGGTTATTCAGGTGTAAATGCTATAACAATAGATGGAATTCACACTAATCAGCCAAATCATTATAGTGGAATAGTGTTTAGTAATAGTGAAATGATTGCTGGTAACGCAATAATGCCTAATCCTAACGGTGGAACTATGACTGGTAATAATGGACATGGTTATGCAAGAATCACATTATTGCTAGATTAATAATACAAAGAAAAATGACTTAATTAAATAAGTCATTTTTTCATAATCAGTTCTATAACAATTGAATAATATGGAATATTGTGCTAAAATTAACCTAGAGTAAACTAACTTGGAGGTAAAATATGAATAAAAAAGGATTCACCTTAATTGAAATATTAGGTATTATTGTCGTACTTGTTTTAATTTTTTTAATAACTATTCCATTAATTGGTAATGTTGTTGGTGAAGTTAGAAAAAGAGTATGTGACTTAAATGCGAAATCAGTAGAAAAAGCTGCAGATAATTATATAGCAACAAGGGGAATAAATATTATTGAAGGAGTAACTACTAATATTCCTTTAAAGATATTAAGAGATGAACGCTTTGTTACTAAAGTAGTTGATCCAACCGACAGTAAAACAGCTTGTGATGGATATGTCATAGTTGAAAGAATTGGTCAAAAAATCAACTCTAAAGCTCATATTATATGCCCAACATATTGTAATGCTGGAGAATATCAAAAAGAAGAAGGAGCCACTAAAAATGACGCCTATTATTTTGATGGTGCCGATCCAAATAACTGGGTGTTATTTGGTCGTTACGATCAATCGTCAGTTCATGGACTTCTATGGAGAATTGTCAAAACTGATGATGGAGGTAGAAAGTTAGTTTTTGAAGGACTTGAAAATGGTGAAACAACACCTTTAGAAGATGGTCGTACATCACTTAATGGAACAACCGGAGTCCCTTATGATGTTTTAGGAAATAACAAATATAAAACAAGCACTTTAAATGAAAGCTTACAAAAATGGTTAGATAATATCCAAGTTATTAATAAAGATAAATATATTAAAGATTCAACTTGGAGAATTGGTGGAGTTCCTTTTAATGATCCAACTAGTTTAGATACATTTATTGAATTAGAAAGTAAAGATACAGAAACTGAATTTGGAATTTTTCACGGAATTAGTGATTTAAGTAAAGTTGGATTACTTGCTCCAAGTGATTATATGTTAACATCATCAAATCCAGGATGTGTAAGTAGTTATCAATTAGGAGGATCATTTAATCCGTGTATTTATACAGATACGGATTTAAACAATTTCTTATATAAAAACAAATATCATTACTGGACAATGAATCCAAGTAATGATACCGGAAATAAATCATGGTATATAAATAACATTGGACACATAAGTACAACTTTAACAAATTCATCAGTAATATCAGTAAGACCAGTAATTAATATTGATAAAAATTTACCGTTTTTAGCTGGAACTGGAACTATTGATGACCCATACATTTTAGAAGATTATATGATAAATATTAAAAACGCTCCAATTATAACTTTAAATGGCGATGAAACAATTGTGATTCGTGAAGGCGAACCGTATTTTGAAGAAGGAGCAACAGCTTATGATCCTGAAGATGGAGATATAACTGATAAAATCAAAATAACAAGCAGCCTAAATATAAATGTTCCAGGTAATTATAAAATTGAATATAACGTCCAAGATAGTGATGGAAATTCCGCTCCAGTTGTAATTAGAAATGTAACGGTTTCTAAAAAAGAGGATCCAGTAATTAAATTAAATGGATCTAATCCATTAATATTAACCCTAAAACATGATTATATTGAAGCAGGAGCAATAGCTATTGATCCATATTATGGAGATATAAGCGAAGATATAGTAATTAAAGGTGTAGTTAATACTAATGAACTAGGAGTTTATGAAATTACTTATAATGTCGAAAACTTAGATGGAAAAAAAGCCGTTCAAGTAACTAGAAAAATAATTGTAGAACCTCCAAGACCAGTAATAACATTAAATGGTGATAACCCAACAGTTCTTTATGTAGGTGGAAGTTATGAAGAATTAGGAGCAACCGCACTTGATGAAATAGATGGTGATTTAACTTCTTTAATAACGAAAAAAATCGAAAGAACAGAAACTGGTAGAAAGGGAAAAACAATAGTTCATGAAGTAGTTGTTGATAAAAGATTTAGATATGAAATAACTTATAGTGTAACTAATAGTTATGGCGTAACAACAACTGCTAAAAGAATAATTTATGTATTCCCAGATGAGGGACCAATTATTCAATACGTTCCAAATGGTTCAATGATACCACAACAAAAACATGATGTTAAAATAAATGTTTTAGAAAATGGCTATGAAATAGATAATAATAGTTTAAAATATTTATGGGTATCGCAATATTGGAGGCTACCATATAATTCCAAATTAGAAGATGTTATCAAAACAAGATTTATAAATGAAATAACAGTAAGTAAACAAGGGGTAACAGGATTATATAAATTATATGCAATTGCTAAAGATATTCATGGAAATACAACCATAAAATCATCAGCTTATTATAAAGTTGATAATTCACGGCCACAACTATGGTTAAATGGCTCAAATCCACAACGCGTTTTAATTAATAGTCCTTACATAGAAAAAGGAGCAAGAGCTGAAGATTTATATTATAGTGGGAATTTAACTTCTAAAATTGTAACAAGTGGAACAGTAGATGTAACAAAACCAGGAACTTATGTAATAACTTATACAGTTAGTGATGATGCTGGTAATACAACAACAAGAAAAAGAAATGTCATTGTATACTTATCAAAACCAGTAATAAGTTTAAAAGGTTCAAAAACAGTCAAAGTAATAAAAGGACAAAATTATGTTGAACCAGGATATATTGCAACAGATGAATATGACGGAAACATTACATCTAATGTAACGGTAAGTGGCGTAATTGATAAAGATACAGTTGGAACATATCAAAAAACATATGAAGTAACTAATAGTTTAGGAGAAACAACAACAATTACTAGAAATATTGAAGTATATATACCAGATCCAATAATTACAATTACTGGAAGTAATCCGTTAAATCATAAAGTTCTACAACCTTATAATGATTTAGGAGCAACAGCTAATGACTTAATTGATGGTGATTTGACTTCACGTATTCAAACAACAACAAATGTAAATCCCCAAATTAAAGGTAAATATGAAGTTGTATATACAGTAACTAATAATCATGGTAAAAGTACAACAGTTAAAAGAATAGTCAATGTATATGCCCAAAAGCCAGTAGTAAAGCTTAATGGTTCTTCATTTATTAAAATATTTGCAAGTGATCCATATAATGAACTAGGAGCAACTGCAACAGATGAAATAGATGGAGATATCACAAGCAAAATAAAAATAACTGGTAGTGTAAATCCATCAAAACCAGGAACTTACCAATTAAAATATGAAGTAACAAATAGTTTTAATGAAGTAAGTTATAAAATGCGAACAGTACAAGTAGTGGAACCACAAATAAGTATTACTTTAAGTGGCTCAAACCCATATAAAATGGAAATCTTTGATGTATATGAAGAACCCGGATATATTGCATATCATGAACAACATGGAGATATTACTGACAAAATAACCGTAGTAAATGGAATAAACCCAGTAATAGCTGGTAATTATAAAGTTACTTATTCATATAAAACAAGTTATGGATCTGTAAAATCAGTAACAAGAAATATTGTTGTGTCGCAACAAGAAGGACCAAATATAATCTTTACTCCAAATAGTGGGAAGGATTATAAACAAACATATTCAGTAAAAGTTGATATAACAGAAAAAAACGGAGAATTAGATGATCTAAGTTTTAAATATTTATGGACGACAACTCCACAAAAACCATTAGAAAAAAGTTTTACAACATTGTTTAATAATGGAGATTCAATTAATACTCCATCAGGTAAAAGTGGACCATATTATTTATGGATACTTGCTAAAGATATTTATAACAATATGACGATAAAATCAAGTAATGCGTATTTACTTGATAATGTGGTACCAGTTATAAAATTAAATGGAACAAGTATTGTATCAATACCAGTTGATGGACAATATATTGAACTAGGAGCAACAGTTACTGATATTCATAGTGGAGTAAATAGTAATGGAATCGTAATAGAAAGTAATGTCGTACCATCATTACTTGGAACATATACAGTAACTTATAATGCAACAGATAAATCGGGATTAAAAGCCAAAGAAGTTAAAAGAATAGTTAATGTCGTCGAAGCAAGTTTAAAAGACGCACCAGGTGATGACTTTGTACCTAAATATTATTCAGAATATTTTATAGGAACAGATCCTAGAAACTGGGTAGAATTTGGAAATGCAGCAGATAACATATACGATTATGTTCCAATGTTATGGAGAATTGTTAAAGCCGATGAAGAAGGAATAAAATTAGTTTATGAAGGTACTTATAACAAAGGAAATACACCAATAGCTAATGGAAAATTAAGTGATCAAATATTTGATTCTACAACTTCTAATTATGATAACTCTCAAATAAAAGAGTATTTAGAACAGTGGTATGAAAACCTTAATGAACCTAATAAAGAGACTTTAACTAAACCAATCAATTGGTGCATAGGCGGAGTAAAAACACCATATGATGTTGATATATTTAAATTAGAGGAATGTAATTTAAAAACCACAAATAAAAGTTCAATAGGATTATTAAATAGTGTTGATTATTTATTAACTTCAAGTGAACCTTGTAATGCATTTAATCAAACAGCATGTGGAATATCCAATTTTTTAAAGAAAAGCTATAATTACTTAACGATTAATAGTGCGAGTGATCAAACAGGTTATATATTTAGTGTTGAATCAAGCGGAGCGTTAAGAAGAACAACAATAAATCAAAATCAAGGAGTAAGACCAGTAATAAATTTAAGAAGTGATGTACTAATAATGGGAGGGGATGGAACCCTTGAAAATCCATATAAATTAAACACAAGAATACCAATACTAGATGAAACCCCACCAACTATTACATTTGAATATTCAAATATTACCGAACTGAAAAAACAACATGAAGTAAAAGTAATAGTAACTGATGACATAAGTGGAGTTGATCCAGGTAGTTTAAAATATGTATGGACAACAAGTACAACCGAACCTCAAGAAATAGAATTTGTAAATGATTTTACAAATGGTGATTTAATAAAAACACCAGAAAATGAAACAGGAACATATTATTTATGGGTACTTGCCAAAGATAAAAAAGGAAATCAACAAATATCAATGAGCAATAACGTATCATTAGATAATGAACCACCAGTAATAACTTTAAATGGTACCAACCCATATATAGTTTTACTGGGTAATATTTATGAAGAACCTGGTGTTACCGCAAATGATAATGTTGATGGGGACTTGACTTCCGAAATAATTACAACAAGTAATGTAAATCCTAGCATTGAAGGAATATATGAAGTTATATATACTGTTAGTGATAGGTTAGGAAACAGTAGCATTAAAACAAGGAAAGTGTATGTCGCAAAACAGACTGATTTTATTTTCGAATATACGGGTACAGTTCAAGAATTTATTGTTCCATATAATGGAAATTATAATATTGAGTTATGGGGAGCAGCTGGTGGAGGATTACACAATGGATATGGTGCTCATACAAGTGGAATAATATATTTAGAAAAGGATACTAAAATAATAATATATGTTGGAGAAAAACCCAATCATTTAGCAGGTGGTTATAATGGTGGTGGGAAAAACTTTGGAACAGTTTGTGATGAAGGTGGTTCCGGAGGAGGATCAACTGATATTAGAATAGGAAATAGATTAGTAGATCGAATCATGGTTGCAGCAGGCGGCGGAGGAGCTGGATGCAAAAGGACATCCATCTTTAAAGGTGGTTCTGGTGGGACTTTAAATGGTATAGATGCTAAAGCAGCATCAACTGATGTAAGAGGTTCTGGAAAAGGTGCAAAACAAGTTGCTGGCGGTGTAGGTGGAACATGGATTACTAATGGTAGTGGATATAATGGTTCATTTGGACTAGGAGGAAACGGATCACCTATGACAAACGTAAATCGTAATGGCTCCGGAGGTGGAGGAGGTTACTATGGTGGTGGCGGTGGTGCTAGTTGTAGTGGAACTTGTTCTTTTTCCGGAGGCGGGGGATCGTCGTATGTTTCAGGACATCTGGGTGTAAACTCAGTTAACGAAACTGGAATTCACACTAATCAGCCAAATCATTTTTCAAATTATATTTTTAATACTACTAATATGATAAACGGAGATTCGGTTATGCCATCACCAACAAGTACTGGAACTATGACTGGTAATAATGGACATGGTTATGCAAGAATCACATTATTGCTAGATTAATAATACAAATAAAAATGACTTAATTAAATAAGTCATTTTTTTATATGTTTTAATTCATTATCAATTAAATTTACATCATTTTCTTTGTAATCTTTAATAATCTTTTTTAAACTTTCTAATTCTTCCTTTTTACTATTAGTAACTGAACTGTTACTTTCAAGTGTTTTTGATAAAGTCTTTACTTTTGTTTGTTCTTCAATTTCATTTACTTCTAGATCGTTATTTTTTATATCGCGATTAATTTTCTTATCACTTGCTTCATAAGTCTTACAATAATCATTAAGTGTTCTAACTTGTAAAATTACTGTTGATAGGTATAAAATTTTAAATAGTTTATCAAAATTTCTAATATCTATAAAGAATGCAGAACAGATTAATGAATCTAAGAATACCGTTTTTACTTTTCCAATTTTACTAGTTCTAGGTTGTAACCCTTTAATATGAGCATACCCGTTAACACTAGCAATAGTCATATCTAAAATAATTGGAACAATTAAATAAGGATTTGTAATGAACAGGGGAATTGTTACTGATGTAATAAATATTTTATCAACAACTGCATCCAAATTTGCTCCAAAGTTAGATGAAGCATCTAATGCTCTAGCAACCTTACCATCAATTAAATCTGTAACAGAAGCTGCTAGTGCGATGTAACCCGCAGTAATTAAATTTCCACTTAGAATATTAGCAACAATAAAAGGTGCTAAAAAGAGTCTTGAAATGGTAAAAAGATTGGGAATTTGTTTTGCTAAATCTTTAGGAGATTTAATCTTTTTTAAATCCTCTTTTCCTTCATTTATAAATAACATCCATTTCTCTTTGATTTTTTCATACACTTCTTTCATGTAAATCCCCCCACTATGTTAAATATTATAACAAAATGTCTAATATTGTCAAGTTTTTAACATATTTTCAAATGCAATTAATAAACTAGTAATGTATTAAGAAATTAATACGCTAGGAAACTCGTAGTGCTACGGTTTCCTTTTTTATTTTGATTGACAAATTCGTGTCAATTTTTTTGTGGTAAAATGTGGTATTGCAATGCGCTTATAGATTTAATAGCATTTTTTTGTTATAATTAGTATGTAATATATTGTCGAATGGAGGGGAATAATATGAAAATTTTTAACAGGGTTACTACTATTATATTAATTATTGGAATATTATTCTCAAATTTTGTACCATTGATTAATATTTTGGCAGCAACTGTTCCAATATCAAATTGTACTCAATCGGATTATAAGGTTGCTAATGAAACAACTGATTTGGCATGTTATAACACTTACAATGAAGCCTTAAATCATATGAATAACTATCCTTCTAAAATAGGTGATGTGGCGCGTATTGTACACAATAATAGAATAATTAATGCGAAATATGCAATTGTAAAATTGGATACAAAAGGAAGCGCAAGTATAAATACAACTATAACAGGTACTGAAAACGGTGATGGGTATCTTAATGGATATTATGGCACCGATGCTGTGTTACTAGATTATGATCCAACAAATAAAAAAATGAAGATAAAAATTTCAGGAGTTGTTGGATATATTTCTTTAAATGATGGGATAGTTGAGCCTCTTACCACTGAAGTTACAGGTTTAGATTCAAATAAAAATTATTTTAAAATAATTGTTTCCGATTTAAGAATGAGAGATAGTGTTGGAACAAGTGGTAAAGTAATAATTGATGAGATACCTATTTATTCACTTGTTGAAGTAATCGATTCTAAACCAATTTTAAAAGATGGCTATCAATGGTATAAAGTTAAATATAAAAATACAACAGGTTATATTGGTACTGATCCAAATGAACCATATATTGAGACAGTTTCTAATAATTTGAAATTGGAAACTTATTACTACAAAGAAAATGGCAAATTATATCATAAAATTTTATATAACAGTTATGGAAGAAGGTCAATCCCTTTATATTTAGGAAAGGCACCCCTTTATTTAAAAGAAAATACCAGATATTATAGTTTCGATGGAATCTACTTTTATATTAACATAATAGATATGATTACTGATTATAAAACGGGTACTAATACGAAAGCAGTTAATAAAACACCTTACTATAATTATTATTTGTATCTACCATATAGAAGCTATTCTAATGCCACAGCAGCTGATTTAAACACATATATTAATACCCGATATTCTGCTAAGATTAACCGTTTTGCTTATTATGAATATAATTTAGATAAATTACCAGATGCCCCTGGTATTGAAGAATGTGCAAGTATTGCAAATGTTATTGAAAAAAGAGGTTGCGAAGGTGAAAAAAGATTGGCAACTGGTCGTGCCGGAACTTGGGTAGATGTAACAAAAGGTATCAATTTTGAAAATGGAGTTTCAATGCTTCATGGTGAAGGCGCTAATTTCGTTAATTCACAAGAATCATATGGTGCTAATTCAATGTTAACATTTAGTATTGCTATCAATGAAAGTGCTTTTGGAAGAAGTGCAATATCAGTAACAAAATATAATTTATTTGGGCATAGTGCTTATGATCATGATGCTTTTGGAAGTGCTGGTAATTACAATTCAATAAAGGCTGGGATTACTTATCATGCAGATAACTTTATTTCAGATGGTTTTGCGCATCCTTTAGATTCTCGTCATTATGGATCACATCTTGGCAACAAGGGAAGTGGCATCAATCTTAAATATGCGTCTGATCCTTATTGGGGCGAAAAAGCAGTACAATATTATGCGCAAATTATTGATGAAACAGGAATTAATGATTTTAAAAAAGACACTATTGGAATTAAAATTAGTAATGATTCAGTTAACGTTCGTCAAACTCCTAATACTTCGAGCAAATCATTATATTTGCTAAAATCCACTTCTAATCTGCCTGTTGTTATACTAGATGAAGTTGAAGGTGAAGTTTTAAATGGTAATAATATATGGTATAAAATTCAAACAGATCCCAGTCTAGATGTTAATGGAAATTATGTGAATAAAAGTGCACCATATCCAAATAGTGGTCTCTACAATAAAGATTATAGTGTTGGATATGTACATTCTTCATTAATTTATGTTGAATCTGAAAAACCTATTATTACTGCTAATAATGTGTCAATATATAAAAATAGTTCATTTAACCCATTAAATCATGCCTCTGCATATGATCCATGGGATGGTGATTTAACCAATAAGATTACTAGTACAGGTAATGTGGACACTTTAAAGGTGGGAACTTATGTAGTTACCTATTCTGTTACTGACAGTGATAATAATACAACTACTAAAAATATAAATGTTAATGTAGTTGATAATAAGGATCCTTTAATACAAGGAACTAAGGATATCGAAATCTTTGTTGGACAGACATTAGATTTAAAAAAAGGAATCACAGCGACTGATCCTGAAGAAGGGGATTTAACAGGTAAAATAAAAATAAATCCTGCAACAATTAATACCAGTACACCAGGTGTTTATTCAGTAACATACAGCGTTAGTGACAGTTCTGGAAAGACTATATCAAAAACAATAAAAGTAACTATAAATGGTGAATATAAAAAAGTAAATGGTTCATTTGGTTTAGAAAGTTTAAAATATAACAATCAAAATCAAAGAATTGATATTAAAGGGTACTTAACAATTTTGAATATTGACAATAATTTAAATAATATTTTTACATATGATATTATATTGAAAAACCTAAACAATAGTGAGCAACATGTTTTATCACTGGATAGATGGACATCTGATAGGGAATTTCCATTTCAAATACCAAATAGTGATGGAAAAAATTACAAATATTCTTGGTTTAAAGGCAGTTTAGACTTATCAAATGTTCCACAAGGGGATTATTTAGTTTATGTTAGAGCGAGGGGTAATGGTTATGAAACTACAGCACTTTTAAGGGATATATTTTTTAAAGAAAAAAGTAATAAACTTGATAAAAAAATTGTGATAAACAATCGTGGTTATTTATTTAGAAGAAACTTTTTAGATAGAAAGATTCCGCTGGAATTGTATATAAGAGATGAAAACTTAATCTCAACAAAAGAAGTGCCAACAATTGATAATATGTTTAATTCTTTTTACAAATTAAACTTAAGTGATAAATTTTTAAATATTAGAGGCACTTCATATAATGTTGGAGGAAACTATTCAACCAATGTTAATGTTACTCGTAAAATTATTTTAGAACATCAAGGTACTTTCAAGAGAACTACTTATGATGTGGGGTATATAGACAAGGGTGATTATAAAGTAACCTTAAATGTTTCTGATAATCTTGATAAAACTCGAGCATGGTTCGATGCTAATTTGGATGTTTCCCTACTTGAAGAAGGAACTTATGTAATTTATATCCATACAAAAACAGGCACAATTGATGATCATGGTATATTGAATGATTTATCTTTTAGAAATTTAGGTACTAAAATAACCATTAATAATAAAGAAATATCATTACAAAGAAATAACAACAAACAAATGCGCATTGAGCTTGTTGTAAAAACCATTACTGACAAATAAGATGCTTTCTTAAAAAATAATATAATAAAAATCTAGGAATATTAATAATATAACCTAGATTTTTTAAATTTAATTACTAATCCAAATAGTATATGATTGATTGGCATTTACATTATAAGTTTGCATACCTTTAATTGGTGAATCTTCATGAATATAACCAGGAGGTAATGAATTAGATGCTTTTTTTACAAAATTAAATGTAACACCTGGAGCCATGCTACTTAATTTGGCTTTTAGCATATTAATCCCCGCATCAGAAGATGTAATACTTGAGGTCCACCAGTTTTCTTGAATCAAGATACTGTAAGATGGTGCCTTACCAGCACTTATATAAACATTTAAACTTGCGCCAATAATTACTTTTGCACCAGATAGCTTTGATTGTCGTACAACAATATCCTTTGCAACATTATTATTATAACCATCATTAATAATAGAACAGCTTAATCCGATTTCATTACATTTAGAACGGACATAATCTTTACTTTTCCCAACAAAGTTTGGGATGTTTATTGCTTTCCCATTAGAAATAGTTACTTTAATTTTATCGCCAGTTTTAATTATTTCTCCTGAGCCAGGATAAGTGTTAATAATATTTCCTTTTTTAATAGTATCATTAAATTCATATACTTCCTCTAATTCTATATCATTTTTGTCAGCCCAATTTCTTAAATCTGTTAAAGTATTAAATTGTTCTAGCGTAAGTTTACCTTTTGATGTTGTGATAACAATTAATGTATTTTCCTCGATAATATCTTTTTCTTTATAATTTGAACGTATAATTTTTCCATACTGAATAGTTTCATGATAGGCATCATTAAATTCGATTTTCAAGTTGTTTTTCATAATCCAATCAACAATTTCATTAGTTTCCATAGATAATAAGTTTGGAACTATAATTTCCTTTCCTTTTGAAACAACTAAATTTACAGTAGTTTCAAATGGCCTTAACATTGTATTTGGTTGATTATCAGTTGAAATAACATAGTTTCTTTTAATATTATTATGGAAAGTGTAATTAATTTTATAGTTAATACCATTCTTCTTTAACCATAAAGTTGCTTCAAATAAACTCTTATTTTTTAAATCAATTAATTTAATTTCTGGTAAAGTTCCCTTAGAACCTAGAGAAAAGTTAATAGTTAAAAAATCATTCCTTCTTATCTGGCCATTTTTACTTTGATTAATAACTGTATTACGTTCAATATCATCATTTATGATAAATTCAATATTAACATTATTTAAAAAGTTTGAGTCTATATATTCTAGAACTTGATCTATATCCCATCCAGACATAACTGGTAAAATTACAATTTCATTATAATTAGGGCCCTTAGAAACCACAAATTTTATTTTTTTCAATTCTTTTAATGGGCTACCAACTAAGACATTTTGATTAATAATTTGATATTCAGGGTATGAATCAGAGTAAGCATACTCTTGCTCAAATTCAATATTATTTTCACTCGCCCAAGTAATAGCTTCGTTAATACTCTTATTACTAAAATCAGGAACTGAAGCTTGAGTTGGTAATTTTAAAATATTGGTCGTAACTAATAGATTAAATCCTACTAAGACAATAAAACCAAATGATGTCATGATAGCCAGTATTTGTCTTAATTTATTAGTAGTTGCATAACCCATCATTCCATATAAGATTATTACTATTACCATTATAAAACTATTAATTATTAAGAATAGCTGATTAGGTTGATTACTAGCAAAACCTATGTTATATGCTAAGTAACCAATACTTAATAATAAAGAAATTACAAACAGAATAGTAATTACAGTTGGAAACTTATTTTTGCCTTTTTTCGGGACACTTATATTTTCTTTTTTCATATCATCACCTCTATTAATTATATCGTAATTTGGCGAAAATAGAAATAGGTAAGATATGGTAAGTATGAAGTTTACATATAACAATTTGCTTTCATTGCATTTTGCGCTTAAATGATTTAAAATGATAATAGTAGTTTTTAATAAGAGGAGAAGGAAAATTAGTATGTTTAAAAAAAATAAGACAATTATTGCTATTATTATATTTACATTATTATTAACTTTTTTATTTCCAAATACTGGAGATGACTGGATGTGGGGAAGTGAAGCAGGTGAAGCACTTCTTAAAAATTGGTTTAGCGATTATAATGGAAGATATGCCGGCAACATAATTGTTATGATGTTAACTAGGTCTAGATTATTAAGAATGATAGTTATGACTTTAGTAATACTTGGTACCATTTATTTATGTTCAAAAATTGTTAATAAAGAAAAGAAAGAATTATTTTTAGTCGGGTTTATGCTTTTTCTAGCTATTCCTATACTAACTTTTAGACAAGCAGTAGTATGGACATCAGGGTTTACTAATTATTTTATATCGTTATTTTTAACCATTAGTTATTTTTAACCATTATTTATATTTATCTTAATAAAGATATAATTCTAAAAAATAATGAAAACAAAAACAAGATGTATTGTGTACTTATTTTTATATTAGGATTTATAAGTGCTTTATTTATTGAAAATCTAACTATTTATAATATTATCTTGGGAACCGTTATTATTATATATTCATATAAAAAGTATAAAAAGGTGGCTAATTTTAATGTTTCATATTTGAGTGGAGCAGTAATGGGAGCATTATTAATGTTTTCAAATGGAACATATCAAAATGTAATAGAGGGAACGGATTCCTACCGAACAATCGAAACAGGAATATTAAACATATTTAGCAGATTATCAGAAAACTATTTTAAAGTAATACATAAAGAAATGATATTTGATAATTTATTTTTAAATATCATTATTACTGGATTTTTAGTAATTCTTGCGCTTAGATTTATAAATAAAAGCAAAGATAAAAAACTTAACGATATTTTGCTAGTTTCTGTAACAATTTGTTTATCCTATGTAGTATATACTTTTATTGTTACAACAAATGAATCATGGTTTATTTTATTTGAATATACAAAATATTTTGAAGGAATCTTTTCACTTTTATATTTTATAAGTATTGTTGCCATCACTATTATTGCAGTTTCAAATAAAACTAAAAAAATAAAATTATTTTTTTATTTATCAACAATTATACTTGTGATATTACCACTACTTTTTATAACTCCTATTGGTAGCAGATGTTTTTTAAGTACCTATATAATATTTATATTATATGTAATTGAATTAATTGATTATTTATTTGATAAAAAAACACTTCAATATACTGTAAAAACATCAATATTAATAACCATAATATTTGGAGGTTTTCTACTAAATGTATACGGTTATATCTTTACTGCAGATTATAAAAGAAACAAAAATATTAAGGAAGCAACAAAAGCTGTAATAGTAGAAGGTTTACCATATTCTAAATACGTTTGGATGTCAACACCAGTTACAGAATATGGTTTAGAAAGATGTTATAAAGCATTTTATAATATTGATCCCAATATAAAGTTTTTTCACTTTGATTTTAGTCAAAAAAACAACTAAAAAGAGAGGTATATATGATTTATGCAGAAATATTAGCAGGTGGTAATGGTACAAGAATGGGGAACACAGAATTACCTAAACAATTTTTAATGCTAGGTAACAAACCCATTATTATTTATTCAATCGAACAATTTCTAAAAAACAAAAGAGTTGATAAAATAATAATTACTTGTATTCCAACCCATATTGATTATTTAAAAGAACTATTAGATAAATATATAACAAATCAATCAATAATAGAAATCGTTAAAGGTGGTAAAACTCGTAATGACTCAGTAATAAATGGTTGTAATTATATATCGGATAAATATGGGCTAAATGATGATGATGTTATAATTGTCCATGATTCGGTCAGACCTTTTATTAATCAAAGAATCATTAATGATAATATCGATATGGTCTTAAAGTATGGTGCAGTAGGAACAGCCATACCTGCTACTGACACAGTTTTTATAACAGACAATGATAATATAAAAGAAATACCATTACGAGATAATATGTTTTTAGCACAATCACCACAAAGTTTTAATATAAAAAAATTAATGACATTATATAGTAAGTTAAGTAGTGAAGAAAAAGATATTATGACAGATTCTTGCAAAATATTTACTTTAAATAAAGAAAATGTAAAGTTAGTGTTAGGTGATCTGTCAAATATAAAAATAACAACTAAACATGATTTGGAAGTTGCAAATAAAACAAAATAATTATTGATTTATAAAAATTATATTTTGTGATAGTTTAATATTTAAAGAATAGGTAATATTTTATTTTAAAATAATTAATACTTTGGTATAATGATGATGTAGAAAAGTTATAAGTAACTATAATTTATAAAGAAGAAGGTGATAGTGTGCGCACTAAAAACTCAGTAAAAACATTTGTTTGGGGAGTGTTTTTCACTGTAATAATTGCAGTTTTAGGATTATTTAAAACAAAAGTTTTATTACAATATTTGGGAGCTGAAAATGTTGGAATATATCAATTGTTTTTTCAAATCTTCACTTACTTATCTTTAGCTGATGGTGGTTTAACGGCGGGTGTAACTTATTGTTTATATAAACCAATAAGTGATAATGATTACCAAAATATTAATGCGATACTTAATGGTGCTAAATCATACTTTAGGAAAATTGGTTATGTAATAATTGTCTTAGGTTTAATTATTTCATTCAATTTATCAGTTTTTATTAAAAGCACTAGTTTAGATTATTTTTATATACAAATATCTTTTATTTTATTTATATTAGCAAGTGCTATGAGTTATTTTGTATCCACCCACGCGATTTTATATAATGCTGAACAAAAACTTTATAAAGCAAATAATATTAATTTATCGGTTACAATTATAAAAAGCATATTAGAAATTATTTTAGTGCTAATAGGGTTTAAACTAGTTACACTGATGATAATGTTTTTAATTTTAATGCTCTTAAGAAATCTTATCCTTGTTTATATATCAAAAAAAGAACATAGGTATTTTGATAGTAATATAAAAAAAGATAACACATTTAAAAAAGAAACCAAAAATTTAATGGTTAGGAAAGTAAGCCAATTAATTTTTGAAAATACTGATATTATTTTGATATCTAAATTTTTAGGTTTAACACATGTTGTAATATATACTTTTTATTATCAAATTGTTCATATGATAAAATTAATAGTTAATAAAATCAATTCAGCACTTTTGCCAAGTGTTGGAAATTTATTGATCAGTAATAAAAATAAAAATATTCCAATATTTGATGAAATTAACTCGTTATTATTTTTTGTTGGTTCAATAATTTGTATTCCACTATATTTCATGCTATCCCCATTCATTGAAATATGGTTTGGGAAAGATTATGTAGCTTCTAATATTATTTCTTTATTCTTTGTAATTTTATTATATGTTGATATTATAAAAATCGTCTTAATAGTATTTGCTGACGCATCAGGAAATTTTAAGAGTATGAGAAAGGTTTCGGTATTTCAAAGCGCCGCTAATTTAATTTTATCAATCATTTTAATTTTTAATTATGAAATTGCGGGTGTTTTACTTGCAACAATTTTAACTAATATAATAGGTGATTTGTTGATTATACCTAAAGTTATTAATGAAAAAGTTTTAGGTAGGACTGTTTCAAAATATTATTATAAATGTTTAAAATTCATAATAGGTTTAAGCATTAACATTTTAATAACAATATTATTATTTAAAGATTTATTAGTCAATAATTTATTTGAGTGGTTGCTATGGGGAGTTGTTATATTTACTTTAAATTTTATAATAACGATGTTATATTATTATTTTATTAAAGAATTAACCTTTTTGAATAGAATTAAACAATTATTGAAAAAAGCAGAAGTATAAAAATTATAGATGATAAATTGATTATAAGTAGACTGTGTGATATAATTTGAAGGATAGGTAAGTGATGAGATGAAAAAGGTTTTAATAATAGCTAATCAATTTCCACCAATGGGTGGTGCTGGTGTTCAGAGAACAACAAAATTTGTAAAATATTTACCAATGTATGGTATTGAACCAATTGTAGTTACTAAAGAGCACGTTGATAAGTTAACAGATAATTCTCTATTGGATGATATTAATGATAAGATAAAGATATATCGATTGGCTCCGTATGATTTAGTTAATAAAAAGGGAATTTTAAAATTACCATTAAAATTTATAGGAACTAGAATAATGATGCCGGATTCCGAATGTTTTTGGTACTATTTTAATCGTAAAAAGGTATTTGAAATTATAAAAAAAGAAAAAACAGAAATAATATACACTACATCATTTCCATATAGTGCACATTTGTTAGGGTTATATATTAAGAAAAAATTACCGAAAATCCATTGGGTTGTTGATTTTCGAGATGAGTGGACGAATAATCCATATCACTTAGATAATACTGTTAGAAAAATTAAACTAATGTTAGAACGAAAAATGGAAAAAAACGTTACTAATAATTGTGACTATCTAATAACCAATACTCCTTTTATGCTAAAGAACTTTGTAAAAGACAATCCTACATTAAAAGGGAAATCTTCTTATATTCCAAATGGATACGATGAGGATGATTTTAAAACTATCAATACTCAAAAACAACAAAATAATAAATTGATTATTACTCATACTGGGTCATTATATGGAAGACGAAATTTAACTGAGTTTTTAGATGGTTTAAAAATTGCTGTTGATTCTAAAAAAATTGATAAATCAAAGATTGAAATAAGAATTGTCGGTAATGTGCATCAAAAGGTTTTAGATGATTATTCAAGAAAATATAATATTGAAGGCGTTATAAAATCATATGGATATTTACCACATAAAGAAAGTATTCAAGAACTTTACAATTCTGATATTTTATTGTTGTTGATTGGAAAAGGGAAAGGATCCGAAAATTTTTACACAGGTAAATTATTCGAATATATATTTGTTAACAGACCAATTTTAGCAATAGTACCTGAAAAAGGTGCTGCAGCACAGGTTATAAAAGAAACAAAAACGGGATTTGTAGTCGAACCAGAAAATGTCCATGCCATAAGTAAAGAGTTAATCAATTTATATGAAAAATGGTTAAATAAAAAATTAATAATAATGCCAAACAATGAAAAAATTGAAAAATATAGTCGTAAAACTCAGACAAAAGAATTGTCAAAAATCCTAAAAATCAACAACGATAGTGAGGAAGTGTAATTTGAAAAATATAAACTGGATAGACATTTTAATTATAATTTGTATTATCATTATTGCAATTATAACTCCTAAAACAATATCAAACTTTAAAAAGAAATATGAAAATCCTAAAAATTTGAGTGAACAAAATATAATTTTAACAGTTGTGGTTGATGGTTTATGGATGGAGACAAAATTCAATTTAAAAGAAGGCGATTATGTTAATAATATTAATTCTCAACATAAAGGGAAAATTATAAATTATAAATTTAAATCATCGCCTATGCTTTTAACCAATATTAATGGTGATATTATTGGTGTCACCAGTCTAAAAAAACAAAAAATAGTGTTAAAAATTGAAGCGAATGTTCTTACAACGGGTTCATATATTGCTTTTAATGGACAAGAAATAAAAGTTGGATTACCATTTATAACAAAAACAAATTCATTAGAACTAACTGGTAAAATTCAATATATAGAGGTGGCGTAATGAAAATTATAGATAATAAGGGAAGAATTTTTGGAAAGATAAACATTGTTGATTTTGTAGCATTTGTTATTCTAATCATATTACTATTTTTAGCTACAAAGGAGATATTTAATGTTATTAGTAAAAATAATATTGATTTGGGGACTGAAAAGAGCGAAGTTAATATTGAGTTTGAAGTTGTTATGTTGTACGAAAAAGATTTCTTTGATGTTATAAAAATAGGTGACAAATTAATAGAACGAAATAATGAATTATCCGCTAATATTATAGATATCAAAATTTCGGCCGTATCAGTAAAATCAGTTACTGATACCGATAGTGACAATTTAATTGAAATACCATTTTACGAGAAAGCTAATGTAAAAATTAATGCAACTGTTAAAAACAAGAATTATACTTATAAATTAGGGCAACAAACGATTGCTATTGGAAAGTTTTTCACTCTTGAATCAAAATTATATAAATATAATTCTCAAATTGTCAATGTGGTGGAGATAGATAAATGAGATTCTTAAAAGAGTGTTATCATAAAAGCTTAATTTATTCACTTCTTAACAAGGTGAAACGTTTTTTTAAAGATAGTTATTTATTTGGTAAAAACATAGATGAACATAAAACGAAAGATCCTTTATCATATAGTACAAATGTTAATACTTGGGGTATTTATAAGTTTTTCCGAAGAATAGATTTATTTTTTAATAGAATTGAAAAAAAAATATTTAGGGGCATTATAAACAGTTCTTTAGTTGATAAGATGCTTACAGAAAAAAAACCACGACGAAAAAAAGAAAATAATGTTTTTTTAGACAACAGTTTTGTGGTTAAAAAAATCAAAGAAATATTAAACTTAATAAAGTTGGAAGATTTTTTAATTTTAATTCCTACAAGTTACCTTATTTTAGATTTTATTTTTCGTGACTTATTTCCAATGAAGGAATTTGGAAAAATATGGGATGAAATTTTGTTTATATTAATGCTATTAGCATTTATTATCAAGAGAATAAAAAACAACGGTGAACTAAAGTATAAATTTACTCCAATGGATTTGCCAATATTGATTTTTACTGGCATGGGTATCGTTCATGTTTTTCTAGTATCGCCTGATTTAAAAATTGCTGTACAGGGTTTTCGTGTGGTATTTCAATATATAATGTGGTATTTTCTATTTACTCAGTTTATTAATAATTATAATAAGTCAAATAAAGTAATAAATTTTTTAATCATTATTGGTTTGATTTTGGGAATACATTCAATTTTCCAATATGTGATTGGGGTTGAAATGCCGGCAACTTGGATTGATATAACGGAAAGTATAAAAACCAGAGCATATTCAATTGTTGGCAGTCCAAATATTTTGGGATCAATTTTTGTATTATTAATCCCAATTAGTATTTCAAAGACAATTGTAACGAAAAAAACGAAAACCAAAATATTTTATTTTATAACTTCTTTAGTGATGTGTTTAGGTATTGTTCTTACTTTTTCAAGAGGTGCTTGGTTATCATTAGCGGTTAGTCTTTTTGCTCTAATTGTTCTTATAAATATAAAATATATTTATTACTTTATAGTAGGTGTGAGTTTATTCGTGTTGTATGGTGGTACTTTTAGTCAAAGATTATTATTTATGTTGTCTCCAACATACCTAATAAGTTCAGCTAAAGGTGGAAGAATTTATCGTTGGTTGGATGGTATTAAAATATGGGGAGAAAACAAATTTTTAGGTCTTGGGTTGGGACGTTTTGGTGGTGCAATAGCTACACAAAATAATTTAACTCCTTATTATATGGATAATTATTATTTGAAAACAATGTTAGAAATGGGTATATATGGATTATCAGGTTTAATACTCCTAGTTATGTATTATATTCATTTCGCACTTAAAATCATTAGGTATCAAATAACAAAAGAAAACAAAATCATTGTTATTGGTGCATTTGCTGGAACTGTTGGAATTTTATTCCAAAACTTTTTTGAAAATGTTTTCGAAGTACCAGTTATGGTTGTATATTTCTGGTTATTTGTTGCAATTATTAATTCTTTTGCACCAGAAAGTGAAAAGTAAGGTTATAGGAGGATAATATGGTAGAAACAGAAAATATATTTGGAATAAACGTATCGATTCTTAACTATATGAGATTAAGAGAATGCGTAGAAAAAGACATTAATTTGAATAAGAAAAGTACCATTATAGCTATTAATCCGGAAAAAATATTAAAATCACGAAATGATAACGAACTAAAAGAGTTGCTAAATAATGCTACTTATAAAATACCCGATGGTATTGGTGTTGTTTATGCTTCTAAAAAAATGGGTGGGAAAATCAAAAGTAGAATAACCGGAATTGATTGTATGGAAATGTTGTGTGAATTATCTAATATTAAGGGTTATAAAATATTTATGTTTGGAGCTTCATCAGAGGTAGTAAGAAATGCTAAATATGAATTAACAAAAAAATACCCAAAAGTTAATATTGTAGGCATACTTGATGGTTATGAAAAAGATAATGATAAAATAGTAGAAACTATAAATAAATCAGGTGCTAATATTTTGTTTGTTGCCTTAGGTTCCCCTAAACAAGAAAACTGGATAAAGAACAATATGAATAAATTAAATGTAAATATTTTTCAAGGTGTTGGTGGTTCGTTTGATGTTTTTAGTGGGGGAATAAAAAGAGCACCTAAGTTGATGCAAAAATTAGGTTTAGAATGGCTATATAGATTGATAAAAGAACCGAAAAGAATTTTTAGACAGATAAATTTATTTAAATTTATGTTATTATTAATGGTAGGAAGGAAGAAATAAAAATGAAAATAAGTGTTATAGGTTTAGGTTATATTGGTTTGCCAACATCTGCAGTATTTGCTGCTCATGGGGCAAATGTTGTAGGGGTTGATGTATCACCCAAAATTGTAGAAATAATTAATCAAGGAAATATTCATATTGAGGAACCTGGATTAGCAGAACTTGTTAAAACCGTAGTTGCAAAAGGAAACTTAAAAGCATCTTTAGTTGCTGAAGAATCCGATGCATTCATTATTGCTGTTCCAACCCCAAATAATAATGATGAATATTTAGGATGCGATTTAAAATATGTGTTAAGTGCGACTGAAGCAATTTTACCATATTTGAAGAAGGGAAATGTAGTGATTATAGAATCAACTATTTCACCACGAACAACAGAAGACTATGTAAAACCATTACTAGAAGAAAAAGGTTTTATTGTTGGTGAGGATATATATTTAGCACATTGTCCAGAGAGAGTTTTACCAGGACAAATCTTAGATGAACTAGTAAATAATAATCGTATTGTTGGTGGTATTACACCTACTTGTGCAGATGCAGCAGCAAAAGTATATGAACTTTTTGTAAAGGGAGAAATAATAAAAACAGAAGCAAAAACTGCTGAAATGAGTAAATTAATGGAAAATACATTCAGAGATGTAAATATAGCATTAGCTAATGAATTAACTAAAATTTGTAATAGTTTAGATATTAATGTTTTAGACGTAATTAAAATGGCTAACAAACATCCTAGAGTAAATATTCATACACCAGGTCCTGGTGTTGGTGGTCATTGTTTAGCAGTTGATCCATACTTTATTTATTCAAAAGCGCCAGAAATTTCAAAAATAATTAAATTGGCTCGTGATACAAATAATAGTATGCCTGAATTTGTAGTTGAAAATGTTGAAAAACTACTTAATAATGATAAAGAAAAAACTATAACTGCATTTGGTGTTACTTATAAACCAGATGTAGATGATTTAAGAGAATCTCCGGCTTTGAAAATAATAAGAACGTTGGAAGAAAAGGGATATAATGTAAAAATACATGATCCACATGTTAAGAATGAAGATTATTTAGATTTTAATTCTTCATTAAAGGAAAGTGATTTTTTACTTGTATTAGTTGGACATAAATTATTTAAAGAAATGGATATGAATAAAGTTCGCGAACTTATGAAAAATCCATTATTGTTTGATGTAACTGGTGCAATAAGAAAAAATGATATTGTTGATGTAATTAACTATGGTAATTTATATAAATTTTTATAGTTATTAAATGAGGGAACGTTATGAAAAAAATTTTAATTACTCAAAGTGATTTAACAATTGGCGGAATTCAAAAATCTTTAATTAATTTATTAAATCAACTCGATTATACAAAATATAAAGTTGATTTAGTTCTTTTCGAAAAGAAAGGTGAATTATTAAATGAGGTCCCATCAGAAGTTAATATTATTTCAATAAAAGAAAAATACAATCTAACCTTATCAAAAAAAGAACGCATATTAAAGGAAGTATTTAGTTATAAATCATTTTTTAACAAATTATATAAAAATTTAAAAGATGAAACAAGATATGATGTTGCAATAGCGTTTGATGGTTATGTTTCGTTTTCCGATTATTATGCTGCATTTTCAAATGCAGCAAAGAAAGTAATTTGGGTTCATAGTGATTTTTATTCGAGAAAAAAATTCCAATTTAAGTTTAAAATTAAATTGTTTAGTTTAAAAGACAAATATCAATATTTTGACCAAATTGTTGCTGTATCAAATAGTGCACAAGAAGGTTTCATTAAAGTTTTTCCTAAAAATAAGGAAAAAACAACATATATTTGGAATTTCATGGAAGCACCAAAAAAAGATTTTTTAATAGAAGAACCAGATATTATATTTAATAAAGATTATTTTAATATTATAAGTATTGGTGCCTTATTACCTGTAAAAGGATATGAACGTTTAATAAAGGTTCAAACAAAACTTAATAAAAATGGTTTTAATACTAAAATGTATATATTAGGTGATGGTCAACAGCGTAAAAAATTAGAAAAACTAATCAAAAAAAATAATTTAGAAGATAGTTTTATATTGTTGGGTAGAAGAAAAGATGTTTATCCAATTTTAAAACAAGCGGATTTATTTGTTTCCTCATCTTATTATGAAGGTTTTGGAGTAGTTTTGCTTGAGAGTTTATCATTAGGTGTTCCTATTTTAGTGCCCAGAATATCTGGTGTATCTGACATTGCAAAGTACATAGCACCCGAAAATTCTGCAAAAATTGTTGAAAATTCAGTTGAGGGATTATATGATGGAATTATTGAATATATCAATGAATCAAAAAAAACATTTAAATTTGATTTAAATGATTATAATAGAAAAGTACTTAATGAAATAGAAAAAATATTAAATTAATGTAGGAGGATTTTATGATTAAAGTTATGACAATATTTGGTACAAGACCGGAGGCTATTAAAATGGCACCGCTTGTAAAGGAATTAAAAAGTAGAGAGGAAATCGAGTGTATTGTGTGTGTAACTGCACAACATCGTGAAATGTTAGATCAAGTATTAGAAACATTTGATATAACACCTGATTATGATTTAAATATCATGAAACATGGACAAACATTAGGAGATGTTACAACTCGTGCTGTTAATGGATTAGAAGGTGTTATTAGAGAAACTAAACCTGATATAGTTTTAGTTCATGGTGATACTACTACAACTTTTGCTGGAGCTTTAGCTGCATTTTATAATCAGGCAGCTATCGGACATGTTGAAGCAGGGTTAAGAACCTGGAATATGTATTCACCATATCCAGAAGAAGCAAACAGACAAATGGTTGGTGTAATTGCCAACATGCATTTCTCTCCAACAAAAGCTGCTGCTGATAATTTAATTAATGAAGGCAAAAACAAAGCTGATATTTTTGTTACTGGAAACACTGTAATTGATGCAATGGATTATACCGTTGATGACAATTACAAACATGATGTAATTGATTGGGTAGGGGAAGATAGAATGATTCTATTAACTGCTCATCGTCGTGAAAATTTAGGTGAACCTATGAAAAATATTTTTAAAGCTATTAAAAGAATAGTAATAGAGTTTAATGATATTAAAGTAGTTTATCCAATTCATATGAATCCTAAGGTTCGTGAAGTTGCAAACGAAGTATTTGGTGATTGTGATAAGGTTAGATTAATCGAACCATTAGAAGTAATTGATTTTCATAATTTTATAAATAAATCTTATATTATTTTAACTGATAGTGGCGGTATTCAAGAGGAAGCCCCATCATTAGGAAAGCCAGTATTAGTACTTCGTGATACTACTGAAAGACCAGAAGGAATTGAAGCTGGAACTTTAAAGCTTGTCGGTACTCATGAAGAACTTATTTATAACGAAACAAAACAATTGTTAGAAAATTATGAATTATATAAGAAAATGAGTGAAGCTCATAATCCATATGGAGATGGATTAGCTAGTAAAAGAATTGTTGATGAGATTATAAAGAGACATGCTGAAAAAAAATAAAATCATTTTTTTAATATTTACAGTTTTTTTTCTTATATACCCACTACTAATAATTTTATTTAATAATTTTTTGTTATCTATTATTGTTTTTACAATATTAACTGCTGTTAGTTTTTTGTTATTTAAGAGTAAACCAATTAAAATTAATCCAAGATTAGTTTCTTATGCTCCATATATAGTTTTTGCTTTGGCATTACTAAGTAGATTAATTATTGTGTTTTTTATGAATGATAAAATTATACAAATATCTGATTTTAGCAAAGCATTTAGCCGCGCTAATGATTTGAATTTTAGTGGTGACATGTATTATCAAATTTTCAGTCATTGGATTTTATATCCAAATATAATTCACAATATTTTTGAAGTTTGGGGTAATAGTCAATTAATGGCCCTAATATTTAATGCATTGTGTGTTTCATTATCCTCCGTTTTAATTTATCAAATTACGTATAAAATCTTCAAAAATTATAAAATTGGTTTGATTGGTAGCTTAATATATATATTATGGCCATCGACAAGTTTTTATGTACTAATATTTAGCCCGGACCATATTGCTGGACTACTTTTATTAATTTCGGTATATTTATATCTAATTTTCAACAATTCTTGGACTGAAAAAAAATGCTTTTATAATGTTCTCATTGCTTTTATAATTGGAATTATAATAGGAATAAGTACTTTTTTTAAAAACTTTGGTCCTGTATTGTTAATTGCCATTATTATTATTTGTTTATTAGAAATGATAATTAATAAAAAGAATATTTTGACAATCAAAAAGCTTGGTTTTGTTATCATTATTCTTATATCATATATATTTTCTAAAAATGTAACTTTTAATTATATTGAAAATTTAGTTGGTGCTAAAGTAGGCCGAAATATTACTCCAATTTATTTAAATGTTGGTTTAAATAGTAAAAGTAAAGGATATTATAACAACGAAGTTTACAGTATGTATTTTAATGAGTTGAGGCAAAATAATTTAAATTTTGGAAAAACTAATAATGAAATTATGAAATTACTTATGTTTGACATTAAGTCAAATTATAGGGGGATTCCACGAATGCTATATAATAAAACAATTACCAATTTTAGCACTGATAATGCCAAGTTTAATTGGGTGAAAAATTCCGTAATTGATTCCCAAACAGACAGAGTAGTTTTTGTGATAGAAAAAATATTAAAACCACTTACTAATTTCCATTATGTGATCATTATATTTTGTATGACTTTTATGGTAGTACAAAATTATCGTGAAAAAAATTTAGAGATATTATTATTATCTTTAATTATCTTTGGTGCAGCAGCAATGCTTATGTTGGTTGAAGCACAAGGAAGATATAGATACGCAATCGAACCATTTATGTGTATATTAGCAGGTGCTGGCATCTATTATTATAAGAATTTTGTCGGAGGTATTTTAAATGAAAAAATATATAAAGTTAATAAGACCAAAACACTATCTTAAAAACATTTTAATTTTTTTACCATTATTATTTAGTGGTAAATTACTGGAGTTTGAACAATTAAAACTGACTGTAATTGCTTTTATATCATTTAGTTTTATGGCATCAGTTGTATATATTATAAATGATATTAGAGACAAAGAAAAAGATAAACTACATATAAAAAAGAAACTACGTCCTATTGCATCAGGTGATGTAAGTGTAACTAAAGCAGTCATCCTTGCATTAATGTTATTTGTTGCTTCAATTTCGATAAGTTTAATAAATTTCCCTGACGTAACAATATACAGTTATATGGCTTGCTTAATTTTGTATTTATTATTAAATGTTGGGTATAGTTTTGGTCTCAAAAATGTTCCATTAATGGATGTAACAATATTAGTTAGTGGATTTTTTCTTAGAGTGTTTTATGGTGCTTTAGTTATTAATGTTAATATTTCTAACTGGTTGTATTTAACAGTAATTGCAATTTCTTTTTATATGAGTTTAGGGAAAAGAAGAAACGAAATAATTAAACAAGGAACAAATTCTAGAGAAGTGTTAAAGTATTATAATCTTAGTTTTCTTGATAAAAACATGTATATGTGCTTAGCTATAACAATTGTTTTTTATTCGTTATGGTGTGTAGATCCTACGACTGTATTAAAAACAGGACAAGCTATTATTTGGACAGTTCCACTTGTCATTTTAATCTGTATGAAATATAGTATGAATATTGAGGGTAATAGTTTAGGAGATCCAATTGATGTTATTTTTGCTGATAAGGTTCTAATGACATTAGTTCTAATTTATGGAATAATTATAGTATTATTGCTTTATTTACCAAAATTGAGCGGAATATTATTATGAATGTAAATCTATATGATTTTGATGGAACTATTTATGATGGAGATTCAACGATTGACTTTTATTTATTTTGTCTAAACAAACAAATTACATTGTTAAAGTATTTACCAATACAAGTTTTATATACATTCTTCTATTTTTTAAAGATTGTTGACAAGAAAAAATGGAAAGAAAAATATTTTGTTTTTTTAAAAGGAATACATGATATTGAATATAAGATAGAATCCTTTTGGCAAATTAATCAAAATAAAATTAAAAAATGGTATATTGATAAAAACCATGAAAACGATATAATTATTTCAGCATCTCCGGAATTTTTATTGTTACCAATATCTAAAAAGTTAGATGTTTTAAAGCTAATAGGAACAGTTGTTGATCCTAAAACGGGTATATTTCTGAGTGAGAATTGTCGTGGGGAAGAAAAAGTGAAAAGGTTAAAAAATATATTTCCGAGTATTAAAGTAGAAGAAGCCTATACAGACACGCTTTCTGATGAACCAATAATTAAATTGGCTAGTAAGGGATACATGGTAAAAGGAAATAAAATTTATAATTTTTATAACTAAAGGAGATATCTATGGAAAATTATATTAAAAAAGATAAAACAATATTACTTTTTTCCTATTTGTTTTTTGTTATTCCAGCAATATTATTTTTAATTGGTTGGTTTAAACTTTACATTTCTATTCCGGCTGTTATTTTATTGGTAATTGCAACATTTTTTTGTTTTAAAAATTTTAAGGTTAAAGCAGAAGATGAATATAAAAGTATATTTAAAATTAAAAAATGGATTATAGTTATCGTTTTAGTTTTAATTTTAAATATATTATCAGGTATTGGTGGTTTTGCATTTCAAAATGGAGATCATAATGCTAGGAATGCCGTTATGCATGACTTAATTGATTACAAATGGGTCACCGGCTTTATAATATTTATGTCGATAATTCCGTTCTTTTATATTGGGCAAGGTGCGGATTTCGTTAATAGGGTATCAATTCCCATGTTAATTGTAATAATGTTTATGATTATGGAAAAAATTAATAACTTTAATTTCAAAAAACCCATTCATCTTATGATAATTATTTATCTATTAATTTCCTCTGTAACCGCCTATAACGAAATAACTCGTACTATTTATCGTACTGTAATGCAAAATAAATTTGATATTAATCTTAATAGAAACGATAACTGGTTGACTTACGGAAAAATAATTAGAGATGATGTAATTGTCCATTTTAAAAATTTTTCGACACCATACGACAAGGAAAGATTTATTTTTAAATATATTTTAAAATAATTTATGGAGGCATTGTATGAAAATAACAAACAAATTAAAAAATATAATAATTATTTCAACTATTGGTTTAACCTCTGTAACAACATTAAGTTTCTTATCAGCGTTTTTATCATCTTTTGTTGCTTTTATTTTAATTTATAAATTTAAATTATTAGAAAGGTTTATTGATGATAATAATTATTTAATTGAAAATATTGAATATATAATAAGTTTTATTTTGACAACATATTCTATTTATTATTTTTTAACATTTTGGAGGTCTTTAAGTTCAAATATTTATATTATTCCATTTGCAGTTTTGGCCATACCTTCATTATTTGTTATATATTTAATTCTTATAAGAAATGTATTGCCAATTATACTTAATTTTTTTCAAAACTTAAGTAAAGCCGAAAAAATATTTTTTATAGTTAGTACCGTATGTATGACTATAATAATTTTTAATATTTATTCAAATACCAATGCTTTTTATTATCCGATTAATAAAAATACTGGTAAACCTAAACTTTATAATGTTATTTATTCTTCTGATAATGGGGGATTAATACGTCAGGATAGTTTTAAAAACTTTAAAGGTTCTGAAAATGATTTAAGACAACCTTTATTTGGAGTATTTTCTTTTCCGTTTGGGTTAGTATCAGAAGGTGTTGCTAGAGCAAATATTTTTTCAGGATATATTATTTCTTACTCATTTATGATAAGTTTTTTTCAAGTATTATTGTTAAGTGTGATGGCAATATTAATAAGTAGAATGGTTACTAAAAAGGATTCACTTCTTGTAATGATTTTATTTGGAATTTCATTTCCAACCATTCTGTTTGCAATTAATATTGAACAGTTTACTATTGCAACTTTCTTTTTAATCTTACTTATTTATAATTGGGTTCAAAAAGATAAACCTAATCCCTTATTGTTTTGTATGGCATCAGGTACTTTGATAACAAGTGGAGTATTGCTACCTTTTATTTTAAAAAAGGATAAAATAAAAAAATATATACTTGAAGGTATTAAATACTGTTTAATCTTTATAATCATTATCATTGTAGTCGGCTTATTTTGTACCTTTGTTGATAATATTTTAAATTATAGTAAATTTATGAAATATATGGGCAAAGAAATTAATTTTGGTGATAAAATGTTGCAATATATTAATTTTGTTAGTAGTTGTTTGATAACTCCTTCTGCGATGATTGAAAGACTTTCTGCTGATAATGTTTCATATCAGCTTGCTCCAGTAACATCAGTTAATATTTTGGGAATTATTATATTAATGATTGCAATTATTTCCTTTATATTAAACCGAAGTGAAAAGATAGTTCAAGTATCATTTGGTTGGATTATTTATTCTTTTATTATTTTATGTATAATGGGGTGGGGAACTAGTGAAAACGGCCTGATCTTATATGCTCTTTATTTTTCCTGGGCCTTTATTATATTAATATATAAATTTATTCAAAAGTTGTTTGATAATGATTTAATGAGAAAAATAGTACTTAGTACTATTATAATAGGAATACTATTTATTAATACTAATGGAATTATAGACATTGTAAAATTTGGAATAGAATATTATCCAACAAGAAATGCGAAATGATGACAAAAATAACTATGATTATGGTATAATAATCATAGTTATTTAATTTAAAGGAGTGCGTTTATGAAATTATCATTTGTAGTACCTTGCTATAATGAAGAAGAAAATGTTGAATTGTTTTATAATGAAGTAGTAAAGACTATGAAGTCTAAGAAAATTAAATATGAAATAATATTTATTAATGATGGTAGTAAAGATAATACGATTGAAGTATTAAAAGGTATTGCTAAAGGATCTAAAGAGAATGTTAAAATAATAAATTTTTCTCGTAACTTTGGTAAGGAAGCAGGTATGTATGCTGGATTAAAAGAGGCAAGCGGGGAATATGTATCAATTATTGATGCTGATTTGCAACAAAGACCTTCTACAGTATTAGAAATGTATGATATTTTAGAAGAAAATTCTAATTATGATAGTGTTGCTGCTTTTCAAGAAAAAAGAAAAGACCCATTTTTCAAAAAAATATTTTCTCAATTATTTTACAAACTAATTAATAAAATATCAGAAGTTAAATTTGTTGATGGTGCAAGTGATTTTAGATTACTTAGAAGAAACATGGTTAATGCCATAATTGATATGAGTGAATATTATCGTTTTTCTAAAGGTATATTTTCATTTGTTGGATTTAATACTTATTACATTCCGTATCAAGCAGACAAAAGAGCTCACGGAACTTCTAAATGGTCATTTTGGTCATTATTTAAATATGCCATTGAAGGCATTGTGTCTTTTACAACAGCACCACTTAGAATTGCAACTTTCTTTGGAATTATAATATCATTATTTTCATTTGTTTATTTAATTGTGTTAGTTTGTCAAACCTTAATTTTAGGTATAGATGTTCCTGGTTATGCATCAACTTTAGGGGCTGTATTATTTCTAGGTGGTATTCAATTATTTGCACTTGGAATAATCGGAGAATACTTAGGGAGAACTTATGTTGAATCTAAGAGAAGACCAATATATATTACAAAAGAAGTAATTGATAGTAATAAAAAATAATTATTTTACAATTTGACAAAAGGAAAAATTATGCTATAATGTTTACTGATTGATGGCGCATTATTCTAGTCAATTTTATTTATTGTGAAGGTGGGGCTAAAAATCCACTATAGGGCACATCTGTGAAGCTCCTGGTTCTTGCCTCTTACGCCCAGTTTGGGGTGGGAGCTGGGGGATAGGTTATTGGGCGCTCGTAATGGCATACGACAACGTTCCAATAACCGTTGAGGCCTGTTGGGGTAAACCTTTCAGGATTAAACCTATCTATGGTTAGCGCTATAGGTAGTGTAGCCTGTCTTGAGTGGGTATAGGGGATAATTGATCTACCTCTTCTGTCTTTGGCCAAGGATGGAAGGATATTGCAATTTGAAACTATATCTGCAAAAGAGAATTAACTTTAAATAATTGGTGAGGAAAACTCCTAGAGTGTAATGTTAACATGGGATTAAAGTGTGTACTAAGTGGCAATCGAGTCATATGCTTGGCGACAGTATTTCTGTATCTTTAAAGGGGAACCGCTTTATGGTAACGTAAAGTAGATGCTGGGGAAAACCAACTCGACCTAAGGCGCAAGATTTACTATGTTAACAGCCATCTTTTTTTGAAATTTGAAAGGTGAATTATGAAATTGGATAAGTCCCAAAAAATTGAAGTCGAAAAATTTAAGAAACAAAGTAAGAAAAAAGAAACAGCAAAATCGAATTATAAATGGGTAATTCAGATTACTGTTAGTGCTTTTATTATATCTCTTCTTTTTAGTTTTATTGCAGAAGTTACTATTCCTAACGTTAATATAGTTGTTGGAATAATTTTAGTAATCCTTTTTATATTAATAGGTATTATTTTTGATATAATTGGAATAGCCGTAGCATCTGCTGAAATTAAACCATTTCATTCAATGAATGCTAAAAAGGTACAAGGATCAGATATTGCCATTGAACTTATAAAAAATGCTGCTAAAGTATCGTCATTTTGTAACGATGTTGTTGGTGATATTTGCGGTATTGTTTCTGGTTCTGCAAGTGCAATGATTGCTATAACAATAGCCCAAAAATTAAATATTAATGTTGTTGTTGTTAGTTTATTAGTAACTGCCATTATTGCATCGTTAACAATTGGTGGTAAAGCTATTGGCAAAAGTTATGCAATTAATAAAAGTAGTATTATTTTATATAATTTTGGTAAGATAATTTCTTATGTTTATAAAGTTAAAAAAGATTGATTTTGGTTGACTATCAATTTTTTTTATTGTATAATTATAATAGTAGTAATGATTACTACATTGAGGTGATTTATGAGATATTCAAGACAACGCGAATTAATTTTAACGTATGTTCAAAATTGTGATGATCATCCAACCGCTGATATGGTATACAAACGAGTTCGAAAAATTATACCTAATATTAGTTTAGGAACGGTATATCGGAATTTAAATCAATTATGTGAACTCAATTTAATTAGGAAGATTGTTTTTCCAAATAAAATTGATCGTTTTGATAAGGTTCATCATGATCATGGACACATTTATTGTAGTAATTGTGGCCGTGTCGAAGATATTGGTAAGGAATTATTAGTATCAGCATACGATGAAATTGAAGATCGAACTGATTTTCGAATATTATCACACGATGTTGTGTTTGCTGGAATATGCGATAAATGCCTAGGTAGAAAGGAAAGATTATAATATGGAATTAAAAGGAACTAAAACAGAACAAAATTTAATGACAGCTTTTGCTGGAGAAACTCAAGCAAGAACTAAGTACAATTATTATGCATCTGCTGCTAAAAAGGAAGGTTACGAGCAAATTGCTGCAATCTTTGATGAAACAGCTAACAATGAAAAAGAACATGCTAAAATATGGTTTAAATTACTTCATGGTGGAACCGTTCCTCATACTGAAGAAAACTTATTAGATGCTGCTATGGGTGAAAATTATGAATGGACAGAAATGTACAATGAATTTGCTAAAGTAGCTAGAGAAGAAGGATTTGAAAATATTGCTAATCTATTTGATGGAGTTGCTAAAATTGAAAAAGAACATGAAGATAGATATAGAGTATTATTAGAAAACGTTAAAGAAAAGAAAGTTTTTGAAAAAGGTGAAGAAAAGGTTTGGGTCTGTCGTAACTGTGGACACATTCATGTAGGAAACAAAGCTTTAGATTTATGCCCTGTATGTAACCATCCAAAAGCATTTTTTGAAGAAAAGGCTGAGAACTATTTATAAGAAAATTAAAACATCATTTGATGTTTTTTTTTGTTATATGATGTATAATGTGTTTGGGTGATAATATGGATGATAAATTAAAAGAAGCTTTAGAACTAGAACACATAAGACAAACGAATAATATCGAACTAATAGCTTCTGAAAACTATGTATCAAAAGCAGTTTTAAAATTACAAGGAAGTATTTTAACTAACAAATATGCTGAAGGATATCCTGGTAAAAGATATTATGGTGGTTGTGAGTATATTGATATTTTTGAAAATAAGGCTATTGAATATGCTAAAGAATTATTTGGATGTAAATATGCTAATGTTCAACCACATTCTGGTAGTAGTGCGAATATGGCTGTTTATAAAGCGTTATTAAATATTGGTGATAAAGTAATGGGAATGAATCTAAGTCATGGAGGTCACTTAACACATGGACATCCAATTAATTTTAGTGGAATTGACTATGATATTGTTTATTATAATGTTGATCCGAAAACTGAAATGATTGATTATGAAGAGTTAATAAATTTAGCTAAAACAGAAAAACCAAAATTAATAATAGCAGGTGCTAGTGCATATTCTAGAATAATTGATTTTCAAAAATTTAGAGAGGCAGCTGATAGTTGTGGTGCATATTTAATGGTTGATATGGCTCATATTGCGGGATTAGTAGCCGCTGGGCTTCATCCAAATCCAATTCCTTATGCTGATGTTGTTACAACTACCACTCATAAAACATTAAGGGGTCCTAGAGGCGGCTTAATTTTAACAAATAATGAAGAAATAGCTAAAAAAATAGATAAAATTATTTTCCCAGGTATTCAAGGAGGACCATTAATGCATGTCATAGGTGCTAAAGCACAATGTTTTTATGAAGCATTACAACCTTCATTTATTGAATATCAAACCCAAGTGTTAAAAAATATTTTTGTTTTATCTAAAACATTAAAAGAACAAGGATTTAAGATAATATCTGGTGGTACAGATAATCATTTAATATTAGTCGATGTTAAAAGTACATTAGATATAAGTGGTCGTGAAGCTGAAAAGATTTTAGATAACATTAATATAACTGTAAATAAAAATACGATTCCCTATGATACTGAAAGTCCTTTTAAAACAAGTGGTATCAGACTGGGAAGCCCAGCTATGACAAGTCGTGGACTTAAAGAAAATGATTTTAAAGAAATCGGATTAATTATTGCTAAGGCTTTAAAAAATCGAGAAAATAGCGAATTATTAAATGATTTAAAAGAAGAAGTATTAAAGCTTACTAGCAAATTTCCAATAACGGAGGAATTATGAATAAAATAATTGATGGTAAGAAGATAAGTCTTGAAATAAACGAAGAATTAAAGCAGGAAGTAAAAACTTTTAAAACAAAGCCAGGATTAGTAGTGATTCAAGTTGGCGATGATAGTGCCAGTAATGTATATGTTAAATCTAAACAAAAAGCAGCAAATGAAGTTGGAATTAATTTCTTACATATAAAATATGAGAATAATATTACTGAAGAAGAAATAATTTTAAAAATTAAAGAACTAAATAATGATTCTAATATTAATGGAATTATTGTTCAATTACCAATTCCAAAAGAACTGAATGAAAAAAAGATTATTAATTCAATTGATGATTTAAAAGATGTTGATGGATTAACGTATAAAAACATTGGTAAACTCGCTTCAAACACATCTGGATTAATATCTTGTACTCCATTAGGAATAATGGAGTTATTAAACAGATATAACGTTAAAATAAGTAAAAAACATGTGGTTATAGTTGGAAGAAGTAATCTAGTTGGGAAACCATTAATTAACTTGTTTTTGAATAAGGATGCTACAGTTACAATATGTCATTCTAAAACAGATGATTTAAAAAAATATACAAAAATGGCGGATATTTTAGTAGTAGCAGTTGGTAAAAAAGATTTGATAACTGCAGATATGGTAAAGGATAATGCCATTATTATAGATGTTGGTATAAATAAAGTCGATAATAAATTATATGGGGACGTTGATTTTGAAGAAGTGTACAAAAAAGCTTCACTAATTACACCTGTACCAGGTGGAGTTGGTCCTATGACCGTTGCAATGCTTTTAAAAAACACAATAATTAGTTATAAAATAATGAATACCAGTAAATACTAATACTGGTGAAATTTATGAAAGAAATATTATTTACAGGTGCAAGAAGTGGTATCGCACATTCAGTTATTAAAAAATTATTAACTCAAGATTATAAAATACATGTAACAGTTCATACCGATAAACAATTAGAACTAGTCAAAAATACTTATAACGGCTATGAAAATATTAATTGTTTTAAGTTAGATATTACTAATGAAGAAGACCTTAAGAAATTAGAAGACTTGGATATTGATATATTAGTAAATAATGCCGCTTTAGGAACTGGTGGTTCAATAGCAGAAATTCCTATTGAATTAGTCAGAGAAAGTTTTGAAGTAAACGTTATTTCAAATTTTAGAGTTGTCCAAATAGTCTTAAAGAAAATGATGAAAAAAGGTGAGGGTAGAGTCATTATGATGTCTTCACTAGCTAGACTATTACCCTATGATTTTTTAGGAGTTTATAGTGCAACCAAGGCATCAATTAGCACGTTAACCTACACTTTAAGAAACGAATTAAATCTGCTAGATAATAATATTAAAATTATTTTGATTGAACCAGGAGCTTATTATACTGGGTTTAATCAAGTAATGCTTGATAATAAATATAAATGGATGTATAAAAATAGTTATTTTGATAGTTGTATTGATAAAATACGTGAACGAGAAAATGATTTTTTTAATACTGTCGAAAAAATAAATTTAAATTCAATCGCTAATAAAATTGAAAAAGCTATTACTTGTGATGAACCAAAATTCCTTTATAGAGCACCATTTTGTCAAACAGTTATTTCTAAAATATTAAATTTTATCGTTTTTTAATAAAAAGGTATCAAAATACTTGCTTTTAGTAAGTATTTTTGTTATCATTAGTTTATCTTAATTGGCGATGTAGCTCAGCTGGCTAGAGCGTCCGGTTCATACCCGGAAGGTCGGGGGTTCGATCCCCTCCGTCGCTACCATTTAAGAAATTTAAACCCTTTAATAGGGTTTTTTTATTTTTAAAAATTTAATGATTATTTAAAGTATAAATTATAACAAAATTTATAATAAAAGTTTAATTTGTTTAATAATTTTAATGATATTGATAAATTATAGTAATTAATGTACAATTTAAATATGTAGGTGATTATATTGAAAAGAATTATTATCATTTTTATTAGTTTTTTTATAGTTATAAGCAATATCGACGCAACTCCAGGAAGAATTGTAAGTTCATCTGTGACTACATGCAATAATGTTACTTACGGGTACCATAGTAAGGATAAGCATTGGCATGTTGTTGTTAGAAACAATGATGGTACGTATAATGCAACAGGGGATGAGTTAGGTTTAGAAAACCCTTGTAAAACTAATTCAGTTCAACCAAAACCTGTTGAACCCCAGTTACCAATTAATAATAAACAAATTGTTAAGTTATCATCTTGTGTAGATGGTGATACTGCTAAGTTTATTACTAGTAAAGGTGTTGAATCAACACGTTTTTTGGCAATTGACACTCCTGAATATACAACTAAAAAAGAATTGTATGGAAAGGAAGCAAGTCAATTTACATGTAATAAGTTAAAAAGTGCTAACAAAATTGAATTGGAATTTGATAAAGGAAGTGATTTATATGATAAATATAAAAGATTACTTGCCTGGATATGGGTTGATGGTTATTTACTTCAAGATGAAATAATTAAAGTTGGTTTAGCAGAAGTTGCTTACCTTTATGGAAATTATAAATATACACCGTTATTACAAGATCATCAAGAAGTTGCAAAAGCTCAAGGATTAAATATTTGGTCATTAGGCATTAATTTACCGACAGAACCTTCTATTAAACAAGAAGAAAAAGTTATAATACCTGAAAAAGATAATAATCAGACTGAACAAAAAATCCCTGCAGAAACTAATGAAAAAACAAGTGATGATGATTTGAAGTTAAAACAAGAAGAAAAACCAGCAGATAACGATGTAATAGTTGAACCACAATTCCCAAATTCGGCTGAAACAACATCGTTATCTAATCAAAATGATGATATTTTAAAACGAGATATTAAGGAAAGTAATACAAGTAGTGTGTTTGTTCTATTTGGGTTAACCTTTATTACATATCTTTTTTATTCAAAGTATTCAAGCGATCTGGCTTTAATTAAAATAGGTGCAAGTGACTATTTTAAAAAAGGTAAAATAAGAAAAGCTATATTTTATTTTATATATACAATATTAATACTACCTGTATTTTACGATATTGTTCTTGCCGGTGGTATGACTGGAACAAAAATTTTAAAATCAATAAAAAGAAAGTAGGAAGTTAATGACTGAAAGAGATTTAATAAAAGAATTTTATTATAATGGTTGTGATATTTCTGAATATCAAAATAAAATAGAAGTTGTTGGGACAAATGAAAGTAAGTTTATTTTTGATACAAATAAAACCTCAATTGCAACAACTCGTACTTATAGTTGTACTAATATATTAGTCTTTAACAAAGATTTTGCCTATCTCGCACATATGTTTCCATCAGAAACAGTAGGAATGAATAATGATTTTAATAATCGCTTAAATGAGTTAGAAGTATTCATTAAACATTTCAATCCAAACGTAATAAATGTTTTGATTTGTCTAGGAGAATCAGTTGCAAATCCTGGTAAATCAGATTTTCATGATTTAAAGTATTTAAAAGAAAAATTAAATACCTTTAGAAAAAATTGTGAAAATATAAATATAGAAGTAAATTTATTACCTGTGATGAAAAGTAAATATTTGTTATTTGATTTAGAAAATTATTTACTATATATAGATAATCCTAACAAGGAAGTTATCGATGTAAATGAGTTGTTACCATTAAGTCGAAACAAGAAAAAATAAAATGTTTTAATTGATGCAATATAATTTGCATTTTTTAAATATTTAGAATATAATATAGGCGAATTTACAAAAGTAAATTTAGAAAGAAAGGTATGTTGAATGAAAATTAAGATTAATTCAAGGGCCGTATACACAAAAAAGAAAGTTAGAGATTTCAAATTAATGGTAGCTTCAGATTTTCATTATACTAAAAAATTTAAACCCGAGACATTTGATTCTTTAACTCAAATAGTTGCGTCTGAAAGACCAGACTGTTTAGCAATTCCCGGTGATTTAGTAGAACCTTCTACTGATGATTACCAGCAGATTTACAATTTTTTTAAAACTTCTAGTTTATTAACAAAAGTTGTAGTATCACTAGGTGATAGTGATGTTATTATGAAGAAAGATGAAAAGAAAGTGCTATGTATCAATAAGAACTTTTTAAATGATATTGAAAAAATTGAAAATTTAAAATTGTTTAGAGACAATTATTATGATGTATATAGAATTGATGATTTTGTTTTTTATGGTTATAATCCCGATCATAATTGGTATATAAATGATAATCGAGAATCAAAATTACATGAATTTGAGCTTATGGGTCACGTCATCGATTTAGAAGTAAATAAAGGTAATTATAATATTTTATTAACTCATGATTCAAGTCCAATAATGAGAAATAAAGAAAGTTATCATCGTTATGTTATTGATGGCATTGATTTGACTATATCAGGTAATAAATACGACGGCATATTACCTAAAACCCATTTTTATGAGTTTGAAGATGCGGCTTTGATTATGTCTAAAGGTGTAACTCCAAATCATAATATTAAATTATTAAATCAATTTTCCCAACCAAATGTTGATATTGTTAAAATAAAAACTTTAGTTAAGAAAAAATAAATAGATAAACAAATAACAATCATATTCCTTTGAATATGATTTTTTTATAATGTTTGTCCATCAAAAGCATACATTTTAGTAGGAGTTGATATAATGCCAAAAATAGAAATAACAAATATTAATTACTTTTTAGATAGTATGCTTACAATAAGTCTTTTTTTATTTATAATTTTTCTTTGTTTCTTTAATAATAAAAAATGTAAACAAAAAATAAAGGATTTTTTTAAACGTAAATAATGTGATATAATTGACATTATATACGGAGGTCGTTATGAAATTAATAATTGATGCTGATGCTTGTCCAGGTCTTGATATCATTACAAAAGTAGCTAAAGAAAACTTTGTTAAAATGATTATTTATACTGATTTCAATCATAATATTACTAATGATTATGGTGAAGTAATAACTGTTGATCAGGGGTTTCAAAGTGTTGATATGTATATTTCTAATATTACAGAAACTAATGATGTTGTCGTTACCCAAGATTATGGATTAGCGCTCATAGCTTTAGCAAAAGGGGCTTTTGCTATTCACCCTAAAGGAACAATATATGATAACGATAATATTGATAAGATGATATTTGAAAGACATATTTCAGTAATGAATAGAAAACGCAATAAGAGATTTAAGGGACCTAAAAAAAGAACTAAAGAGGATGACCTATTACTTGAAGAAAATTTGACAAAGTTATTAAAAAAGAAATAATTTTATGATATACTTAATTAGTGTAAGAAAGAGGTAGCATATGTACGATAAATTTTTATTAGTTATAAAGGGGGCAATTATAGGTGTTGCCAATATTATTCCCGGAGTTAGTGGTGGAACACTGGCTATTACAATGGGATTATATGAAAAATTAATTAATGCAATTAATACATTTTTTAAAAATTTTAAAGAAAATGTTAAATTTTTATTTCCAATTGGAATAGGTGCTGTTTTAGGGTTATTACTTGTTAGTAAGTTGATTGTTTATGTGTTAGATAGTTTTCCTGTTCAAACAAATATCTTTTTTTCGGGACTTATTTTAGGTGGAGTTCCAATGTTATGGAAAAAAGTTAAAGATAAAGAAAAAAACAGTTCAAATATTATTGTCTTTTTAGTTGTGTTTTCTTTATTAGTGGTTTTAGCATTTGCAAAAAACTCAAATAATTTAGTTAGCTTTAACAACTTAGATATAATGGGTTACTTTCTATTATTTATAGTAGGTATAATTGCTGCTGCAACGATGGTTATTCCAGGAATTAGTGGTTCGTTTGTATTAATGCTACTTGGTTATTATCGACCAATATTAGATATTATTAACGAATTAACAAAATTTTATAAAATGAGTTTTACCGATGTTTTTAATTCGGGTTTAATCTTATTACCTTTTGGAATTGGAATAATAATTGGAGTTTTATTAATTGCAAAACTAATCGAATATTTATTAAATAAATTTGAAGTTAAAACATATTATGCTATTCTTGGTTTTGTTTTAGGCTCAGTGCTAATGATAATTAAACCGGTAATGGCATACGATATAACATTAGTAACTGTTATAACAAGCATTGCATTTGGTGCACTTGGTGTTTTCATTGCTAACTGGTTAGGAGAAAGGTGATATAATGTTAGGAGTTATTATTTTAGGAATTATTCAAGGTATTGCTGAATTTTTACCTATTTCAAGTTCAGCACACTTAATTATTTTTAGGGATGTTTTTAATATTGGAAGCGCCGTATCAGATAATATTGCTTTAGCATTTGACATTGCTCTTCATTTAGGAACCTTACTAGCAATTATTGTTTATTTTTTTAAGGATTTCTTAAATATGTTTATTAAAGGAGTAACTAAAGGAGTTAAAGATAATGAAGGTAAAGTATTTTATTTTCTAATTATTGCAACAATACCTGCTGCTATTGCTGGATTGTTATTTGAAGATATTATTGAAGGGTTAATTAGGGGAAACTTAATCGTTATTGCTATTGCCCTAGCAGTTATGGGTATTATAATATATGCGATTGATAGATATAAAAAAGAAGCAAAAGAAATAAAAGATTTAACTTTTATTGATGCTTTAATAATTGGTACTTCTCAAATATTTGCTTTGATTCCTGGTTTTTCTAGATCAGGAACCACAATTGCAACTGGAAGAATGCTTAATTTAAATCGTGAAGACAGCGCGAAATTCTCATTTTATTTATCAGCACCAGTAGTTTTAGGAGCCGTTATTTTAACTTTCTTTGATACTGGAACAATGAGTATAATAAGCAGTAATTTATCGATTTTTGTTGTTGGTATAATTGTATCTTTTATTGTTGGAATTATAACTATTGAATATTTATTAAAATATTTAAGAAAACATGATTTTAAAATATTTATGTGGTATCGAGTAATACTAGCAATTATTGTAATTATATCTTTGTTTATTTAACTGACTAATGTCAGTTTTTTATTATCAAAAGTATGATATAATATTTGAAGTTGGGGTGGTATCATGAAAAACAAAAAAATAATTATTATTGGGATAGTTATATTTATATTATTATTAACTAGTGGTTTAATCTTTTATAAATCATATACCGAGAAACAATATGAAAAGTTAACAGTAAAAGAAAAATTCGAGAAACATGATTATAGTTATGTAAATGACGGTGATTATATTAAAAAACTTAATGCAACTGATTATTATTTATTTAATTTAAATTCATTAGTGCCATATTTTACAGTTGAAGTAAATGGTCAATATGAATTGTATTTTTTTCAAAACGATTGGGCAAATATTAAAAATTGTGAGTATGACTTTAAAAAAAATAAGGAGCGAGATGATACTGTTTGTTCAGAAAATCAAATTGAAAAATTGACTTCATTAAAAACTATTTTCAATGATGAACTAAAAAATATTAAAATAACAATTGATGACTTACTAAAGAAAAATATTGAAGATACTAACTAGTATCTTTTTTTTGTTATTTATTGTTTATTAACTATTTATATACTATAATATAGATAGTTGAAAAAGTAGGTGAAGTAATGATAACATTTGTGTTTAGTAAAGATACTAAAAATAATTATCAAGATATAGTTTCCAAAAACAGTTATAATAAAACAATTATTATTACTTCTAGTAATAACGTTGTTGAATACAAAAAATACTTTAATGATTACGAAAATATTTTAGTGATTGATTTAAAAACTTTTATTTATAAAATATATAACGAAAATATAAGTATATTACCTATACTTGATTCCAATAGTCAAATTCTTTATTTTAATAAAGCAATAAGAAGTGTTTCAGATCGTTTAACGCTTTTAAATAAATATAATTTAGATATTATTGATGATTTGATAACTTTGTACAAAAACGAAACAGATAATTTGTTAGTTACTAGTAATTATAAAACTGAAATGATTAATGATATTAATTTAATTTTTAAAGAGTATTTAGAGCTCATTAAAGATAAATATATTGATAGTAGTCTTTTATATAAAGAAGTTCTTTGTTTTTTAAAAGAAAATAAAATTTTAAGTGATACTAATGTTGTCGTCAGTGATATAACTTATTTAAATAATATTGAAAAAGAAATAGTAAAAGAATTATGTAATAATAGTAACCATGCTTATTTATATTTTTTAACTGAATCTAATGTTCCGGGAATTGAAATTCATAGTGACATGGTTAATTATTTTAAGGAGTCTTTTAAAAATAATTATGACAATTATATTTTAGATAATGGTTTAGGTTTAGAAAAAGAACATATAATGAATAATTTATATAATTTAAATAATGAAGTGTTCAATAAAAGCAAATATATAAGTTTATATGGTGGCAGTGATTTGTATGATGAAGTTGTCTTTGTTGCTAAAAAGATAAATGAATATGTTAGAACTAAAGGAATGCGCTATCGTGATTTTGCGATTGTATCAAACTCAATAAATGATTATGAAAATTATTTTGATTTAATATTTAGTGATAATCATATTTTTTATCAAAAAAAGAATAATTTAAATCATTACTTTTTTAATTATGTTTTAGATTTGTTAGATATTATAATTAATGGTGTTAGCCAAGATAGCTTAATTAAAATATTAAAAACGAAATATTATAACATTAGTGATTACAATATTAATACTATAAATAATAACGAAGAAATAAATAATGAGTTACAAGAATACATAAATAATGTTATATTAAAACCATTACAAATAAGTAATGAAACAAAGGTAAGAAGTTTTTTAAAAAATTTATATTCTTATTTAGAAACATTTAATATAAATAGCAAAATAAATATTGACAATTCTGATACTTGGACATCGTTTATCAAAATATTAGATAGTGTTGATAGTGTTTACGGAGAAGAATCATTAAACTTAACAATGTTAAAAGATACTTTTAAATATATGTTTAATAAGGTGAGTACTAACACTAATTATTTAGATGAAGTATTAGTAGGAGATACAAGTATAATTAATACATTAAATCCTAAAGTTGTATTTTTTATTGGTGTTAACGAAGGTGTTGTTCCTAAAAAGTTTTCTAGCAATATTTTGATTAATAATTTAGAACTTTCTAAATATTATTTAAACTATCCAAAATTCAATGATGTTTTAATTGATAAATTAAACACATTTCTTGCCATTTTAAGTCCGAGTGACCAAATATTCGTAACTTATCATAAAGTTTCTAAAAACGGTTCTAAAACAAATCCTTCACCAATTATTAAGAAGCTCAAAGACATGTATCAAGATGTTAATGTTATACGTGCCGACGAACAAGTTTATAATATATCATTACCTAATTTAACTTATACAAGTTTTTTAACTTATGATAATGAAAATTTAAAGAAACAATTAAAAGATTATTTTAATAATAATGAAGATTATAAAAAATTTAATAACTTAATAGACAATATTCCAAGGTTTTATAATGTTAGTAATTTAAGTAACTTACAATTAGATAAATTATCTCTAAGCGCTTCTTCTATTGATAGTTATAATTATTGTAATTTTAAATATTTTTGTCAGTATATACTAAATCTAAAGGAAAAAGAAACACTTGTTTATGATAATCGAATTGTTGGGACATATATCCATTATATGTTTGAAAAATTAATATCTAGTGGTGCTACAAGGGATAATATAAATGGACTACTAAAATTTTGGAAGCAAGAATTTACTACCACTATGGAATTAAAACTTACTAAAACAATCGATTATATGTTTGGAAAGCTAAATGATAGTATAAATGAATTATGGAAAATAATATATGATGATATAAATGAAAATAAGTTTAAGCCCAAGTATTTAGAATTAAATATGAGTGAATCAAAAGATTTTTACCAACTAGTCTTAAAATATCTTGATGTACCTATTTATTTAAGGGGAATTATTGATCGTGTTGATTTAAATAATAATTATGTAAGAGTAATTGATTATAAGACAGGTTCTAAAGAAATTAATTTAAATGATATAATAAATGGTCTTAATCTTCAATTATTTATTTATTTGTTATATTTAAAAAAAGCCAATAAAAATTTAATACCTTCTGGAATGTTTTATATGCCATCACTTGTTAAATACGATTCTAATGGTTTTTCTAATAAAGGCTATCGATTATCAGGAATGATTTTAAATGATACGGAAGTTATTAATTCACTTGGTGGTGAAAATATAAATAACTATATTGATGCCTATACAAGGGATAAGTTTAAAGAAAATGTTTTAATTGAACCAGATGATTTAGATATGTTATTAGAATATACAGAAAAATCTATAAATAAAACAGCTAAAAACATATTATCTGGTCAGATTGAAATAAAACCATTTAAAGAAAAAAAGTTATGTCAATATTGTCCATATCAAGCAATATGTGGTATTGAAGAAAATAGTAAAAATTATAAAAAACTTATAAAGTATGATAAAAGTGAAATATGGAGTGCGATTAGGAGGGGAATAGATGAAATGGACTAATGAGCAATCTCTTGCCATAAACGAAAGAGGCGGCAAAATAATTGTTAGTGCCGCTGCTGGTAGTGGGAAAACGGCTGTGTTATCTGCCCGCATTATTGATTATATTTTAAAAGGAGGTTCGATTGATAAATTATTAGTTGTTACCTTTACAACATTAGCAGCTGGTGAAATGAAAGAAAGAATTAAAAAAAACATTAATAATGCTATTATCAATGATCCTACTAATACTCATTTGCAAGAACAATTATTACTAGTTGAACTCGCTCAAATAATGACGATGGATGCCTTTTATAATAAACTAATAAAAGAAAACTTCGCCCAGTTAAATGTATCTCCAGACTTTAAAGTTATTGATGAAATAGAATATAAAGTGGTTAAACTAAAAACAGCCAAGGAAGTAGTCGAAACGGCTTTAGAACATAATTTTGATATTAAAGCGTTGCTTGATAACTTTGTTGATTATAAAAATGGTACAACAATTGAAGATTTAATAATAAACTTCGATGAATACATTAATAAAATACCTAATTCTGATTCTTGGTTAGAAGAATTAATATCTAAATATGGGACAAATGATTTTAATAGTAGTCTATGGAGTGAATTAATCTATCGTGAACTTAAAAGTGATTTTGAAGGTTTTAAAACACTCTATGATGATGTTTTAGAAGAAATAAAACTAGATGATACTTTATATGATAAATTAAATATATTTTTGTTAAATGAAAGAGAACCGTTGATCAATGTAATTGAAGTTATTAATAACAAAGATTTTGATAAGTTAACTAACTTAATTAAAGCCATTAATTTTGAACGTTACCCAACGATTAAAGGATATGGTGATAATTCAACATCTATTAAGATAAAAACAATCAGATCATCATTAAAAAAGGTTATAAAGGACTATGAAGAAACTATTTTACATTTTGGAGCTTCTTTTAAAAATGATCTTGAAAAAATTAATATAATTATTAAGGAGCTAATTGAAGTAACTAAAATATATCGCAATTCTTTAAAAGAATTTAGGAAAGTTAATAATGCTTATAGTTTTGATGACATCCCTCATTTAGTGCTTAAATTGCTTGTTCAAGATTATAACTTTAAAACAGGATTAATAACTAAGACCAGTTTTGCTAAGACCTTATCAAATAATTATGATGAAATATTAATTGACGAATTTCAAGATACTAATTTAGTCCAAAACATAATTTTTTCAAGTCTTTCAAAAAATGATACAAATTTATTTATTGTAGGGGACGTTAAACAAAGTATATACGGATTTAGAAGCGCTAGACCTGATTTATTAATATCAGAAAAAAAAGATGCTTACAATGATAAATTTCCTAAATTAATTAATTTATCCAAAAACTTTCGTAGTCGAAAAGAAGTCCTTTCTTTTTCAAACTATTTATTCTCTAAAATAATGTCAGATAAATATGGTGATATTAGTTATGATGAAAATGAAGTTTTAAATTTAGGGGCATCTTATCTACCAAGTCAGGAAAATGATGTAGAACTACATTTATTAACTAATTTAACTGTTGATGAAGACGAAGAACTAGAAGAAGATATTTCTAACTACGAAAAAGAAGCCATTATTATTGCTAAAAGAATTAAAGCATTATTTGATAGTAATTATCAAGTAATTGATTTTAAAACTAATAAATATAGAAACATATTAAAAAGTGATATTGCAATATTATTAAGGTCACCTGGTTCTTTTGGAAATGTTTTAAGAGAAACTCTAATTAATTATGGAATTGACGTTTATACTGATAGGGCACCAATTTACTTTGATAACTACGAAATAAAATTAGTTATATCATTATTAAAAATTATAGATAATTCATATGATGATATTTCTTTAGTTGCTGTTTTACGAAGCCCAATCTTTGGATTTCTTGAAGATGAATTATTAGAAATAAGAAACATTGATAAATATAATTATTTAATTGATAATTTAAAAAACAAAGATACAGTAAAAACCAAAGACTTCTTAAATAGATTAAACGATTATCAAACCAAAGCGACAAGCTTAAGTATAAGTAAGCTGTTAAACTACCTTTATAATGACACTAAAATATTAGCTATTATGAGTTCTTTAGATAATGGTAAAAATCGTGTTAAAAACTTATTAGAAATGATTAACCACGCTCAAAAGTATATTGATAATGGACATACTACTTTACATGATTTTATCACTTATATTGACACTTTAATCGATAACAAATATAGTTTAGAAGGTGTAAATCCAGCTAGTGATAAAGACAGTGTTTTAATAACAACTATTCACAAATCCAAAGGTTTGGAATTTCCTGTTGTAATACTACCAAGACTTGATAAACAATTTAATTTTGATGATTTAAAGAAAGATATTTTAATGGATAATGATTATTATTTGGGTTTTAAACTTAGGAATAATGAAGATTTTACAATTAATTCAAATCTGATTTTGGAAGTGATTAAAAAAGAAAAAAAATTAAAACAATTATCAGAAGAATTAAGAGTTTTATATGTTGCATTAACGCGTGCTAAAGAAAAACTAATAATGACTGGTATTTTAAAAAATATTCCTAAAAAAATCAAAGAAATAAATAGTTTGATTGGTAATGAAACTAGTATTTCACTTGTTTATTTAAAACAAAGTAAATCAATGTTAGATTGGATTATTCCAATTATTTTAAAACATAACTGTGGTAAAGAATTAAGAGAAATGGCTGACATTGATACTAAATTATATAATGATGAAATAAATTTAAAACTAAATATTTTAGATCTTAACACCATAGATAGTCTAAATCCAGTAGTTACAAACGACGTATTAAAAATTATTGACATTAACTATATAGCAGATGCCTTAAATTATTCTTACCCATATCAAAAGACTAACTATAAACCCAAAATGAGTGTTACAGAACTAAAAGAAAATAAGAACAATCCATTAAAACCTAAATTTATTGATTCTGGAATTCAATTTCAAGTTGGTAATACTTATCATAAACTATTAGAACATTTACCATTCGTTGATTATAGTGATAATAGTTTAAAAGATGCCATAAATAAATTAGTTTCAGACAAAATAATTAGCATTGAAGAATTAAAATTAGTCAATATAAATAAAATTATTAATTTCTTTAATGATCAAATATATTTGAATAAAATTTTAGGAAGTAATATATATCGTGAGCATCAAATCACCTTTACTATAAATATTAATGAGTTGGAAGAAGATTCTAATCTTGAAGATGAAATTGTTGTTGAAGGAATTATTGACTTGTTTTGTGAAAAAGATAATTTCTATTATTTAATTGATTATAAAAGCGATGTTGTTACAAATGTCCAAGAATTAATATCTAGATACAAAAAACAATTAGATTTATATGAACATGCGTTATCTAAAAAAACAAAGGGACACATTAAAAAATACATATATTCATTTCATTTTGGAAAATTTTTAGAAATATAACGTATATTATGTTTTTTACTGTCTATAATAAAAATGTCACTTAATTGTGACATTTTAAACCACACGTGAAATTACGTGTGGTTTTTGTTGTTTAAAAATGGCTATTATGTTAAAATTAAATTAACAATAGGGGAGTGAAGGAAATGCTAAAAACTAAGAGCAAAGGAATTTTTATAGTTATATCAGGACCAAGTGGTGCTGGCAAAGGAACAATTTGTAAAGAACTTATGAAAACTAGTAATAATTTATGGTTATCAATCTCAATGACTACAAGAGAACCACGCGTTGGAGAAACAAACGGTGTTGAATATTTCTTTGTTACTAAAGATGAATTCGAACAAAATATTAAAGATGGAAACATGCTTGAATATGCAACAATTCATAGTGGTCAATACTATGGAACACCAAAAGGTGAAATTACTAAATACTTGGACAACGGGATTGATGTAATCTTGGAAATTGATATAAATGGAGCCGTTCAAATCAAAGAATGTAATAAAGAAGCGTTATTTATATTTGTTTTACCACCAAGTATGGAAGAATTAAAAAACAGATTAATAAAGCGTGGAACCGAAACAAAAGATAAAATTATTGAAAGATTCAAAAGAGGTTATCAAGAATTAAATAGTATTACTAAATATAACTATGTTGTTGTAAATGATGATTTAAATAATGCCGTTAATAAAGTTAAAGCTATTATTATGGCAGAACGATGCCGAGTTGATCGTATTGAAGATGCATTTCTAAATAATCCAGAAGAGTTTATACATGAAGAATTAATTGATAATAAATTATTTGAAAACGAGCCTATTGATTTTGAATAATTAAAATTGGAGGATTAAAATGAAACTGTTGTATAAATTTGTTCTTAAAAACTTAAAACAAAATAGAAAAAGAACGATGGTTAGTATAATAGGAATTACTTTATCATGTTCTTTACTTTTTTGTGTTGGTTTATTTGCTTCAACTTATAGAGATAACGCACTTAGAGAGACTATTAGATATTATGGATCACATCATATTGAATATAATAACATTAATAAAGAAAAAATTGATTTAATAAAGAATGACGCAACAGTTGATAAAGTAATTTTAAAAAAAATTGTTCAAATCGGAACTTTAATTATTGGAGAACATAATCAAGTAGCAAATATTATTTCCATAGATTCTGATTATAATAATATGTTTTCTAAAATCAATGGTCGACTACCTAAAAATGAAAAAGAAGTTCTTATTTCTCATTCATTAGCACGATTAAACAATTTAAATGTTAATGACATTTTAGAAATAACAAATGAGAATGAAAATTATAGTTATACAATAGTTGGTGTTTATTTTTTAGATGATTCCAGTAGTAGCCTAGGTTATAGTTATACTAGTGGTCCTGTCGAAAAAGTTTATACTTACTTTTTTGTAACAAAAAATGACAAGTTAAATGCTTTTGTTACTTTAAAATCAACTAAAGACGGACTTTTAAAGTTGGAAAATTTAACAAAAAAATTAGACATTCCATTTTCCAAATTAGGTATTACTGATAGTAATGAATATTTTAAAACTAATACTGATTTATTATTTCTATATGGCGAAATGTATAATGCTGGAACTTATGCCATAATATCCCTATCAGTAATGCTTATTTCTACTGTTTTAAGTGTTGTTTGTATCTTAATTATTTATAACTCGTTTGCAATATCAGTAACTGAAAGAAAAAGACAATTAGGGGTGTTATCAAGCATTGGTGCAACTCCATCACAAATAAAAAAATCGGTTTTTATTGAAGCGGGAATTATTAGTTTAATAGCTATTCCAATAAGTTTTATATTAAGTATTATAAATGTTTCATTTACTTTATTTATATTAAATAAACTACTAGAAACAGTAATAAATGAACCATTAAAATTAGTAATCTATCCAAACTTTATGATGATTTCATTAGTTTTTGTTATTATTTCAATCTTTCTATCAGCATTATTTCCAGCTGTACGCGCGAGTGAAATAACACCAATAGAAGCAATAAAATTAAACAAAGATATCAAAATTAAAGGGAAAAGAATTAAAAGTAATAGACTTATTTCTAAACTTTTTGGTATTGAAGGTGAAATCGCCTTTAAAAATGTTAAAAGAAACAAAAAACGATTTAGAACAACAACTATATCGTTAACCATAAGTATTATTTTATTTTTAGTAACAGCTACCTATATAAATGCTATTTTTGATAATGGCTTTGGTGATTATTATGATAATGATTACAACTATGATGCAACTATAACAATTCCAGAAGGCAATGATCAAAAAGAAATAATTAATAAAATAAAAAAGGTAAGTGAAGTTAAAGATTATGTTCAATACAAACAACAATTTTTATCAATAGAAAAAACAGATGATAAGTATTTTGATAGTTCTTTTTTAGAATTATTACTAAGAGGAAACGAAGTTGGTAAAAAACGAGTTGTTGTTGTTTCACTCGAAGATAATATATATCAAAGATATATGAAAAAACTAGGTTTAGATTCATATCAACCTATTATTCTGAATTCTATTAGGTTATCTTTTTATAAGGGAGCATCATATGAAAAAGAGACGTTTGAAGGACAAATTTACAATGAAAATAAAAAATTATATATAAACTTTTGTAATTACAGCGATGATAGACTTGATAATATAAATAATTGTTACTATAAAATGGATAATTTTCACTATACTAAAACAAGTCCCTCTAAAGTTGGCAATTTCCAAACATTTATTATTGTTAATGAAAGTATTTATGAGATGTTAAGGATTAATAATGAGACTATCAATTCAAGTAATTATGGAAACAATATTACAATTCAATTGAAGCTAAAAAATCCCCAAAAGTTTGATGAACAAATGATTAATATAATTCAAGAATATCCTGCTACCGTTATAGATTATCTAAATGTTAAATATGAAAATCAACAATCATATTTGTCACTACTAGCTTTTCTGTTTGCAATTTATAGTTTTATAGCGTTCATTACTTTAATTACGGTTACGAGTGTGATTAACTCTATAAATACCAATGTTAGCTTAAGAAAAATAGAATTTGCGATGCTAAAAAGTGTTGGACAAAATCAAAAATCATTTAATAAAATGATTAGGTTAGAAAGTATGTTTTTAGGAATTAAATCATTAATATATGGGTTAATAATGTCGTTTGGTCTAATTTATTTAATTATTCAAATCGGAACATTAGGTTATGAAGAGAGCAAAATGAAGATTAATGTTCCTACTAACTCAATTATTATTTGTACTATTACTGTTTTCGCAATAATCTTTTTATCAATGTTTTATGCAACTAATAAAATGAAAAAAGAAAACATTATTGATACAATTCGTAAAGAAAACATTTAATTATAACTTTATCCATGATATAATTATGGAGTAATATAAAGCAATGGAGGTATTTTATGACAAAAGAAAAAAAGCAAATAAAACCAAAAGAAACAACTAAAAAAGCAAAAAATAATTCTGCTAAAAAAAATAAGTTAAATGAATTACCAATTGTTGAAGTTGAAGCAAAAGAGATAGTTTTAGATACTCCAACAACCATTCATCCCGTTGCTGGAAGAATAACATTAATTATTTTTATTGTTGTTTTTGGTGCTCTATCTTTTATAAGATATCAGAATAATCAAATTGCTCATAATAAATTAGTCCTTGATAATTTGGTTACTAAAGGTAGTGGTTTATATGAAGATACTATTGATACTGGTCTTGATGAAGAACTTCTTTATTCATCAAAATATTATTTTCGCGGTAGTGATGTAAATAATTATTTAATATATAATGACAAATGTTTTAGGATTATTAATATTGCTCAAAATAAGGCATTAAAAGTAATGTATATTGGTGACACTCAAAATGAAAGTTGTGAAAATATTATCAATAATATTTCTAAAATTAAATGGGATGATCAAGGTGAAAACGTATGGTCAAAATCAAGTATCAAATCATATTTAGATAATTGGATTTCTAATGTTGATGATTCATTGATTGTTAAAGATGCTACTTGGTATATTGGAGGATTAAGATTTAATTCAAATCAAAGTTTAGCTATAGATATTGAAAATGAGCGTCAAACTGATTTAGATGATATTGTTATCTATAATGGCAAGGTTGGTTTAATTAATGCCAGTGATTATATGAAAGCAGCTCAAAGGTTGTGTTCAGTCGGTGCCTTTAATGATCAAAAAGAATGTGGCTTAAATAATTATTTAAATACTAAGAATTTTTGGACGATGAATAAGACTTATAATGATAATGAACGTTCTTGGGTAGTTGAAAACGGAATTATGCAAAGTAAATATACTAGCAATGAGAAATTTAATGCATATCCTGTTATTTATTTAGATGGTAATATAAAATTAGTTGGTAATGGAAGTATAAATAATCCATACCAAATTAGGAAATAACATGTCTAATAATTTATATATAGTTTATGGATTAGATTCGTTTTTAATTGACTTAGAAGTAAAAAAAATAATAGGTGATATTGACCCTATTAACATCGTTAAATATAATTTAGACGAACATTTAATTGATTATGTAATCGATGATGCATCCACCTTATCATTATTCAGTCCACAAAAAACAATCATCATTAAAAACAGTAATATATTTACAAGTAGAAAAAATGATTTGGAACATGATTTAAAAAAGATTGAAAAATATTTAAGTAATCCTAATCCGAATTCAACTTTAATTTTTATTGTTGAAACAGATAAATTAGATGAACGCAAAAAGATTTATAAAATTATAAATAAAGAAGGGATTATAAAACATGTTGAAATCCCTAAAAATCTTACTAAATTTGTAACTGATTCATTTGATAATTATAAAATAAACATTGATAATATTAATATATTATTAGATCGTGTAGGCAACAATTTAGGAGTTTTAACTCAAGAAATAAATAAATTAAAAATTTATAAAGATGAAGATTTAATTATTACCAAAGAAGATATATTAGAAGTTACAAGTAAAAATAGTCAACCTGATTTATTTTTGTTTGTTGATTATATTGTAAACAAAGACCTTGAAAAAGCTTTCGATATGTATAAGGAATTGAGAACGTTTAATGAAGAACCAATAATGATTATATCAATGCTTGCTAATAAATTTAGAATGATGTATCAATCTAAATTATTAATTCAAAAAGGTTATACAATAAATGATATTGCTACTAATTTAGGAAGTCACCCCTACCCGGTAAAATTAGCAATTGAAAAGGGAAGGGAATACAGCAGTGAGCTACTGCTTAACTACCTAGAAAAACTAGCTGATCTTGATTTTAATATTAAGTCAGGTATTATTGATAAAGAACTAGGTTTAGAATTATTTATTTTAAGCATTTAAAAAACGGTTAATCCGTTTTTTTTAAGTTTTCATAAATTGTTTTTAAATTTTGTTCATATTTACTAGTTGCTTTGGGATAATAATAAATAGCATTCTTTAAATTATCTGGTAGATATTGTTGCTTAACATAACCAAATGGATAGTCATGAGGATACAAATAATTACTTGAATGATTTTTTATGTGTGATGGTATACTAGCGCTTTTTCCTCTTCTAATATCATTGGTTGCGTTTTCAAGTGCTAGGTAAGCACTATTTGATTTAGGTGAAAGTGCAAGTTCAATTACAACAACACTCAAAGGAATTCTTGCTTCTGGTAATCCCATTCTCTCACAAGCATTAATAGCAGCATCAACCTTTGGTCCCATACTGGGATTAGCAAGACCGATATCTTCATAAGCAATGACCGACATTCTTCTATAAATACTATCTAAATCTTCTGCTTCAAGTAATTTAGCTAAATAATAAACAGCAGCATTTGCATCACTACCACGAATTGATTTTTGAAAAGCACTTAACAGATCGTAATGACCATCAGAATCTTTATCGTGAAAAAATACTGGTTTGCTATTTATATTTTTAATTACATCAATATTAATAACAAAATCACTTGTTGAATAATAAACAATTTCTAAGGTGTTATAAGCACTTCTAAGATCACCTGCAGATAAAGCTGCAATATATTTAATACTATCATCATCAATTTTAATATCTTTTAAATGGCCACTGCTTACAGCTCTTTTAAGACCATCAATTATGTCATCTTCAGTTAATTCTTTAAGTTCAAATATTTGACAACGACTTCTAATAGCAGGGTTTATCTTATGATATGGATTAGAAGTTGTCATTCCAATTAAAGTAATTAAACCACTTTCTAAATAAGGTAAAAGTAAATCTTGCTTATCCTTATTCATTCGGTGTATTTCATCCATTATAACAACCATACCATCATACATTTTTGCTTCTTCAATAACAATATCAAAATCCTTTTTGTTATTAATGACAGCATTTAATAAACGATGTCTTAAATTTAATTCCGTTACAATAGCAACGGCTATACTAGTTTTACCAATTCCTGGTTTACCATATAAGATCGTAGAAAACAAACGGTTATTGTTAACCATATTGGTAATTATTTTATTTTCTCCAACTAAATGTTGCTGACCAATTATTTCGCTAACTTTAGTAGGTCTAAGTTTTATTGCTAAAGGTTCATTCATGTTATCACCACTTACATTTTAACAAAATAAATAGTAAAATGATAGCATTTTTGCTATAATTATAATAGGTGATAGGATGAATGAGTTAAAAAATTATATTAATCAATTTTCAGATTATTTAATTATCGATAAAAAATATAGTTTTAATACTAAAGTAGGATATGAATATTCCTTAATGAAATTTTATAATTTTTGTCAAGACCATGCGTTAAAACTTGAAAACATCAAAGATAAACATATAAAAGAATATTTGAAAAGTTTAACCAGCGAAAAAATAAGTAACAAAAGCATCAGTAGACACATAAGTTCATTAAAAAGTTTTTATAAATTTTTATTAATCGAAAAAATTATTTCAAATAATCCAATGGAATACATTGAAGCACCCAAAATTCCAAAAACTATTCCATCTATTTTATCAATTGAAGAAATAAATCAATTACTAAACATTGAATTAAAAGATATCTATAGTTATCGTGATAAAGCTATGATTGAATTAATGTATGCAACAGGACTTAGGGTTAGCGAGTTAATTAATTTAAAATTAAATGATGTTGATTTACATTCGAATGTTTTAAAAACAATGGGTAAAGGAAGTAAAGAAAGAATTGTACCCATTGGTGAATATGCAACTAGTATTATTATTGAATACATCCATAATTCAAGACCTAAATTTTTGAAAAATAAAACAAGCGAGTATTTATTTGTAACTAAAAACGGTACTAACATGTCTCGCAATCATTTTTTTAGGATTTTACAAAGAATTGCTCAAAAGAAGGGGATTAGAACTCATTTTTCACCACATACTCTTAGACATTCGTTTGCCACTCATTTACTTAATAACGGAGCGGATTTAAGGGTAATACAAGAACTTTTAGGACATTCTGATATATCAACAACTGAAATATATACACATGTATCAAATGATGCACTAAAGAAAAACTATATGGAATATCATCCACATAGTAAATAGAAGGAGAAAATTATGAAATACAACAGAATATTTTTAATCATATTAGATTCATTAGGAATTGGTGGAGCTAAAGACGCTTTAAAATACAATGATGAAGGTGCTAACACATTAGGTAATATAATAAAAGTTACTAATGTTTCATTACCAAATTTAGAAAAAATGGGACTACTTAATTTGTTAGAAAATAATGAAACCCAAACTAATTCATACTACACAAGAGGAATTACTGTAAGTAATGGTAAAGATACCTTAACCGGTCATTTAGAAATGATGGGTATAAAAACAGAAGTGCCTGCTGTCACTTTTACTGATACAGGATTTCCAGCTGAATTAATAAATGAATTAGAGCATTTATCAGGGCGTAAAATTATTGGTAATATTAGTAGTAGTGGTACTGAAATAATTAAAGATTTAGGGGAAGAACATATGAAAACGGGAAGTATCATTGTATATACTTCAGCCGATAGTGTTCTTCAAATTGCTGCTCATGAAGAAATAGTTCCGTTAGATGAATTATATAAAATATGTGAGATAGCAAGAAACTTAACTTTAAAAGATGAATGGAAAGTAGGGCGCATTATTGCAAGGCCATTTATTGGCACTCCTGATAACTTTACGAGAACATCAAATCGTAAAGATTACGCTCTAAATCCTCCTGCTAAAACAGTTTTAGACCATTTACAAAATAATAATTATGATGTTTTATCAATCGGTAAAATAAAAGACATTTTTAATAATTGTGGTATAACCAAAAGTATTAAAACAAAAGATAATTTAGATGGTATTAAAACAATTTTAAATACTATAAATACTGATTTTAAAGGACTTTGTTTTGCTAATCTTAACGACTTTGACTCTTTATACGGTCATAGGCGTAACCCAAAAGGATATGCTTCTTTAATTAAAGAATTTGATGACTATATTCCTAAAATATTGAATAATCTTAAAGATGATGATTTACTTATTATAACAGCTGATCATGGTAATGATCCAACATTTAAAGGAACGGATCATACTAGAGAAAATGTACCGGTATTAATTTATTCAAAAAAAATAACTGAACCAAAAAGATTAGAAGATTTAGAAACATTTGCTGATATTGGAGCAACTATTTCTAATAATTTTAATATACAAGCACCAGTTATAGGAACTAGTTTTTTAGAAAAATTAAAGTAATTTAGTTAATTATCCCTAACTAATTCATATAATTATTTAGGGGGAGTTAATTGTATGCAAAATAATTATAATAAAATTGGCCATATAGAAGTTTTAAACGAGTATTTAGCCAATTTAAAAGTTCTTAATAATAACTTATATAATTTGCACTTCAATGTCATTGGTGAACATTTTTTCACTTTACATAAAAAACTAGATGATTACTATAATAAAGTAGCTAATATGTATGACGCTATTGCTGAAAGAATTAAAATGCTAGATCAATATCCAATTACTTCATTAGTTGAATATGAGGAAAAATCAACGATTAAATCAATGCGTAGTCAAGATTTCACAACTAAACAAGTATATAGTGTACTTATTAACGATTTCAGTTTCATGTTAGCCTTTTCTAAAGAATTAGAAGAGTATTCTAGTGGGATAAATGATCATATAACATCTAGTTTAATGGGCGATAACATTAATTTTTTTGAAAAAGAATTATGGATGTTAACTGCCAGTAATAAATAGTAGACCCCTTCTTTATAAATAAAAGGGGAGTAATAGAAAAAGGAATATTAATTTATTCCTTTTCTTGTGGGCTTATTTACAATCTCTTAATTCAAAGGAATGCTCTGAATCTTCATCAAGCTCAAACGATCTATCAGAATTTTTTGTATCAAATCCAACTGATTGATTGTTTGTTGCATTGTTGTTTTTAGTAGAAGTATTTTTGGCATTATTATTGTTATTATTTTTGCCTTGAACATTCTTATTTTGATTGTTCATTTTACTTTTACTGTTATCAGATTGTAACATCTTATTCTTTTTCATTATAATCACCCATTTATATTATGGTTAGAAATTATTTAATTATTATATAAATTTTATAAAATAGGTGTATTTATTGCATTATCAATAACTTCCCAAACAAACTTTACAACATAATATACATAATATCCACTAAAAAATGGTAAAAAACACCATTTTTTTTAATTCTCCAACGCATTATCTATTTATAAGTGTCCATGCAATAAACAATTAACGAAGTAGGGGGTTAGGGGGAAGAATTTGTTAATTGCTTTTCACGAAGTGATTTATTGCTGTGACACTTAAATATTGCGAACGGAGTGAGTAATAACCCCCTTAATCTTATTTTTTTTCAATTGTAATTATTAAATTATGTTTTTTAGCAATTTTTAATAATTCATTAAGGTATACTTTTGCTCTTCCCTGTTCTATTGAACTAATTCCATCTCTACTTTTTCTACCTATTGATTTTGCAAAATCTTCTTGTGATAGTTCTGTCCATTCTCTTATAATTTTCATTATTTCTTTTACTTCAAAATTATTTGCTATTATCTTCATATTATTTCCTTTCTTTTCATTCAAAACAAGTGTATCAGCAATACTCGCTCAATAAGTCGTTTTGGGTATTGACAACACACATTAATCTATGTTAATATTATTTTAAAGAACGAGTACTATTAATACTCAGTTCTAAAAAGAGGAGGAAATTATGAAATTGAAACATTTCACATTAGAACATGCAGACATTTATTACAAACATGGATATGCAGTAAAATTTAAAAATGGCAAAATATATTTAGAAAAGGAGAATGATAAAAAATGTTAAATGATTTAAAAATAAAAGTATTAATAATTAACGCAGAAAAATTTCAGTTTAATAATGACAAAACAGGAGAGGTTGTAGAATTATGTAAGGTAGTATACGCGATACCATTAGAAAATACTGAAAACTTTGTTGGAGGTGCTATCTTTGAAGCCTATTCTCATGTAAAACACTTTGAAAACGTTTCAAAATATGCTTTTAAACACTCAGATGTGTTATTGGAACAAAGGCCTCAAAAAAATGGTGTCAAATATTATTTAAAACAAGTTGACAATTACAAATGTATATAATTGTTTATGCATCAAGGAAAAATACAATATATAAATTACAAAAAACAGACCCTAGAACACGATTTGATATTTGTCAATTTAATGGTTTAAATTGGTACATATTAACTATTCAACGATTTGATAACACATTAAAAGAGTTTAAAACAATAAACACTTTGAAAATGTTATATCATATTCGCTCCAATAATAGGCAAAAAAGAATAAATAAAAAAGAAAATATTTTAAAAAGATTAGATTTTATTAAGGACTTATTAAATTGATTTGTAGTTCAACTGATTTATTAATTAAAATATACATAATTATAATTATTTTAAAAAATATATTAAAAATAATATTTAATATTTTCTACTATTTTTTTAAGAAGAATATTTACAAATAGGAGGTTTTTTATGACTGAGTTAGATGTTTTAATATCAATTAACGAAAAATTAGAGTTCATTGTTGTTTATATTTTTCTTTATTCTATTTACCTTATAATTCGTTTTATAGGGCGAGAATTAGGTTTTTGGACTAGTTCCATGTAAAAATATAAAAGGACTTTAAAATGTGCTATATTATCGTTTTTTTTAGTAATGTAGCACTATTATAAAAGAATAAAAAGGAGGTACCAAAATGGAAAACACATTAGATGTAATTTTAGCCGGAATTAATCTACAATCATTTCTAGAAACTTATTTAATGATTGTTGGTATAGGTGTTCCATTAGTTGTTTCAATTAAAGCAACTAAAAAAGGTGTTAAATGGTTATTTAGTTTTATTAACAAGGCTTAGTAACAAAAAAAAGGGTAGGGGCTAGTCCCTTATCCTTTTTTAAAGAAAGGAGAAAAAAATGATTAATTTAATAAAAAAAATATTAGATAAAAAAAAACTGGTTGGTTTTATAGTTTGTTTTTTGAGTGCTATTTTTCTAATGCCGATTTCAAGTGTTAATGCTTTGGGGGAAATTACTAATAGACATATAGAGTTTCATGATAGTTTTTTTGAATTTGATAATAACAAAGATTATTCGTTTAAACAAGCATTTATTAATGCTATTGAATTTGGTGATTTAACATATGAAAATTATGTTATTTTACCAACAACAGATAATAGAGTAATTTTAATTAATTATGATTTGATTTCCAATAACGATTTTAAAATTAGGTGGTTTAATTCTACTAACAAAGAGTTTATGTTTAATTTTGAATGTTTATCTACTTGTAGTTATGATTTAATTTCTAAAACTGGTAGAACTGTTATAACAAGTGGTCTTTCAATTTCCCGAACATATAATTATACTTTTTATAATGCTACCACTAATCCAACAATTGAAGAATTTTTTACTAATATTGATTTGAATTTACCGATTTATTCAAAAAATGTTGATTTGATTTTTACTGGTGTTTCTAATTATTCTCCATACTATTTTGAAAGTTTAGGATATAGAGGAAATATATATAATTGGGATGATAAACTTGATATTAAAGAAAAAGAATATGGTGCTTTACAAAAAATAGAGATACCTTTAACTGATTTATATGATTATGATAGTAATCGTTGGTTATCCTTCAAACGTTGGTTTAAACCTTTAAAAACGAATAGAGAATATACTCTTCAATTTGAATTAGTTGAAAACGTATCTTCTTTATCGAAAATACCTTTAATTATTTCATTAAATGAAAACATTTTAGATGTCAAACAACATATACAAGATGTTGCTAATTCAACTCCTAGTGACCCATTAGGAGGAGGCGGAGGTTTTAGTTTAGGAGATGCAGGCTCTTTTGGAGGAGGAGGGGGAGGAGGTCGATTTACTGATGATGACCCTGATGCATGTTTTAAACCTTCAACTTATAATCATACATCTTTTTTAAATAAAAATAATTATGGTTTTTTAAATATTAATTTTAATTGTATCGATATTAGTGATAAAAAACCGTATGATTTTAGAACCTATAAATTAGTGATTTATCACAATGTTGAGATGTTTGAAACTTATAACGAACAAATGGACGACTTTTATACTGAAGAATTACCTAAACTAAACGAAGATAGTAACTTATCTGGTTTTATTCAACCATTTATCAATTTAATAAATAAAAAAATGCCAATAATTAATCAATTTAAAAGTATTTTTGTTGCTTTTAATTTTAATGAATATGAAGATGTTCCTCCAACATTTGAAATAAGTGTTCCAGCATTTAATTTACCTAAAATGAAAATTATAGATTTTTCTATTTATTCACAATATCGCGAAATAGTCTTTTTTTGGATAAAGGCAGGTCTTTCAGTTCTGATTTTAATAAAATCATACAAAATAGTTGGTGGTTATTTTAGAGGAGGTGGTAGTTAATGTTTACAGCCTTAACACGTGGAGCATTAGTGCTTTTATCAATAACGATAATGACAATATTGTTTACACTCTTACCTTTTGAAATTGCTTTACCAAATGATATTTATTTATTTTTTACTACTGGTTTTTTACCCGATATTTTTAAAACTATCAATTATTTTGTACCTCTATCGTTTATATTAAATTGCATATATTTTTTGTTTGCTTTGCGTTATTTTGGTATAATTTTTGGTTTTATTAATTGGATATGGCGAAAAATATTTTTTTAAAGGAGTTATAATATGAAAATAAATATATTGAAATCAATTTTTACCCTTTTTTCTATGTTGTTAAAAATGTTATCTTATGTTTTGATACCTCTTTTATTTTTAACAATTATCTTTTTTATTTTATTTTTTTATCATTATTTTTATTTAATGAAAATAAAAAAAATAAAACTAGAAAAACAAGACAAAAAAAAGATTAAAGAAATTAATTTTTTTAAAAAGTTGTTTTACCTTTTTCCACGACAGTTAGCACTTGATATATTAATGCAAAAACCTAATTCGTTTCAAGAATTTGGTATTCATTTAATTTGTGGCAAGCAAGGTGCTGGTAAAACAGTAACGGCCGTTTATTTATTAAAACAATGGCAACAAAAATATGAAAAATTAAAGATTTTTTCTAATTGTGCTCTTACCTTTGAAGATGGAGAATTAACACATTGGAAAGATTTATTAACTAATTCAAACGGTATATATGGAGTTGCTAATTTAATTGATGAAATTCATACATGGTTTAGCAACAAAGAGAGTAAAGACTTACCTCCTGAGGTATTAGGGGAAATATCTCAACAAAGAAAACAAAAAAAAGCAATTCTTGGAACTGCACAAGTATTTTCAAGGGTTGCTAAACCTTTGCGTGAACAAACTCATTTTGTGTATATTCCGCAAACATTTTTAAATGTGTTAACTATTGTTCGTATGGCAGAGGCTGAGGATTATGATTACGAAAAAAATAAATTCAAAAAGTATAAAAAGATTTTCTTCTTTGTTCATACTGAAGAATTGCGAAACTCATACGACACATTTAAGAGGGTTGAACGATATAAAGATGTTGAGTTTAGTGCTTCTGTTTACAGTAGTCAGTCCTCACACTGTGAGGACGACTTGTAAACTATTATAAAATTACAAGAAATAACTAATTACAAAGTAATTTGTTGTTTCGGTAATTCCACCAACCAAAGGGCGGTAGTATTACTCCATAGGCATATTCCACCAAAATAACAAAGGCATTCTTCGTAGGCAGGCTGAGGCGGAGGGTAGGACGAGCGAGGCGCAGCCGAGTAAGCATCTAAGAATTATCCCTCACAATGATTTATAATAAAAGGATGTGATATTATAAATAAAAATGCATATTTACAAGAAAAATCTATAAAAGAACACGAAAAAATGATGCTACGTGAAAGGGTGAAATCACGCGAAAGCGTGATGAGCCCCTTACTTGATAGTAGTCTCATAATTCCAACTAAAATAACCGGAAATAAAAAATATAACTTTAAATTAGTTATATGTGGAGACTATTTACAACTCTATAAGTTTAATAAAGATAAACTAAAAAAGGATATTAATTTAGAAAAAGATAAAGAAAAAAACATTGATATTAATTATTTATTTAAAGAAGCCAACTATTCTCGAAAGGAAGATAAAAAAATAATTGAATATAAAAATATAATGCGTAGTAAGTTTCAATTACAAAGATTAGTAAAATCAAACGAAAATGTTTTTAAAACTTTTATTACTTTGACATTTAAAGAAAATATTAAAGATATTAAATATGCTAATAAAAAGTTTGACATTTGGAGAACAAAAATTAAGTCAACAAAAAAGGATTTTCTCTATGTGTGTGTTCCCGAGTTTCAAAAAAGAGGAGCAATACACTATCATCTACTTACTAATTTAGACATTAAAGAAAATCCTAACTTAATTATACCTCAAAATAATAAAAAAAATCAATATGATGTTAAGTATTGGTCTTATGGATTTACAAGTGTGTTTGCTATGCAAGATATAAATGTTGTTGGCTATATTTCAAAATATATGACAAAAGATATTGATAATCGTCTTTGGGGTCATCGTCGTTATTTATCTAGTCGTGATTTAATACAACCAATAGAGACTTATTTAGATTTAGATAATGATTTGGATTTTGTATATTTATTAGAAAAGATTAGCGAAACTAATATAACTTATAAAAACCAATATTTAGATTATTTTGGTGATACTATTGATTTTATTGAATATAAGAACAATGTTTAATGCAACATAATATACATTATAGGAAGTTGTTGAATATAGAAAAGAACCTAATAATATAGGTCCCTTTTATGCTGCCACTTTACGTGATTGAATCTCTGCCATCTTTTCAAAGACTTCTGCAGCATTCTTTTCAGTAATTTCATCGTACCCAAGTTCACGTAAGGCTTGAATCTTAGCAGAATTTAATTCCAATGTGCGACTCATTTTTTCTTCGCGCTTTTGTTCAATCTGATTAACAAATCTTTTGTGTGATTCCGCTAACTTTGATTTTGAAGTACCACCGCTCTTATATAATGTCATAGCTGAGAACATTATACTTTCGAAAATGAATTGTTCATCTTCATCAAAAACAAATTCTTTAGGTTTAGTAAATCCAGCAGCTTTTGATACATACGCTAATATATACTTAAGTTCTGGCGATGTTTGCATAGTTTGCAAAAAGTGATAAAAATATAAAAATGAATTATAAGTGTTTAAATCATTATTATCATCAAATTTTTCTCTCATAAATTCAATAATATTAGACATTACTTCTTTTTGTTTCTTCCCTATTCCTGTAAATAGAGTAGCATCATTTGGTAATTGAGCAGTCTTTGAATTATCTATAAACAATGTATCAATTCTTGCTTCAACACCCATAATATAATCAGTATCAACTTTTATATTATCAAGTTCATCTGGTGATTTAATATCTAATAAATTTAAAATTAATACTTTTTTATCTTTCGGCCATTTGTTTAAATCTTCTAATTCCAAATAATTATAAATCATTTGTCTAGAAACTCCTAAAATTTTTGCTAGTTTTACTTTGGTAATACCTAATTCATACAATATTTCATTTAATCTATCCATCCTCTTAAACCCTCCTACTATCATTTTATCACTTTCATGTCAAATGTCAAGTGTAAAGTAATAGTATACTATAAAAATTTAACCTTTTGCCCGCCTTTTCGTACTTCGGTAATGATTCCACCACCTAAACACTCATCATTATTATAAAAGACACATGCTTGACCTGGTGTCACAGCTTTAGCTAAATCAGGGTATTTTACGATAATGTGATTGTCATCAATAAACTCAAGAGAAACAGAAATATCTGTTTGACGATATCTAAACTTTGCTGTACAGTTGGTAGGCTTTGTTTGACTTATCCAATTTAATGTATCAATTAAAGCTTCATCACTATATAAATAATTGTTTTCATCTCCACTAGCAACATATAAAATATTGTTTTCTAAGTCTTTTCCAACAACAAAAATTTTTCGATCACTACCACCAATATTTAAACCTTTACGTTGCCCAATGGTATAATACATTAAACCAGTATGTTCACCTAAAACTTTATTATTTTCAATATCTTTAATTTCACCGGGTTGATTTGGTAAATAATTTTTCAAAAATTTAGTGAAGTTTCTTTCGCCAATAAAACAAATACCTGTTGAATCCTTTTTATTTGCTGTAATTAAGTTATATTCTAAAGCAATTGCTCTAACTTCTTTTTTTGTTAATTCTCCAACCGGGAATAAAACATCCTTTAATTGTTCTCTACTTAATTGTGATAAAAAATATGTTTGATCTTTATTATCATCAACTCCTCTAAGTAATTTACCATCTTGTATTCTTGCATAATGACCAGTGGCAATATAATCAGCACCTAGTCTTTTTGCTTCTTTAGCAAACATATCAAACTTAATATATTTGTTACACATTATATCAGGATTAGGGGTTCTCCCCTTCTTTAATTCATCTAAAAAGTACATAAATACGTAATCCCAATACTCTTTAACAAAATCAACACGATATAAAGGAATTTCTAATTTCTCGCATACTTTTATGGCATCATTATAATCTTCTTCTTGTGGGCATATATCATTAGTGAGAGTTGGGTTCCCTAAAATATCATTATTAATAGTACTGTCCCAATTTCTCATAAATAAACCGATTACTTCATATCCTTGTTTTTTTAATAAGATGGCTGCGACACTACTATCAACTCCGCCACTCATTCCAATTACAACCTTTTTCATACTAATCACCTGTTAGTATTATATCATGAATCGTTTATTTTACAATATTTAATTAACTAGTGATAGGATGATTTTAAGGATAGATGGCATAATAAATATTTCAAATAAGGAAGTAATAACAATCACTGTTAATGATACTAATAAAACATATAAATATTTATTCATAACTACTTTAAAATCAATACTTTTTCTTTTAACAATTGATTCTATTATTTTAAATGATAAGGAAATAGCATAAGCTATTAATATAATAAAAACATAAATATTTATTATATGATGAGGAACTATGTAAAATAATGACAAAAGTGTTCCCTTTAATTTATAATTGAAGATAATACTGGATATTGAAAAACCAATAACAAATGCTTTCGAAAAGAACAAAAAAATTATTACTGGAATGCCGATAACTGAAATACCTAGTAACCAAATAATAATAATAAATCCAACATTAGTCAAAATAATATTTTTAAGTGATGACATATAATTGAGATTATTATTGTTAATGTTATTAAAAAACTCATTAATTGATGTTTGAACTAATGATTGATCGGCTTTATTTAATATTGTAATATAAAAAGCTCCAGCTATAACGGCAATAATACTTAAACCTATTAAAAATATTGTGATTTGTTTGTTTATAATAAAAATCGATTTTAGTTTGTCCAATTGTTTTTTCATATTCCACCTCATCTAATAATATTATAAATAACAAATATTATTCCATTTTTTTAAAATATGTATTATAATGAATAAAGAGGTGAACAAATATGGCAAAAAAAGAGAACAAAAAAAAGAAAATTAACTATCAACAAGTAGTAGCAATTTTCTTAATTTTAGTAATGCTTTTATCATTTGGAGCATCACTTATAATGTTATTTTAGATGATGAGTAGTTATTACTCATTTTTTCTTTTTAAAATATCCCATACATCATCAACAATCTGATTGTTTTGATTAAAGATAACTGAATATACTAAAAATTCATCCCATTGTTTTATATGTTGAATTTCTTTTTCATCTAACGATGTAAAATCTTCTAAAAAGTTTTTGAGCCCACCTATTTTAGAATTCAATACATTCCCTGTTTCTGTTCTAACGAAACCTTGCGTTAAATTTTTTATTATATAAGTAATAATGTAAGAAAATATGAAGTATGAAAAAAAGAATAATATTGGAGTAACAATTATAATGATAGGAATTAAATATATTATCGTCGCTTCTACTATTTCTTTATTGATAGGATTTGATATAAAATTAATTAAATTAATACAAGAAATTAATAAAATAAACCATGTTAATGATAAACCAATAACTCTTTTTACTAAATCTCCAAGCATAAATCTTCTTTTTTTGACTAAACCACGTAATTCAGCCTCGTGTGATATAATTGCTGGAAGTTGGGAAACTAATTCAGTCTGATTAAATTTTTTCTTTTTTATTACATTAAAGACAAAAGATTCACTTATCGTTAAATTGTCATGATTATCATTTATAACAATAATCTCATTGTCGATAATAGATATCTTCTTTTTTAATTTTAAAACAAGAATTATTGCGGCTACATCATTATAATAGTCAAATTTATAATCATCTATATAACTAATAACAGCTGGAGAAATATTTTTAAGTATTTCTCTAAAATATTTTATATTTTCATCAGTAGGAAGTTCATGTTTTTTTGAATCTATCAAAAAGTGTTTTTTACCAGCTTTAATAGCAATATAAATAGCCAAAAACGGACTATTCATAAAAACGGTCATTAGTAGTGCTATTAAGAAACTACCACCTAAATACCATAATGGATCATTAAGCGATACATCCCCGCTACTAATAATATTAAACATTATAAAGAAAGTTAATCCAAGAAAATAAAATATAAATAAAAATTTAAAAATTATGTTGAAGAATTTCTTTTTCGAATTCATTTTACCACCAATTACATTTTATCAAAAAACAGGACATTTGTCCTGCTTTTTTTAATTTTCTGCTTCTTCTAGCATATTTGTTATAAATATTCCATAACCTTTGGTTGGATTATCAACAACAACGTGGGTTATTGCCCCTACTATGTATTCACCTTGAATAATTGGGGAACCACTCATTCCCTGGACAATACCACCAGTTTCCTTAATTAAGTCTCCATCTGTTATTTCAAAAATTATATTTTTGGTTTTTTGATTAAAATTACTGTTTATTTTTGTGATTTTAATACCATAATCCCCTATTTGCGCATCTCTTAATACTGTTAGTATTTTGGCTTCTCCTAATTGAATATCAGTTGGTTTAGCAACTTTATATAATTTTTTATCAGGAATAACGGAAGTGTAATTACCAAAAATACCTTTATCAGTATTTTCTACAACCTTACCAAAGATATTGTTAGAAAAAAATTGGGCATTCTTTTCACCTGGAACACCAACTTCACTTCGGTCAATGTGATTAACGGAAGTTTCAAATATTTTCCCATCTTTTATCTCGAGTATTTTCCCAGTTGATTTTTCCATAATTTCATGACCGAGAGCACCAAATAATTTTGTGCTTGGATCGATAAAACTAAGAGTTCCAATACCAGTAATACGGTCTTTAACATAAAGACCGGTCTTATAAATGTTTTGATCGTTTTTATAAACATTTAAGACTGTTTTATTAATCTTATTGTCACGATTGTATTTAATTGTAACTTTATTGGTGGCTGTTATTTTGTTAATCTTATCAACTAGACTATTAATTGAATTAATAGGTTCATCATTGATTTCTAATATGACATCGCCAACTCTTAATCCTGCTTCATGGGCGGGATAGTTGTTGTTTACTTTATACAGACCAACTATCATAACTCCACTGGAATTGAGTTCAATACCAATGTTTTCACCACCTGGAATAATGTATTCAGAGTACGCTAAAATATAAGATGGTAAGATGGAGAATATTAAAAGAAATGTAAGGCAGGCTTTTTTGATTTTTTTAAAAATCATCATTCCACTTCCTTTGTATACAAGCTACAATATTATTATGGTTAGAAATGAAAAAAATACCAATGGTATTAATTCTCAACTTTAAATTCTTCAGTTTTTCCGTTTTCTAAAACAATTTTAGCAATTTTATCTTCAACATTTTTTAATTGCTTATCGCATTCTTTAACTAAGTTCATGGCTAATACATATTTTTCAATTGAATCTTCTAAATTAGTATTTCCTGTTTCTAATTCATTAATAATTTTTTCTAGTTCTTTAATTTTTTCTTCAAATTTCATTTTTCTTCTTCCTTCCCACTAACTTTTGCAATAACCTCTCCATCATAAAATTTTATTTTTAATTGATCATCAATATTTACATCGTTAATACTTTTAATCATTTTATTATCAACATAAGTCAAAGTATATCCTCTTTTTAATATGCTTAACGGATTAAGTAACTCTAATTTGGATATAATATTATTAAGCTCTATCTTTTTTTGTTTATATAAATTAACTGGATTCAATAAAATGTTATTGTTTTCTAAATTAGTTAATAATACTTTGTTTTTTTCAATTTTATAAGTAATTAAACTATGTATTTTTTCTAATATATTATCTAGATTTTGTTGTTTGTTTTCATACATTATCATTGGATTTTTTATAACAAAGGAATTTTTAATACTATCTAGATATAATTTCTTATAATTAATCTGTTTATATATATTTTCATTTAATCTGATAGTTAATTGATCAATTCGATGTGTTAAATCAACAATATTTGGAACAGCTAGTTCAGCAGCGGCTGTTGGTGTTGGAGCTCTTAAATCAGCAACAAAATCACTAATCGTATAATCGATTTCATGACCTACAGCACTTATTATTGGTATTCTTGAGTTAAATATTGCACGAGCAACAATTTCCTCGTTAAATGGCCATAAATCTTCAATAGAACCACCACCACGGCCAACAATTAATACATCTAAATCAAAATCATTCGCTTGTTCTATTTTTTTTACAATATCAGGAGCTGCATTTTCACCTTGAACCAAACTTGGAAATAATAATACTTCACAAACTGGAAATCGTCTTTTGATAGTTGTTATGATATCTTTAACAGCAGCTCCGGTAGCCGCTGTCACCACTCCTACCCTATTTGAAATTTTGGGAATAGGTAGTTTATGATAATCATCAAATAATCCTTCTTTTGATAATTTTTCTTTTAATTGCTCAAAAGCAATATGTAAATTTCCTAAACCGTCTTCAAGCATCTCATCAATATATATTTGATAGTTACCAGTAGCTTCATATATACTTATTCTTCCTCTAACCAATACTTTCATACCTTCAGTTGGCATAAATTGCATTTTTTTGTTTTGTGCACTAAACATTATCGCGTTTATTTTACTAAACTCATCTTTAATCGAAAAATAAAAATGACCAGTTGTATGAGCTTTAAAATTAGAGATTTCACCTCTTAAATAAACCGTTTTTAAATTTACATCACTATCAAATTTATATTTTAAATATTTGGTTAAAGCCTCAACTGTTAAATATTTATTATTATCCATCTTATCCCTACTTACTATGGTATAGTTTGTCTAGTGATGCATTGATCATTTTTCTAACTTCATCATCACTATATATTTTAGCCAACTCCACCGCTTCATTAATAGCTACAATATCAGGAGTATCTGTATACATTAATTCATAAATTCCAATTCTTAGTATTGCTTGATCAGTGTTTCCTAAACGATCAATTTTCCAGTTTTTCAATAAATTATTAGCTGTTTCATCAATTTCTGTTTGATGAGTTACAACTCCATAAACAATATCTTTCACAAAATCATTATCTATTTCAACAACTTCTTTAATCACTTTATCAATATCATAAACTATCTTGTTTTTATTATATACGTTTATTTGATATAGAATTGTCATTATCTTTATTCTAAGTTCGCTTCTATTTAATTGTTCCATCTAAATCACCTATATCTATTTTAGCACACATCAACTTAAAACAAAAGATAAATGATTATTAAAGAACTGAAAAAAAACATTGATTTTCTCAATGTTTTTGCTTATTTCGCATACTTTTCGCCAGCGCCACGATATAACATTACAATTGTCCAAATTGACAAATAGATAATCATTAAACTTAAGAAAATCCATCCAATTACAGGAATAATGATCATTAATAACCAAATATATGGTGAAAGGTATATTTCTTTACCTGGCACTTCTAATTTAGCAGCAGTTAAACAAGTTATTTGAATAACGAAGACAGTCATCATAATAAAGAACGGGAAAATAAAACATATAAGACCAATAAACCAATTCTTTGCTTGTGCGTACCATGCATCTTTATCATAAACATCTAACAATGCTCCTAAGATAAGATTGTGACCTCCTCCTCCAAATAATAGTAATAATAACCAAATCCACCAATTTTCTTGTTTTAATATTTTCATAAAACTTCCTCCTTTATAATTTTTCTTTCATTGTTTCTTTTAATTTATATAAAATGTTTAAAGCTTCCATTGGAGTTATCTCAATTGGATTAATTTGCTCCAATTCTTTTTCAATTAATGATTTTTCAATTATGGGATCATCAATAGGTAATACTTGTTGTATTTTTTTATCCCTTTTATATTCATTAGTTTCATAAACTTTAAGAATGGAACTAGCCCGATTGATTAAACTAGTTGGAAGATTTGCAAGTTTTGCAACATGTATTCCATAACTCTTATCAACACTTCCACTTTTAATTTTATGAAGGAATATAATATTACCTTGTTCCTCATAAGCACTTACATGAATATTTTTAAGTCGCTCTAAACTTTCTTCAAGATCAGTTAATTCATGATAATGCGTTGAAAACATCGTTTTAGCACCTATCTTATCATGAATGTATTCAATAATTGCTTGTGCTAAAGCCATTCCATCAAACGTAGCTGTTCCACGCCCTAATTCGTCAAATAAAATTAAACTGTTTTTAGTAGCATTACTTATGGCATTATTAGCTTCATTCATTTCTACCATAAAGGTTGATTCACCACTAACTAAATCATCTGATGCTCCAATTCTTGTGTAAATAGCATCAAATATTGGCATTACCGCCTCACTAGCAGGAACAAACGACCCAATTTGAGCCATAACTACTGTTATTGCCATTTGTCGCATATAAGTTGATTTACCAGCCATATTAGGGCCGGTTATTAATAGTATATCAGTATTAGTGTCCATTATGATATTATTAGGTACAAATTCACCATCGATTACTTTTTCAACTACAGGGTGACGATCATTAATAATATTAATAAAACGTTCATCGGTTATTGTTGGTCTGATATAATTATTCTCTTCTGACACAGTACTAAATGATTGTAAAACATCAATTTCACTAATAGTTTTAGAAACATCTTGTAAAATAGGAATATAAGCTTTTATTTTATCTCTGATTTCAATAAACAATTGATATTCTAATTCAATAATTTTTTCTTCAGCATTTAAAATAAGTGCTTCTTTTTCTTTTAATATCGGACTTATATATCTTTCACAATTACTTAAAGTTTGTTTTCTTTCATATCCATATTCATCTTTAATAAGACCGATATTACCTTTAGATACTTCAATAAAATATCCAAATACTTTATTATAGCCAATCTTTAAATTTTTAATACCAGTACGTTCTTTTTCTTCCGCTTCAAATCTTGCTAAAAAATCTTTGCCACCTTTACGAAGTTCTTTAAGCTCATCTAATTCATTGTTATAACCAGATTTAATTAAATAACCTTCTTTTATGCTAATTGGTGGGGTTTCATAAATACTATGTTCTAATAACGTATATAACTCATCTAAAGTATCAATATTTTTATAAAAATTAATTTTTTCTAATATCTCATTAATATTAGGTAATACTTTTAGTGATGTTTTAAGTTGAATTAAATCTCTAGCGTTCCCATTACCAAAAGCAATACGCCCACTTAATCTCTCTAAATCATAAACCTCTTGAAGATAAGTTTGTAAATCACTTTTAATAATAAATTCTTTATTTAAAGTATCAACCATATCATATCTTTTATTTATTTCATCTTTATTAATTAATGGAGATTCAATATATTTTTTTAGCAATCTTGAGCCCATCGCTGTCTTGGTTTTATCTAATAACCAAATAAGCGAATAATGACGTTGCTTTAATCTAATTGTTTCAGTAAGTTCGAGATTTCTTTTAGTATGAACATCCATTTTTAAATATTTATTTTGTTCTATAATAACAGCCTTTTGAAAATGGCTTAAGCTTCTTTTTTGAGTTTTTGCAATATAACTAAGTAAATGTTTTATAGTTTCAATCATTCTAATATCATTTAATTCATTATATAATCGTTCATACTCGGCCACTTCAAATGTTTCATGAACAGTTACTATTAGTTTGAATTGTCGATCCAAGATTGAAGAAATATTAGAATCAACTTTATCGGTAACGACTACTTCTTTAAGACCGATATTAACTATTTCACTTACGACCTTACTAATATTTGGTTCTAATAATTGAACGTATAATTCACCGGTAGAAATGTCAGTATAACTTAAACCGTAAGCATGATTAAAATAAACTAAGTTACCAATATAATTGTTTTCATATTCAAGTAATGAGTCATTATTAATTAAAGTTCCGCGACTAACTATTTGAACAATATCTCTTTTAACAATTCCTTTGACATTTTTGGTGTCTTCTAATTGCTCACATATCCCAACTTTATAACCTAACTCAATTAATTTTTCAATATATATTTGCGAAGAATGATGAGGAATACCACACATTGGAATTTTTTCTTCTAAACCAGCACTCTTCCCTGTTAAAGTTAATTCTAATAAATTAGAAACTAAGATAGCATCTTCAAAAAACATTTCATAAAAATCGCCTAAACGAAAGAAAATAATAACGTCTTCGTAATCGTTTTTTATTTCAATGTATTGTTTCATCATTGGCGTTAATTTTGATAAGTTTACTTCACTACGTTTCACACTATCACCTTCTTTAATTCTATCAAAAAAAAGAGTATTAGTCTACTCTTTTAAAAGTTAATCAATAAGCTTATGGTTTTTTTGATATAAATATTTTCTATAAATTTTTCAAATAATTTATAGCATCATCTATTGTTTTAACAGGAACTATCGTTATATTATAATTATTTTCTTCTTGTTCCTCTATAATTTCTTCATAATTTTTACCAAATGGTACAAAAAAAATATCCATCTTGTCTTTTATAGCACCTTTAATTTTGTATTTAATACCACCAATTTCACCGACGTTACCATCAATATCAATTGTTCCAGTTCCAACAATTTTTTTGTCCTTACTTAAATTAGATCCAGTTAAAGTATCATAAATAGTTAAACTCATCATTAGTCCACCTGATGGTCCACTATCAGCTTCATCAAATTTTGATATAAATTCAGGGTCTGTCTCAATTTCTTGATCAACTGATATAATAATTCCAATTATTAATCGATCGTCTTCTCTAAAAACCTTTGCTTCCCTCTTTAAGATTTCGCCATCACGTTTTACTTCTACTTCTAAAAGATCGTCTAGATTAAAACTTTTTGAAATAGTTTTAATATCATTTAGATTTTTAGTTTTGATATTGTTTATCGATAATATTTCATCACCAATTTTTAAATTTGTCTTCGAATTTTCATCAATATAAGTGATTAATAATTTTGGATCTTTTATTAAAACGTCAATACCAGCTTTTTTATAGCCAACAATTATAGCATTTTGCAGTGATTCTTTTAACATCATTTGATCACGAAACTTAACTTCTTTTCTATTTTCATTTGGTAACACAATTTTTTCTTTAGGAATAAGTTCCCAGTTTTGATTAATATAAGAATAAAGAAATGATGGTAGTGTAGCTCGAAATTCGTACACATATGCGAGATTAAAGGAATCTGGTTTTATAGTATAACCTTTTATTTCAAGTTTTTCTGATATATCACTTACTCCACCTGGAGCATTGATATAATAAGGTAATTTAATAGTCATTAGAGCGAATCCTATTAAAAGACCAATAAAGAATACGTAGTTATTTTTTACTATTTTTAAAATTTGTTCATATATTTTATTAAGCATAACCAAGTCCTTTCTATAATAAATATAGTTTGTATGGGGGAATTTATGAATAAAAAAATTGGTAGTATTAGTATTGTTTTAATTTTAGGAATTTTAATATTTGAAATTTTAACAAAATCAAGTTCTATATATGAAACTATATCCTTTTCGTTTGGAATATGGAAAAACAATATTTTCCCATCACTATTTCCTTTTTTTGTTATAACCGAAATAGCTATTAATTATGGAATAGTCGAACTTTTTTCAGAAATATTTAAACCATTTATGCAAAAAATGTTTAAGTTAAATAGTTCTTCATCATTTATTTTTGTAATGAGTCTAATTTCTGGATTTCCCAGTAGTGCGAAATATACTAGAGAACTTCATCTTAAAGGTTTGTTGAACGAGCACGAAGCTTCTAAAATATTAACATTTAGTCATTTTTCCAATCCTTTGTTTATATTAGGAACAGTCTCTATAATGTTTTTAAATAATAAAGAAGTTGGTTTTCTTATATTATTAAGTCATTATCTAACAAACATAATCATAGGTCTTGGAATGCGAAATTACTACCCATCAGCGCTTGAATCAACTAAAGTGTCATTTAAACGAGCTTTTAACAATATGCATAATAAAAGAATTAATAACAAACTTCGGTTTGGACAAATTATTACTAATTCTCTAATTAATAGCATCAACACACTACTTTTAATTTTAGGAGTTGTAACGATGTTTTTGGTTATAACAACTGTCATTGATAATAATTTAAATTTAAATAGTTATTTTCAAACCATATTAAACGGGTTTGTTGAAATGACACAAGGACTAAAATATATTAGCCTTTTAGACATTCCACTTAAGCTAAAATCTGTTTTATCAACGATGATTATATCTTTTGGAGGAATAAGTGTCCACGTACAAATAATAAGTATTATAAGTGATACGAAAATTAAATATATGCCGTTTTTAGTAGCCAGAATACTTCATGCTACTATTGCTTCTTTTCTTGTTTTTGTTACTTTTGATATTTGGATTCTTTTTCTTTAAAATTCTTCTCCTACTAAATATTCTTTTAAACTGTCATATTGATAAACAATGTTTATTCCAAAATTTTCATCTTCATATAATGGATATAAAATTGGAATATTTATTAGTATATAAGAATCTAAATTGTTGTTTACATTGGCAATATTGCGGTAAAATTCAACTACTGGTTCACCGTAATAACTATCATTTACCAATTTCGTTTTATATGCTCCATAACTAAATGTTTTGTTAGTTCTGTCGATTGATAAAGAACTGCTTGTTCCGTCCATAAAACCGAAGGTAATACAATCAACACCACAATCACTAACATTTGTAATTGTTTTTGTTGTAAACTCTTTGCTTATTTGTTCAGTAATTGTTGCTTGTTTAATAAATAATTCTGTTTTAAAACCACTAGTGTTATACAAATCTTTTAATGATAGTAATAGTTGAAATAATAAGACAATAATAATCATCGTAATTGAAAATGATAAAATTAATTCAACTACTGTAAATCCTTTTTGCGACTTCATATTATTCAGCCCCCAACTTCAATGTTGCATGAGTATTATCATTAAAATGAACAATTAATCGGTACCCGTTATTGTTTTTATCATAAACGACATAATCTAAAAAGGTAATCGTTTTAGCATCAACATTATAATCTAGTTTAAATTGGTCTTTTAAATTAGTTATATCTTCTAAAGTAAAATAAACATCCTTAACATTTAAATCGGTAAATAATTTATTACAGTAATTTGGTTCTAAAAATAAGTCGTCAGTACAACTTGTAATATTTAAGTATTGACTATTTTCTTCATTAAGTCTATTTTTAATGTTAGTAAAATCAACATCTAATATATATTGTTTTATTTGATTAGTAGCGTATAAACTATTTACCGTATTATAAGAAAAGGTTCTTTGGTAGTTTTGATATGTTTGTCTAAACTGGATAAACATATATAGAAGTGCCGATGTTATAAAGGTCGAAACAATTAATGTTTCAGTTAACATAAATGCTAAATTATTTAGTTTTTTCATAAACATTCTCCTTTTAGATTGTATTTATTCTGAATATATTATATAATATTTTTAGGATAAATACTAGTCCTAAATAAAAAGGAGTGACCTAATGATAGCGAAATTTGACTTTGAAAAAACCCCTGTCGTAGAAGTCGTTAATGAAATATTAGTCGATGCTAGCAGAAGAGGTGCGAGTGATATTCACTTTGACCCTTTAACTGATTACATGAAAGTTCGAATTAGGATTGATGGTGCCCTGATTAATTACACCGAAGTTCCTAACGGCGTTAAGAAAAATCTAATTACTAGAATTAAAATTATTTCTGGTATGAATATAACTGAAAGTCGACTTCCACAAGATGGTGCTATTAAAGCAACACTTAAAGATGTAAATTTAGATCTCCGTGTTTCTTCAATTCCAACTAGTGAAGGCGAAAAAATAGTCATCCGTATTTTGGACTATTCAATGAGTTTAAATGGTCTTGAAAATCTAGGTTTTAGTGCCGAAAACTACAAAAAAGTATTAAAAATGATTACTGTTCCAAATGGTATAATTTTAGTAACTGGTGCAACCGGGAGTGGTAAATCTACAACTGTTTACTCAATCTTACAAAGATTAAATCGTGAGGAAACTAATATTATTACTGTTGAAGATCCAATAGAAATGGATGTTGAAGGTATTAACCAAATTCAAACTAATAGTGAAATTGGATTAGACTTTGCGGCTTCCCTGCGTTCTATTTTGAGACAGGATCCCAATATTATAATGGTTGGGGAAATAAGAGATACCGAAACAGCTAAAATAGCTGTTCGTGCATCTATTACAGGGCATTTAGTTTTATCAACACTCCATACTAATGACTCATTAAACACAATTGAGAGATTACTTGATATGGATGTTGAACGTTACTTACTTGCTAGTTCATTAACCGGAATTATTTCCCAAAAATTAGCGCGTAAACTATGTCAAAATTGTAAAAAAACAAGACCTGCTAATGATTATGAAAAATCATTAATTAAAAAAGTATTAAAAAAAGAAGTAAATGAAGTTTATGCTAGTGAAGGTTGTGAAATATGTGGTAATGGATACCATGGACGTATTGCCCTTCACGAAGTATTAGTAATTAATCAAGAAATTAAAGATGCTATTAGTTCAGGCATAGCAAGAGAAGTTTTGAGAGATTTAGTATATAAAACTGATGTTACTACCCTTTTACAAGATGGTTTAGAAAAAGTTGTTAATGGACTTACGACTTTTGAAGAAGTACTTAAATTAATCGAATTAGAAGGTGAAGATGCTTATGGTAGATTTGATTTAAAAACAGCCATTGATTCAACCATTATTGTTAATGAAAATGGTAATGGAAACGGGAATGATGAAAAATCAGTACCAATCCCTATTAATGATGAAATTGAAGCTATTGAAATATAAAAAACAAGGATTTAACCTTGTTTTTTTTATACAATTAATAAATTTACAATAAAATTAATATCTATCCTCAAAAGCAATATTATTAAAGCGGCACTGCACAAAAATGGCCCAAACGGAATAATTCGATCTTTATTTGGGTTAGTGACTAGCATATAAATAGATATTGGAAGTCCAATAAATGATGCTAAAAAAATTGCAATTAAAGACATTTCCCAACCCATTACTAGACCAAAGACAAATAACAATTTAATATCTCCACCACCCATTGATTCCTTTTTAAAAATAAAATCACCAAGTTGCTTAATAAGATACATTATTCCAAATGCTACAGCACCATTAAATAAAGATATGAGTAGCCCTTCAAATCCTTTTGAAAGAAAAATTGCTATCATTAATAAAATTGCCGATACTATTAAAACTTCATCCGAAATTATATAATATAAATAATCACTAAGAAAGATAATTAATGTCATTGATATAAAAATTAAAGCAATAAATAATTCGATTGTTAAGCCAAAAATTAGATAAGCAATAACAAATAATAATCCTGTTGCAAATTCAAAAAACGGATAAAATAAAGATATTTTAACTTTACAATTCTTACACTTTCCACCTTGTAAAATGTAAGAAAATATAGGTATAAGTTCGATTGCTGTTAACTGATGATTACAGTTAGTACAGTGTGATGGAGGATAAATAATAGATTCCCCTCTTGGCAATCTATAGCCAACTACATTATAAAACGATCCAAGTGTTATACCAAATGCAAAGAAAGTAATTATATAATATAAATCCATGATATCATACTCCTTATTGTTGAATTAAAGTAAATGTATTGAACATAGGTATAACGATTGATAATACTATTATTCCAACAACAACTGTTAGGAAAACTATCAATGCTGGTTCAATTAAACTTTTAAGACGGGTCACAGCATTCCTATGAAGTTCTTGATAGTAAAGTGATACTTTACCCATCATTTCTGGTAATTGACCAGTTTTTTCGCCTGTAACTAACATTTCGTAAGCCGGTAATGGGAATGCCCAGTGATCCTTGAAAGCTAATGATATTTTATCACCACGGGCTAGATTACTAATTGTATCAAGAATTAGCATTTTAAATATTTCATTATTTGTAATTCTGTTTAAGACTTCCATACTATCAGTTATAAAGACATTATGAGATAGTAATGACGAGAATGTTTTCGTAAATATAGTAACTTCATTATAAATCATAATATTACCAAATCCTGGCATATGCATCATAATCCATTGTAAAAACGTTCTAATTAATTTAACGTTATTATATAAGTAAGCAGTGACAATCGTTAGTATTGCCGCCCCAACTATTAACCATATTAAGTTAGATTCTAAAAAATCACTAACAGCCATAACTCCACGAGTAAAGGCCGGTATTTGACTTGCATCTATTGTTTCATAAATAGTAACAAATCTTGGAATAACGAACATCATAATGAAAGTAACAACACCTAATGATAAGATTAAAACAGCTGATGGGTAAATCATTGCTGTAACCATCTGTTTACGAGTTTTCTCTGTTTCGCTGTAATAATCAGCCATATCATCTAGCGTTTCGGGTAACTGTCCAGTCATTTCTGCAGCTTTAACCATATTTATAAGTAGTTTAGGAAAAGCAACTCCTTGTTTCGCTAAAGCCTCACTAAAGTTTTCTCCCATTGTTAAATCATAAATCATTGATCTAAATATTCTTTGATATGATTTATTTTTATATTGTCTAGTTAAAATCTTTAATGAATCAACTAACGGAATACCTGATTTAATATAAGTCGATAACTGAGTTAAGAAAAATAGTAAGTCTTTAATTTTTATTTTAGTTGTATTGATTGTTGATCTACCATGTAAAAAAACAATCCATTTATTAGTACGAATGCTGTATACTTCAAATCCTTCACTAAGTAAGTATGAATGAACCTCAACTTTAGAGAAAGCTTCAAAGTAACCTTTTACTACTTTTCCTTCAGAGTTTTTACCAACATATTCATAAAGTATTTTGACATTACTTCGCTCAGCATCCTCACCCTCAAAATTAATTAATAAAGCTTGTCTATTAATATCTCGTTTGTTTTTAGCATTTTTAACAAATGATGAATTATTATATTTGTTAACTATCATTTGCTTAATACTCTTAGGAATATTAATAAACTTAACTAAAAAGTCATTAATATAATCCCCTGTTTTTTTCTTTTCAATAATAACATTTTCGTTTCGATACTCTTCAGTACGCTTCTTTTTTTCTTCAAGAAGTTGGGCACGTTTAATAACTTCTTCTTCTTTTTTATTTTTCTTTTTTAATTCTTCTTCGATTTTACGGCGTAATAAAGTTTCCTTTTTACGGGCTCTTTCTTCTGCTAAACGTTTCTTTTGATTTAATCTAGCCGTACGACTACGCTCAGTTCGAGCCATATAATTATGATAAGCTTTTCTTATTTTGACGAAGATAAAAGAAACAAGATAGTTTATCAAAACAAATGGAACTAATAAACTATAAACAATCCATTTAATAAAGCGATAAACAAAGTAACAAAGGACCATTATGCCCTTTAAAGCATACAACAAAAAAACCAATGGTTTACTTAGAACCATTTTGTATAATAAATAAGATAAATATATAAAACCGTTTCCAATTAACTGTATTAATCTTAAGATTGTATTAACTACAATCGTTATAAGAGTAATGTTAAAAAAGAAAAACCCAAGAGATATATATTTAACTATACCAATAAATGATTTGAAAATAAACGAAACCATTTTATACACGTATATGAACGGTAATACTGCAATTGGTCTATTCACATAACGCACCCCATTACTCTTTTATCTTCTATATATAAATTATAACATAAAACTTTTTTTTTTAAAACATTTTTATACTAATACATATAATATTATAAGAAAGGAGTATTAAAATGAATTATTATAATTACCCTTTTATGAATTATTCAAGACCAGGATTGTTTAGTTCACTATTTCAAAATAAAATTAATTGGGGATCATTACTAAATAACACAAGTAGAACCTTAAATTTAATAAATCAAGCAGTTCCGATAATTCAAAAGATTCCACCAATTTATCGAAATGCTAAAACGATGTTTAAAGTAATGAATGAGTTTAGAAGAGTAGATACTCCAACAAGCAAAGCATCTTCTAACTCTAAATCTACCCCTAATAATAAAACGGAAACTAAACGACAAGACAACGTAAATAGCAATTACGAAGGTGGTCCGACTTTCTTCTTATAATTCCAATAAAAAAGTTGTATCACAACTTTTTATAATGCCTTTTTTAATCAATCATATAATCTTTTAATTTTCTTGAGCGTGATGGATGACGAAGTTTTCTTAAAGCTTTTGCTTCAATTTGTCTAATTCTTTCACGAGTTACACCAAACAACTGCCCTACTTCTTCTAATGTTCTAGTTTTTCCATCTTCTAAACCAAAACGAAGTCTAATAACCTTTTCTTCACGTTCTGTTAAAGTAAGTAATACTCCTGAAATTTCATCTTTAAGCATTTCATTAGTCGCATAATCTTCAGGGTCAACATTACGTTCATCTTTAATAAAATCGCCTAAATGTGAGTCAGCTTCTTCTCCAATTGGTGTTTCTAAACTGACTGGTTCTTGGGAAATTTTATATATATCCCTTATCTTATCGATTGAAATTTTCATCCGATCAGCCAACTCTTCTTCGGTTGGTTCACGATTTAATTCAAGTGTTAATTGACGTTGTAGACGGGCTAATTTGTTGATTGTTTCAACCATATGAACCGGAACTCTAATAGTACGAGCTTGATCAGCAATGGCTCTTGTTATCGCTTGTCTAATCCACCAAGTAGCATAAGTTGAAAATTTAAATCCTTTTTGAACATCAAATTTTTCAACGGCCTTCATTAAACCAATATTCCCTTCTTGAATTAAATCTAAAAATAACATCCCGCGTCCAACATATCTTTTAGCAATACTAACAACTAATCTAAGATTCGCCTCAGCAAGTATCTTTTTAGCAGTTTCATCACCTTCAATAATCCGATCGGCCAAATTTAGCTCTTCTTCATAAGTTAATAATTTGATTTGACCTATTTCTTTCAAATACATTCTAACTGGATCGTTAATTGTTAAATCTTTTGTTAAAACTGTATCATCTAATATTAAGGTTTCACTAGGTGATTCCCCAGTTTCGTTTTGTGAAACAACTTTTATACCATGTTCCGTAAAAGCATTATATAAATCATCTAAAGAATCAGCATCTAAATCTAATCCCTTTAACGCATCAGCTAATTCTTCATAAGTTATAAAACCTTTTTCTTGACCAGTCTTTACTAATTCTTCTTTTCTATCTTCAAAACTCTTAATCTCATTAATCATAAATTTGTTCCTACTTTCAATTCTCTAATCTTTTCAGCTATTTTAGCCTTTTCCATTACATCGCTTTCTTTTTTCATTTGTTCTACTAAACGATTACATTCATTATTAATATGAAATTCTTTTATAGCATTAACATATTCATCAATTTCTTCAAGTGTGTACTCTTCTTTTAAATCAAGATTCATTATCTCACCAATTGTTTTGAGCATGTCCTCTTTATCAGCAATAAAAGAAAAAAAATCGGCTATATCAAAATATTTATATTCTTTATAAAAATAATTGATTTCTTGTGCTAAAAAGCGATATTTAGTTGTTGGCATAAAACTAACTTTCTTATTATATACTGTAATTACTTCTTTGTTTTTAATCATATAATATAATAAATTTTGTTGAGCCATCATGTATTTATCAATAATTTTAGGTTTATTAATAATTGGTTTAGCAATAGCCGTTACAGGCTTTTTAGTATCTTGCTTTTGTTTTAATTGTCTTTTTATAATTTCAATATCCAATCCAGACTCTTCACTAACTTTTTTAATTGTTAACTCTCTTAAAATATCATCTTCAATTTGAACTAGCTCACTTAATACATCATTTATATAATTTGCCATATCTGAATCATTATCTAAATTACGATTGTTTTTCAAATAAGATATTTTAAAATCCATAATATTCATTGGATTATCAATTTTATGTTGAAAACGATTAATACCATATTCTTTAATATAGTCATCAGGATCCATATTGTTTTCAAGTCTAATTATTTTAGGTATAACTCCAATATTAATCAATTCATTACTACAAGCTATTGTAGCTCTCGCACCAGCTGTATCACCATCAAAACAAATAATAACTTCAGGAGCTAACTTTTTAATTAATAATGCTTGGTTTTTAGTAACTGCTGTTCCCATTGTTGCAACAGCATTTTTAACTCCATTACTATGAGCGCGAATTACATCCATAAAACCTTCCATAATAATAACTTGTTTTTTTAAACGACATTCATCTTTCGAACGGTGATAATTATAAAGTAATTCACCTTTTTTAAAAATGGGAGTTTCTTTTGTATTGATATATTTAGAAGTATCCTCATTATTAAAGGTACGACCACTATACCCAACGATTTTACCACTGATATCTGTTAAGGGAAACATAATACGATTATAATAAATGTCATTGTGTCCATAGTTATTATTAACCACTAATCCACTTTTAATTAAATCTTCATCATTAAATTTCTTCTTTTTTAACAATTTAGTTAACATTTCATTATCTTTTAATGAAAGACCAATCCCAAACTCTTTAATAATTGCTTCATCTATTCCACGATTATTTAAATATTCTTTAGCAGATAATCCATATTCAGTATTAATGTTGTTCTGATAAAATAGTTGTGCTGTTTCATATATATCATATAATTCGCTATATTTTTGAACAATTGGTTTAGTATATCCAATATTAACAGCAATCCCACCAATATCAGCAACTTTTTTCAACGCTTCATAAAAACTAACATGATCATAATCCATAATAAAAGTGAAAATATTCCCAGTAGCACCACAAGAAAAACAAGTATATATTTGTTTTTCACTTGAAACACTTAAACTAGGATCGCGATCATCGTGAAATGGACAAACTCCAAAATGATTTTTACCACGTTTTGTTAGAGGAATATAGGTCGAAACAACATCAACAATATTAACACTATTACGAATATCATTTATTTCTTCATTTGATAATTTACTCATATATTTCCTCCCCTACTATTAATATACAACAAAATTTTCATATTTCCTTTTATTTTTCGCAACTTTTAACAAATATATAAAAATATTCGCTATATTACCTTGTTTTGTCGATATATATCAATAATTTACTTAGTTATTACATATAATTATTATTTAAATTCAAAACAACCTACTTGATTATAGGTTGTTTTTTAATTCTTGATTTTACTAATTTTTTAATATACATTTTTGTCATTGAATCTACATTAGTGTATTCAGTATTTACTATTTTTTGAGCTAAATAACAAATATGTTCATTTTTTGAATTTTCTAAAATTATGTTTAGTTCTAAATATGACAATGATCGTAGCCAGTCGTTTATCTGTTTGTCATAGTCTACCTTTCTTATTTTTTTTTCCATATTATCACTCCTTCTCTGTTAAATGTTCAATACTTTTTCCATAAATAATTACTAATAATTTTTAGATTTTTTTATGTAGCAATGATCTTTTAAAACATTAAGTTAAAATAACACATCATTTATAAAAGGTCAATAGTAAATTTAAATTAAAAAGAAAAAAACCTAATTAAAGGTTTTCTCCGGTAATATTAATTACCATCTATATTAAACGCTAACACGATTAGCGTACCCCTAAAGGCATGTTTTTACAATAATAGGATCTTTAATAATAAATTTTATAGTACCACTTAAACTAGTTAAATAATGGTTTATTTGATACTCATTTAATAAATTAATAACTTGTTCATGAGGATGATTAAAGCGATTATTAATACCAACTGATATAATTGCATAATTAGGACGTAGTACTTCTAATAACTCTTTAGAAGTACTGTTTTTTGAACCATGATGTCCTATCTTTAATATATCCAATTCAGGAAGATTGTATTCGTCTATTAAATATCGTTCACTACTAATTCCTGCATCTCCCGTTAATAATATATTCTTACCATTTATTTTGGTATAGATAATTAGACTATCTTCATTCTCGTTTCTTTTGTTTTGTTGATTTAAAAAATAAAAAATGTAACCATTTATATTTAATGTAGCTTGGCTATATTGGTTATATAAAATTCCTTTCCTTTTAGCAAAATCAATTAAATCAGTTTCTGATTTATTATTATTCCCACTATTAAAAATTATTTTACTCACTTTAAAATTAGCAATTAACTTTTTGCTTTCGCCTAGATGATCATAATCACCATGGGTTAAAATCAAATAATCAAGTTTTTTAATACCTCTTGATTTTAAATATGGAATTGTTTTACTTATCGCTATAGAATATTCTTTTTTCTTTTTTGACCAATCTTCATTATTATAATTAACAAATCCACCAGTATCTATTAATATATTTCCTTTGTTTCTAGGTAACTCAATTAAAATGGAATCTCCTTGTCCGACATCAAGAAATGTAATTACAGGGTAATTATTTAAATATGGAATATATCCATGAATTATTAAGCCTACAGGAATATATATGAGAGAGTAATACTTTTTATTCTTAAAAGTTAATAAAATATATGTAATAACAAAATAATAAAACAAAATCAATAATGGGTTTAAAGCTTTAAGTGTGATTGTAAAAACATCTATAGTACTTATTATTTTAGATAAGGTTTCAGTAAATACAATAATTATGTATAATGCGTTATCTAGAAACGGAAAAATAAAAGTAATAATTGAAAATGGAAAAATAACAAAAGAAAAAATAGGAATAAATACAAGATTAATTATTGGAGTTAACAAATTTATTTCGAAAAAAGTATTTATTAATACTGGCATACTTACCAAAAAAGCAATGGATGAAATTACTAATGATTTTATTATATAATTACTATATTGATTAATTAGTTTTTTAAACGTTATTAAATAAAAGCTGATACTAAAACTAAATACAAATCCTAAATGATATATATAATATGGGTTATATATCAATAATAAAGAAAAAATTATTATAAAAAGATTGATTGTAGCTATTCTTAATTTAAACATTTCATTAATTTTCAAAAATATAAACATCATAACGGCTCTTAATAATGAAGGCGGTGAACCAGATATTAAAAGATAAAAACATAAAACTATTGAAACTAAAAAATAATTGAAAAATTTATGTTTTGATTTTTTGCTTATAACAAATAAAATAAAAGTTGCAAATAAAGATAATTGGTCACTAGATAATGATAGTAAATGATTTAAGCCATTATTTTGATAGCTTTCTAAAATATTTTCATCTATATCATCAGTTTTAGAAAGCAAATAGTTTTTAATGTATGGCGAACTTTTCTTAATCCTTTCTATTCTAATAATCATTTTATTTTTAATAATATAAAAAAGTTTTGGAGAAACATTTAATTTCTCAATGTTTTCAGCATTAAATACAAAATATATCTTTTGACTTAGCAAATAATTTTTATAATTAAATAAATTAAAAACAGTGTTTGTTTTTGGTTTTTCCATTACCCCAACAACTTTAATATAATCACCCAGTAAATAATTGTTCTTAATTAAATTAAGTTCTTTTAAATTTTTCATATAATAATTAACTACAATTTGTTCATTTGAATATATAACCATCTTCAAATGATTACCATTAATATTTAATTCTTTAATATATCCATTTATTGTTGTTTCACTTCCATTATATTTAGATTTATAAATCTTATTATTTACAACATAAAGGGTGTTTATAAGAGTAATTAACAAAATAGCAATATATAATCGTTTAGATTGTAATAAGATCTTTAAGACTGTTAAAAACGGATTCTCCGATGCCTTTAACATCTATTAGTTCCTCAATTGATTTAAAAGATCCAATTGTCTTTCTAAATTCAATAATGCTTTTAGCTTTAGCCTCTCCGATCCCGGGTAAATTCATTAATTCATCAATACTAGCTTTATTCAATGAAACCTTACTTGCCTTTTGGTTATCATTATTTTTTTCATTGATACAACCATCATTTATAATCAAAGGACAATTACACTCAACATCTTTATAAACAATAGTTGGTTCTTTTTTAAAATAATCAGCCACTTCATCTTTAGTATGTATAATAATAACCATTTCATCAATTAATTTTTTACTTAAGTTAATTAAACTAGTATCAGCATCGTTAGTTAAACCACCACTAACTCTTATAGCATCGTATATCCGTTTGTCAGAATCTAATTTATATGCACCTGGATTAACAACAGCACCTTTAATATCAAAAATAATTGATTCATAAGTTGGCTTTACTTCCTTCTTTTCAGTAGGAATAGTTATTGGGGGCTTTTGCTCAGTTGGCGATACTTCATCCCCACCCTTTCCATAAATATATGTTACTGTTCCAATAGCTAATATTATAATTGTTATAAATATATGTTTACGATATTTTTTAAAAACATTAAATAATTTTGTCATTTTATCACCTCTAACAATAACATATAATATATACAATTATTTTCCTTTAATTAAATAAAAAAAGTTGTATTAAACAACCTTTCATATTTATTTTTAAAATCATTAAATGTATCTAATTTGTTAAACTTATTTTATCTACTAAAACTTTTATATTTTTCTTTAGGATAATAATTAATTATTTATAATTTTATCTTTTGATTTTTTGTTTCGATATGAACTTGTTGAACAAGCGCGAGTGCGGCTATTAAAGATATCGTATAGGATCCACCATAGCTTAAAAATGGCAATGGTACCCCAGTTAATGGTATTACTGCAAGTAAACCACCTAGATTAATAAATATATGAATAAATATATACATTCCTACACCAAAACAAATATACCTTCCTCTTATTGTATTAGCACGTGATGCTAACATCATAACTCGGTAAAGAATAATTAAATAACCTAAAAAGATTGGTGTCACTCTAATTAATCCATATTCTTCAGCAATAATTGAGAAAACTGAATCAGTATGGGGTTCTGGAATATAAGAATATTTTTGTTTACTTTTTCCAATTCCTAGACCAAATAAGCCACCATCATTAATAGCAATTATTCCATTACATACTTGATACCCACCCTCTTCATAATTTCTACATGGATGTAAGTAATCAGTAAGTCTTGATGATTGAGCACCAGTAAGAACATTTCCTCTAACCGCAAACATTACGGAAACTGATGCGAGTGCAACTATAAATAAAATTCCAATTGTTTCTATTTTTTCTCGTTTAGGAACTGGACTAAAAAGAAACATAGACATGAAGATAGCTACTTGAATAGCCATTGTTCCCAAGTCTTTTTGAAAGAAAACAATTACAGGAATTATTAATGAAATAATTATTATTTTAGCGATAATATCAGTGTGATTAATTTTAGGATTAGTAAGTTTTCTAAAATACCTGTCATATAAACAGGCTATTGTTACAATAACTAGTGGCTTGGCTATCTCACTTGGTTGAAATGTTTGGCCACCAATTGCTGACCAGTTTTTAGCTCCTCTTATTTCACCACTAGAAAGTAAAGAAATTCCCATGTATGCTGCTAATATAAGTACTGGAACAATACCAATGTTTTTATAAAAAACAGTTGGTATTTTTAAAATGAAAATTGCTAAAATAATTCCTAATATGATCATTATTAAATGACGATAAAAATAATAATATAATTGAACATCTTTAGAAACAGCTTCCCTACTAGAGGCTGTTACAATATTAAGTAGTCCAAAACTTATCATAATGATTGATGTAAATAATAAGATCTTATCCATATCGTTAACTTTTGATTTAATCTTTTTGATAATACTGCTCATATGATCACCTATTATTATGATATCATATATATTTAATAATTTATATTAAATTTATTAAAAAGTTCAATTTAGGTATTTTATATAAACATTTCTAAACAAATGTAATAAACTATACTAGAACTAGATAAGGAGGTAATAATATGTATTATTATGGAGGTTACCAAGGTTATGGCGGTGGCTGTGGGTATCCAGCAAACCCATGCGGTGGTTATGGAACTGGCTATGGCTATGGCAGTGGAGCTGCAATAGTTCTAGTGTTATTTATATTATTAGTAATAGTTATTGGTTCAAGATTTGTAGCTGCATAAGGGAATATGATTCCCTTTTTTAATTTTCTTTTGTGTTTTTAGTATTTTATGATAAAATATATACACGGAGGTATGTATTATGTTTAAAGAACTAAAAATATTAGATGAATCTGATAAGCGTTTACGAGTTGTAAGTAAAAATGTTACATTACCATTAAGCGCGGACGATAAAAAACTAATAAAACAAATAATAAAACAACTTAGATATAGCCAAATTGATGAATATAGTAAGAAATACAATCTTCGACCTGGTATGGGACTAGCATTCCCACAACTTGGTATTCACAAACGAATTATTGTTATTGTTGAAGAAATCGAAGATGGTGTTTTTGACAATTATGTTGTTATAAATCCAGAAGTCGTTAGTAACTCAGTAGAAATGATTGCTGCTGAAGCCGGCGAAGGATGTTTAAGTGTTAATCGTGAAGTAGAGGGTCATGTCAAGAGATTTGCCCGTGTTACAATAAAAGGTTTTGATGAAGATGGTGATCCAATTCAATTCAGAGCTCGTGAGGAATTAGCAATTGCCTTTCAACATGAGATTGATCATTTAAACGGAATATTGTTTTATGACCGAATAGATAAAAAAAGACCTATTCTAAGTGAAAACGAAATTAGATTTATATAAATAATTGTATTTAAAGGTAGACAAAAGTCTATTTTTTTTGTATGATTTTTTATTAATATTCAATACTAAATATAGGTGATATTATGATTAACCATCACACATTAATTGATTTAGGACCAAATAATGAATTGTATTTGTTTGTTGATTTTAATTATGAATTTGGAAAAAATATTAACTTTGAAGATATAAAAAAGAAGTTTGATTCCTTTAATGACTATATTTTAGATTACATTAAAACTAAGAAAATTAATTTTTCTAATGGAAAAATATTAATCGTTGTAAGCGGAGTTTTATTAGGGACACTATTTATGAATAACAACCAAATTTTAATAAAACCGCCAACTAACTCTAATAATTATGAGATAGTTGAAACACTTAACAATCATAGTGATGAAGAAAAGGAACAAGTAATCACTAAAGATATTAATGCTATGCCAAATATTATAAAAAAGGAGGATGAAACAGCAATACCTAAAAAAGAACCAATAGTTGTACCAAAGCCTAAAGTTGATGCTACTGTCAAACCCCAAATTGAGGTTTCCCCTAAAAAAGAAGTTAAAACATCACCACAAAAAAAAGAACCAATAGTTACTCAAAAACCCATTCCAAAAGCGACCTCCCCTGTTATATCAAAAAAACAAATAACTTTACACAGAAGTAATGGACAAGTTGTTAATTTAGATATTGAAGATTATGTAATTGGAGTAGTCGCAGCTGAAATGCCGGCATCTTTTAATATTGAAGCATTAAAGGCTCAAAGTGTTGTTGCAAGAACTTATGCCTTAAAAAAGATGGATCGAAAAGAAAGATTAAATGATACTACTTCAAATCAAGTTTATAAAGATAACGAACAATTAAAAAAGTTATGGGGTAATGATTATGATAAATATTATTCAAAAGTTAAACAAGCAGTAATAAGTACAACTGAGGAATATTTAACTTATCAAAACGACTATATTGAAGCAGTATATCATTCTACTAGTAACGGAAAAACTGAAGATTCATATGCTGTTTGGGGCAACAGTTTTCCTTATCTTAAAAGTGTTAGCAGTCCTTGGGATCTTAAGGCTTCAAGTTATTTAAGAGAAACGAGTAAAGATTTTGAAGTTCTCAAACAAGTAACAGGAATTAACTTTAATGAATTTACAAATATTCAGATTTTATCCAGAACAAATGGCGACCGAATTGAAAAAATTAAAATTAATGATACTGTTTTTTCTGGGGTTGAATTAAGATTGTTACTTGGACTTAGATCAGCTGATTTTGATATTGTTTTTGAAAATGGGAAAGTAAATTTTATTACTAGAGGCTTTGGTCATGGTGTTGGAATGAGTCAATACGGTGCAAACGGAATGGCTTTGGCCGGTCATGGTTATAAAGAAATATTAAGTCATTATTATTCTCAAACAACACTAAAAAAGTAAAAGAAATGTTCTTTTACTTTTGATTTTCTTGCAATTTTACACTAACTAATTTACTAACTCCAGATTCTTGCATTGTAACACCATACAATGTATCAACAAATTCCATTGTTTTTTTCTTATGTGTTATTAGTATAAATTGTGTTTTTTCTTTTAATTTAAGTAAATAATTGCCAAAGCTTTCAACATTTACCTCATCAAGTGCCGCTTCCACTTCATCTAGAATACAATATGGAACCGGACGAGATTTTAAGATAGCAAACAATAAACTAATTGCTGTAAATGTTTTTTCTCCACCTGATAGCAATGAAATACTAGTAAGTTTTTTCCCTGGAGGTGAAACAATAATTTCAATTCCCGTTTCTAAAATATTACTAGGGTCAGTTAATTTTAATGTAGCTTCTCCACCTTTAAACAACTCTTTAAATGTTGTTTCAAAATTTTCTTCTATTATTTTAAAAGTTTTCATAAATTCAACTTCCATTACTTGATCCATTTCATTTATTATTTCTAATAAAGTATTTTCAGCATTAATCAAATCTTTTCTTTGCGCATCCAAAAATTCATACCTTGTACTTACACGATTATATTCTTCAGGAGCATTAATATTAACCATTCCTATTTCCTTAAGAATTTTTCTTAAACGATTAACTTCGTTTCTAGCAACATTTTCTTCTATTTCTAAATGATATTTAGAAGCAGCCGCCTCATAAGTGATACTATATGTTTCGCTTAAAGTATTTAATAAGTTGTCAAGTTTAACATCCATTCTGTTAACAGTTATTTCTAAATTATTTAATTCTTTAATTTTGCTATTATATAAACTATTATCTTTTTTCAATAAATGTTCATTTTCTTCAATCTTATCATTAATTATTTCTCTTTGTTTATTAATAAGTTCTAATTGATTACTAATTTCATCGCGATTTTTAACTGCCTCGTAATACTTATTTAATATCATTTCTTCTTCTTCACTTAATGAATTATTAATAATATTTGATGTACCATTTATCTCATTATCAATTTTGTTTTGATGATCAATATGATCTTTTAAATTAAGTTTAAAATTATTAATTGTTGCTTCAATGTTTATTTTATCTTTATTTATTAAATATATTTTATCTTCTAATGATTTTAATAAATAATCATTATTATTTATTTTGTTTTCGAGTTCTTTAATATTATTAATTATATTATCCAAAGCTTTAATTTGATGCTCTAAATCATATTTATCCATAATTACGTTACGGGTTCTCATTTGATTACCCCCGGTAATTGATCCACCGATATTTAAAACATCACCTTCAAGGGTAACAATGCGATAGCGATAATTGAGTTTTTTGCTAATTATATTAGCAAAATCTAAATTTTTGGAAACAATCACATTACCTAATTGATTGTAAACAATCCCACGATATTTATTATCGTAATTAACCAAATTTGCACCAATATCAACAAATCCTTCAATGTTTCTTAATTCGTTTATGATATTATCTTCAATTCCTCTTGGTTTTATAATATTTAATGGGAAGAAAGTAGCACGTCCTGATTTGCTATTTTTTAAATATGTAATTGCTTCCTTCGCACATACTTCATCATCGGTTATAATGTTTGAAGCAGCTGCACCAAGCGCGGTTGTAATAGCTAGCGAATATTGTTCTGACACTTCAATAATATTGCCAAAAGCATTATGAATACCTCTTAATTTTGGATTATTTAAAACACTAACGACCGATGCTGGCATTGAACTATTATTATCAATACTATCTCTTAAATGTTCAATTTTTGAATTAGTAAATTGTTCTTCACGTAACTTATTAGCAAGGTCTATCTCAAGTTTTCTTTTTATATCTTTTGTTTTAGAAATAGAAGATTCAAGTTCATTGTAATTATTAATAATAGTTTCTAATTCCAATTTTTTTAAATCAATTGAATGATTTGTATTAACAATAACATTTTTAATTTTTAATTCGTCTTCTTTTAATTCAACTAAATTTTTATGAAGTAAAGTATCACTTACTTCATATTTCTTTCGCTCTAAGATAATTTGTTTTTGACTGTTTATTTGCTCAACTAAAGTAGTTGAATCTAATAATTTTTTCTGATGAAGTGCTAAATCATCATCTAATTTATATAGTTTCTTTTTGTCTTCTTCAATAACAACTTCATATTTGTTATTACCTGTTGTGATATTTAATATTTCATTGTTAATTACATCAATTTGTTTCTTACTTTCTTGATACTTAAAATTAATATTAGTAATATCAGAAGTTATTAAAGCAATTTCTATTTTTTCTAACTCTTCTTTATTTTTAAGATATTCTAAAGCAATATCTTTTTGAACACGTAATGGTTCAATTTGAGTTTCAACCTCAGTAATAATATCATTAACACGTTCCATATTATTGTGAGTGCGATCTAATTTGCGAAGTGCTTCTTCTTTACGTTTTTTATATTTTAAAACACCCGCAGCTTCTTCAAAAATAACACGACGGTCATGTGGTTTCGAAGATATAATTTCTTCTATTTTACCCTGTGAAATAATATTAAAACTTTCTTTAGATACTCCTGTATCTAATAAGATATTAGTTACATCTTTTAAACGACAACGTTCATTATTAATAAAATATTCATTAGTGCCGTCTCGATATACTTTTCTTTTAATAGCAACCTCATTAAATTCTAATGGTATATATTTATCTGAATTATCAAAAACTAAAGTAACACTAGCAACATTTAATGCATTTCTTGATTTACTACCCGAAAAAATGACATCAGTCATTGCATTATCACCACGTAACGATTTAATTGATTGTTCACCCAATACCCAACGAACAGCATCAACAACATTACTCTTACCACTACCATTAGGTCCAACTATTCCTGTTATACCATTATATAGTTCAATATTAATACGATCAGCAAACGATTTAAACCCATGAACCTTTATTTCTTTCAAGTACATCTTTTCACCTACAAACTAATTTAATTATACTATAAATTATCCTTTTAAACAATACAATTAAAGGCTTAACATAAGATTTAAATGAAAACAGAATGATAACATTCATTCTGTTTTTTTATTTTAAAAATAAAACCCAAAAGATAGGAGCCATAAACGATAAAACCTGTATTCCCAGGTGGGCATTACATGATAAGCATTAGGATCCTCATTATAAATAAGTTTTCAACACCGCTTAGCAATTAAATTCCCAATCGTTTTTTTAGTAGGTTTATTCAAAAGGCTATCCATATCTTCTAGGTAATATAATTATAACATATTATTTTTTTGGGGGGAAGAGTAATTGTCTAAAAAAGATATTTTTGTTCCGTTTTTTTTATAACCAAGTAGTGAATCTAAATTAATATTGGAACTAGATGAGAAAATGTTTTTAACAATATTAGGATTTGTTTTTTCTAATTCATTTATCAATTGCTTTATCTCATTTCGTTTTGTAGCATTACCCGCTATTGTTACCATACAACCACATCTCATAAAAGATAATTCATTACTTTTTACCCAATTAATAATATTTTTTTCACGGACTAAATAAAGTGGCCGGATTAATTCTATTCCTTTAAAATTTTTACTAACAAGTTTAGGCATCATTGTTTGATGGCTACCATTATAAAATATATTTAATAATATCGTTTCAATAACATCATCATAATGATGACCTAAAGCGATTTTATTACACCCAAGTCCCTCGGCAATTGAATATAAATGTCCCCTTCTCATTCTCGCACATAAATAACAAGGTTCATTCATTCCGTGTAATGATACTACGTTAAAAATATCTGTATTAAATATTTTGATTGGAATATTTAATATTTTAGCGTTTTTATTAATCATTGTAATGTTTTCTTCATTATAACCAGGATCCATAACAATAAATTCTAATTCAAATTGCATTTGACCATGACGTTTTAATTCTTGAAAACATTTGGCAAGAAGCATAGAATCTTTACCACCACTAATGCAAACAGCAATTTTATCATTTTCCTCAATTAATTCATATTCTTTAATTGCTTTTATAAATTTGCTCCATATTTCCTTACGATACTTTTTAATAATGCTTTTTTCTATTTCTCTATGTCTTTCCATTTTACCACCAAAAGTAGTATATAATAAAGTTAACATTTAATCAACTAATTTTAATATTTTGAATTTGGTTGATTTAATAATCTAACGTAATGATTAGCTTCTCTTAAAACATGATCACCAAGTAAAGGTAATATAACGGATTTTATTTGACAGTCAATCAAACCGTTTGTAGCCACTTCTTTAAACTTCTTAATATTATTAGTTTCTAAAAGAATTTGTTGTTGAGTTGTGGTGTTTGAACTATTATCGAGCATTTTATTTAAATTTTGAAAATTATTAGCAAAATTGTTAGCGGTATTAATTAACTCACCTTCCGAAGGATCAAGTAAACCTCTTACAAACTCTGAATGTTCACTCATGATTTCGTTCCAAATTTTTTCACTGTTGATAAATTCATTATAACTAACAGTAGAATTAGTATTTCCTAAATTCTCTATTAAGTCTAAGTAAAGTCTCGCTTCTCTTAATATATGATCTATTAACGATGGATAATTTTGAGTGAATATTTGGCAACTCAAAACTCTCGTCAAAAGGGTTGTTTTAAATTTAATAATATTAGTAACTAGTATATGTGCTTCATTATTTAATTGATTAATCTCATCAATACTTACATCATAATAGTTGCTTGAATTATTAAATAGATTGTATTCATTATTAGTAATATTGGTGTTAATTGGAATACCAGTTAAATTACTAGTTTTTTTCTCTGCTTCTAAAGTATACTTAGTAACTATTTCATTAGCAATTATTACTTCTTCTTTTACAGAACCAGGTGAAATATTAACAAATTTTTCAAGCATAACACTTGCTTGGTTCATTAAATCCTTGGCTTCATCCCCCATTGATAGATCTTCTTTAGTAAATGATGTACAAATAAAAAACATATGTTCCTTCATTATTCGCATAAAAAAAAGATGCAGATTAATTGAATTTTGAATATATAATTGATTATTTAAAATAATATCATCTCATTTCTATAATAGTTATATGAATTATTATAAAAATAGTTATTATTTTATTAAACTAATGTTTAATTCGCCATTAAAAACACGATATCTAACACCACAAACATCAAAAAGATGCTTAGAAGCAAGAACTGAGTCAGTATTAGCATATTTATCTGATAAATAAATTACTTCTTTAATACCTGATTGAATAATTAATTTTGCACATTCGTTACATGGAAATAAATCAACATAAACTTTGGCACCTTCCATGTCTTTTCGATTACCTCTAAAATTTAAAATAGCGTTCATTTCAGCATGACAAACATATAAGTATTTTGTTTCTAAAGGATTACCTGTTCTCGCCCATGGAAAATCCTCATCATTAAAACCATTAGGAGTACCATTATATCCAATTGATAAAATACGATTGTCAGCCCCAACAATACATGCCCCTACTTGGGTTGATGGATCTTTACTACGCATTGCAGATAAGGCTGCAACTCCCATAAAATATTCATCCCATGTTAAGTAATTTTCTCTTTTTTTAGTTTTCATATTATCCCACCTTCTTAAATATTATAGCATTTTCATATCACAAAAAAAAGATGTTTCCATCTTTTAAGGTTTCAATCTAGTAGGACCACGATAGATAAAAGTTGCTTCCCTTATATTATCTATGTTAAATATTTTCATCATTAAACGAGCCATACCAAATCCAAACCCTCCATGTGGAGGACATCCAAATTTAAAGAAATCAATGTAAAATTGCAATGTTTTAGGATCAATTCCTTTTTCAATAATTTGTTTTTCTAACACATCAGCACGATGCTCACGATGAGCACCAGTTGTTATTTCTACACCTTTAAATAATAAGTCATAACTATTTGAAAACCCAAATTCATCAATATTATGATAAAAAGGTCTAGCTGATTTAGGAAATTTAGTGACAAACATAAAATCACTATTATATTGTTCTAAAGCATATTCACATAATAATTCTTCTTCTCTTCTTTCAAAGTCATCATTTTTTTCAGAAACGTAGTTATATTTATCTTTTAAAAGTTTTTTAGCTTCCGTAAATGTAATTCTTGGGAAGTTAACATCGGTGTTGCTAATCTCAACATTAAATGTTTCTTTAATTTCGTTTCCGTAAGTTTCTCTAAGTTTATTTAAAAAATATTTAATCCACTCTTCTTGCATATCCATTACATCTTCTACAGAATTAATCCATGAAATCTCTGCATCGACCATAAATATTTCAGTTGCATGATATGATGTATGAGAATTTTCCGCTCTAAAAGCAGGTCCAATTTCAAATACTTTATCAAACCCTGCCGCCATTGCCATTTGTTTATAAAATTGTGGTGATTGAGATAAACAAGCTTCGGTTCCAAAGTAATCTAGTTTAAATACTTCAGCACCAGATTCAGCATTGCTTCCAGATATTTTTGGAGATTGAATTTCAATGAATCCATTATTTACCCAATATTCACGCATTGCTTGCAAAACAACAGTTTGACATTTAAAAAATAAATTATTTTCAGCTCTTCTTAAATCTAAAAAGCGATAATCTAGTCTTGTTTCTCTAAGTGTCTTTTCTTTATCTTTAAGATCAATTGGTAGTTCTGATAATGATCTACTAGTAACAATAATATTGATTGGTATTACCTCTAGTCCATTTAATTTTACTTTAGAGTTTTCAATAACTTTACCAGTTATTTTAATAGTACTTTCTAAAGTTAGATTAGAAATTAAATCAACCATTTCTTTAAAATCATCATTTTTTTCAATCGTAACTTGAACTTTACCACTGCTATCTCTTAAAACCACAAATTGAACATATTGTAAATCTCTAATATTGTCAACAAAGGCTTGAAATGTTACTTCCTCGTTATAATGTTTATTTAAATCTTTAATGTACATGTTCTTCATTTTCACCACTTACTTTCTCATCTAAAAAATTAATAATATATTCATCTTCAATTTTTTCTTCTTCTTTTGTTCGATTATTTATAATTAATAACATCCCATCTTTTATATCTTGTTCACTAACAATTATTGTAAATTTTGAATCCACAAATTCATTGTTATTCATATGATCTATTTCAGTGTTAAACCCGTTCATTCTTAGTATTTGACTTAAATTAAGAACATACGGGATAGTTGTTAAATCAAACGTTTTTATATAAACATCAAGTCCATTTTCATCGTTTAAAATAAAGCCATCATAATTTAGTGTTTTTAATAAATTATCGATGTTTATATTATATCCAAACCCGGTTGTTTCGTTATAACCCATATCACCGATTAAATCATTATATCTTCCACCATTACCAATAACCAATTGTTCTTCTAATTCATCAATATCTGTAACTATTTCAAAAACAACATCGTTATAGTAATTAAATTCTAAAAATAACTGTTCATCAACAACATACTCAATTTCCATTGCTTCTAAATATTCAATTAATAATCGAAAATGGTTATTATCACCATTGGTATTAATTTTTAATATTACATTATCAAGTCCAAGTAATTTATTAAGGTTAATCGCCATACTTATAACTTCGGCATCAACTGATGGATTTTTACTACCGATAACATCAATTCCTGCTTGATTAGTTTCAATCATATCAAACGATTCGAATACTGGACCAAGTTGAAAATACTTTAATACTTTATTTGTTTTTTCTTTTCTTAAATAATTTTTAATCGCCCCAATTTGATTGTTAGGTTTTAAAGGATATTCTGAATCATCATTTATAAAATAATTAACTAGTTCTCTATCTTCTAAAACAGGTGTTTTAATATATTGATAATTATATTTTTCCATTAGTGATTTTAATAAGTTTTCAATATATAACAATCTTTTGGCATTTTCTAAATTAAAGTTTTCTTTCATTTTTTAGCCTCCTCTTTTTTCTTGGAAGTTTTTTTCTTTGTTTCTTTAATATCACTTAATTTAGTATAAATATCGGTTTTGTAAAATTTGAAAGCCGTTATGATGATAATTGCTAACGGTAACGAAAGTACAACTCCAACAATTCCAAATAAGTATCCCCCAGCAAATACAGATGAAATAACAATTACCGGATGAACTTGATTACTCTTTTTATAAATAATTGGATTAGTTATATATGTATCAATAATTGATAAGATAACAATAGCGATCATTGTATTAATTAACAATCCTGGGAATGGTAAATTAACAGCCGCTGTGATACCAGCAACAATATTTACTATAATTGCTCCAAAGAATGGAATTAAATTACCTAGAGATGCTAAAATACCTAGTAATAATGCATTAGGATGCTTAATAATTAAATAAACAATTGTATATTCAAAAAAAGTTATTAATAATATTTTCAAAAAACCACTTAAATATAGTTTCATTTCATGATCTAAAATAACAAAAAAACGATATGTTCTAGCAGATTTTTTAGTTAAATACTTTTTAAAACTATCACGTATTTTATCCATATCAATTAATAAATAAATTGATACTGATAATGCGATTAAAGCATTTGATATAAAACCAACTGACATATTAATAATATTTATAGCTCCATTTGAAACATAATTTCCAAGTGATAAAATAACTTTATTAAAACCAGTTGTTAATGTTTCTTGAAGTGGTCCAAAATTTAGGTCGTGTCTAACAGAAATTCCTTTTATAAATAAAATGATATTATTAAATAAACTACTTAATTGTTCAACCAACAAAGGAATTACTAAAAAGCCAAGTACGGCAAACAGTCCAATAAGAACTACAACAATTAAGATAATACTTAAAGGTTTAGAAAGACCTTTTTTCTCTAGAAATTTTAAAATTGGATATAAAGCATAAGCAACAATAAACGCCGTGACAAACGGTGATAAAATTGTCCATACTTTAGTTATAACTCCACCCCAAAAACTATTCATTTGATAAATTAAAAAAATCACAAAAGTAATAAGGGCTAGATTGATAAGTTTAAAATCTATTTTGTTTTTAATCATGTTATCTCAACTTTCTATAATAATAGTAACTGGACCATCATTAGTAATATTTACGATCATTTCCGCCCCAAAAGAACCAGTTTCAACATTAATATTGTTTTCCCTTAAAGTTTTATTAAACAAATCATATAAAGGTTCGGCATCAGTTGGATTTAAAGCATTAATATAACTTGGTCTTCGACCTTTTAAAGTATCAGCATATAATGTAAATTGGGAAATACTTAAAATACTTCCATTAACATCAAGTAATGATTTATTCATAACCCCATCTTCATCATCAAAGATACGAAGATTTATTATTTTATTAACAATGTATTTAATCTCATTAATAGTGTCTCCATTGGTAAATCCAACCAATACAACCAAACCATGATCTATTTTCCCAATTACATTATTATCAACACTAACACTAGATTTTTTTGATCTTTGTATGACTACTTTCATTATTTTATAACCCTTTCAATCGATATTACATTAGGAATGGTTTTAACATCATTCATAAATTTAATAACATTTTCTTTATCTTCTACTAAAATTACTATTTCATATAAGAAAGTATCATTTTTATTTATAGCATTGATATTTTGAACTACCACATTAGAATTAGATGTTTTTGAAATAATATTTAAAAGTAAATTATCGTTACTAACTGCATTTACTAAAACGGTCGTTGGATATTTTTTTACAACAGTATCATTCCACATAACATCAATAATGCGTTCTTCCAATTCCCGAACATTTGGACAAACCATTCGGTGGACTGTTATTCCATAACCCTTTGTAATATATCCTACGATTCTATCACCAGGTATGGGTTTACAGCAAGAAGCAATATTAATTTTGATATCATCAATTCCTTTAACAATAATATCATTTTTAATTATTGTTGGAGTAATTTCTCTCGTTAATGTTTTCTTTAAAATGATTTCTTCTTTGCTTTCGGTTTCATTAGTAATAATATTGATTAATTGTGATGTAGGTAGTTTATTATTACCAACATTTATATATATTTCTTCAAGATTAGTATATTTTAGCTCTTCAATTATTTTATTTATGTTTTCATTAGTGAAAAAGTCATTAAAAGCAATTTTTCGTTTTCTTAGTTCTTTTGCAATTAAATCCTCTCCACGTTTTAAATTAGAAACTTTATCGTTACGGTTAAAGAAAGCTTTGATTTTATTTTTAGCCTGTGCTGTTTTAACCATGTTCATCCATTCTTTGCTTGGCCCAACTGAATTTTTATTAATATTAATTTTAATAATATCGTCATCTTTTAATTGATAATCAAGAGGTACAATATTTCCATTAATGATTGCACCAACCATTTTGTCTCCGACTTCACTATGCACACGATATGCAAAGTCAATTGGTGTTGAGCCATTTGGTAATTCTACAACGTCCCCTTTTGGGGTAAAAACATAAATAGTGTCTTTAAAAATATCTTCCTTTACAGAATCTACAAAGTCTTCATCATTAGATTCAGCATTTTTAAGTTCAATGATCGATCTAAAAAATTGTAATTTTTGTTCCATCGTACTTTGCATTGAACTTGATTTACCTTTTTCTTTATAGCTCCAGTGAGATGCAATTCCATGTTCAGCAATTTTATCCATATCATAAGTTCTTATTTGGATTTCAAATAGATTTCCATCCATACCAAAAACTGTTGTATGAAGTGATTGATACATGTTGGTTTTTGGCATCGCAATATAATCTTTGAAACGTTTTGGAATTGGACGATATTTTGAATGTAAAATACCTAGTGTCTGATAGCATTCTTGTTCTGTATCAACAAATACACGAAGTGCTAAAAGGTCATAAATATCACTGAATTTGCGCCCGGTATCTAATTTCTTATAAATACTATAAATGCTTTTAGCGCGTCCTTTAACTTCGTTTTTAATGCCATGATCTGATAATAAAGAAGTAACTTTATTCATCATTTCGACAACAATTTGATCCCGTTCCCCCTTACTTCGATTTAAAGTTTCAACAATCGAGTAGTACACATCTGGTTTTAAGTAACGAAGCGACAAATCTTCTAACTCACTTTTAATTTGATTCATTCCAAGTCGATGAGCGATTGGAATCAAAATATCTAAAGTTTCTTTTGCCTTTTCTTTTTGTTTTTTTTCTGGTAATACCCAAAGAGTACGCATATTATGTAAGCGGTCAGCTAATTTTATAATAATAACACGAACATCTTCGGAAAGTCCAACTATTATTTTACGGTGATTAGCAATCATTGCTTCATTCTCACCACTAAAATTAAGTTTATTAATCTTTGTTACACCAACTACTAATGAAGTAATTTCTTTTCCAAATTTAGCCTCTAATTCTTCTTCAGTAACTTCTGTATCCTCTAATACATCATGAAGTAAAGCAGCGCATATTGTTGGAATATCAGCATAGATTCCAGTCAAAATATAAGCAACATTCAAAGGATGTTCTATATAATCTTCATTTGTTAAACGTTTAACTCCAAAATGCATTTCATAAGCAAACAAATATGCTTTGGTCATTAATTCGACATCATCTTGATCTCTATCATAGGTTAAAACTTTATCTCTTAATTCTTCAAACGTTACTTTTTTACGTTTATCGGTCATTATATCACACTCAATTTTCTATTTATCATCTTGATCATCAAAATAAACGCGACGATTACGCATATTCAATTTTGTTTTTAAGTAATTATCAATTAAATCATTATCACAATTTAATACATCACTAACCATTTCGTGAAGTGCTAAAGAACTGGCATTTAACCATTTAACTTCTTTTAAATAGTTCCAAATATCTTCTTCTTTAATGTAATCAAAACCATTTCTATGCATCTCACGACGTTTAGTTGTAAGTGCCGGTCTGATTCTATCATATAACTCTTCTAATGAATTAAAAACAACATCCATAATTATTCCTCCATTTAATAAATCAAGATTCTATACATATATATTATTATATATGAAAATGAATGAATTTAAAAGGAGAAAACATGAAAAAGAGCAAATTTATTAAATCAACAATAATTTTAATTATCGGCGGAATGATTACAAAATTAATGAGTATGTTCATCAAAATAATAATTACTAGACTAGTCGGTGTTGAAGGTATGGGATTATATATGTTAATATCCCCTACTTTTATGCTACTTATTGGACTTTCACAATTTGGATTTCCAGTAGCAGTTTCAAAATTAGTAAGCGAAAACAAAAAAAACAACAGGCAATTAGTATTTGGTATAATCCCACTTTCTTTAATCTTAAATATATTAATTATTATTGTTTTGTTTTTGACTAGTAACTTTTTGTCAACTAATATGCTAAAAGAATCAAGAACTTATTATGCCTTAATATCAATTGGTTTAGTCCTTCCTTTTATAAGTATTTCTAGTATTTTAAGAGGTTATTTTTTTGGCAAAGAAAAAATGATTCCTCATGTGATATCTAATATTACAGAAGATATTGTAAGATTGATTGTTATTGTAATTGGAATTCCTCTTTATTTAACAAAAGGATTAGAATTTGCAGTAGCTTTTATTGTTTTATCAAATATTTTTAGCGAATTAACATCTATCCTTGTTCTCTTTTTCTTCCTCCCAAAAAAATTTAAACTCTCGAAAAAAGATTTTAAACTAAATAAAAATTATCTTAAAGATGTTTTAGATATAAGTTTACCTTCAACCGGAAGCCGATTAATTGGTAATATCGGTCATTTCTTCGAACCAATTATAATTACTTTTGTTTTATTGAAAATTGGTTATTCTAACCACTTTATCTTAACAGAATATGGAACAATTACAGGCTTTATTATGCCTTTACTGTTAATGCCCTCTTTCTTTACATTAGCTATATCAAATGCTTTAATACCAACAGTTAGTTATGCTTTTACAAACAACCAAAAGGTATATGCCAAAAACAAAATCAATCAAGCTCTGTTTTTTTCCCTTCTAATCGGAGTTCCCGTTACTATTATCTTTATGTTATTTCCAGAATTTTTATTAAAATTTATTTATAATACTACTAACGGTGTAACTTATTTAAGAATTCTTGCACCAATATTTATTTTGTACTATATTCAAATTCCTTTAACAAGCAGTTTGCAATCCATAGGCAAAGCCAAAGAAGCGATGAACGGAACTTTAGTTGGAATCATTATAAAAACATCATTATTATTCATTTTTTCGTCATTTAAGATTGGTTTGTGGGGTCTTGTCATAGCTACTAGTGTAAATATTCTATATGTGACAATTCATCACTACAGATGCGTTTATAAGTCTTTTTGAATAATATAAATTCGATCATCAATATAAAATGAATAATAAATATTACCAACATTAAGTTTCTTTGATTCTAAAATATTAAACAACCATTTAGGCGTTTTTTCAATATCATTTAACATTTGATAATCAACCTTCCCATTAAATATAAGTGAAACAGGATTTTGATATCTTTTTATAATTAATCGATTGTTTTTAATACGGGCAAGAGAAATATCTTCTAGTTTTTTTATTCCTTGAAGTTGCAATAAATTTATTACATCATTTAAACTATATTTTGTTTTAAGCAAAATTTCAAAATCAACTTTACCATCTTTAACAATAATGTTATCTTGAGTAAATGATTTTAAATTAATAAAATCGTATTTAGAATTAATATTTAAAAAGATTAAGACAATTAATAAAAATATAAAAAACGTCATAGTATCACCTATTTAATTATGTACTTTGAATATTTTTTTATACATTGAATAAACTTTATTAGGTGATAAAATGATTTTCTTAAAGAATTCAATTAAACCCCTTTTAGCTATTTTAATAAGTCTTTTGTTATTAACTCTAATAATGACTTCACTTAATTATTTCAATTTAATTAATTACAAGATAGTATCTATTTTAAAACTTATTATTCCAATTATTTCTTTTATAATAGGTGGTTTTATTATTGGGACTCGTAGCGTCTCTAGAGGATGGTTAGCCGGTTTAAAATTATGTTTGGTATTTTTACTAGTTTTAACTCTATTTAATATTTTAGGATTACAACATAAATTTCAAATAGTTGATTTAATATATTACTTAATCTTAATTGGTTCAACAATGATTGGCAGTATGATTGGTATTAACAAAAGAAAACCAACTGTATAAAATACTTAAAAATGACCAATATATAATAGAATATTCGCAGGTATTCACAAAAAGAGTTTAACTCTTTTTCTTTTTTTGATATAATTTCAGTAGGAGATGATAAAATGGATTGCGTTTTTTGCAAAATTAACGAAGGTACAATTCCTTCATATACCATCTATGAAGATGATATAGCAAGAATTTTTTTAGATATTGATCCAGATGTAAACGGACACTTATTAATTGTTCCTAAAAAACACTATGTAGATTTAGATGATATTGATAATAATACTCTTAGTCATATTATGAATTTAGCTAAAAAATACAAAGCCGTACTAGAAGAAAAATTAAAAATTGATGGTTTAACTTTAATTCAAAACAATGGAACGATTCAAGAAGTAAAACATTATCATTTACATTTAAAACCTTATTACACGGAAAATAAAAATATACTTCCCGTTTCAGAAGTATATGAAATCATTAAAAATTAGTGGAGGTATTATGAAAAAATTAAAAATAATGTCATTAGTTGTTTCAGCAGTTTTAATTTCACAAGTAACTTTAACCACAATTGATAGACCTACTTTTGTTATTCCTGATAAAAGTCATGAAAATCATTTTAAAATATTAAAAAAAGAATTTAAAAGAATATAAACTATATTAAAAAAATAACTCATTGCGAGTTATTTTTATTTGTTACAAAGCTTCTTTTCTTGATAAATTTAATCTTCCACGTTTATCATAACCTAATGATTTAACAACTATTTCATCGCCTACTTTAACGATATCACTTGGTTTTTCAACACGTTCTTTAGCTAAGTGCGATACATGGACTAATCCTTCACATCCTGGCCAAAGTTCAACAAAACATCCAAAATCTTCTACTTTAACAACCTTAACATTATAAATTTTGCCATCTTCTACTTCTCTTACGATATTTTTGATTAATTCAGTTGCCTTATTAATAACATCTTGATCATTATGATAAATAATAACTCGTCCATCGTCTTCAATATCGATTTTAACAGCATCTTTATCACTAACACTTAATACATTGCTAGAATCTAAAATAATTTTAGTAATAACTTCTCCACCACGACCAATAACATCTTTAATCTTTTCCGGATTAATCATGAAAATAGCTGTTTTAGGAGCATATTTACTTAATTCTTTACGTGGTTCTTCAATTACATCAAACATTGTTGATAATATTTGTAAACGGGCTATTTTAGCTTGTTCCAATGCTTCTTCTAATATTTGTTTTGTTATTCCTTTAATCTTAATATCCATTTGCATTGCGCATATTCCCTTTTTAGTTCCGGCAACTTTAAAGTCCATATCACCCATATGATCTTCTAATCCTTGAATGTCTGTTAAGATAGTATATTTATCACCTTTAGTTATTAACCCCATAGCAATACCAGCAACAGGTGCCTTAATTGGAACACCTGCAGCCATCAATGATAAACATCCTGCACAAATACTTGCTTGACTTGATGAACCATTACTTTCAAGAACTTCTGATACAACTCTAATTGTATATGGAAATTCATCTTCTGAAGGAATAACTTGAAGCAATGCTTTTTCACCTAAGGCCCCATGACCTATTTCACGACGACCAGGAGATCCATATCGTCCTGTTTCTCCAACACTAAATTGCGGAAAATTATAATGAAGCATAAATCTTTTTGTATCTTCAATTCCTAAACCATCTAACATTTGATGTTCACCTAACGCACCAAGTGTTGTTACAGCTAATGCTTGTGTTTGACCACGAGTAAATAGTGCTGAACCATGAGTACGAGGTAATAAATCAACAGATGCAGATAACGGTCTAATTTCTGTCATGCTACGACCATCTGACCTTACTTTTTGTTCCGTAATTAAATCTCTTACGATAGTTGCTTCAACATCATCAATAATTTTATTTACTTGTTTAATAATACTATCTAATTCATTTGATTCTTGATTAATTTCTGTAAAATGACCAACAGCATCTTCTTTTACTTTATCAATAGCTGCATATTTTTCTAATTTATCTTTTATTTGAATAGCGTCTAACATACTATTATAAGCAAATTTTGTTACTTCTTCTTTTAATTGTGAATCTATTACAACTAATTTAACTTCTACTTTTTCTTTTCCAACTTCTGCAATTATTTGTTGTTGGAAATCAATTAATTCTTTAATCGCTTCATGACCAAACATAATAGCATCAATCATATCGCTTTCAATTACTTCCTTACTGCTAGATTCAACCATATTAATAGCATCCTTTGTTCCAGATACAATTAAATGAATATCACTTTTTTCACTTTCTTCAATTGTTGGATTAATAACAAATTCATTATCAACTCGTCCAACAATAACACCAGCAACAGGTTCTGAAAAAGGTATATCACTTATTGAAAGTGATAATGAACTACCTAGTAAAGCAGTCATTTCTGGAGAATTATCTTGATCAACACTTAATATTTGATTAACAACTTGAACTTCATTTCTAAAACCATCTTCGAATAATGGTCTAATTGGTCGATCAATTAATCTTGCTGCAAGTGTTGCATTATCAGTTGGGCGACCTTCTCTTTTAATAAATCCACCAGGTATTTTACCTACTGAATATAATCGCTCAACATATAACACTGTTAGTGGGAAAAAGTCAGAAGTAATTGCTTTCTTACTCATAACAGCAGCTGTTAATACAGTTGTATCACCATATCTAACTAAAACTGAACCATTACTTTGCTTCGCTAATTCACCTGTTTCAACAATTAATTTTCGACTTCTAAAATCTAATTCAAATATTTTTTTCATAACTTCCTCCTAATTCCATTTGAAAGGCACTCGAAAAAGAGTGCCTACTTATTATTTTAATAATTATTTTCTTAGTCCTAAACTTTTAACAATATCACGATATCTAAGTACATCTTTGTTTAATAAATAATTTAATAAACTACGACGTTGTCCGACTTTTTTTAATAGTCCTCTTCTAGAATGGAAATCATGAATATGCTCTTTTAAATGTTCAGTTAAAACTTTAATTTCTTCTGTTAAAATTGCAATTTGTACTTCTGCTGAACCAGTATCGTTAGCAGATTTTGCATGTTTTTTAACAATTTTTTCTTTTACATCTTTTGGCAATGCCATTGTATCTCTCCTCTCTTATAATTCACTTAAACCGAGATTAAGTTGGAGACTCTCTAATCCAAGAATAAGTACACTATTAATATACACCATATTAATAGTTTATGCAACAATTTAATTGTTTTTCTTTTACTTTTTCAACCATAAACAGTTTTCACATTTTATTCCATAGTAGGAATTATAATTGGTTTATTAAGCCTTTTCTTTAATATTTTTTTTATTGGGGATAGTTCAAATGTTTTAGCAAATTTTTCGACATCGCTTACTTTTTCAATGACTTGAATATCTACCTTTACATCCATAGATTTAGCAATTGATTTAATAAAACTAGCAGGACTACTCCCTACTCCGATACAACAAAATTGATCAACTCCGTCTTCAATCATTCTTTCAATTGATTGTTTAAATAATACAGGATTATATAATTGTTTAACTAACAATTCTTTAATATTATAATCACCTTTATTTCCTATATAATTATAATATACCGGTATTTCTGGTACTTCAAAATTATAATTTGATAAATATTTATTTAAAGTATTACTTCCCTCTTTTAAAAAGACTGAATGAAACGCTCCTGTAACATTTAATTTGATTGTTTTTAATGCTCCTTCTTCCAAATATTTTTGTGAGCATATTTCAATAGCTTTATTATCTCCTGTAATCACTATTTGTTTGGGAGAATTGTAATTTGCTACTTCACATTTGAATTTACTAGTATCTATTTCTAATGGTTTTTTATTAGACAATAAAACAGCAACCATTCCACTGTTAGAATCTTTTAAAGCATTATACATAATGTTTGACCTTTGATATAAAATATCCACTGTATCTTGAATTGAAATAGAATTAGAATAACATAATGATGTATATTCTCCTAAACTCAACCCGGCTGTCGCATCAGCATATATTCCACGCTTATTTAATAATTTAGCAAGTGCGATACTAATAAGAAAAACTGAAGTTTGGGAATATCTTGTATCTGAAACTAGTATATTTTCTTTTACACACATATCATTAAAATCAAAATTTAATTTTAAACTTTCAATCATTTCTTTCGATTCGGTAGAATTTTTAAATAAATCTTCCCCCATTTTTTCATATTCATTTCCTTGTCCAGTAAAAATAAAAGCTCTTTTCATTGTTTCTCCTTCTCATGTATATAACTATTAGAATAATTTTAATCTTTAAAAACAAACTATTTTTATCTCTAAATATATTAGTATTTATTTAAATTATGATAATTTCACCAATTATAGCACTTTTTAATATAAAAATCCAATTTCGATATTTACTTTATTATATAAACATTTTCCAAGGTTTTATTTTTTGATTATCTTTATCATATGTTTTATATAAAGCAATAGGTTCATTATTTTCGTTAACAAATAAAACCTCAGAACTCTCATACATATTGTCAATAATTTTACCATTATTCAGTTCATCTTCAAGTTCTTTATTAGCTGTAATTAATTTATAATTATTCAAAACTCCAACAATTGATTTTAATTCATATTTATTATTAATAAATTCTTCAATATTTACACACTCTTCAATATTAAAATCACCTAGTTTAGTTCTTGTTAAAGAACTCATTAACCCAATAGTATTTAAATTAGTTGCAATATCCCTTATTAAGCTTCTAATATATGTTCCTTTACTAACTAAACATTTAATTTTAAATTTGACTTTATTATCATCATATTTAATATCACTTATTAAACTAAGTTCCTTAATATCAACTAATCTTTTAGGAAGCTCAACTTCTTCGTTATTTCTAGCATATTCATATAATTTTTTACCTCTAATTTTAACTGCTGAATAAATTGGTACTTCTTGTTCATAAGTTCCAACCATCGTTGATAAAATGTTTTTAATTTCTTCTTCCGTTTTAAAACAAGCTTCTTCTTTCGTTATAATTCCCGTAATATCTAATGTATCAGTTGAAACTCCTAAAGTAACCTCAGCAATATATTCTTTATCATGATTTGTCAATAATTCAACTATTTTAGTTGCCTTACCTACACAGATGGCTAAAACACCAGTCGCTAGAGGATCTAACGTGCCAGTGTGCCCAACTTTTTTAGTTTTAAGATGTTTCCCGATAATATTAACAACATCCCTACTTGTATAATCTTTATCTTTATTAATTAATATAATTCCATCCATGTTATCACCAAAAACATTATATCTTTTTATAAAGAAAAACACAAGATTCTAATCAGAATCTCGTGCCATAAGTACTAATCTTAATAAACTAATTAAAGTTGAAATTAAACTAGCTACATACGTCATAGCAGCAGCATTTAACATATCTTCTGCCTTTTTGTACTCACTATCATCGACTACGCCAAGTAGCGATAATTCATGTTTCGCACGGTTAGATGCATCAAATTCTACTGGTAAAGTAATCAGTTGAAATAATAATGTTGCTAACACTAAGATAATACCAATCATTAAATATGATGTAATTCCTGCGAAAATAGAAATAAACATTGCAAAGTATCCTAAAAAACTAACTAAATTAACAACTGGAACTAAAGATGCTCTTATTTTCATGAAAACATAACTTTCTTTATCTTGAATAGCATGACCAACTTCATGAGCCGCAACTGATACAGAAGCTATTGAACTACCGTGAAAAATTTCTTTCGATAGTCTAATAACTTTTCTCCTTGGGTCATAGTGATCACTTAATTCCCCTTTTGTTTCAACTATATAAACATTTGTCAAACCATTTTTATCTAATATTTGTCGAGCGACTTCAAATCCGGTCAATCCTTTATTTGTTTTAATACGTTTGTATTTTCCATATGCGCTCGTAACTTTACCTTGAGCAATCAGAACAATTACAAAACCAATAATTGCTAAAATAATTGTTAAACCCGTTTCTAAACCTAGTGTCATAAAATTCATAATCCAACTCCTATCTTATAATTTCATAAGTCGTACCTTCACGACCATCTTCAATTATTATACCTTTTTCTTTTAATTCTTCTCTTATTTTATCAGCTAATTCATAATTTTTTTCCTTTTTAGCAATATTTCTTTCATCTATTTTTCCTTCAATATAAGATGCTAATGCACTATCAATTTCAAGTTCTTTTTCCTTTAATAAATCCAAAGATAAGACAGAATCAAAAGAGGCAATTAAATATAATTTAGTATTATTATTAAGGTTGTTGTCTTTTATTACATCGTATAAAACTGTAAGTGCTTTAGATGTATTTAAATCACTTGTAAGTGCTTTTTTAAATATATCTTGATAATCGTCTGATTTTTTTTCTTCAATTTCACCATCCAAGTTGTTTTTAATCTGATTTACACGATTAACGAGCTTTTTATAAGCGTTTGATGCTATTTCAAGACTTTCATAACTAAACACTAATTGATTACGATAATGTGATTGTAAGCAAAAATAACGATATGCTAAAGGATCATATTTTTTTTCTTCTAATAAAGAAACGGTTAAAAACTCTCCTTTTGATTTACTCATCTTTCCTGATTCTTCATTTAAATGTTCACCATGTAACCAATATTTACACCATTTATGTCCTAAAAAAGCCTCACTTTGAGCGATTTCATTAGTATGATGTGGAAATATATTATCAATTCCCCCACAATGAATATCTAAATGTTCACCTAAATGTTTAATAGCGATACCAGAACACTCGATGTGCCATCCCGGATAACCGACTCCCCATGGACTATCCCATTGCATTGCTTGATTTTCAAATTTTGAAACAGTAAACCATAGTCCAAAATCATAAGGATTTTTTTTAGATTCATCTAATTCAACATCATCACGAACACCAATTAGTAAATCATCACTATTTTTGCCAGATAAACGATAATAATCAGCAATTTTACTTATATCAAAATAAACGTTGTTATTAGATATATATGCATAACCATCTTTCAATAACTTTTCAATTATATTAATATATTCATCAATTAAATCAGATGCCTTTTCAATAATTAATGGTTTTCTAATATTTAGCTTTGCTGCATCATTAAAAAAAGCATTAGTGTAATAATCAGCGATCTCCCAAACGGTTTTATTTTCACGGGCTGCTCCCTTTTTCATTTTATCTTCGCCACTATCAGCATCACTAGTCATATGTCCAACATCAGTTATATTCATAACCCTCTTAACATTATATCCAATATACTCTAATGATTTTTCTAATATATCTTCAAATATATAAGTCCTTAAATTTCCAATATGTGCATAATGATAAACAGTTGGACCACATGTATACATTGTCACTTCATTTTCATTATAAGGAGTAAATTCTTCAATTGTTTTACTTAAAGTATTATATAGTCTCACCTTATCACCTCTAATTAATTATATCATAAATATAACTCACCAACAATATATTTATGCTTATAATATCTTATGTAAAGTTTTATATTATTAAACAAAAACATAAATTTAATTATAATTTTTTTTTGCAAAATGATTGCATAAACTATATAAATGTGTTAATATATATAAGTAATGTTAACGGACCCTTAGCTCAGTTGGTTAGAGCATCCGGCTCATAACCGGGCGGTCGAAGGTTCGAGTCCTTCAGGGTCCACCATTATAAGCAGGTGTGGCGAAATTGGCAGACGCACTAGACTTAGGATCTAGCGCCTTACGGCATGGGGGTTCAAGTCCCTTCACCTGCACCAAATGAATATAAATGCGAAAGCATAAAATAAAGGTTGTTCAGTTGAACAACCTTTTATTGTGCTAGTCAGATTATCTATTATTTATTAAAATACATTTAATGGAGGATAATATGAAAAGATTAGAGTTAGATTTTTATTTACAAGATGCATTAAAGATAGCTCCCCTTTTGATTGGAAAAATATTAGTTAGAAAACTTGATGATAAAACCATTTTAAGACAAAGAATTACTGAAGTAGAAATATATAGAGGTGAGGAAGATACTGCTTGTCATGCAAGATTTGGTAAAACTAAACGAAGTGAACCATTATATAAACAAGGTGGAATTACATATGTTTATTTATGTTATGGCGTTCATTACTTGTTAAATGTTGTAACTGGCAGAGAAGAACAACCACAAGCCATTTTAATTAGAACAACCGAAGATTATAATGGTCCCGGTAAACTAACAAAAGCTTTGAAAATAGATAAAGGGTTTAACGAAATTGACTTAACTACTTCAAAACAATTATGGATTGAGGATGATCAACAAGTAGTTTCTTACACCACTACTAAAAGAGTCGGTATTGATTATGCAACCGACTACTATAAAAATGTTGAATGGCGTTTTATAATTAAAAAATAGAAATCTTATAGATTTCTATTTTTGTATCATATTTAATAAATTAATTTTAAAAATATCTTTTTCACTATTTTGTTTTGAAACCATTACCCCTTTATAAGTAACTAATTCTGATTGATGTCCCTCACTTAATATTTTATCTGGAGTGATTTTATCTAATAAAATAGTTTTTTTATCTTTATACACTAAATAATGAAGAATAACATCACCGTGAACCTTTTCAAACATAATATCAGTTGGTAATTTTAATTCATAAGTAATTGTATTATTTTCTTGATTAGTCGAAACAAGTTTACCTAGAAATTTACCTTCCTTTAATGATGGATAATATTCTAAATGTAGCTTTTTATATGCGAGCATATTATATTTTTTCAATGAATTTTCAATTTTTTTAAATTCATTTTCATTAATATAATCAAATATATAATTATCATTCATGTTACTACCTCCCACCTATTATCTATCCTACTATTTTATGATAACACCGAATCTATTTATTGTCAAACAAAAAAAGGTGAATTAATATTCACCTTTACATTTATTAGATTGTTTTTGTTTTACTATAATCATTAGTATTTACAGAACTCGCTAATACATTTCTTAGTGTTTTTAACGCTGCAATATTTTGATTGTTTTTGCTAGTACTACCAATGATTTCGACTTCATTACCGTGCTCGTCATAAATCTTACCATCTTTTTCATAAAATCCTGGTAGAAATTCGAATTCTTCAGTAGTTGTAGATCCATCTGGATGTACAGTATGTTTGTCTTCTATACTTTGTGAATGATCATCATTTCTATGAGTTTCGTTTTGTTTGAATTGTTGTTCAAGTTTATCACGATCTCTTTCACCATTACGGTAACCTTTACGATATGCATCTTTATATTCATCGATATAAGCTTTTACATAATCTGTATTTTCATGAGTTAATTTAACACGATCATCATACTTTTTACCACTGTAACCATCAGTATAACCCTCAGCATCACCAGCAGCATAACCATCACGTTCACCATTTTCAATCATTATTTCTTTTATATCTTCAATGTTTTCTTTGTTTTGTTTTGTAACAATTGTTTCTTCTTTTTGGGTAATAGGTCCTTGCGCAAGTTTTAGTCCTTCAGCATAACCTTCAGCATAATATTGTTTGTAGTAAGTAGTATATGCATCAGCATATATTTTATCTGATTTACTCAAATCAATTTTAGGATTTTCATTATAAGTTTTCTTAGCTGAACCATCAGTATAACCGTCTTGGTTACCAGCTTGAGCACCTTCTTGAACTCCTTTTGCTCTTATTTCCTCATCTTTATTTTCTTTTTCAATTTGTTCTAAAACAGGTTTTTTTGATTCTTCTTTTGCTGGTAAATGAATTTCCTTTTTACCAGTTGTTGGATTTGTTACCACGTTTTTCTTTTCTTGTTCAGTAATTGTATTTACCTTTGGTGGTTCTGGTTTAGCATCCATTATAGCTTTTTCACTATCTGGATTTTCAACCTTAACAAGTCCCATCTCTTTTGCCATTTCTTCAATAGCCATTTCAATTTCAAGACTTCTTAATATTGTTCTGACTTCTTGGTTTGATTTATCTTCATTAGCCATTAACTTAAACATCATATTGATTTTTTCTTCAACAGTATTTCTAACGACTACTTTTTGATCATTCCATACAGAATTACCAACTGCTTTAGATGATAAATCACATTTAGAATCGCCACTTGGATAAATTATTTTACTAATATCAGCACTTGGTATTACCCAACTTTGATTATTAGTAATTTCCCAAGTTCCTAGTAATAATTTCATTCTTGTTAAATTACTTGAAGCAGATACTGTTTTATGTTTACTTGTTACAAATTCATTATATAAGTATTCATTAACATCTGTTGCTAATTTTTTCTTGCTTGAATCGTTAGCAGTATTAAGAGATGCTAATGCATTTTGAAAACTTGATAGTTCTTCAGCTGATTTTTTATCAGCAACTAACGGTTCTAAATCAATAATAGTATTAGGAGTAACTGTAATAGCATCTTCTAACAAAGCATTATTAACATAGTCATAATTTTCCATAATTGTTGATGGTGTCTTAGTATCGTCTAATAATTTATAATAATCAGCTGCTGATATATCATCAATATTAGTTACAGTATACCAATCCATCCATTGCTCAACCGTTAAATCTCCTAGACCCTTAGCTGAAGCATCAACATATACTTTTGCGATACGGTTAATCATTTCTTTTTCACTGTTAGGATCAAAAGCTAAATGATCTCCTATTTCCTTTTCATAAGATTGCATAATCTTGTTTATATTGTCATTATCAGTTGTTTGAATTGGAGTATCAGTTTTATTGATTGAACATCCTTTACTTGCGGCAAGAATTGCTATAAGTGCTGCTGAAACTACTACTTTTTTTCCATGTTTAGAATTAAAGTTCTTTATTTTTTCAGCCATTAATTTTCTTTTAACATTCATAGATGCAAGCATTTTTTCTGTTCCATCCTCAATTTTTTCAATTCTTTTAGATAATTTCATATGCGGCACCTCCCCTTCTCATTATTATTTTACTTTTACTTTTCCTGTATATTTATAACCCTTATTTAATAAATAGGTATCATTATATTTACTCCATCTTGTATCTGTTGAAGTAGAAACTACTTTTCTTGTTCTTGATTGATAATAAGTAACTGTTTTTTTAACATTACCATAAACTGGTTCATATTTAACTTCATTTTTATATTCTGTAACTTGTTTATTAATATAAATTGGTGTTACAGTCAATCCATATTCAGTACAAGTGTATCCACTTTGTTTAATTTCATATGATTGTCTTGTATAAACTTTGTAATTTGAGTAAATTGAATTACAGTTTGTATTACAATCTAATGTATCACCACTTGAATTTTTAACACGTACATATCTGGTTGTTGCAGTATCACTTGGTGGAGTAGTAGCTGAAATGGTTTTTACATAATTCCATTCAGTACCATACTTATAACTTCCAGTTGAAACTGTAACTGTACCCCATTTAGCACATGTTTTGGTAACTAAATTATCAACATGAACTTTTTTAGTTGTAGTATAAGGAACAGATTGTGTAACTTTTTTAATTCCTATTTGTTTTTTAACTGTATTGGTAATTTCTTCTGTTCTAACATCAACTAAATCAGTTTCACGAACATAATTAGTACTCCAATTTGACCAACTACTCCAGTTAGTAAAATACGCTGGTGTTGTTTTTGTATATTGATATACATATTCTATTGGTTTTACTGGATCTGGTTTTACTGGATCCGGTTTTACTGGATCTGGTTTTACTGGATCTGGTTTTACTGGATCCGGTTTTACTGGATCTGGTTTTGGTTTGTTTGGTGTTGGTTTTACTGGATCTGGTTTTGGTTTGTTTGGTGTTGGTTTTACTGGATCTGGTTTTGGTGTTGGTTTTGTTACAATAGGTCTAGTTGTTTCTTTTTCGCAAATGTCTGTTTTACAAAAATCATAACATCCCATAGGTATTAAGATATAATCAGATGCATCAGTACAATCCAAATTAACCTTCATGGTATATTCTATTTCACTAGTTTTGGTTACCTCAATATATGATTTAGATAAATCACATTGGCGACCTTTACTATCAACAAATGGTAATAATAACTTTTTATTAAGCATTTCGCCTAAAGTCAAAGTAACTTTATCACCAATTTTTTGTGGTACTCTCTCAGTTGTAAAATATTCCTTTCCAGCATCTTTCATATTAAGAATATTATCATTAAATATTCTCGCATATATAGGTTCTAATGAACCAATGTTGTTATTGTTGTTAGCCAGTTTATTTATATCGCTTTTAGTTGGAAATAACCAAAGCAAAATAAAAACAAATAAAACAACAAATAATAGTTGCAAGATTATGTCTCTAATTGAAAATTCTTCATTTCTTTCATTATACATATTAATTCCCCCTTTAATTTGCCACATATACTAACACAAGTTTTTTGTTTTGTCAACTTTATATTTTTTTAATAAATAAAACTTTCTGTTTTTATATGTTTATGTATAAATTTCAAACAGTTGGAACTCCTCTCAAGTTGTAGATATAATACCACAAAGTGCCTTAATTGTCAAATTTTGAGATGGACAACCGTGCATCCATTGTTGTAGTAAATTGTTTTGTATTCTATAACATTTTTATTCTTTTTCAAATGGTCATGAGTAGCTTTTTTCAAGATTCCTTGACCAACCCCATGAACAATCAAAATAAATTTGTTTTTTAATTTAATATTGTCTTCAATAAACATTCTAACATATAGAGATGCACAGTCTCTATCTAACCCATGAAGATCTAATTTAGGAAGATTATCATAGGTTATGAGACTATTCAAATTCATTATATACTTCTTTCATTTCACTTTTACTAAAAACGGAGTTTCTACCACCAATCCTAGTAACTGATACAGCACCAGCAATGTTTGAAATCTTTAACGCTTTTTCATAATCAGTTCCTTTGGCAATTCCATAAGTAAAGGCTCCATGAAAAATATCTCCGGCTCCAGTTGAATCAATAGCTTTAACTTTTATTGAAGGCATTATTTTAATTTTATCTTGGTATTTATATAAACACCCTTTTTTTTCTAAAGTTACAACAATATTGTTTTTAAAAATTTCTTCCATCTTTTTATATAAATCAATAATTGATTGTTGATTATCATAATCAATTGTCATTTCAGTTACTGTTTCTGCAAATTCTTTTGAACAAACTAAATGATCAACCATTTTAGATAATTCCATTATTTCTGGTCTTGGTCTACCAGCATCAATGATACTAATAGCATTAGGATGTTCTTTTATAACTTTTTTTGATAATTCATATTCTTGACCATCAACTAAAATAATATCTGGTTCAAAGTCCAGTTTCAATTCATTCATCTTCATATTATCTGGGCGATAAGTTAAAATGGTTCTTGTACCATTACTTTTGTTAGCAATAATAAAACTAGAAGTCGTTCTAAATTTATTGCTAAACTCCAAATAATTTGTATTAACATTTACACTTTCAAATTCTTGTTTTATTGTGTGTCCATATTCATCATCACCAACAACACCAGCAAAATAAACATCCATTCCCCATTTACCTAGCAAATAAGCAGCATTGGATGCTGGCCCACCGCCACATTCAACACGTGCATCAACACGGTTTTTAGTATTCTCGATTGGATATTCATCTAATGGAATCGTTATATCATAGGCTGCATGTCCTAAACAAAGTATTTTCATATTATCACCACTAGTATTATCTCAAATTTACTTTATTTTAGCAACCTTTTACTTATATATTTAAGCAGTGTTTTTTTTATATTTTATTGTTTATGACAAACTTGTCGACACATTATTTTCGTTTTCTTTTTATTTCAGTCTTTTCATCCAAATAATTAAAATATTTATTCATATAGTTATATTCATTTAAATTGTTGGAAATTAAATCACTAATATAGTTCAATAGATTTTCCTTGATTGGAAAACTAGTTAATGACATTTTAAAATTTTCTATACCATATTTATATATATAACGTTCAAAATCAAAATTATATAAATAAGATAATATTGTTATTACAGCACTATATTGATCTCCTTTTACAAGATGTTGAAATTCATCTTGGTTCAATACTTCAATTGGCAATCCTCCGTCAATATCTATTAATAAAGCATTTTTATTATTAGAAATGATATTATCTAAATTAACGTTATTATGAATTATCTTGTTTTTATGTAAAAGAATTAGTGCTTCTGTAACCTTTTTACATATTTCTAATTTATCTTTAAAATTCAATTGATTATTTTTGTATGTTTTAGAAAGTGGCTTATAATCACTATAATAATCAGTGCTAATTCCTTTAAATAATCCATTAATATATACCTTATCTCTAGGTAAGACACACCCCTCAATATTTTTTTTATCTATTATATAATTAATCGTTTCTTTTTTTTCATTAATGATGTGATTGTAATATATTTTTATTAAATAATTATCATAATAATATAATTTTCCTTCACTACCTTGATTGAATTTATTATATTTTTTAATTATTTTAAACTCTTGGCCAGAAAGATTCATAACATACCCCCTATAATATAAAGAATATTCTACACATTTAAATCTATTCTATTACCAAAAACAAAAAAACATTTAGTTTATAAATGTTTTTAAGCTCCACCTTTTACCTCATAAGCGTCTGCTACAATAAAGAAAGCATCTTCATCAATGTCATTAATTCCTTCTTTTAGCCTAAAATAATTTCTAACTGAAACAACACAAAATATTACGTTTTTAGAACTTCCTCCGTAAGCACCTTGTCCAGTTAACAAAGTAGCACCTTGATGTAGGTTATTTAATATATAGTCCATGACTTCCTTTTCTTTATTAGTTACAATATAAAAAGCTTTGTTATCAGAAATACCTAAAATTATTTTATCAGTGACAATGCTATAAATATAAATATAGATAATAGCATACATAGTATTAACTATTCCAAAAACAAAGACACTTGCCAAAATAATTAATCCATCAATTAATAAAAAGGCTTTTCCCATTGAAATTTTCGATAGTTTGGCCAGTATATGAGCGGCGATATCAGAACCACCCGAACTAAAGCCATATTTGGCAATCAGTCCAACTGATACTCCTGTTAGAACTGAACCAAATATAATATTTAAAATCATATCATCACTTTTTATTGATACAAAATTATTAATATTAGATGTTAGATTTATAAATATAGGATATAAAATTGAACCAAGAATTGAATTCAAAGTTGTTTTTTTTCCTAGTGTAAAGAAACTAGCACATATAAGGATAAAATTAACAAGTAAAATAAATAAACTTGGATTAAGAAATTCTTTAAAAATGACTGCAGCTCCATCGGCTCCACCAGTAACAATATTGTTTGGTAAAATAAACATATTATATGTTGCGGCCAAAACGATAAGAGCGATAATAAAAATTATATATCTGTATATTGTTTGATTCATTGTCAACGTTGAATTTTTCATAAATACCTCCAAATGTCTGTATATATATTTATATACAAAGGATAAAAAAGCCTAATGGCTTTTATTTTGACTCTTTTAATTTAGCTTGAGCCGCCGCTAAACGAGCAATCGGAATTCTAAATGGCGAACACGAAACATAATCAAGTCCAAGTTTATGACAAAATTCAACACTTGTTGGTTCTCCACCATGCTCACCACATATACCCAATTTAATTGTCTTATTTGAACTTTTTCCTCTAATAACTGCCATTTCAACCAATCTTCCAACACCTTCTTGATCTAACTTATCAAATGGATCTCTTTCAAAAATTCTTTTTTCATAATAATCAGACAAAAATTTACTAGCATCATCTCTTGAAAAACCATAAGTCATTTGTGTTAAATCATTAGTTCCAAAACTAAAGAAATCAACAGAACTAGCAATATCATCTGCTAAGATAGCAGCCCTTGGTGTTTCAATCATTGTTCCAATATGATAATCAACTTTAACACCATGTTCTTCCATAACTTCGTTAGCTGTTTTAACAATTATTTCTTTATTAAATTTTAATTCGTTAATATCACTAATTAAAGGAATCATAATTTCAGGAGTTGTTTTAATCCCTAACCAGCCGACATTAATAGCAGCTTCAATAATTGCTCTAGTTTGCATAACGGCTATTTCTGGATAAGTAATAGCAATTCGACAACCACGGTGTCCCATCATTGGATTTACTTCTCTTAATGATTCAATTCGAGTTTCAACTGCATTAACTGTTAAATTTAAAGCTTCTGCTAACTCAATAACTTCTTTTTCAGTTTTTGGTAAAAACTCGTGCAATGGTGGATCCAAATAACGAATTGTTACAGCTTTACCATTCATTACTTCAAATAAGCCTTCAAAATCTTTTCGTTGCATTGGTAATATTTTTTTCAATGCTTCTTCTCGAACTTCAATATTATCAGCTAAAATCATTTTTCTTACTTCAAATATACGGTTTTCCTCAAAAAACATATGTTCCGTACGACACAGCCCAATACCTTCAGCACCAAACTTTAATGCTTGTTTAGCATCTCTTACGGTATCCGCATTGACTCTTACTCCGAGTGTTCTAACTTCATCAGCAAAATTCATAAACGTTTCAAATTCACCACTAATCTCTGGTTCCTTAGTTTGAATACTTCCACTATAAACATTACCTGTAGTTCCATCTAATGATAAGAAATCACCTTCATTAAAAATCGTTCCGTCGCTAGTAGTTAATGTTTTATTTTTAAAATCTATCTTTAAGGAATCACAACCACTAATACAACAGCGCCCCATTCCCCGAGCTACAACCGCGGCATGAGAAGTCATTCCACCTCTTATCGTTAAAATACCACGAGCATCATTCATTCCTTGAATATCTTCAGGAGATGTATCTTCCCGAACTAACAGTGCATCTTCACCACGGTTAGATGCATCACTTACATCACTTGCGGTAAAATAAATTTTACCAGTTGCCGCTCCTGGTGATGCTGCTAGACCAACTGCTATAACTTTTGCTTCCTTTAATGCTTCATCATTAAAATTAGGATGTAATAATTGATCTAATTGGTTAGGATCTACTTTTAATAAAGCTTCTTCCTTAGTAATCAAACCTTCAGTTAACAAATCAACGGCAATTTTCAAAGCAGCATGGGCTGTTCTTTTTCCATTACGAGTTTGTAGCATAAATAATTTACCATTTTCAATTGTAAATTCCATATCTTGCATATCTTTATAATGTTTTTCTAATTTCTTAGAATAATTTAAAAACTCTTCGTATATATTAGGCATTGCATCTTTTAAAGTATCGATTGGTTGTGGTGTACGAATACCTGCCACAACGTCTTCACCTTGAGCATTTATTAAATATTCTCCATATAATTTATTTTCACCGGTTGCAGGATTTCTAGTAAATGCTACACCAGTACCACAATCGTCGCCACGGTTACCATACACCATTTCTTGAACATTTACTGCTGTTCCCCAACTACTTGGAATATCATGCATTCTTCTGTATATTATTGCCCGTTCAGTATTCCATGAACGGAATACTGCCGTAATTGATTCGATTAATTGAACTTTAGGATCTTGTGGGAATTCTTCTCCGGCAATTTTTCGATATACTTCTTTGAATTTATCGACTAAAGTAATCATATCATCACCACTTAAATCACGATCATCATTTATACCTTTTTGTTGCTTTAATTCGCTAATAATTTTTTCAAACGATGATTTTGGATAGCCTTTAACTACATCAGAAAACATTTGAATAAAACGACGATATGAATCATTTATAAAACGAGGATCATTATGAACTTTTGCATATCCTAAAACTATCTGGTCATTAAGTCCAAGATTTAATATAGTATCCATCATTCCAGGCATACTTGCACGACTTCCACTTCTTACAGATAATAACAGTGGGTTTTCAACATCTCCTAATTTTTTACCTGATAATTTTTCTAACTCATTAATTTTTTTAAAAATTTGAGTTATCACTTCTTCACCAATAACTAAATTATCTTCATAATATTTGTTACAAGCTTCAGTTGTTACAATAAAGCCACTTGGTACCGGCAAACCAATTTTAGTCATCTCAGCTAAATTCGCACCCTTACCACCAAGTAAGTCTTTCATGTCTTTATTTCCTTCTTTAAAAGAATATACAAATTTTTTCATTAACTCTGCCTCCTACTATAATAATTATATCAAAAAGGATATTTATAAACAATCATTACTTTTTTAACTTAACACTTTATCAATATAACATTTGCCACATAAAGATTCATAACTAACGTCATTAGTTTCATCGATTGCTACTTGTTCTCCTTCGCTTACAAATTTTCCATTTATTTTACGTCCATTAAACTTAGCTCGCTTACCACAACGACATATTGTAATTAGCTCATCTAATTCATCTGCTAGTTCCATAAGTCTTTTACTTCCAGGAAAACTATTAGTTTGAAAATCGCTTCTTAAACCATAACATATAACTGGAATGTTGTATCTTTTAGAAACAATCCACAATTCTGTTACTTGTTCTTCTGTCAAAAATTGCGCCTCATCTACTAAAAAACAAGCAATAGTTTGATAATTGATATCATAATTTTTCAAACTATCGTGAGAAGATAATAATATATCAACATCACGTTCTAAGCCAATTCGTGACACTAATCTAGAATTTCCTTTAGTATCAATGACTGATTTAATAACTAATACTTTTTGATCTCTTTCTTCATAATTATAAGCAACTTGCATTAGTGCTGTACTTTTACCAGAATTCATTGCTCCATATCTAAAATATAATTTAGCCATTATTTTTACCTCCTTTTTTTGCACGTGGATGATTATCCAAATATACTTCTCTTAATCTTTCATTAGAAATATGAGTATATATTTGAGTCGTACTTAAATTACTATGACCAAGTAATTCTTGAACAATTTTTAAATCAGCACCATTATTAAGCATCTCTGTTGCAAAAGTATGTCTAATAACATGGGGACTTACTTTTTTACTAAGAGATGACTTTTTAACGATTTGATCGATTATTAATCGAACACCTCTGTCACTTAAATTAGTGCCGTTTTTATTTATTAATAAACAATCACCCGTTTTACCTTTTAACAAATGTAAACGTTGATCATTTAAATATTCAATTAACATTTTTTTAAGAACATTACCAAAAATAACATATCTTTCTTTACTGCCCTTTCCCATTACTTTAATAGACATTTCAAAAAAATTAATATCTTGGATTTTGATATTTACAAGTTCACTAACACGGATACCAGTTGAATATAATAATTCAATAATTAGCTTATTACGAAACCCAAGTGGTGTATTAATATTTGGCACTTCAAGTAACTCCGCTAATTCTTTACTATGTAAATAATTAGGTAGTTTCTTATCCGGTTTAGGATTACTCACTAAAGTCATGGGATTTTTATTAATAACCTTAGTTTTCAATAAATATTTAAAAAAACTTCTAAGTGTACTAATATGTCTACTAATTGTTTTTTTAGTATAATTTTTGTTATATAAAACGGTTAAATATTGGCGAATAGTCGAATAATCAATACTTTTTATTTCATTTATGTTTAGGTTTTTAATAAATATTAAAAATTCTTCTAAGTCATTACTATAAGCAATAACTGTATGGTTAGAATATTTTTTTTCATCATCAATATAATCAATAAACATTTCTTTTAGTCTATCCATATTATCACCATAATCATTTTAGCACAAAAAAAGAGTAAAATCTATTACTCTTAATGCTCTATTTTTTCAATACTTTGGTCTTAGGTTTAGACATTCCATCAAACACCGGAATGTCTTGTTCCAATGACGATAATTGATCTAAATCATAATAACGACTTATCTCATCACGGTCGGTTAAACTGTTTAAAAATGGATCTTCAGTGGATAATCTAACCGGTTCTGGAACTCGTAGATTAACTTCTTTTTTAGGAACTTCTTTTAATTTGATACTATCAAAATTTATTTTCGCACTATCTAAATTAACATTTTTGTTATATTCAAACATTCCAAATATATAATCTCTAATAACACGATAATTTTTAAGATGATTGTAAATCTCTTGTTCACGATATATTTTATCTTCATATAAATATTCTTTTAATAGTTTTTCTAATCTATCATTTATATAATTATTTTCAGTCATATATCGATAAAATCGTCCTTTACCAATGTTACTCATAAAATGATTGTAAAATTTGCGATATATTTCTCCTTCTTTTATATTGGTACGACTAATATTTGCATATTGTTTTAATATGCCCAGATCCCTATAAGCAATTTTTAAATATCTTTCTTTTTTATTTTCTTTATATTTAATATAGAATTTAGGATATTCAACATTGTGTCCAAGCACATCTTGAATATTGTCTGACAAATCTTGTTCATCTTTATAATCTAAGGTAATCATGTCAATATCACTTAAGACATAATTAGAACGTCCTAATTCATTTTCATCGCCAAAAAAATTTTTAATAAGTATTTCTTCTCTAGTCGGAACATTTTTTAATACAAAGTTATATCTTCTTCTAACTTGTTCTTTCATAGAATCACCTCTTAATAATTATATTATAACAAAATATATAACTTAAAACAATCGTAATCGTATTGCTTTACATACAAAAAAAGGGATAACTCCCTATTCTTGATAATCACAACTACTACATTTAACTTTATTATTTTTTTCAACTAACATACTTTTACATTCTGGACATTCTTTACCAATTGGTTTATCCCAATATGCTGTTTTACATTTTGGATAATTATTACATCCATAAAATATTTTGCCTTTACGCGTTGGCTTTTCAACAATCTTGCCATCACAATTTGGGCAATCAGTTATTTCATTTACTTCTTTTGGTTCGTTTTTTATATATTTACATTCTGGAAAATTACTACAAGCAACAAAATCACCATATCGTCCTTTTCTAACAACTAATGGATGATTACAATTTGGACACATTTCACCAGTTTGTTCTGGTTCCTTTTTTTCCATATTATCAAACGCCTCTTTCATTGCAATTTCAAATTCTTGATAAAAACCTTTTAGTAATTCATACCATACTAATTGACCTTCTGCAATTTTATCTAAATCATTTTCCATGTTTGCAGTATACAAAACGTTAATAATATGACTAAAATAAACTTGTAATTTATCAGTTATTTCAATTCCGATTTCAGTAGGTACGAATTTCTTTTCAACCACATTTACATATCCACGGCTCTTAATCGTATCCATTGTTTTCGTATAAGTACTAGGTCTTCCAATTCCTAATTCTTCCATTTCCTTAATCAATTTTGCTTCAGTATAACGTGCTGGGGGTTTAGTAAAATGTTGTTCTTTTAAAATATCATTAGATACAATAACATTTGATTGATAATCTTCTAACGGTGGCAACATTGTTTCAGTTGTTTCTTCATAATCACCATAAACTTTTAAATAACCATCAAAGATTAATATTTGACCACTCGCTTTAAATTGATAATTATTATTATCTAAAACAACAGTTGTATTATTAGTTTTAGCATCAGCCATAAGTGACGCTAAAGCACGATAGTAGATAATACGATATAACTTATACTCATCATTAGATAAATAAGGTTTTACACTTATTGGATCACGACTAATACTAGTTGGACGAATTGCCTCATGGGCATCTTGAACATTGTCGTTTTTCTTATTTACTTTAACACTGCCTAAATATTCTTTCCCATACTTAGCTTCAATATATTTAAAAGTGCTACCAATAAACTCACTAGATAATCTAGTTGAATCGGTACGCATATAAGTAATAAGCCCAACTGTCTCATTTTCTAGTTCAATACCTTCGTATAGTTTTTGTGCAATACTCATTGATTTTTTAGCTGACATTCCCAATTTGGATGAAGCCTCTTGTTGCAAAGTACTAGTAATAAAAGGCATTCTTGATTTTTTATTTTTAACTTTTTTATCAACACTTTCAATTTTAAAACTATTACTTAGTTTTGCCAATATTTCATTTGCTTCAACTTCATTATTTATTTTAATACTTTTGTTGTTATAATTAAATAACTCAGCATCAAATTCTTTGAAATTAGCTGTTATTGTCCAATATTCAGTTGCATCAAAAGCTTCTATTTCACGCTCACGATCAACAATTAGCTTTAAAGCAACACTTTGAACTCTACCAGCACTTGTTCCATCTGTTTTACTTTGCATTAATTTACTTAGCCTAAAACCAATAATACGGTCTAAAATACGTCTGGTTTCTTGAGAGTTAACTAAATCAGTATTTATTTTTCTAGCATGATTAAATGATTCAGTAATTGCACCTTTAGTAATCTCATTAAAGACAATTCTTTCATAATCATCTTCTTTAAGACCAAGGGCATCGAATAAATGCCAACTGATAGCTTCCCCTTCACGATCGGGGTCACTCGCTAAATATACTTTTGAAGAGTTCTTGACTTCTTTCTTAAGCTCATCAATAACTTTTTTCTTACCTTTAATAGTTGTGTAAGTTGGTTTGAAATTATCTTCAATATCAACACCAAACCCAAACTTACCTTTAATTGCTAAATCTCTAATATGACCTTTACTAGATACTACTTTAAAGTCTTTACCTAAAAACTTTTCAATCGTTTTCGATTTACTTGGGGACTCCACTATTACTAATTTTTGTGCCATAGTTCACTTCCTTTTTAATCAATATAATTTATACACTATTATTTTGATGTTGTCAACTCTAAAATATATATACTCTTACTTTCAACATTTCCTTTACTCACTACCTTTAGGACAACGATTCCCCCATGTATCAACTAATTCATGATCTTTATATATTTTTAAAACTTCACAATTGTTAGAACATTTCAAACATTCACTACCTTTTGTTTCAAATAAAATATCAGTTGTGTCTAATTTAAATTCTTGATTGCTTTTAGTTCTTTTAGCCATAATAGCAATTCCAATAGCTCCCATCAAGTGACTGTCATTATCGACAATTATTGGAGCATTTAATACTTCTTTAAAGTATTTAAGAACTCCTTTGTTTTTACTAACACCCCCTTGAAAAACAATGGGTTCCCTAATTTTCTTGCCTTTACCAACGTTATTTAAATAGTTTATTACAATACTTTTACAAAGCCCAGCAATAATGTCTTCTTTTAAATAGCCAATTTGGGCTTTATGAATTAAATCAGATTCCGCAAAGACAGTACAACGGGCAGCTATTTTAACAGGGTTTTTAGATTTTAACGCTAAATCACCAAAATCTTCAATAGGTATACCTAATCTTTTCGATTGACTAGTTAAAAATGAGCCAGTCCCGGCTGCACACAAAGTATTCATTGAATAATCAGTAACTACTCCATTATCAATTATAATAATTTTAGAATCTTGACCACCTATTTCTAAAATGGTATGAACATCTTTATATTTAGATAAAGTACCAATAGCATGAGCGGTTATTTCATTTTTAACGACATTCGCACCAAGCATTAAACCTATTAACTTACGAGCACTACCCGTTGTTCCAATTCCTAATATTTTGCCATCTTTAGGTATCATATTTTTAAATTCAGTAATTAACTTTTTAACAGCCATTATGGGATTACCCTCGGTCCAAATATATAATGAATCCACAACTTGATTATTATTATCAATAATAACTCCTTTTGTTGAAATGGAACCAATATCAACACCTAAATAATATTCATTCATTGTTTCTTCCCTTCTATCATATCATAAAATGCTTCTACTCTAGTTTTGATTCCAACTTCTGATGTATTTGAATCAAACGAAAAAAATAATAATGGCATTTTATGTTCCTGGCATATTTTATTAATTATTGGCATTGCTCCAATTTCTGGTGTGCAAAATGTTGATTTGATATGAATTATTCCATCATAGTTATGTTTGCATAAATACTTAGTTCTTCCAATATTATCAGCAGCATCGGCTCCTAGTTTATATGTAATATATTCTTTAGCATATTTAACATATTTATTAGCCATTCGACCCTTTTGAAACAATAAATAGTAGACATTCGTATATCTTTTAATTGACATCCCGTAACTTGCAAGTTCTCGCTCAAGTTCATAATTAGAAAACGGTTCCATTAACGTATATAATTCTCCAATTAAGCCAATTTTTAAATGATTTTGTGGTTTGTTTATTTTGACTTTTTTTATTTTTTTAAAGTAGTATCTATATTTTAAATATAATCCAAGATTTGATTTAGTTGTTAAAAAACTATTTAACATTTCTTTTTGGATATTTATAAAACTATTTTGTTTCACTTCAAAGCCAATGTTTTGTCGAATATAATCATCAACTTTGTCCATATATTTAACCATTTTAATTGTAATAATTATATAATACATAACTTTAATTATATTCAAGTTATAATCTACCTTTTTAAGCTCTTGGTATATCTTTTTTAATTTTTTTTGTCCTTTACTCATTAAATTAATAAATTGAAATTCATAACCCATATCTTTTAATATTTGTTCTTGTAATTCGCTATAGTATCCATAACGGCACCCACCGCCAGCTTGAATTAAAATATTCGCACCACTTTCTAATGATTCAATTAATGTCCCAATTGTATACTTAAATGGTGTACAAACAAATTCCGGACTGTATCTAGTTCCCAATTCAATAGTTTGATTTGTAATTGCTGGAATTTTTTGAATATTAGCACCAAATATGTTGGTTAATAAATATTTAGCCGGAATATCATAATTACCCATCCTTGGAAAAGCGATTGTTTTTTTAGGAATTTGTTTTTGAGTTTTCAATAATATCAACAAAACTTTCTAATCTTGTTTCAACTCCGGATAATGAATCAAGATCATCTATAACTAAATTTAAATATGGAAGTTTTAGTTTTCTAATAACTAAATCATTAACTAATGAATCAGGACCACAAGGAAACGAAGAAACAAAAATAATTCCGTTAATTTTATCTTCAACAAATTTAATTGCTCCAATTAACTCTTTACTATATTTCCAATAAATATCTTTTGAAAGTTTACTTGATAATTTATTAGTGATTTTAGGATCAAAATCATAGGCGTTGATCCATTCAATATTTAGTTTTTCTAATGCTTTTAAAACAGGAATTCCAACATATTCGTCTTCGATGTTGTAAGGATGACCAACCATTAAAATTTTTAATTTTGAACTTGATAGTTTTTTCAAATTGTTTAAATGTTGTTTCTTTTTATCTTTATAACTCATCGCTTTAGCATAAATATAAGACTTTTTACATTCACTACCCTTTTTGCCCAATCTTTTACCAATTTTTACAAATCCTTTTTCTTCAGTTTCATGATTAGAAAGTGCTACATTATAATTTAAAACATTAACTTCAAATGCATTTTTAACTAAATCATATAAACTTAAAAAATTGGTACATGTTTGATTATCAACTCCGTAATTTTCTATTCTAGGAATTAAGATATAGTCACACTTATCTTTTAAAAAATTAACATGACCCATATATATTTTTAATGATAAACACATTTCATCATTAGCATAGTTAAGACCATCATTAATAATTCTTTTGTTAGTTTTTGGACTCGTAATAACTTCAATATCTAATTTTTCAAAATAATAAGTCCATTTTTTATCAAAATAGTAGTATGGGATGCTTCTTGGTATTCCAATTTTTATCTTGTCCATAATATCACCAATATAAATATATTAACAAACTAATTATTTATGAGTAAATAATCAATCAGAATTTTCAAACATGCTTATGCTTGGATTTTATACGGGTTTGTGCTATAATATTTTAACCACAAACGAGGTGATATTATGAAAATTAAACAACTGACAATCGAAGAATTTAAAGAGTTTGCTAAAAATTATGAACTATATTCAACATATCAAACACCTGAATATGGAATTGTAATGGAAAATCAAGGATTTAATCTACTAATTGTTGGACTAATTGATCAAAACAATAATATTTTAGGAGCCACTGTTTTATTAGTCGAAAAGCATCTAGCTTTTAAATATGCTTACGCACCAAGAGGCTTTTTAATAGATTACTATAATTTTGATCTTTTAAAAATATTTACGTCTAAACTTAAAAGCTACTTAGCCCGTCTAGATATAGTTGCAGTTAAGTTAAGTCCAATTATTATTAAGACTATCTTTGAATCTCCTACCAATCCTAGCAAACCTAATGAAAAGTATGAAATTGCTTTCAAAAACCTAAAGAAATTGGGTTATTATCACTATGGGTATAATTATTATTTTGAAGCTTTGAAACCTCGTTATGAAGCTGTTATTGACATCAACAAACCTTATTATGTTTTATTTAATGAAATCAAAAAAGAATACCGCACTAAAATAAGAGGTGCTGAAAGAAACGGCATAAAAATATATAAAGGCCGCGCAAGTGAATTAAAGCATATGTATACCCAATCTAAAAAGAAATATCCTCGTGATCTAAATTACTTTGAAGATTTGTATTTTGCTTTTGACAAGAATAAAATGATTGATTTTTATTACGCAAAGTTAGATACTTCCGTTTACTTAAAAGAAGTTCAAAAAAATTATAGTGAAGTTGATCAAGAAAACTCTAATGTTAATAATTTAGTTTTAACCAACTCAAGTACAATTGGCACTAAATTAATTAACAGAAAAATAAATTCTGATAACTTATTAGCAAATTATAAAAAGAATCTAATATTAGCTACTAATTTATTAAAAAATAATCCTGATGGAGTTATATTATCATCAGCTATGGTTATTGCTTATAAAGATACTGTTTATTTAATGATGGATGCTTACGATAAAGCATATGGAACATTTAATTCTAAACATTTAATGTTTTGGAAGATAATTGAAAAATATTCTAATATGGGCTACAAAAAGTTTAATCTTGGAGGAATCAGTAACCCAGAGCTTAGTGACAACAAATATAAAGGTCTTAATAATTTTAAAACTAACTTTGGAGCAAAAGTATATGAGTATGCTGGTGATTTTGAACTAATAACAAATAATGTAAAATACTTTATGTATCGTAATACTTTACCTATTCAAAATATATTAAAGAAATAAACAATTAAATGTTTATTTTTAAAACAAAAAAAAGAACGAATAATATTCGTTCCTTTTTATTATTTTATAATTTCAGAAACTACACCAGCACCAACTGTTCTTCCACCTTCACGAATTGAGAACTTAGTTCCATTTTCAATTGCAATTGGGTGAATTAATTCAACAGTCATAGTAATGTTATCTCCTGGCATAACCATTTCTACACCTTCTGGTAGTTCAATAACACCAGTAACATCTGTAGTACGGAAATAAAATTGTGGTCTGTAGTTTGAGAAGAATGGAGTATGACGTCCGCCTTCTTCTTTACTTAATACATAAACTTCAGTTTTGAATTTGCTATGTGGAGTAACACTACCTGGTTTAGATAGTACTTGACCACGTTCTACGTCTTCACGAGAGATACCTCTTAATAAGATACCAGCATTGTCTCCTGCTTCAGCATAATCTAATTGTTTACGGAACATTTCGATTCCTGTAACGATTGATTTTCTTGTTTCTCTAATACCAACGATTTCAATTTCGTCATTTAATTTTAATTGTCCACGTTCTACACGTCCTGTAACAACAGTTCCACGACCTGTAATTGTAAATACGTCTTCAATTGGCATTAAGAATGGTTTGTCTGAATCACGAACTGGTGTTTCAATCCATGTATCAACACTATTCATTAATTCAACAATTTTTTCTTCGTATTCAGCAACACCTTCTAGTGCTTTTAATGCAGAACCACGAATAATTGGTGTGTTGTCTCCATCAAATCCATATTCACTTAATAGTTCACGGATTTCCATTTCAACTAATTCTAATAATTCTTCGTCATCTACCATATCGCATTTGTTCATGAAAACAACAATACGAGGTACACCTACTTGACGAGATAATAGAATATGTTCACGAGTTTGAGCCATAGGTCCATCAGTTGCAGCAATAACTAAGATTGCTCCATCCATTTGAGCTGCACCAGTAATCATATTTTTTACGTAGTCAGCATGCCCTGGACAGTCAACGTGAGCGTAATGTCTTGTAGCTGTTTGATACTCAACGTGAGAAGTATTAATTGTAATACCTCTTTCTCTTTCTTCAGGTGCTTTATCAATTTGGTCATATGCTTGAAATTCAGCACCACCTTGTTTTGCTAATACATTTGTAATAGCGGCAGTTAAAGTCGTTTTACCATGGTCAACATGTCCGATTGTACCAATGTTAACATGTGGTTTTGAACGATCAAATTTTTGTTTTGCCATTTTTTGTTTCCTCCTTATAATATCTACAATTTATATTTTATATCAACTTAGTAAAAATATCAAGTATTTTTACTAGTTTCCACCATTTTTCTTTATGATTTCTTCTAAAATACTTTTTGGTACTTCTTCATAATGATCAAATACCATTGTGAATTGTCCACGACCTTGTGTATTTGATCTTAGTGATGTAGCGTAACCAAACATTTCAGAAAGTGGAACCATCGCATTAATTGCTAATGCATTACCACGAGATTCTTGACCAAGTGGACGTCCACGTCTTGATGTAACGTCACCCATAACTGATCCTAAGTATTCTTCAGGAACAATCACTTGAACTTTCATAATTGGTTCAAGTAAGGTTGGTTTACATTTGTTTTTAGCATCTTTAAGAGCCATACTAGCTGCTATTTTAAATGCCATTTCTGATGAGTCAACTTCATGATATGAACCATCATATAAAGTTGCTTTAATGTCAATCAATGGATAACCTGCAACAATACCAGTTTTTAAAGCATCTTGTAATCCCTTATCTGTTACTGGAATATATTCACGAGGTACTGTTCCTCCAACGACTGCATCAACGAATTCATATCCTTTATCAGGATTTGGTTCGAATTTAATCTTAACATGTCCGTATTGTCCACGTCCACCAGATTGTTTAATGTATTTACCTTCACAATCCCCTGCTTCTTTAATTGTTTCACGATAAGATACTTGTGGCTTACCAATGTTAGCTTCAACATTGAATTCACGACGCATTCTATCAACAATAATATCTAAGTGAAGTTCACCCATACCAGCAATGATTGTTTGACCAGTTTCATGGTTAGTGCTTGCTCTAAAAGTTGGGTCTTCTTCAGACAACTTTTGAAGTGCCACACCCATTTTATCTTGATCAGCTTTTGATTTTGGTTCAACGGCTAATTCAATAACTGGTTCTGGGAATACCATTGATTCTAAAATACAAGCTTTCTTTTCATCACATAAAGTGTCTCCAGTTGTTGTATTTTTAAGTCCTACTGCAGCAGCAATATCTCCTGCGTATACTTCTGAAATTTCAGTACGATTATTAGCATGCATTAATAAGATACGACCAATTCTTTCACGACTATTCTTAGTCGCATTTAAGATATATGATCCACTTTGTAGTTTTCCTGAATAAACTCTAAAGAATGTTAAACGTCCAACAAATGGATCTGTCATAACTTTAAACGCAAGTGCACTGAATGGTTCACTATCACTTGGATGACGAACAATTTGTTCACCATCTAAATTAGTACCAGCGATTGATTCTACATCAAGTGGTGATGGTAAGTAATCAATTACTGCATCAAGTAATAATTTAACTCCTTTATTTCCTAAAGCTGTACCACATAATACTGGGAAAAACTCTACTGCTAATGTTCCTTTACGAATTGCCTTTTTAATAAGTTCAATTGAAATTTCTTCATCTGCTAAATATTTTTCCATTAATTCATCATCAAATTCAGCAACTGCTTCGATTAATTCTGTTCTTTTTTCTTCAACAAGATCAACCAAATCAGCAGGAATTTCAATAATGGTAGTGTCTTCTTCTGATTTTCCATCATAATGATATGCAGTTCTTGTAAGTAAATCAATTACTCCATTAAAATCACTTTCTGATCCAATTGGCCATTCTAGAGGTTTAGCATTTACTCCTAAACGATCTGTTATTGTTCCAAGAGAATATTGAAAGTCTGCTCCCATCTTATCCATTTTATTAATGAAAAACATACGGGGAACTTTGAATTCAGTAGCTTGACGCCATACTGTTTCAGTTTGTGGTTCAACACCAGCTTGAGCATCTAGTAGGGCAACTGCACCATCTAATACTCTAAGTGATCTAGATACTTCAACTGTAAAATCCACATGGCCCGGAGTGTCGATGATGTTATATCTGTGACCTTTCCAAAATGCCGTAGTAGCTGCCGAAGTAATAGTTATTCCACGTTCTTGTTCTTGTGCCATCCAGTCCATTTGCGAAGCACCATCATGGGTTTCACCAATTTTATGGATTTTTTTAGTATGGAATAAGATACGCTCAGTACAAGTAGTTTTACCTGCATCAATATGCGCCATAATTCCAAAATTACGTGTTTTATCTAAACTATATTCACGAGCCATATTTTTTATTTCCTTCCTATATTATATTTATTACCAACGGTAATGAGCAAATGCTTTATTAGCTTCTGCCATTCTGTGGGTATCTTCACGTTTTTTAACTGCTGCACCAGTTCCATTAGATGCATCAATTATTTCGTTTGCTAAATTTTCAGCCATACTATGACCGCCTCTTAATCTAGCATATTGAACTAACCAACGAAGTCCTAGAGCTTGACGACGATCAGTACGAACTTCAATTGGTACTTGATAAGTCGCTCCACCAACACGACGTGATTTAACTTCTAATGCCGGTTTTATATTTTCAAGTGCTTTGTTAAATACTTCAATTGGTTCTTGACCAGTTTTTTCTTTAATTATATCAAATGCATCATATAAAATTGTTTGAGCAACTCCTTTTTTTCCATCAAGCATTAAACGGTTTACTAATTTAGTAACTATTTTTGATTGATACATTGGATCTGCTAAAACATCTCTTTTAACTGCTCTTCTTTTTCTCATGATATCCTCCTCTCAAATTAAATATTAATAATTATTATTTTGCTGCTTTTGGTTTTTTAGTACCGTATTTAGAACGACCTTGACGACGTTTATCAATTCCTGATGTATCCATTGTTCCACGAATAATATGATAACGAACCCCAATTAAATCCTTAACACGTCCACCACGAATTAAAACAACACTATGTTCTTGTAAGTTATGACCTTCTCCACCGATGTAAGCAGTAACTTCATTTCCGTTACTTAATCTAACACGAGCATATTTACGAAGAGCCGAGTTTGGTTTTTTAGGAGCCATAGTTCCTACACGAGTACAAACACCACGTTTTTGTGGAGAACTTAACTCAGTTTCTTTTTTCTTACGGCTATTATATCCAATTCCTAAAACTGGAGATTTACTTTTTCTAGTTTTAGTTGATCTTCCTTTTCTAACTAATTGATTTATTGTTGGCATAATATCCTCCTTTCTTTACACACACCCAGGTGTTTCATTTCATACTTAATTAAAGATTTACCGAAGTAAACCTTAATTAAATGCATTATTAATATAACACTTTTATTATATGCTTGTCAATCATTTTTTTACATTAATTTATCAAATAACTTAAAATAAATCCATTTCTTCAATATTATCTTTGAAACGGTATAATTTTGCCGGTCTACCACTAAATCCTTCATTCTTATACCCTGTATCTTCAATGAGTCCTTGATTAACAAATTTCTTTCTAAAATTACGTCGATCTAATTCCTTATCAAGTATTTGTTCATATACCTTTTGAAGTTCAGGTAAAGTAAAGTCGCTTGGAAATAATATTTTTAATATATTGCTATTAATGATTTTATTTTTCAAATATTCAATACTCTTATTTATAATTACATCATGATCATAAATAGTTTTAGGAATAGTTAAAATATTAAACCATTCACTTTCAATTGAATCAGGAATTTCTTGTTTTAATTCAACACTTTTACTATCAATTAATCCAATACAAGTAGTTGCTACTACCCTTTTATCAGGTATTCTATCAATATTACTAAAAACAAAACATTGTTCAATATATAAATCAGAAAATCCGCAATTTTCTAAAACATAATCTTCAATATTTTCTTCTAAACTTTCTTCTGTTTTTAAAATCTTTCCTGGTAACATCCAGTATCCTTTGTAGGGTTCATTCTTTTTTCTAAATAAAAGAATTTTAACTTCCCCTCTTTCAATCGTAAAAATACTAATTAACGTTTCAATTATATTATAACTATCATCGTTATAATTATTCATGTTTCCCTCTCCTTTGTGTTTTTATGACACACTAATTATATTATTTTTAACTGTCATAGTCAACCATTTTGACCCAAAAAGAAAAGAACGAAGTAATCTTCGCTCTTATTAATCAAGTAATTCTTGTTCTAAAGCTTCTAATGGTTCTTCAGTATTATAAGGTAGATCTAATTCATAATCAAACTCTTTATACTTTCTAGCACCAGTTCCTGCTGGTATTAATTTACCAACAATAACGTTTTCTTTTAAGCCTTCTAAATGATCAACCTTACCATGAATTGCTGCATCTGTTAAAATTCTTGTTGTTTCTTGGAAAGCAGCTGCTGATAAGAATGAATCAGTTTCAAGGGATGCTTTAGTAATACCAAGTAATACTGGTTTACCAGTTGCTGGTGATTTACCTTCAAGAATTAATTCTTTATTTACTCTTGTAAATTCATTAATATTAATTAATGTACCTGGTAAATATAGTGAATCTCCAGAATTGATTATTTTAATTTTAGAAATCATTCTTTTTGCCATAACTTCAATATGTTTATCACTGATATCAACACCTTGCATACGATAAACCTTTTGGATTTCTAGCAAAATATATTGTTGAACTGTAATAGGATCAGTTACAACTAATAATTCTTTTGGATTAATAGCTCCTTGTGTTAATCGTTGTCCAGCTTTTACATCTTGACCCAATTCAACAATTGGTTTCATATGATAGAACGTTGTATGTTCTTTTGTTTCAACATCATTAGTAACAGCAATAATAAAGTTTCCGCCATTTTCAGTAATTTTAGTAACTTTACCATTAATTTCTGCAATAGTTGCTTTTTTCTCAGGATTACGAGCTTCAAATAACTCTTGAACACGAGGTAAACCTTGGGTAATATCATCCCCGGCAACTCCCCCTGTATTAAATGTACGCATTGTTAACTGGGTACCAGGTTCACCAATTGATTGAGCAGCCATAATACCTATTGCTTCTCCAATTTCAACTACTGATCCAGTGGCTAAGTTACGTCCGTAACATTTTTGACATAATCCTTTTTTAGTTTTACAAGTTAAAACTGTTCTAATAGGAACTTTTGTGATTCCTGCTTTAACAATTTTATCTGCTAGTTGTTCTGTAATATATTCATTTCTTTCAACTAAAACTTCTTTTGTTTCAGGATGAAGAACTTTTTTATTAGTAAAACGACCAACAATTCGATCAAATAATGATTCAATATTCGTTCCATCGTTTTCATTAAGAAATGCTTCAACTGCAACACCTTGTTCAGTTTTACAATCTTCTTCTTTAATGACAATATCTTGACAAACATCAACTAAACGTCTTGTTAAATATCCAGCATCCGCTGTTTTAAGTGCAGTATCAACTGCCCCTTTACGAGCACCATGCGTTGATAAGAAGAATTCTGAAATAGTAACCCCTTCGCTAAATGAAGAAGTAACAGGAATTTCAACATATCCCCCACTTGGTTTACCAAATAAACCACGCATACCAACTAATTGAGTATAACTCTTAATATCCCCACGTGCTTTTGATAACATCATCATTGAAATCGAGTTAAATTTATCTTCATTAACAATTGATTTTAATTCGCTAGAAATTTTATCAGTTGCTTCAAACCAAATCTTAGTAACTTGTTCATGTCGTTCTTGTTCAGTTATTAAACCACGACGATGTTGTTTGTTTATAAGATCAACTTTGTCTTGACTCTCAATTAAAAGATCTTTTTTGATTTTACTTTCATGTAAATCTGAAATTGATATTGAAATACCAGACTTAGTTGAATATTTAAATCCTAAATCTTTAAGTTTATCAAGCATTACTGATGTTTCAGTAGTGTGATAACGCTTATAATTTTGAGCAATTATTTGACTAAAACTACTTTTATTTAATGGATCAATTAAAGGCATCTCTTTAATTTTTTCGGGAATGTTTTCACCTTTATCAATAAAGAATTTATTAGGTGTTAAACGTTCAATATTTTCAGCACTTCCTTCATTAATATATTGGAAAGAATCAGCAAATATTTCATTAAAAATTACCTTACCTACTGTTGTAACTAAATACTTATCCATTTGGTTGTCAGGGAAAACTTTATATTTAAATGATCTTACTGGAATAGCAATTCTTGCATGAAGCGAAATTTCTTCTCTTTCATAAGCCATCATTGCTTCATTAGAATCCTTAAAGATTCTTCCTTCTCCAGGTTCGTTACCTTTTTCAATTGTTAAATAATAGTTACCTAAAACCATATCTTGAGATGGAGTAACAATTGGTTTTCCATCTTTTGGACTTAGGATATTATTAGCACCTAGCATTAAAACTCGTGCTTCCGTTTGAGCTTCTTCACTAAGTGGTACATGGACTGCCATTTGATCTCCATCGAAATCAGCATTAAAAGCAGCACATACAAGTGGATGAAGTCTAATTGAACGACCAGCTGTTAATTTAGGTTGGAACGCTTGAATTCCAAGTCTATGTAGCGTTGGTGCACGGTTTAATAAAATTGGGTGTTCTTTAATCTTTTCTTCAACAATATCCCATACTCTCGGATCTTGATTTTCAATCATTCTTTTAGCCGCTTTAATATTTGAAGCGATTTCTTTTGAAACTAAACCATGAATAACATGTGGTTTAAACAACTCTAAAGCCATTTCTTTAGGAATACCACATTCATACATCTTTAAGTTAGGACCAACCACAATAACTGAACGACCAGAGTAATCAACACGTTTTCCTAATAAGTTTTGACGGAATCTTCCTTGTTTACCTTTAAGCATACTACTTAATGATTTTAAAGGACGGTTTCCAGCACCCGTAATATTACGACCACGACGACCATTATCAAATAATGCATCAACCGCTTCTTGTAACATACGTTTTTCGTTTTGAATAATTATTGATGGCGCATCAAGTTCTAATAATTTTTTAAGACGGTTATTACGATTAATAACACGGCGGTATAAATCATTTAAATCACTTGTTGCAAAACGTCCACCATCTAATTGAATCATTGGACGAAGTTCTGGTGGTATAACTGGTAGAGCATCTAAAATCATCCATTCAGGACGATTCCCTGATTCTACAAATGCACTTAATACATCAAGTCTTTTAATTAAACGAATTCTTTTTTGAGAAGTTGAATCTTTAATTTCTTCGATTTCTTCTTTGATTTCCTCGATTTCTCTTTCAAGTTCAACTTGACTTAAAAGTTCTTTAATTGCAGCCGCACCCATCCCAACTCTAAATGATTCACCGTATTTTTCATAATAAGTACGATATTCTTTATCAGAAATTATTTGTTTCTTTTCCAAAGGTGCAGCCCCAGGATCTAAAACAACATAAGAAACAAAATATAATACTTCTTCTAAGTCACGTGGTGACATATCTAAGACCAACCCCATACGAGACGGAATTCCTTTAAAGAACCATATGTGTGAAACTGGAGCTGCTAATTCAATGTGCCCCATTCTTTCACGACGGACCTTAGTTCTAGTAACTTCAACTCCACAACGATCACAAATTATATTTTTGTAACGCAGGCGTTTATATTTACCACATGAACATTCGAAATCTTTAGTTGGACCAAAGATTTTTTCACAGAATAATCCATCACGTTCTGGTTTTAGAGTACGGTAATTAATTGTTTCGGCTTTTTTTACTTCGCCATAAGACCATGATCTTATTTTTTCAGGTGAGGCTATTCCAATTTTTAATCCTTCAAAATTATTTACATCCATTATTCCTCAACCCCTTCTTTCAAATCTTCGGCAACTGCATTTTCTGGTTCATCATCAAGTTCTTCTTCCTCTAAATCAGTATCAACAGTTTCCTCGACTTTTTGTTCAATTTTTAAATCAGAGTCAATATTTTTTTCTAATTCATCAGTTGTTAAGAATGAATCACGATCCATTGCTTCTAACTCTTTAAGTTCAAGATATTTACCTTCTTCATTAAGAATAGTTATATCAAGTCCAAGTGCTTGGAACTCTTTGATTAAAACCATAAATGATTCAGGAATTCCTGATTTAGGTATTGGTAATCCTTTTACTAATGCTTCATAAACTTTAACACGACCAACAACATCATCAGATTTGATAGTAATCATTTCTTGTAAGATGCTAGCAGCTCCATAAGCATATAATGCCCAAACTTCCATTTCCCCAAATCTTTGTCCACCAAATTGAGCTTTACCACCAAGTGGTTGTTGAGTAACTAATGAGTATGGTCCAGTTGAACGAGCATGTAATTTATCATCAACCATGTGATGAAGTTTTAACATATACATAATACCAACACTAACTTGGTTGTCAAAGGCTTCACCAGTACGACCATCATATAATGTTGTTTTTCCCGTTTCACTTAAGTTTGCTTCTTTTAAAGCATCAATTATTTCAGTACGTGTTGCTCCAGCAAATACTGGAGTCGCAACATGAATATTTAATTCTTTAGCAGCCATCCCTAAATGCATTTCAAGTACTTGACCAATATTCATACGAGATGGAACCCCTAATGGGTTTAGAATAATATCAACGGTTTCCCCGTTTTCTGAATATGGCATATCTTCTTCTGGTAATACTAATGAAACAACACCTTTATTACCATGACGTCCAGCCATTTTATCTCCAACTGTTATTTTTCGTTTTTGAGCAATATATACACGGATTACTTTTGAAACACCTGCTGGTAATTCATCAGTATCTTTCTTTGTAAATATTTTAATGTCATGAACGATACCTCCACCACCATGTGGAACACGAAGTGATGTATCTCTAACTTCACGAGTTTTTTCACCAAAAATAGCATGTAATAATTTTTCTTCAGCAGTTAGTTCAACCATACCTTTAGGGGTAACCTTACCAACTAAAATATCATCATCTTTAACTTCTGTACCAATAATAACAATACCATTTTCATCTAAATTTTTACGAGCATCTTCTCCAATATTAGGAATATCTCTTGTAAATTCTTCAGGTCCTAGTTTTGTATCACGACATTCGATTTGATAATCTTCTATATGAATTGATGTATAAACATCGTCTTTAACTAATCTTTCATTTAAAATAATAGCATCTTCATAGTTATAACCATCATAATTCATGAATGCTACTTTTACGTTTTTACCAAGAGCCATTTCACCTAAATCGGTGCTTGGCCCATCAGCAATAACCATACCGTTTTTAACAGTATCACCTAATCTAACGATTGGTCTTTGTAAATAACAAGTACCATTATTACTTTTTTCAAAATCATTTAAGAAATATGTATCTTTTCCACCAACTGTTTTTACAACAATTCTTTTTGAATCAACATATTCAACTATTCCATCACCTTTAGCAATAACAACTGCACCTGAATCACGAGCAGCAATTGCTTCAACCCCTGTTCCAACTAATGGTGCTTCACTTACTAGTAATGGTATTGCTTGACGTTGCATGTTCGCTCCCATAAGAGCTCTTTTCCCATCATCGTGCTCTAAGAATGGAATACCACTAGTTGTTATTGAAACAACTTGTTGTGGCGAAACGTCTAAAAAATCAACTTTCGATTTTTCAATCATAATGTTTTCATCACGATATCGAACAGGCAGACGATCTTCAATTATTTCATTATTTTTATCAACATCAACTGCTGCCTGAGAAATATAGTAATCTAATTCTTCATCGGCAGTCATGTAAACAATTTCTTCTGTTAATTTTGAATCAACAACTTTACGATATGGAGTCATAATAAAACCATATTCATTAACAACCGCATAGCTTGCAAGTGCTGTTATAAGTCCGATGTTTTGACCTTCTGGTGATTCAATAGGACAAAGCCTTCCATAATGCGATGGATTAACGTCACGAACGTCCATTCCAGCACGATCTCTTGATAACCCTCCAGGCCCAAGTGATGATAAACGACGTTTATTAGCTAATTCTGCAATCGGATTTGTTTGATCCATAAACTGTGATAACTGACTACTACCGAAGAACTCTTTAATAGCAGCTGTTAATGGTCTAATGTTGATTAATGATTTAGGTGTTACTTCTGATACATCTTGAGTTGACATACGATCTTTAATTACTCTTTCAATACGGCTAACACCAATTCTAAATTGATTTTGTAATAATTCACCAACTTGGCGAACACGACGGTTTGATAAATGATCAATTTCATCATAATTACCAATACCTTCTAAAAGGTTCAAGTAATATGAAACAGTTGCATAAATATCTGATACAGTTAATCTTTTTTCTTCAATTGTATGATCATTACCAACAATTGTTACAACTTTTTCAGTATCAACTTTTGAAAACACTTTAATTGTTTGAACACGATTATAAGAATCTAAATCCTTATTAATTAAAACTTCACGAGTTCCATATCCATCTTTAAGAATCGGTCTTAATTCTTCTAACACTTCTTTAGTAACAAGCGTTCCCTTCTTAAACAAGATGTCTTTTCCAACCTTAATATTTTCAGCCAAAACACAGTTAAGTAATCTTTCTGTGATTAATAATTTTTTATTAAATTTATAACGACCTACTTTTGCTAAATCATAGCGAAAAGAATCAAAAAATCTAGTAATTAATTGATTTTTAGCACTATCTAAAGTAGATGGTTCTCCAGGTCTTAATTTTGAATGAATATCAATTAATGCTTCATCAGTATTTTTGTTAGCATCTTTAATTAATGTTTTGGTGATATATTCGTTTTCACCAAACAAACTAATGATATCTTCATCATTTGAAAGTCCGATTGCTCTCAACAATGTAGTAATTGGAACTTTTCTAGTTCGGTCAATACGAACATAAACAACGTCACGAGCATCAGTTTCATACTCTAACCAAGTTCCTTTTGAGGGGATCACTTGCCCGCTAATAATAACTCGTCCATTTTTCTTATCAATATCTTTTACAAAGTAAACGCTAGGAGATCTTACTAATTGTGAAACAATAACTCTCTCCGCTCCATTGATAATAAATGTCCCTGTTTCAGACATAATCGGCATATCACCCAAATATATGTCTTGTTCTTTAATTTCGCCTGTTTCATGATTAAACAAACGCGCTGCCACCTTAATAGGAGATGCGTAAGTTGCATAACGTTCTTTGCAACCTTTAATTGAATATCTTGGTTCTTCAAAGTAAAAATCACCAAATTCTAAAGATAGACTTCCGGTAAAACTTTCCACAGGAAAAACATCCTCAAAGACTTCCTTGATTCCTTCATCCATAAACCAATTATAAGATTTTTTTTGAATTTCTAATAAATTACCAAGTTCAATAGCATTTTTTGTTTTTGCATAATCCCTACGTTCACGATGGTCACCAAATTTTTTGACAGTATAAGACACTTTCTCACCCCTAATAATATATTTATTCGAATTCATTTCTAAAAATAGAAATGCGCTACCAATTTATGATTTTAACAAAATTGTGTCAATTTGTCAACAATTTCTCGTTATTATATATTATAAAATAACCTTTTGTTTTCTTTTATAATTTAAGTACATTTTCAACACCAGTTTTACCTAAAATCTAGCAACTTTTTATTTCCTTTATAGACGGCGAAAGCCCATACTAAAAAACTTAGTATAGGCTGCCTATAATTTTATTAATTATTTTAATTCTACAGTTGCTCCAGCTTCTTCGAATTTAGCTTTTAATTCATCAGCCTCAGTCATGCTAGCGCCTTCTTTAACAACTCCACCGTTGTCAGCAATATCTTTAGCTTCTTTAAGACCTAAGCCAGTAATATCACGAACAAGTTTGATTACTGCTAATTTGTTAGCACCTGCTGCTGTAAGTACAACATTTGCACTTGATGGTCCTTCTTCAGCTACTGCACCAGCTACTGGAGCTGCTACTGCTACTGCACTTGGATCAACACCAAATTCTTCTTTCATTGCATCAACTAATTCTTTAACTTCTAGAATTGTCATTTCTTTTAAACCATTAATAAATTCATCTTTTGTAAATTTTGCCATATTATTTTTCCTCCTCTTTTCAATTTTATTTTTCTAAATTTTGACTATGTAAATCTAAACAAATAGATAAGTCACGGACAACACCCATTAATCCAGATGCTACCTGAGTTAATAATCCTTCTCTTGAAGGAATCTTCGCAAGTTCATTTAAGGTATCAATTGTTGTAATTTTACCTTCAACGATTCCCACTTTAATTTCTAGTGCTTTGTTTTTCTTCGCAAACTCACTAAGTATTTTAATTGGTGCGACTGCATCTTTTCCAAACGCAATAGCTTTAGGTCCAACTAAATAGTCTTTTAAATCGATTTCTAAATCATTTAAAGCTCTTTCAGCCAATGTATTTTTGTATACTTTGAATTCTGAATCACTTTCTTTCAAGTTTCTTCTTAATTCAGTTAAATCAACAACTGATAATCCACTGTATTCAAAAAATACAACTGATTGAGATTCTTTAATATTATTAGAAATTTCATCAATGATTTCTTGTTTCTTTTCTAATATCTTTTGGTTAGCCACCTTGCACCTCCTCTTGTTTTAGTAATTAATAAAAAACTACTACGAGCATAATAACCGTAGTAGCATGAAGTCTTAATAAATAAGTCCTCGGTAGGATTATTAAACATTGCTGTCCCCACTGTCTACGGTCTTGCTCTTTTTTCAAACAATTTGATTATAACACATTATATGTTACATGTCAAAACTATTTTGATCAATTTTTATTCCGGGTCCCATCGTTGATGAAATAGCAATATTTTTAATATATTTACCTTTAACAACAGATGGTTTACTTTTGATAATTAAATTCATAAAAGCATTTAAGTTTTCAACTAATTTAGTGGCATCAAATGATACCTTACCAATGATAACGTGAATGTTACCATAACTATCGGCACGATATTCAACGCGTCCCTTTTTGATATCTTCAATTGCTCTTTTAACATCAGTTGTAACTGTTCCAGTTTTAGGATTTGGCATTAACCCTTTAGGTCCTAAAATCTTACCAATCTTACCTAATGCAGGCATCATATCTGGTGTAGCAATAATAATATCAAAATCAAACCAGTTTTCTTTTTCGATTTTGTTAAGCATATCCATATCCCCAACGTAATCTGCGCCCATTTCTTTGGCAATTTTAGCTTGTTCTCCTTTAGTAACAACTAATATTCTCTTAGTTTTACCAGTTCCATTCGGTAATACAATCGCTCCTCTTAATTGTTGATCAGCCTTTTTAGTATCAAGGTTTAAATTAAGCGCAAGTTCGATTGATTCATCAAATTTAGCTGGTGCTGCTTTTTTAACTAATTTAATTGCATCTTCACTAGTATATAGTTTTTTTCTATCTACTAATTTAGCTGCTTCAATGTACTTTTTACCTTTGTTCATTTTTTTACCTCCTTATGTGGTATATGCGGACTATGCCTCCCACATAGGGTTATCCCTATATGTCATATATTTCTTATTTTTCTACTTTTACGCCCATATTAACTGCAGTACCTTCAACGATTTTGATAGCTTCGTCAACAGTATATGCATTTAAGTCTGGCAATTTGATTTCTGCAATTTCTTTAATTTGGTCCTTAGTTAAAGTTGCAATGTTATCATTTGCTCCCTTAGCTGAACCAGATTTAATTTTTGCATATTTCTTAATTAAAAACGCTGCTGGTGGGGTTTTAATTACGAAGTCAAATGTTCTATCTTCATAAACAGAAATTTCAACTGGTAAAATATCTCCCGTTTTATCTCTTGTTGCATCATTGTATCTAGTACAAAATTCTTGCAAATTGATTCCAACTGGCCCTAAAACTGTTCCAACTGGTGGGGCTGGTGTTGCCTTCCCTGCTGGGATTTCTAGTTTTATTTTTTTAGTTACTTTTTTTGCCACGAAAAACACCTCCTATTTTTTTTCGCGAGTGGTCCTAATGCGAGTAATCTGTGTGGTTTCTTTGTCCGCGCTCCCACTTTCAAATCTATATTCAATAAATATAGCCATTTAATAATAACACAATTTTATGTGTTTGTAAACTAGGCTTTTTCAACATCAACAAGCGGTATTTCAACAACTGTTTCTTGTCCAAAAAGATCTAGTTTGACTTCTAATATTTGATTTTGAAGATCAAAACTTTTAATCTTACCAAACATATTAGCAAATGGTCCTTGAATGACTTTAATCATATCATCCTCTTTAAGTTCATTACCTAGTTCAAGTCTTGTTAATCCCATACTATTTAAGATTTTATCAACCTCTTGTGGAGTTAACGGGAATGGTTTCGCACCTTTACCAGATGAACCAATAAACCCTGTAACACCAGGAGTATTACGAACAATAAACCATGCTTCATCATTCATAATCATTTCAACTAGAATATAACCAGGAAACATCTTCTTTTGCTTTTCTTTTTTAACGCCATCTTTTATTTCAACTTCTGTTTGTTCAGGAACAATAACTCTAAAAATATGATCTTCCATTTCCATGGAATTAACACGCATTTCTAACTTTTCTTTTACTTTATTCTCATGACCTGAGTAAGTATTAACAACATACCATTCTTTTTCCATTATGCCACCCACGTCTTAATCATAGCTAGAACAATGTCAGTCAAAACAAAGAAAAGCGCGAATACAATTACAAACGAAATTGTTGCTACTGAGTAAGTTACCATTTCCTTTTTGTTAGGCCATCTTACTTTCTTCATTTCCTTCTTAACTTCTTTGAAAAAATTCATTATTTTTTTCATTCAAACACCACCTTATAGTTTATGCTTTATTTCAAATAAAAAACACTTTCACGTGCTGATATAAGATTATCATAAACTTATATCAAAAGTCAACACATATCCCAATTAAATTATTTTTTTTCTTTTTAATTTTATATAGAATGGTGCTTATTTTATAAAAAACAATACCTATCTATCAAAATGAATAAACTCTCGGAGTAAATTAATTTTGAAGTTGAAGATACTGCTATCAACTTTTACTATTTATGATACAATACAATTGTATAACAATAATATCAGAATAGCAATATAATTTGTTAATTTTTGGAAAAGAAAAAAGTAATCCTATTTAAGTACTTTTAACTTATTTAATTACTCTTTATTATTGTTGTTAATATCTAGTTTTTAATCGCTAATTCTTCCCTAGCCTTTATTTTTATCCTTTGTAAGGCATTATCAATGGCTTTAGGATTTTTTTCTAAAATATCAGCTATTTCTTTATAATTAAAATTATTTACTTTTAATTCAAATACTTGTTCTTCAAAATCTGTTAGTCTTTTTGTAATACGCTTAATTAATTCTTCTTGTTCTTCTTCACGAATAATAACATTTTCAGGATCATTATTACTATCTCCTAAAAAATGTTCTAAACTAACTTTAGTGTTTTCTTCATCATTTCCTTCAAGTGATAAAGATTCATTTAATATTTTATGTTTCAAGCGTTTTGTTGAGACAATTAAACTAATCATTTTTCGCTCAATACAAGTTTTAGCAAAAGTATAAAAAGTTGTATCCTTATGTTCATTATAATGAATGATGGCATTAGATAAACCTAAAAAGCCTTCTTGAATTAAATCATTAATTTCTAGACCATTATACTTGCATGTTTTATGCATTTTATTCGCACTTGCAATGATGAATGGTTTATACTTTTCAAATAATATATTTCTAGCTTCTTCATTATTTTCAGAAATAATTGATACTAATTCAAAATCATTATAATCTCTATAATTCATATTACCTCCTTGATGTTTTTGCTTTATAAATAACAATCCCTGCTGCTACTGATGCATTAAGACTATTAGTTTTACCATACATTGGAATACTTGCAATAAAGTCACAGTTTTCGCGAACTAAACGACTTAATCCTTTTCCTTCGTTACCAATGACAATCCCTATTTTGCCCTTATAATCAATTTCATTATAATCAGTTCCATCCATATCTGTTCCAACAATCCAAAAACCTTTGTTTTTTAGTTCATTAATAGTTGTAACAAGATTAGTTACCATGGAAATTTTAACATTTTCAAGAGCTCCAGCACTTACTTTCATTACTGTTGAGTTAACTGAAACACTGCGATCTTTTGGAATAATTATTCCGTCAACACTTGCAGCCTCGCAAGTTCTAACAATCGCTCCTAAATTATGAGGATCTTCTAAATGATCTAAAATAATAACTAAGGCATTCTCATTATCAATAAAATCCTCTAATTCACTATATTTATAATCAGGTACTTTTAATATTATACCTTGATGATTCTCTTTAACAAGTCGATCTAACTCATATTTTTCTAACCATTCGATAACAATATTTTGTTTTTGTAAATCATTTAATATAAATTTGTCACTAAAGTTTTTATAAACAAATGCTTTATCTATTTTCTTGTTATTTTTCAATATTTCTAAAGCTACATTTTTTCCATATATATACATATTTATTCTCCCGTAATAAAATTCATAATTTTATCTATCTTATCTTTTCTTTTTTCCAAATATAAGTACCCTATTATTGCTTCAAGAGCAGTAGCATGCTTATAAGTGACAATATCAGTATGTTTTGGTTTTGATTTTCCTTTATGATTGCGAGCACGCATAATAACTGATAATTCCATTTCATCAAAAATATCTTTTTCAAGCAATTCATGTAAAAATACACTTTGTGCTTTTGCACTAACATATTTAACAGCTTCTTTTTGAAGTTCATTAACTTTTGCTATTCCCTGTTTGATTAAATATAATCGAACATACTCTTCGTATATAGCATCACCCAAATAAGCCAAAACCAAAACATTTATTTCATTAGTTCGCATTTGGTTCCTCATATCTATCAAAGGTAACATTTTTAATGATTCCATTTTTAAGATCATTAATAATTATATTAATAACCTTATCATAATCAATTTCTCCACCCTTTATTAAACAACCTCTTTTTTTACCAATAAAATCAAGAGTTGGAATAATATCTTCAAAATCAATATCACTTACACCATATCTTTCTTCTAATATGTTTTTATAGTGCTTACTTAATACTTTAAGAATATATATTGCTACTTCATCAAGTGGAAGAATTTCTTCTTTAATTGCTGTTAAACTTGCTAAATTAAAAGCAACTTTTTTATCATCTAATTTCGGCCATAAAATACCTGGGGTATCAAGTAGCTCTAAATCATTATTAATTCTAATCCAATCAAGACTTTTTGTAACCCCTGGTTTATTTCCAATCTTAGTTGCTTTTCTTCCAACTAATCGATTAATAAGTGTTGATTTACCAACATTAGGAATACCAATAATCATTACTCTGATCTTTCTTGCATTTAGTCCAAGTCGTTCCCTTTTTTCATTTAACGGTTTAACAACTTCATTAGTTAAAGATATTAAAGAATTCAGATTAGTTGTTTTTTCTAAATCTAACCCAATAACTTTATGACCCATTTTTTCATAATAGTTAATCCATTTATGTGTTTCTTTAACATCACATAAATCCATTTTAGTCATTATAATAATTCTAGGTTTCGAACCTATAATACTATTAATATCTTTAATTCTTGATGAATATGGCATACGAGCATCTATTACTTCATAAACAATATCAACCAATTTCATATATTCACTCATTTGTCTTCTTGTTTTTGCCATATGACCAGGATACCAGTTAATGTTTGCCATAATTTCTTCCCCCTTTTTAATCAATATCTACATGTTAGTATACCATAAAAATAAGATAAACAAAAATTTATCTTATTTAATTTTACCAATTTTATTGAATGGATAAAAACGAAATAAAGTTTTTCCTATAATGTCTTCTTCATTAACCAAACCCATAATTCTACTATCATGAGAAGCATTACGATTATCCCCCAGTACAAAATAATAATCATCTGGAATAATATCATGCCCTAAAGCAGTAATATCAAAATCGTCAGTTGTCGTATCTAAAAAAGGCTCTAAAACTAACTCCTCGTTAACATATAATAAATTATTAACATATTTAACATGATCCCCTGGTAATCCAATAACTCGTTTTACTAGCCGATCATTATCGTAGTTTAAAACAATAATATCAAATCTTTTAATATTTTTACTTATTTTACTAAGTATTAGTAATTCCTTATCAACTAACGTAGGATTCATAGAACTACCGTTTACTCTAACTGGCGTTATTAAATATGTTCTAATAAGAATAATAGATAAAATAATTAACATATAAATTAATATTTCTTTTAATATTTTCATAATCTCATTCCCTTTTTATATAAAAAGAAGACCTTAGACGGCCTTAATTTCTTTCTTTGATTCTTGCTTGTTTTACTAAAGTTCTTAAGTAGTTTAATTTAGCTCTTCTAACTTTTCCTTTACGAACAACTACAATGTTATCAACTTTTGGTGAATTAAGTGGGAATGTTCTTTCCACTCCTACACCACTTGTAGTACTTCTTACAATAAAGTTACGTCCAATTCCGCTACCTTTGATTGCCATAACAATTCCTTCAAACGCTTGAACTCTCTCACGTTTTCCTTCGACGATCTTAACACCAACTCTAACAGTGTCTCCAACACGAAATTCAGGATGATCTTGTCTAATTTGGCTTTTAGTTATTTTTTCAACTAAATTCACAATGTCACGCTCCTTTTACTAAATGTTGATCATAGGTATTAAGTCCCAGCGGATCACATTGACTAAATAATTCTATCACAGTTGAATAATTTTTTCAACCATTATCTACTTTTTCCTTTTTTTTCTGCCAATACTTCTTCAACAACATAGTTTCTACTATTAATAATATATAACTTTTTACTTAATTCTTGATTAATTAATTCAATCTTTTGTAGTAATAACTCATAATATTTTTTATCTAAATACATACGATATGTATTCATAACCGTTCTTTTATATCTCTCTAGATTGTTTAATGCTTTAGTAATATCATCTGGATCAGTATTATTATCACTATCCATTATATCAATAATATATTTTAAATACTCTTCAAGCTTTCGTTTGCTTTTTTTAACTAATAATTTTTTTGTAAATGATGGTTTAATTAAAATTAATTTATTAACAATAATTCCATCATACTTAACCTTATTTTTAGGAGTTACTTGATATCCATCTATCTTATCATAATCGATATAAAAAACTTCTTTTTGACCACCTTTTTTTATTAAAACATAATGTTCTTTTTTCATATAATCATCTCTTTTCTAATAAATCAGGTCGGCGCTCTAAAGTCTTTTTAAGAGCTTCTTCTTCACGCCATTTTCGAATATTTTCATGATGACCAGATAATAATACTTCCGGAACTTCCATACCTCTAAAATTTTGAGGTTTAGTATAGACTGGATGATCAAGCAAATTATTATTAAATGATTCATTAAGATGTGATTCTTCAATTATGACACCATCAATTAAACGAATAACACTGTCAATTACTACCATGCTTGGAATCTCACCACCAGTTAATACATAATCACCAATGCTTATTTCCAAGTCAACAATTGATCTTATTCGTTCATCAAATCCTTCATAATGACCACAGATTATTATAATATGATTGTATTTAGTTAAGTTATAAGCTTGTTCTTGATTGTATGTCTTACCTTGAGGAGTCATCATAATAACTAAACTATCAGGCGTTCTAAAATGATCAACGGCGTCAAAAATGGGTGCTGGCATAAGAACCATTCCATGTCCTCCACCAAATCCATAATCATCAACACGATTATTAGATTCTTTAGAAAAATCACGAATATTATGAATATTTATCGTAACCTTATTATCTTTAACTGCTCTACCAATAATTGAAGTGTTAACAAAACCATCAAACATTAATGGAAATAATGTTAATACATCAATTTTCATTAAGCAAACCCTCTATTTCTTTAATATATATTCTTTTATTATCGAGATCGACTTTTTCAATAAATTCACTTAAATTAGGAATTAAATGATTTATTTCGTTATCTTTAACAACTAATATATCATGAGCATTGTTATTAACAATGTGCGTGATACTACCAATTAGTTTTTCACCGAAATAAACATCAAGACCAATTAATTCTTCGTTAAATAAATCGTCAACAATTAAATCTTCTTTGTTTATATAAACACTATCACCTTTATACATAATAACATCATTAATATTATTGATTCCTTCAAAAGTAATCATATCGTATATTTTATGATAGCGATAACTATTAACTTTTAACTTATCTTTAAACCTTCCAACATATAAAGTAAAACCTTTAGAAAATACCTTTTCTTTATATTTGAAGTCAGATATTAGTCTTACTTCCCCCTTAACACCATGCGTATTAACAATTTCTCCGACAAAAATGTATTCCATAATTCCACCTACTTATCTGCATAATAATTATTAAATTTTATCCTATTCACTAAGTTCGTACAATATTATACTGGTTGCTACGGCAACATTTAGACTTTCACAAACTGAATTCATATTAATATAAATGAATTCATCACATAGTTCTTCTACCTCTTCACTTAGGCCATTGCCTTCGTTACCCATTATTATAACAAACTTTTTGTTTTTTTCAACACTTTTTAAACTTTTACCATGGGTTACTTTAGTCCCCATTATTTTATACCCTTTAGAGGTTAGCATTGGTAACACCTCTAACAAATCAGCAACAATAATATCAACATGAAAAAGCATGCCTTGAGTCGCTCTTACCACTTTTGGATTATACATATCTACTGTGTCAGAACTCAAAATTATCGTATCAATATTAAATGCAACAGCACTTCTAATAATTGTTCCAAGATTACCTGGATCTTGAATATTATCAATAACCAATACCCTATCACCAATTGTATTAACTTCTTTTAGTTTATTACAAACACCAATAATATTTGATGGAGATTCTAAAGTAGATATATGATTAATTATATCGTTAGTTAAATAATTTGTAGTAACGGGCAATGGAAAAACTTCGTTTTTTTCAAGTAACAATTCCTTAAGATAACCTGTTTTATAGGCCTCTAAAACTAAATGGCTACCTTCAACCATAAATTCATCATACTTTTCACGATATTTTTTTTGACTTAATTTTTTTGTTTGCTTAATTTTAGGATTATCAATTGACGTATAAAGCATTATATCACCTGTACTTATTTTATCAAATAAATGATTTAATGTCTATTCAATAAGATAAGTAAGACCACTGATTTAATTTTTTTTATACATTTTTTTATTCAAATCTAAACTTTGTAATTGCAATTTAATTCTAACATGATTAATTTCAGACATGTTTATTCCAATTTCTTTTAAATCGTTTTCTTTTAATTCCCATAACTCATCAACAATATAAATATTATTTTGTTTTAATTTTACAATTATTTGATCATCAATTTCTAATTCACGAATGTCGTCTTCTAAACATACACAATTCATTTTACCAACCTCATTAATTTATTTTGTAAGTTCTCTTACCTTATTTACAACATATTCTTCTGTATCATCATAACTCATATTAAGTACAAGTGAAAATTCATAATACAAAACCTTTTCCGCCATTTTGTGATAAATACTATCTTTTTCCGTAGTCTTTTTACCAGCCTCTTCGCGTTCATTATTTCTAAGATATGTTGTTTTAATTATTTTGATCAAATCTAAATGATCACCAGTATTTAATAACCGTTTATATTCATTTTCAATCATTCTATGTTGATTAGTAATAGCTTCAACATTAGGTATCTCATTAATTATTCTTTCTACTTCCTCTAAACTGATTAATGGTCTAATACAATTATTAAGATTTTCAGTTGGAACAGAAATAGTTAATGAGTCATCAATTATAGGTGCTAAAGTATAATAATCTTGATCATTTCGGCTGCTATGTCTAATTCCCTTAACTTTACAAACGTCACGCTTATAAACAACATACTCATTTTCCTTAAACATCTTATCCCTCCCTATAAAAAAGAGCCATTAACTGGACTTACGCCATCAATAGCTACTCGTTCTAATTTAATTATACCATTTTTATTGATATTTTGTAAGGGTATAAAATTTTTGTCGTCCTTTTTAGTAAAATTAATCAAAAAAGAGGAGTATTATTCTCTCTCTTGTCCTCTTTTAATTTTATTTCTTTCATTTTCAATTGATTTTTTTAATTCAGGGTATGTTTTCTTTTCAACTTCTTTAATTACTTCCCTTTTATATTTTTCAACATTCTCTTTAATTTTTTCTTTTCTCTCATTAATTAATGATGATAATGTTTCTTTTTTCTCTTCAGCATTCATTGAATTAGTATCAACATCAGCATTATCTAAAAGTTCATCTTTTAAAGATTCAACTTCTTTTTTGTGGGCATTTCTTAATTCTTCTTTTTCCTTTTTCATTGTCTCTGTCATTTCTTTTTTAGAAACGTTTAAAGATTCGCGTCTTTTTTCAACATAAGCTTTTATCTCAGATTGAATATCTTTAATTGACATAGTTGATAATTCTTCTTTTGTTAATTTGGGATTAACAGTAACAGCACGATCCATCAATAACATTTTACCATTACTAACATCATACTTTTTAGCTTCTGCTTTTAATTCATCATTAACACCATTAACAACTACAAGCCCATAAACCTTTTTCTCAGACAATTTCTTATTTACTCTTTCAACAACCCTTTTTTCAAGTTTTTGACGATTTTCTTCTCGTTCATCAACAGCAGTCACAATGACATCGTTTTCATCGCTATATTCATTAATGTAACCAGTTTCGATAGTTGCTTCAACAACTAAATCAACGGCTTCTAAAACATCCTTGTTTAGTAGTTCTAGATCAGCAATAATAACATCAGCTTCATCATTTAATGCTGTAACTTCCTTTACAATACCTTTTTCATTTAGACCTAATTGAATATCAGGATTAATACTAACGCTTACATAGCTTAAAGTTTTGCCTGTTGTAACATAAATAAAATAACCTAATCCTAAAAATAAAACAATTGCTAGCAAAGATAAAATAGTTCGCTTTTTCATAATTAATACTTCCCTTCAATATTATATTAATATTATAACTCCATTGATTATAATAATCAATAATTCATCAACATAGGTTTACATTAAATATTAAAAAAAAGAAATACATTATAACTTATATTTCTTTATTTTTCTCTACTTGATATCTTAAAACAGTCCTTAATTTATCACTGGAAACCCTTCTAGCATCTGATAAATATATTTCACGATGAACCAATGTTTTAATTTCTAGATTATTTTCATCAATAAATTCTTTCATTTTATTAAAAGTTTCTGGTTCATTATCATATGATCCAACATGCAACATTTGAACCGATAAACCATCTTCAATTTCATCAAGGTATACTTCATTTAATAAATAAAATGGTTTCTTTTTATTAGCAATATTAAAAGCCTTTTCAAAAACTTCTTTTGTAACAAAATCAGGTTGTTTTATCATTATCGTATATAATAATTCATCTTTATTTAAACTTTTTAATTTTCTTCCCTCTTCTGTTAAATCCCATAACCCTTCTAATGGATAAACTGTGTATTCAAAATATCCTTCTGGAGTAAATCCATTTTTAGGCATCATTCTTATAGTATAAGCAAGAGAATATAAAGCTTTAATTCTTTCGCCAAAATCTTCATTATTTGGATTACCCTTACCTTTAATACAAATATATTTACTTTTAGGAACTTTCACTAAAGTTGGAATTTGTTTAGGTAAATAAATATCTTTTTCTAACTTCTTCCATTCATATTTCATAATTTTTCTTCCCCTTTTCAATCCAAGTAGACAAATGATTGTGGAACATAATTTATTCCAAGTTCAGCTAATTCTAATGGTTTATCATATTTTTTTACTTTTCCTAATTTATAAGCAATAGCATTGCTTTTATTTTTATAATATAAGTCATAAGTTTCTTTTGAAATACCAGTATGGTGTTCTGTTATATTCCATACTCTTTCAGGAGTATCTACAATAATTTCATTTACTTCAACTTCTCCAACCACCTTCATTACTGGAAATGTTGAATAAATTATCATTTTATTAATATCACTTTTCTTTGGTTTTGTTTTCCTATATTCATACTTTTTTCTTCCTGACATTATTTTTTCTACATATTCAGGTTTAATAGGCATTAATATTTTACTCATTTGGTACCCCCCTATTATGAACAAATTGTATCATGAAATCTAATTTTTTCTAATTAATAACTTTTTTACAATTTATTGCTTTTACCTAGATTACATCTTTCACATAAGGTTTGAAGATTATTAGAAACAGTCTTACCACCCTTAGACACGGGAACAATATGATCAACATGTAATTTTGCACCGTCTTTTGATGACACTCCACAAATATTACATTTAAAATCATCTCTTTTAAGAACATTATATCTTATACTATCACTCATAATTGATCTTTCATATCTAGCACTGATTTCATAACTCTTTTTTTCATCCCAAATATTATACTGTTCAACAATATCATTATAATTTAATCTAGCATTTTTTCTATAAAAGTTTTTCCCTTTAGGGCTTTGATAATAAATAATTAAATATATTGTTATATTATAAGTTTTCTTTAATTGAAGTTTTTTAATTAATTTCTTCTCTATTTTTTGAAATTTTTCAATAGACATATTCATTTCTTTTATTAGTTGATTATTGGTTTGTAAATCAAGACCATTTAATTCAATAAGCTGTTTTTCATATAACTCTTTGTTTTTTATTGCAGTTTCGATGTCATCTCTAAGACTTTTAATATTATTTTCTATATAATACCCAAGAACATCCCTACGGTTAGTTTTTCCAAAACTTTTATAAGATTTAGTTCTATGTCTAATAGTCCGTTTTCTTTTGAAAAACTCATTAAAAATATATGAATCATTTATTTCTCTGGCTTTTTTAACATTTAAACTTACCTTTTCAACTTTCTTGAATTGAATTTTTCTAACAATTAAATAAATAGTAATGATTATCCAAACAATTACACTAATTATTATACTAATCATTTCTTGTTCCATAATTCACCTCTTAATTTTTATCCCTTCGTATATGAATTTTATACAGTAATTAGGTCTAACGAAATTAATTACTAATTTCTTATATTAATAAAATGTTCGTATAATTCATTACATTTATTAATAGACATAACTTCTTTTTCAATATAAGGATTATTAATACCTAGTTTCTTATATTTTTCATTCCCAAGATTATGATAAGGTAAAAATTCTACTTTTTCGATGTTTTTTATTTTTTTTAAGAAGTCATTTAACTCTTCAACATACTTTATATTATCATTAACATTTGGTATTACCACTTGTCTAATCCATACCTTTTTATTATTCAAATTAAGCGAATCAACAAATTTATTAAACTCATCCATAGTTTGACCTGTTAAATCAAAATATCCTTCTTCTGTAATATGTTTTATATCTAATATTACTAAATCAATTAAAGGTAAAATTTCATCATACCTACCATTGCCAACACCTGATGTATCTAAAGCAATGTGGATACCTTCTTTTTTTAATGTTAAACAAACTTCAAGTAAGAATTCTATTTGTAAAAGCGGTTCCCCACCAGAAAATGTAACACCACCATTATTCCTTTTAAAATAAGGCTTATTACGTAATATTTTTTCTACTAATTCTTTCTTAGTAAAATTATTTTTTCCTGTTGCCCACATCTCAGGATTATGACAAAATTTACACCTTAATTTACATCCACTTAGGAAAACAACAGTACGAATCCCTGGTCCATCAACAAGTCCAAAAGATTCGATTGAATCAATTGCAGCTTTCATTATATTTTCTCATGGAATGTTCTGGAAATTACTTCTTCTTGTTGTTTTTTTGTTAATCTGTTAAATCTAACTGCATATCCAGATACACGAATTGTTAAAAGTGGATATTTTTCAGGATGTTCCATCGCATCTATTAAAGTTTCACGACTTAGTACATTTACATTTAAATGATGAGCACCTTGAACAAAGTAACCATCAAGTAAACTAACTAAATTATCAACTTGTTCAACCTTAGAATGACCTAGTGATGAAGGAACTATTGAGAATGTATTACTAACGCCATCAAGGCAGCAACTACTATAAGGAATCTTAGCAACACTATTTAAACTAGCAATCGCACCATTAGTATCCCTTCCATGCATTGGGTTGGCTCCTGGGGCAAAAGCGACACCTTTTTTTCTTCCATCAGGAGTAGCACCCGTTTTAGAACCATACACAACATTAGAAGTTATAGTTAAAACAGATAGTGTTGGTTCAGCTTCTCTATAACACTTATGACTTGATAATTCCTTGTACATTTTCTCTAATATTTCAATTGCTATTGAATCAACTCTATCATCATCATTCCCGTATTTTGGAAAATCACCTTCAATTTCAAAATCAACCATAATACCCTTTTCATCATATATAGGTTTTACTTTTGCATATTTAATTGCAGATAATGAGTCAGCTACTACCGATAAACCAGCAACACCATAAGCCATTAATCTTCTAATGTGGGTATCATGGAGAGCCATTTGTGAAGCTTCATATGCATACTTGTCATGCATATAATGGATAATATTCATAGCATCAGAATAAATTTTGGCAACACGTTCTAACATTTTAAAATAAACTTTTTTTACTTTTTCATAATTTAAAATTTCATCATCCATCTTTTTAAAACCATCAACCACTAAATTACCTTTTACTTCATCAATGCCACCGTTCATTGAATAAAGTAAAGCTTTCGCTAAATTACAACGAGCACCAAAGAATTGCATATCCTTTCCTTCCCTCATTGCTGAAACACAACATGCAATTGCATAGTCATCACAGAAAACCGGTCTCATAATATCATCATTTTCATATTGAATCGAATCAGTTTCAATTGACATTTTCGTACAGTATTTTTTGAATGATTCAGGTAACTTTTCGCTCCATAAAACTGTTAAGTTAGGTTCTGGTGCGGGATCTAAATTTGTTAAAGTATGTAACATACGATAACTTGTTTTAGTAACCATGTTATTACCTTCTTCAGATATACCACCAATTACACAAGTAACCCAAGTAGGATCTCCTGAGAATAATTCATCGTAATCAGGCGTTCTTAAATGTCTAACCAGTCTTAATTTAATCACAAATCCATCTATTAATTCTTGTGCTTCTTCTTCGGTTATAGTACCATTATCAATATCTCTTTTAATATAAATATCAAAAAAGGCATCTACTCTTCCCATACTCATAGCAGCACCATTATTTTCCTTAATAGCTGCCAAATAACCAAAATAAGTCCATTGAATAGCTTCTTTAGCATTATTGGCAGGTGCACTAATATCAAACCCATAGCGACTAGCCATTTTTTTAATTTCATCTAGCGCACGATATTGCATTGCAACATCTTCTCTTAAACGAATTAAATCCTCGCTCATTTCACCAATTAGACTATCCCAATCTTTTTTCTTTTCTTGCATTAAATAATCAATTCCATATAATGCAATTCTGCGATAATCTCCAATAATTCTTCCGCGTCCATACGAATCAGGAAGTCCTGTTAATAAACCAGCACTTCTTGCCCTACGTATTTCTTCAGTATAAGCATCAAATACTCCTTGATTATGAGTTTTACGAAACATATTAAAATATTTATCTACTTCACTATTTAAGTTATATCCATATGCTTCTAGTTCTTGATGAACCATACGAATTCCGCCATATGGATTAACAATTCTCTTAAGTGGTTTATCGGTTTGAAGACCAACTATCACTTCACTATCTTTATCAATGTAACCAGCATCATACACATCTACCCCAGACATATGATCTGTATCTATATCCAAAACTTGTTTTTTTAATTCTTCTTTTAACAAGTCATTACACTTATCTAAAACTTTAGTTGTTTTATCTGTTTTACCAACTAAAAAACTCTCATTACCATCGTAAGAACTATAGTTTTTTTGAATAAAATCACGAACGTTAATTTCATTCATCCAGCTACCTTCTTTAAAGTTTTTCCATTCTTCTTTCAAATTAAACTCCTCCTTTGTTGTCTTATAAACTTGTTTGTCGGTTTTTGTCAAACAATATCATTACTATGCAATTATACCATACTTCAAAAATATAATCTTAAATAAAACAAATTTTATTTATAAATTTAAAAAGAAACCGCAGTACTTCTTTCACAATTATTTAAATCAAATACACAACATAAATTAGTACAAAAAAAGAGACCAGTCTCTCGACTGATCTTCAGGGGGTTTGGCGAACACCCTCAACTTTATATCGTAAGAATGTTCTACATGAATTTATCATTCATGCTAAAATAATTATAAAGTCAAATGTTACAAAAGTCAAGACTGTTTTTGAATTTATTCTATTTATCAAAGTTATCTAAAAAGTCATCAATAGTCATAATTCTTTGATCAATGCTATCAAGGTCAATTGGTTCTTCTTCAATAATTTCAATATCTTCTTCAAGTTCTTCTACTTGTTCTACCACATCTTCTAGTTCAGTTATAAGGAATGTGTCATTAATCTTTTTCTTAGTAATTACTGTTCCTGTTGAATATGAATCAACAATTGGGAATTCAGTAACTTTTAATTCTTTTATTGCATCACTTGTTTTTATTCCAAGTATTTTTTTACTATTAACAATATGGGTATTAACAACATAGTATGGATTTGTTTTTACATCTCTAATTATTAAATTACCTTTTCTAGCCCTTGATAGATATTTAATATCCGTCATTTTTACTCTTTTAGCTGTTCCTTTATCAGTAACAACTACTAAGTAATCTTCGTTATTAAAGATATGCCCACTTACTACTTGGTCATTTTTTAAATCAATCGATTTAACACCAGCGCCTTTTATACCAATAATGCTTATTTCTTCTGTTTTGTATCTTAACCCATAACCATTTTTAGTAGAAATAAATACATCTGGTCCATTGTTATTAGTTACACCTATAACTTCATCTTTATCCTTTAAACGCATGCAACTAATTGGTTTAGAATATCTTTGAACTTTAAATTCACTTAAATTTGTTCTTTTTACCATTCCATTTCTACTAAATATTGTAATAATTTGATTATCATCAAAATTAGTTACAGGGATACTTTCAACTATTTTTTCTCCGGCTGTTGTTGTAATAATATTACTAATATGTTTACCTAATTCCCTCCATTTTAAATCTGGAATGTCAGCTACTGGTAAATACAAATAATTACCTAAATTGGTAAATAATAATATTGTATCTAATGTATTTAGATTATATAATCCAATAACATAATCATTATCTTTTAACATAGTGGTTTCTTTTTCACTTGCTTTATAACTTCTAGGTGATACTCGTTTAACATAACCGTCATTAGTAATTACAACAATGCAATCTTCTTTTGGTATCATTTGTGTTGGATCTATTTTAATTTCTGTTATTTCATCTTTTATTTCTGTTTTACGAGGAATTGCATATTCTTTTTTTATTTTTCTTAATTCTTCTTTCATAACAAATTTTAATTTTTCTTCATCATTTAAAATTTCTTCTAATCCAGTTATAATTAGTTGTAAATTTTTATTTTCTTCAATCAATTCCGTTACATCAGTATTAGTTAATTTATAAAGTTGTAACATAACAATAGCATCTGCTTGTAATTCACTAAATTCAAATTGTTTAACTAAATTTGCTTTAGCGTCTGCTTTATTTTTACTTGCTCTAATAGTTTTAATAACTTCATCTAAAATTGATAAAGCTTTAATTAAACCTTCAACAATGTGAACTCTAGCTTTTGCATGTTTTAAATCAAATTCTGTTCTTTTTGTTATAACCTCTTTTTGATGATTAATATATGCATCAAGAATTGAAAGAATTCCTAAAGTCATGGGACGTCTATTAACAATCGCTACAACATTAAAATTATATGATACTTGTAAATCAGTGTTCTTTAATAAATAATTTATAATTAAATTAGTGTCAGCATCTTTTTTTAAATCAATCGCGATAGTTAAACCATCACGGTCTGATTCATCTCTAACATCTAATATACCATCAATTTTTTTATCAATTCTTATTTCATCTATTTTCTTTACAAGTAAGGATTTATTAACGTCATATGGAATTTCTGTTATTATTATTTGTTCTTTGCCTTTAACTTTTATTAATTCATATTTTGATTTAATAATAATTCTTCCTCTACCAGTTTTATAAGCATCTATAATTCCATCTTTACCTTCTACAATACCACCAGTCGGAAAATCTGGTCCTTTAACGATATCTAAAATGGTATCTAAATAACAATTAGGACTATCAATTCTTTTAATAGTGGCATCTACTACTTCTCCTAAGTTATGTGGAGGAATATTAGTTGCATATCCTGCACTAATACCCGTTGCTCCATTAACAAGTAGATTAGGATATTTAGCTGGCAAGACAGTTGGTTCAACTGTTGTATCATCATAGTTTGGTGCCCATGAAACAGTTTCTTTATCAATATCTTTTAATAATTCGTTACTTATTTTAGAAAGTCTAGCCTCAGTATAACGCATTGCAGCAGCAGAGTCACCATCCATAGAACCATTATTACCTTGCATATCGACATAAGTTGCATTTTGTTTCCACCATTGACTCATTCTAACCATAGCATCGTAAATACTAGAGTCTCCATGAGGGTGATATGATCCCATAATAGCCCCAACTGATTTCGCGCTTTTTCGATATGGTTTATCAAAGGTATTTCTATCTTTATACATTGAATAAAGAATTCTTCTTTGAACTGGTTTTAAACCATCTCTAACGTCTGGTATCGCTCTATTTTGAATAATAGTTTTGGCGTATCTTCCGAAACGATCCCCCATTATTTCTTCAAGCGAATAATCATATATTTTATTTAATACTTCTTTCATGATTCACCTACTTAATTCTCTAAAATGTAGTCATCTTCTAAAGAAAATTCTACATTCTCTTCAATCCAGTCTTTACGAGGCTCAACTTTATCTCCCATTAAAACACTAACTCTTTTTTCTGCTAAAGATACATCTGTAATATTTACTTTAATTAAACTTCTCGTTTCAGGATTCATAGTTGTTTCCCATAATTGGTCAGCATTCATTTCCCCTAAACCTTTATATCTTTGAGTATCTAATTTTACTTTGCTTTTCTCAATTATCTCTTTTCTTTGCTCTTCAGTCCATACATAATAAAATGTTTTTCCGTTTGACAATTTATACAACGGTGGCATTGCTATATAAAGTTTTCCGGCTTCTATTAACGGTTTCATATAACGATAGAAGAAAGTTAGTAATAGTGTCTGTATATGAGCACCATCGTCATCAGCATCGGTCATGATAATAATTTTATCATAATTAGAGTCTTTAACGTCAAAATCACTTCCAACACCGGCCCCAACTGTATGCACAATAGTATTTAGTTCTTCATTTTTCAAAACATCTTCTAACCTTGATTTTTCAGTATTTAACACCTTACCACGAAGTGGAAGGATGGCTTGAAATTTACGGTCCCTACCGCTTTTAGCACTTCCACCAGCTGAATCACCTTCCACTAAAAATATTTCATTTTTAGCAGGGTTTTTGCTTTGAGCTGGAGTTAATTTCCCGCTTAAAGCTCTTTCCTTTTTATTTTTGTCCTTACCACCACGAGCAGCTTCTCGAGCTTTTCTTGCTGCTTCTCTAACATTTTTACTCTTAACCATTTTATCTAAAATATTAGTAGCAATTTCTTTATTTTCTTCTAAAAAGAATTGTAATTTTTCACTAACAATACTTTCAACTATAGTCCTTGCTTCAGAAGTTCCTAGTTTTCCTTTTGTTTGACCTTCAAATTGTAATAAGGCTTCAGGAATTTGCAAACTTATAATAGCTGTAATTCCTTCTCTAGTGTCGTTCCCTTCAAAGTTTTTGTCTTTACCCTTTAAATATCCGTTACTACGGGCATACTCGTTAAAAACACGGGTAAGAGCGGTTTTAAAGCCCACTTCATGTGTTCCACCATCATTTGTTTTAACATTGTTAACAAATGAAATAATGTTTTCTGAATATGTATCAGTGTATTGAAACGCTACTTCAACATTTATTTTATCTTTTTCACCAGAAAAACTCACCACATTGTGAATTGTTTTTTTGTCTTCGTTAATATATTCAACAAACGATTTTAAACCATGATCATAATGAAATACTTCATGCTTATTATCCTCTACATCAATTACTTCAACTGTTAATTCTTTAAGCAAAAACGCTCCTTCTTGCATTCTTTCACAAATCGTTGTAAAAGAAAAATTAAAGTTACCAAAAATTTCCTTATCAGGCATAAAAGTAACTTTAGTTCCGGTTCTGTTGGTAGAACTTAATTTTTTAAGAGGTATTTTTGTTTTTCCACCTTTTTCAAAACGAATATAATGTTCATAACCATCTCTTTTAATGGATACTTCCATCCACTCACTTAATGCATTAACAACACTAGCGCCAACTCCATGAAGCCCACCAGATACTTTGTACCCACCACTTTCAAATTTACCACCAGCATGTAGCACGGTATAAATTACTTCCGGAGTCGATAGTCCGTTTTTATGCATTCCAACCGGAACTCCTCTACCTTCGTCTTCAACGGTAACACTTTTATCTTCATTAATTGTTATTTTTAATTTTTTACCAAATCCATTGATAACTTCATCAATACTATTATCAACTATTTCCCAAACTAAGTGATGTAGTCCCCTTTTGTCAGTAGAGCCAATATACATAGCTGGTCTCTTTCTTACGGCATCTAATCCCTCTAGTATTTTGATGGAACTTTCATCATATTTTGTCATATAATCACCTACAATTCATTATAGCATAACTTTTGCTCTGTTGACAAACATAAAATTGAAGATAACCCTTAAATTACAATAAAAATGAATAAAATTTTCTTTATTCATTTCTTTTTATTTATAATTATTCATTATTATGATTAGTATCAAATTCAACTAATACATCTCTTGGTTTTGAACCATTACTCGGTCCAATAATTCCTCGTTCTTCCATCAAGTCAATTACTCTGGCAGCACGATTATATCCAAGTCTAAATCTTCTTTGAACTAGAGATGTACTTGCTTTACCATTTTTAACAACAAATTCAACAATTTCATTATAAAGTGGTTCTTCGTAAGCATCTTGTTCATCAACCATTGTTGTTGCATGCATTTCATCTTCTGTTAATAATAACGTTTCATCATATCTGGCCTTTTGTTGGGAAATAGTATGATCAACAACCGCTTTTATTTCATCTTCCGAAATAAATGTACCTTGAACTCGAAGTGGAGTGTTTTCACCCATTGGTACAAAAAGCATATCACCTTTTCCAAGAAGTTTTTCTGCACCTGACATGTCTAAGATTGTTCTAGAATCAATACTACTACTTACTGCAAATGAAATTCTTGATGGAATATTGGCTTTTATCAAACCGGTAATAACATCAGTTGATGGTCTTTGAGTAGCAACAATTAAGTGAATTCCTGCTGCTCTAGCCATTTGAGTAATTCTTAAAACGGAATCTTCAACCTCTTTGGCAGCCACTAACATAAGATCAGCTAATTCATCAATAATGGCCACTATATAAGGCATTTTTTTAACTTTATCATTATCACTTAATTTTTCATTTTTTTTATCTAAATACATATTGTATCCTGCAATGTTTTTAGTTCCACTATCACTAAACAATTCATATCGTCTATCCATCTCGGCAACTATTTTTTTAAGAGCGACATTAGCAAGTTTGGGATCAGTCACAACTGGAGTCATTAAATGTGGAACCCCGTTATACATACTAAGTTCTACCTTTTTGGGGTCGACTAATAGTAGTTTTACTTCATCTGGTTTAGTACGCATTAAAATAGAAACAATCATACTGTTAATACAGACTGATTTCCCACTACCAGTAGCACCAGCTACTAATAAATGAGGTGCTTTGTTAATCTCAAAATAAATTGGATTCCCCATAATATCTTTACCTAATGTTACTGCTAATTTACTACCTTCTAATTTTTTTGGTATTTTTTCAAGTATCTCTCTAACTGTAACCATTGATATATTTTTATTGGGCAATTCAATTCCAATCGTATTTTTGCCTGGAATTGGGGCTTGAATTCGAACATCTTTAGCTGCTAGTGCGAGTGATATTTCTCTATGAATACTCAATATTTTATTTACTTTAGTCCCTGCTTTAATTTCTAATTCATATTGAGTAACAGCTGGTCCTATATTAATGGCAACAACTTTACCATGAATATCAAAATCAATAAGTACTTGTTCTAATAATTTAACATTTCCCTTAACATAAGCGTGATCTTCATTCGCTTTATTTTTAGAAGGGTTTTTCAAAAGAGTTAACGGTGGATATATATATCCTTCCAAGTTTTCTGGTTTTTCTTCTTTTTGAGGTTCTGGAACAACTGTTTTTTCTTTTTCCTTTTCTTCTTTATCATGAATATTAATCAATTCATCAACACTCGTAATAACTATTTTACTATCCTTTTCAAACTCTTCTTCAACTTTTTTGATGTCTTCACTGATTTTATTTTTTTTAAATTTACTTAAGACATTTTTAGTTCGGTTATTTACATTTGAAATCATGTCAGCAATAGTAATTCCTGTAAACATTACAAAACCACAAATAGCTAAAGTCCAAGCGACAATTGTTGTTCCTTCTAGTTCGAATAACTTTACTCCAATTGTTGCAAAAACTGAACCAAGAATTCCTCCACCTTGAATATTATCAATATTATAAGTAGATGACATAAAATTATTAACGGTATTAATAATTATTTCAAAGTTTTTAAAGTCGGTGTCTTTTATATAATTTAAATGAGAAAACAATAAAATGGCAATACATAATATATATAAACCTAACATTTTAGTTGTAAAATAATTTGGTTTTTCTCTTTTTACCATCATGTAAATACCAATTAAAAAAATAACGGCTAACAATACATAATGCCATGTACCGACTAAAAATGATGCAAAGTAAGTTATTAAACGTCCAATAATTCCAAATTGTCCTAAACCGATAAGCGCTAAAACGATATATAATAGTCCCGCTAGTTCAGTGTAGTAACCTGCATTTGGTTTTTTTATTTCCTTTTTTTTCTTCTTTTTAGCCATGATATACCTCCAAGATCTTATGGTTTAATTATAACATAAGTTCTTTGTTTCTACAAACAAAAACTTATGATAAATACTTATCATAAGTTACGATTACTGTGTTTTTAATTTTATCAATTTTCTAATTCTTCTTCAATACGAATTAGTTGATTGTATTTACTAACACGATCAGTTCTTGATAATGACCCTGTTTTTATTTGTCCTAAATCAAGCCCAACTGCTAAATCAGCAATCGTTGTATCCTCTGTTTCCCCACTACGATGAGAAATAACTGTTTTATAATCATGTTTTTTAGCAAGTTCGATAGTCTCTAATGTTTCAGTTATTGTACCGATTTGATTAACTTTTAAAAGAATTGAATTGCCACAATTTAAATCAATTCCTTTTTGAAGGCATTTAATATTAGTTACAAATAAATCATCACCTACTAATTGAATTTGATTACCAAGTTTTTCAGTAAGTAATCTAAATCCTTCCCAATCATTTTCATCAACCCCATCTTCAATCGAAATAATTGGATAATCTTTTATTAATTCTTCATAAAAAACAATTAGTTCAGTAGTAGTTAATAATTTATTTTCGCCTTTTAATTCATACTTTCCGTCCTTATAAAATTCGCTTGCCGCTACATCTAAACCAATACAAACATCATTTTTTAACTTATATCCAGCTAATTTAATAGCTTCACATATTAAATCTAATGCTTCACGGTTACTTTTTAAATTTGGTGCGAATCCCCCTTCATCACCAACATTGGTGTTATAGTTTTTGTTTTTAAGAACCTTTTTAAGAGCGTGAAACACTTCGGCTCCGATTCTTACTCTTTCTTTAATAGTCGAAGCTTGCGGAATTATCATGAACTCTTGAAAATCAAGATTGTTATCGCCATGAGCTCCTCCATTAATAATATTCATCATTGGAACTGGTAAGGTAACACCTTCCCCAACATATTTATATAATGGTAAGCCTTTTGCAATCGCACCTGCTTTTAAAGCAGCCATTGATACACCTAAAATAGCATTTGCACCTAATTTACTTTTAGTTTCTGTTCCATCTAACTCAATCATTTTGTAATCTAATCCCTTTTGATCAAATACATCAAACCCAATTAAGGTATCTCTTAAAACCGTGTTAACATTATTTACCGCCTTTGTAACACCTTTTCCCATATAGCGATTGCCACCGTCACGAAGTTCCAAAGCCTCACGTTCACCAGTTGATGCTCCACTTGGTATACTTGCGCGCCCAATTATTCCATTTTCCAAGATAACATCCACTTCAACTGTTGGATTTCCTCTTGAATCTAATATTTCGCGACCTTTGATATCTTTTATTTTCATTTATTTATCCTCCTATTTATATATTCATTATATCATTCTCGTGTTTTTTAATAAACCTATTTTCGCCAATTTGACATTTATTGGATAATGTATTAGAATATCTTCAACTTGGAAAGATTCTAAGTGAAATTAAAGGAGAATTGTATGAATGACTTTGTTAATGACGTCATGTCTGTTGTAATAATTGGTGATGACCAAAATGAAGAATTTGATGGGAAAATAAAATTTAATGGTAAATCGGATGGTTTTTTGTATCATCGTGATTCTATAAAACAAATTATAAATGAATTTAAAAGTGAGGGGTATTCTTTAAATGATATCAATTTATATAGCTCTAATGAAGCAGGTTATGACTTGGTCAGCCAAGGACATATATTATTTTGTAATTGTACAACTGGGAAGTATTACTTCGGATACGTTTTTCTTCCTGAAAAAATAACAACTAATCAAATTCAATCTTTAAAATTATTTGAAGAGGATTTTCAAATGTTTGAACAACTATATATAATGAAAATCGATGAAATGGATCAAGAAAGTTTTGAAATAAACGTTCAAAGCCATGAATTCAATGTAAATGAAATAATTACTAAATATTATGGAAAATCCAAACAAAAACGTAGATAACTACGTTTTTTTTATATTAATTTTTCTACTATGTCTTTAAAATCTTTACCTCTTGATTCAAAATCTGAATATTGATCCCATGAAGCACAAGCGGGACTTAATAAAATAACATCACCCTCATTAGACAAGTTATAAGCTACTTTTACGGCTTCATTTAACTTATCAACTACGACACAATCAATATTTACTGATTTTGAAAATTCAGCTATACGATTTTTAGTTTCACCAAATGACACAATACCTTTAACTTGTGTTAAGAACGGCTCAAGTTCGTCAAATGAGTGACCTCTATCTAATCCACCTAATAATAAAATTACTGGTTTATTAAACGCTGATAGTGCTACTTGAGTTGAAATAACATTGGTTGCTTTTGAATCGTTAAAAAATTCTCTATTATTTATTTTTTTAACATATTCAAGACGATGTTCGACACCACTAAAGTTATTTAAAACCTCTTTAATCATATCATTAGTAACACCGTATTCTTTAGCTGCTATTATAGCACACATAATATTTTCATAATTATGACTACCTTTAACACGAATATCATTTAACTTAATTATTTCCTCATCACCATAATATATTGCTTCATTTTCAATATAAATATCACCTTTTAAGTTACTTGAAAAATATACTTTATTAGGTTTTATATTTCCAACTGTATCAACATCTTTCATATTAATAATAGCAATATCTTCTTCTTTAGAATTTTTAAAAATCATAAGTTTATGATTAACATAATTTTCATAAGTTTTAAAGAAATCTAAATGTGTTTCAGTTAAATTAGTTATAACCCCAATATTGGGTCTGAAATTTTTAAAGTCATGTAACTGTTGAGCAGAAATTTCAACAACAATTATATCACCTTCATTAATTTCTGTAAGCATAGCAGCAAAAGGTGTTCCAATATTACCACCAATGTGAACTCTTTTGCCAGTTGCTCTAATAAGTTCATAAGTTAATGTTGTAGTTGTTGTTTTACCGTTTGAACCAGTAATTCCAACAATTGAAACGTTTTCTGGAAGTAAGTTATAAGTTACTTCCATTTCATTAACAACGGTTATATTTAATTCGTTAGCTCTTAATATACATTTATGCTCATATGTAATTCCTGGATTCTTAACAACATAATCAAATGTTTTATCTAATAATTCATCAGGAGAAGTTGTTATTATAACGCTTGCTCCTAGTTTTTTCAATTCATCAACATGTTCTTCTTTTTGTTCTTTAGCATCTGTAATTACCACTTTATTACCACGATTAAGTAATATTTTCGCTACTTCATATCCACTTCTTGCCATTCCTAAAATAAAAATCTTATTATCTTTGTACATAAATTCACCTTCCATAATCATTATATCATTTTATTTTTTAAAAGTTAATGAGTTAACTAAAAAATAGGATAAATATTATATCCTATTTTTTATTTCATTAATTGAAAATTTAATTGTTTGAAAATTATAATAAACATACATTGCTTTAGTTATAAATTTGATAGTGCAAAAATCATAAGGATCAACATGATCAATTTTATATATTTCAACTATATCAAAATCCCTGTTTTTCTCAACTAGGAAAGTTCCCTCTAACATAACGCTTTGGTATTTATCAGCATTATAAAAATAAACACAACCTTTATTTTTTCTTTTCATTTGTTTTACTTTAGCAGAATCTGCTCGAGTACTGAAATAAAACATTTCAAATCCTTCGTTTTTCATTTTTGTCAACGCTCTTACATTAGGATATCCTTTTAGGCTAGTTGTTCCAATCATTGCGAATTTATTATTATCAATAATCTCTTTGGCTAATTCAATAACTTCTTTTTCAGTCATTTATTTCCTCCTAATCTTATTATAACTATAATACCATTTTATAAATAAAAATTAAACATTTTTTTGATATTTCATTAAATACCTTGTTTTCGTTTCTTCGATAATTGAAAAGTGAAAGCTTTCATACAATTTTATTGCTTTCAAATTATCTTTATATACCCATAAATATATAACATTATGTTCTTCAATCAAATTTTTAATTATATTACTACCTATTTTCATATTTCTATATTGTTCTTCTAAATATATTTCATCAAGTAGCATTCCATTCTTATATTTTATTACTAACAAACACCCAACAATTATTGATCCTATAACGATTACTTTATAATCTTTTAATTGCTTTGGAACTTCATTATTAACATAATTTATTATTTCTTGTTTTTCTTTTTCAGTTATATTATTAGAATTATTCAATATTGTTGATAATTTATAGTTTTTTAATAGTTCAATATGATCTTTATTTGCTCTTGTTAATTCATACATATCATTCACCACCATCATTATAACAAAAAAACTCGATTTTTTAAAATCAAGTTTATTTATTGGATATTGTTTTTTCTAAAAATATTCTTTTATCAAAACCACCACGTTTTTCCCTTTTTATATTTGCTTCATCTATAATGTCGTTTAAATCATAACCAATATAGGAAGCCATTGCTCTTATTATTTCCAGTTTGTCTGCAAGTTCTCTTTTTATTTCTTCATCACTTGAAGCACTTTTAACTTCATCTAGTTCTTCTTTATCTTTTTCAATTAAGTAAAACCAGTATTCTTCATTGGTTAATTGACGATAAGTTGGATTTTCATTATCAGCAATAATTATTTCAATAATCTTATCTCTGACTAATTTGTTATATTTTTTTTCCATCCAACACCTCGTTATCTAATGTTTTTAACATTCTTCGGTACATAGTGAAATTGAATCAACATAATCACTATATATTTCATTATAAGCTTCTTTCAACTCTTTTTCTTGACTTTTTGTTAAAGAGCCTCTAAATTCAGATCTTGATTCTTGATAATGTCCAATTACACGACCTTTATTAACAAAATAAACATCAGGAACAGCAAGTCTTTTTAAAGTTGAATCAAAATCTTCATCTTCTTCACTTTGAGTTACAACATCAACTTTTAAATACTCATCTAATATTTCAAGTATCTTTTTATAATCATCAGTTCCTTCACTTCTTATAATTTCTGGATTATAATAATTAATTTTTTTAATTTCATTATCTTTAGCAAAATCTAAGAAAGTGTTTAAAGTAGAACGGCAATATGGACATCCAGGACGACCCAAATATAATATACCAGTTCCATTTTCTAAAAATTCAATTGTTTCATCAATTGTTAAATATTTAATTGGATTCGCACTTGGTATATCTATATTTAAATATTCTGTTCCATTAGCATTTTTAGTACCGTTTAAAACTTCATATTCCTTTTCGAATTTCAAAGAATCTTTCGTTTCTTTCCATATGTTTTTATCAGTACATCCAACTAGCAAGACCATTAATAGTATCATTAATATTTTTTTCATTTTTACCTCCGTTTGTTAAATACATTATACAACATTTTTTTAATATTTAGTAATCTTATTTTTCACTTATAAAACGACCACAACTAATACAAGTATTATTATTGCAATCATAAGCACAGTTATCGTCATCTTCAAAACTATCTTTTATATTAAGTTCATTTCTTATATATTCTTCTAATTTAGTTATTGTATAACAAGATATGGCGTGTTTCATATTTTCCGAATCAATTATTGCCTGTTCTTTTTCAACACCTAAAATATCGATGAAAAACTTTTGAAGAACATTATCCCTTCTTACAATATCCTTGGCATATCTTTTACCTTCTCTTGTCAATTTAATTAAACCTTGAGTTTCATAAATTATTAATTTTAAGTCTCTTAATATTTTCAAAGCTCTAACAACACTAGGTTTACTATAGTTTAAATAATCAGCTATTTTAGTGACCTTCACTTCACCTTCTAAAGATATTATATATATGGTTTTTAAATAATCAGATTGTGATGCTGTTAAATTATTCATTATCCAACCGAGCCTTCCATTTCTAATTTCAATAATTGATTTAATTCAATAGCATATTCCATTGGTAACTCTTTAGTAAAAGGCTCAACAAATCCCATCACAATCATTTCATTAGCATCTGCTTCACTAATACCACGACTCATAATATAGTATAAAAGTTCTTCTGATATTTTCGAAACTTTTGCTTCGTGCTCTAAAGTTGAAGTACCATTTTTTATTGTATTTAAAGGAATAGTATCCGATTTAGAATATTCATCAAGAATTAAAGTATCACATTCAACATGAGTTTTTGCATTTGTTGCATTTGGTCCATGATATACTAAGCCTCGATAAATTGAATTCCCACCGTCTTTTGATATTGATTTAGAAATAATGTTTGAAGAAGTATTGGGTGCAAGATGAATCATTTTAGCGCCGGCATCTTGAACTTGACCAGCACCTGATACGGCAATGGAAATAGTTGTTCCACTTGATCCTTCTCCTTTTAAAATAACCGCCGGATATTTCATATTGGCCTTTGAACCAATGTTGCCATCAATCCACTCCATCGTTGCATTTTCTTCACATATTGCTCGTTTAGTTACTAAGTTATAGACATTGTTTGACCAATTTTGAATTGCCGTATAACGACAACGTCCACCCTTTTTCACAAAGATTTCAACAACCGCTGCATGTAGAGCATCATTTGTATAAGTTGGCGCAGTACATCCTTCAACATAGGTTAAATCCGCACCTTCGTCAACAATAATTAATGTTCTTTCAAATTGACCCATTTTTTCAGAATTAATTCTAAAGTATGATTGTAGTGGTTTACTTAATTTAACTCCTTTTGGAACATAAATAAATGAACCACCAGAGAAAACAGCACCATTTAAGGCTGCATACTTATTATCACTACTTGATACTAAAGTTCCAAAATATTCTTTAAACAAATCTGGATATTTTTTTACCGCACTGTCGGTATCTAAAAATATTACCCCTTTTTCTTGTAATTCTTTTTCAAGATTATGATAAACTACTTCTGATTCATATTGGGTAGCAATACCCGATAAATATTTATCTTCAGCTTCAATAATACCAATTTTATCAAATGTATTTTTAATCGTTTCTGGTACTTTATCCCAATTGCTTTCAACCCCTGTACTAGGTTTCAAATAATAATAAATGTCATCTAAATCAATATTTGTTAAATTAAGTCCCCATTTAGGATTAGGGATTTCTAAAAATTGACGATAAGCTTCCAAGCGATATTCCAGCAACCAATCTGGTTCTTGCTTTAATAACGATATTTTTTTAACGATTTCTTCTGTTATTCCTTTTTCTAGTTTTAAGATTCCAACTTCGCCATCATTAAATCCATATTTATAGTCATTATTCATGATCTTCACCTAATATTTGAAGTAAGGCTTTATAACCTAATGTTGCACATTTAATTCTTGGTGGAACATTAACTATTCCTTTTAAACTAACGGCGTCTCCTAAAATTTCCATATCATAATCTTTACCCGTAACCATATTATTAAAATTTTTAATTATTAAAACTATTTCTTTTTTACTTTTATCAATTAGTAGTTCACTCATCATCGATACACTTGAACAGCATATTGAACAACCTGTTACTTTATAAGTAATGTCTTTAACTATATTAGCAGTTTCATCATAATCAACATATAAATATAATTCATCACCACATGAGGGGTTTTTCAAATATGTTTTACTATAATTTTTATTAGGGACTTTAATATTTCTTGGATTTTTAACATGATCCATAATAATTTCACGGTGCATGTTTTCATCATTTAAATAAGACATCTATATAATCCCCTGCTTTCTTTAAAACGTCAACTAATTTGTCACACTCTTCATAAGTATTGTAGAACGCTAAACTAATTCTAATAGTTGATGCTACCTTTAAATTAGACATACATAATTGGGCACAGTGATGTCCCGCTCTAATAATAATTTTTTCTTTATCAAGAACAGATGCAACATCATGAGCATGAATATTTTTAATATTAAAAGTAATTAAACTTGAATCAACAGCTTCATTATTATATATTTCAATATCATTAATTTCAGTAACTAATTTATTAATTAAATATTTTCTTAATTCTTTTACATGCACATTCATTTTTGATTGATCAATTTCATTTATATACTCAATTGCAGCACCTAAACCAATTACTTCAGGAACCATCATTGTTCCCGCTTCAAACTTATATGGTGCTTGTTTGTAAGTCGCAGCATCACTACTTACAACATCAACCATTTCTCCACCAAACATAACTGGTGGCATCATATTTAATAATTTTTTCTTGCCATATAACACACCAACACCCATTGGTCCATACATCTTATGACTAGAAAATGCATAGAAATCAATATCTAAGTCATGAACATTAATTTTTTCATGAACAATTCCTTGAGCACCATCAACAACAAAATAAGCATTAAATTGATGAACAATTTTAGAAAGTTCTAAAATATTATTAATACCCCCCATTACATTTGATATATGATTTAATGCAACGATTTTTGTTCTTTTAGTCATAACCTTTTTTAAATCTTCTGGGTTTACAGTTCCATCTTCCCTAATTGGAACAAATACTAATTTCGCACCAAGTTTATTACAAAGTTCTTGCCACGGAAGCAAGTTAGAATGATGTTCAACAACTGATGTAACAATTTCATCTCCTTCAGTAATGATCATATTTCCAAAAGATGTGGCTACTAAATTTAAACTTTCAGTTGTACCTCTCGTAAAAACTATTTCATCTTTATTACTACCAATAAAGTCTGCGACCATTTGACGCACCGATTCATATTTTTCAGTTACTTTAAACCCTAGGCTATCAACACCACGGTTAGTATTAACAGAATAATTATTATAGTAATCACTGATGGCTTCAATTACACATTTTGGTTTTAATGACGTTGAAGCATTATTAAAATAAATGTAATCGTGTTCTAACATAGGGAAATCTTTACGATATTTATTCATGGTCTATTCTCCTTTCTAATTCTTCAGTTAATGTTTCTATTAAACTTACTGGAATATTTTTTGATAAATTTCCAATCGCTATTATTTTATTAACTAATTCTTTTTCGATTCCTCTACTTTGCATATAATACATTATTTCTTCACTAACACGCCCGCTTGTTGCTGCGTGTCCACCTACAACATCATGCTCATCAATTAATAACTGAGGATTAATTTTAGAAGTACATTTATCACTCAACGTTAATATCTTACTTGTCTGATAAGCATTTGATTTAATAGAACCTTTTTTTATAAAACTTTTAACATCAAATTCACAATTTGACTCATCAGTTATAACTCCATGATTATTCATATTTGATGTGGTATATTCTTTTAAATGATTAATACTTACATTATGACGTTGATCAATATTTTGGTCAGTATATACCATTAAATTAAAATCAACGCAACTTCTAGTTTCGTTTAAATTAATATTATATTGACTATTAGTGTTACTTCCTAATTCTAACATATAAGTGTTAAGTATACTGTTTTCAGATAAATCAAAGTTTAATGACTTGTTTGTTTTTAATAAACAATTATTATTTATTACATTATAATTCACTAGTGAATTATTACCAATTAAAAAGTTAATAGAAAAAGTTGCTGTGTTATTTTCATTGTTTATAATATGATATTCAAAAATATCAACATTTAAATTATTTTCGATTTTAATACTAACTTTCTTAGTTTCAATAGCATCATGATTGTATATATAGTGATAACGACCATCTTTTTTAATATTTATTTCATTAATTGTTTTATCAACTACTACTGATATATCATTAGGATTATTTCCTTTTATTAGTTTTTCTATTATCATAACATCCACCTATTTTTCTATAATCCAATCATAACCTTCATTTTCTAGTCTAAGTGCGAGTTCATAATTACCTGTTTCAATTATTTTACCGTTATGAAGAACATGAACAAAATCAGGCTTAATATATTCTAACAAACGTGGATAATGAGTAATAATTAAAACTGATGTACCATTAGTATGTTCGTTAAAATATTTCATAACATTTTCGCCAACTATTTTAATTGCATCAATATCTAATCCCGAATCAATTTCATCTAGAATAATTATTTTTGGTTCTAGCATAAGCATCTGAAATATTTCGTTTTTCTTTTTCTCTCCACCACTATATCCCTCATTAACATATCTACTACTATTATCTTCAGATATTTTCATATCAGTTGATTTTTCTTTAAATAAACGATAAAAATCCAATAATTTTATCTGATTATCTTTTTCTCTTTTAGAATTAATGGCACTTTTTAAAAATTGTACGTTAGATACACCAGATAGTTCACTTGGATATTGCATAGCAAGAAAAATACCAGCACGAGCTCGTTCATCAACTTTCATGTCAAGTAAGTTTTGATCATTAAAAATAACACTGCCTTCAGTTACTTCGTATTTAGGGTTTCCCATAATAACTGATGCAAGCGTTGATTTTCCAGCACCATTAGTTCCCATAATTACATGAATTTCACCTGGCTTTATTTGTAAATCAATTCCTTTTAAAATTTCTTTATCGTTAACCTTTGCTTTTAGATTATTTATATTTAAAAATGCATTATTCATATTACCCTCCTCGTTTGTTAGCCTTCGCTAACAATGTTGCAAAAATATAAGACTTAAAAGTCTATATAAATTATATATTAATATTAGTAGTTTGACAAGATATATTCACAATTTTTTGTTTTTATATAAAAGAAAAACCTTTGTAAAAACAAAGGTTAATTTACTAAATGGCGTCCTGAGAGAGATTCGAACTCCCGACCGATGCCTTAGAAGGGCATTGCTCTATCCAGCTGAGCTATCAGGACGCATGTTCTTTTGGAACATTATTAGTATACAACAAACATCTAAATTATTCAATAGTTTTTAATACCTTTTTTGTTATTTCTTTATTTTCAACATCAAATATCACTTCATCGACATCATAATTGTCTTTTATCGATAAACAAATAGTGTATATTACTTCTTCTAAAATCTGTTCATTTATATTATCACTAAATATAAAATTATTAAACTTTAAATGCATTAAATCATCATTTTTTTCAACTGATAATAGTTTAGTGTTATTTGACAAAAAGCTCATAAGATTAGAATTATATACATGACTACTACTTAATTCATCAATAATAATTTCTATTTTATCACGACTATCATTAATATATTTAGTTACTGGAACATAATAAAAATTATCGTTATGTTTATTTAAATAATATATTGTTATTTGGTTAATGTCTTTATATGTTTCTATTTCGTATTTTTTATTAATACCAAATTGACGATTTAACGTACTTGGTAAATTTACTTTAGTTTTTGGTAGCTTTGTTAAAATGTCACCATCAACATATAATATTATATTATGTATCTCTTCAATACTTGTTAAGGTATAAATAATTGCTTCAATCATTTTTTCTTCAAGTTCTTCATTTATATCTAATAATTCTTTAGATAAATTAATTTTAAGTAAATTATTTTCATATTTTAAACTCAAAATTCTTGTGTCGCTTGGTAATATTGATTTAAAACCATTAGGAATCTTACTTTCCCCTGCTCCACCTTTTATTAATATTTCCATTAATTCCTTGGCTTTTTGCTCGATAGTTCGATTACTATTTACTACTACTTCTGCCCTAGCTAAAAAATCATAACTATCTAACAAATAAACAACATCAGTTGTAATGTTTTCTTTTACATATTCCAATTTTTGAGGGATTTTATCAGTAAAATTTTTAGTTTCACTTTTAGGAATTATGTAAATTAAGAAGAGTGCGAAAAAAGCAGCGGTGGTGACTAATAGCTTTTTTGTTAATATTTTTTTTAACATATTTCACCTCTAATTAATTGTATGAAAAAAATCGCTTTTAATGCGATTTTTATAATGAAAGTTCACCAAGTTTTAAAAGCTCTACAACAGCACCAGCGCGTCCTTTAACACCTAACTTCTGCATAGCATTTGATATATGATTACGAACTGTTTTTTCACTTATTTTTAAACTAGCAGCTATTTCTTCCGTTGATTTATTTTTTATAAGTAATTCGAATACTTCCTTTTCCCTTTTGGTTAGAATACTTTTATTCATTATTTCCCTCACTTCCTAAGTTGGGTGGTTGATATTTCCTCATATTATTCTATGATTATTATCGTTTTTAGTGAGAGATTTAGACCATAAATAAGAAAAAACTCTATAATAGAGCTATTTCTGAAATTTTACAGATATATACATTTTATTTTCATAATTTTTTTGAATTGAACGCATAATATTATTAGCAACTTTATTATCATGCTTATCACTAGCAATGACTATACGAATCTGATTTCCTTCAATTTTAACAAAAGCTTTTAATTGAAATTCGGTTTGAATTTGACCTTCTAATTTTTCTTCTTCTCCACGATTAGTGTTTAATAATTTCAATTTTTCAAATGCATTGTTTTTTTCATCAACAGTAGCATCAATATTTGTTAAAACCATTTTTAAATCATTCATTTGTTGTAGTAATTGCTCGTTTGCTTCAACCCGAAGTGCAGTTAAAATTTCACTTTCTTTTATTGTAACAATTTCTTCTTCCTTCTTTTGCTCCTTCTTTTCAGAATTCATTAAAATTAATTCTGATGGCATTGTTATATAATAAACACTCAATACTAAAATTAAACTAAATAAAGTTAAAAACCATATACCTCTTTTGTTAATCATTTTTACCCTCCTAGTGATACTAATATAGTATATTGAAGGGTTTTGAAAATATTCCAAAAAATCTACAACTAGTGTAGATTTTTTTATTAATTATGTTTGTTTTTAACTTCTTCATTAATCATAGCAATAAATCCTTCTTGTGAAACAGTAACTGTTTCATTACTTCCATGTTTACGATAACTAATTAAGTTATCTTCAATTTCTTTATCACCAACAATTATAGAATAAGGATATTTTTTTATTTGACTTTCACGCATACGATAACTAAGTTTTTCGTCACGTCCATCTAAACTAACACGAATGTCATTATTTAAAAGCAAGTCATATATTTGCTTAGAACCTTCTAAATGATAATCACTATTAACAGGTATAACGTTTACTTGAACTGGACTTAACCAAGTTGGGAAAGCACCTGCATAGTGTTCAATTAAAACCCCGATAAACCTCTCAATTGAACCGTATATAACACGGTGAAGCATTACTGGTCTTTTTTTTGTTCCATCTTTATCAACATAAGTTAAATCAAATCGTTCTGGCATTTGCATATCAAGTTGAATAGTTCCACATTGCCATGGTCGCCCTAATGAATCAGTTACTTTAAAATCTAGCTTAGGACCATAAAAGGCTCCATCACCTGGATTTAGTTTATATTCTTTTCCAGCTTTAACAACCGCCTTTTTCAATTTTTCTTCAGCTTCATCCCAAGTAGCTATTTCTCCAATGTATTTATCGAGTGGTCTAGTTGATAGTTCAATAGTATAACTTAAGTTAAAGATGCTATACATACGATCAATAAAATCTATTAGTCTTATTACCTCTTCTTCAATTTGATCTTCGGTCATAAATAAGTGAGCATCATCTTGAGTAAAATTACGAACCCTAAACAGTCCACTTAATGCTCCGCTTGCCTCATGACGATGAACAAGTCCAAGTTCTCCAACACGTAATGGTAGGTCCTTGTAAGAATGTAGACCATTTTTATAAACAAGCATACCTCCTGGACAATTCATTGGTTTAATTGCAAATTCCTTTTCGTCAATTACAGATGTATACATATTTTCTTTATAATTTAGCCAATGGCCTGAAGTTTCCCATAAATCGCGGTTTAGCATAATTGGGGTATTAATAAATTTATACCCTTCTTTAGTATGCTCACGGTACCAAAATTCTTCTAAATTTTTTCTTAAAATCATTCCATTTGGTAACCAAAACGGAAACCCTGGACCATATTCACTAATCATAAACAACTCTAGTTCACGACCTAATTTACGATGATCTCTTTTCTTTGCTTCTTCTAACCAATCTAAATGATTGTTTAAATCTTCTTCTGTTTCAAAACAAATCCCATAAATTCTTTGAAGCATTTTGTTTTTAGAGTCACCTTTATAATAAGCACCACTTACTTTTAATAATTTGAAATGTTTTAATAATTTAGTGCTTTCAACGTGAGGTCCACGACATAAATCAACAAATTCTTCTTGTTGATAAGCAGTAATTACTTCACTATCAGCCATATTCTCAATTAAGTCAATTTTATATTGATCATTTTTAAACATATAAAGTGCTTCTTCTTTAGTAAGTTCTAAACGTTTAATAAGTTTATTACTTTTGACAATTTTTTTCATTTCACGTTCAATATTTTCTAATTGATCTTCAGTGATTACTTCTTCACCTAAATCAATATCATAATAAAATCCTTCAGCAATAACTGGTCCTACCCAAAACAAAGCATTTGGGTACATTTTTTTTATAGCATGCGCTAAAAGATGTGCACAACTATGGTTAAGTACATTTAACTTTTCATCTTCCCTTACATTAATCATTTTTTTCTACCTCCTAATTTACTTTCATTTTCTATCGATTCTATTATTAAATCAGCCATTTCTTTTCTTACTGATTTTATTTCCATGGTCATATTTAAGTATTCCTTTTCTTTATCAGCGGGTTTTCGCATTGATTGATTTAAACGCAAATCAAATAATTTTTTTCTTAATTCTTCATATTTAGGATCTTTCATAAAATCATTCCTTCCATAAAAAAACACTCCTAATCTAAGGAGCGTCTAAACGCGGTACCATCCTAATTTATATCTTAGTTCAATAACGGCTTTACCGGGGACATCTTTCGAGCCCAACTCATAGGTAGTAATCATTAATATTATTTATTAGTCTCCCATCAACACTAACTTGCTTTAAAATAATATTTAATGATCATGTCCTAATCAAAGTTTTTACATATTTATAATTTTATCACAAAATTTCTTTTTGTCAAATTATTTTTTGTATTTTTTAAATCCATATCTATATTCCTCAATATATTCATTAATCAATTTGTTTTTTTCATTCAAATATTTACTAACTATATCTAATTGTTCTTCTAATTCATATAATTCTTTATCTTTAATTGGTTCTTTATCAATAATATATTTTTGAACCAATTTTTGATTTTGAAGGGCAGCATAATTTCTAACAGGAACTGTCATCGGCATGCTTACACATAAGTTTTTGATACTACCTACATTATTATTTATTGAATAATATGATTTATCAGGTATTTCATCTAAAGAATTAATTATGCAATCAGAAAGTAGTTCTATTTTAGAGTCGCTTTCTTTAGTTGAAGAAAGAGGCGCTCCCATTGAATAAATTTTATAAATACAAGGTATATCTAATTTACGATAATCTTGATCAACGTTATAATTTAAATACATCATAAGATTACTAATAATATCATTCATTGAATCACTAACACTTCTCTTATTACCTGGTTTACATTTATAATGTTTTCTAACAACAGGATTGTGTTTTCTAATACGATTACTAATATATAAAAGTTTTTGATACATATCACTAATCTTTTGATCTTTCACTTTATTAACGTCTTTTTCAATATCTCTAATACTCTTGTTTACATCAACTTCAATGATTGCTCTTTTTATATCATGTTTTACTAGATCGAATTTAGGTGATAGCTCGAACAAATGAGCCATTACATATTTCTTTTTGTTTTCACATAATGAAAATTGATTATAGACCAAATCGTTTGGAAACATAGTTAATAGTTGATCAGGCAAATAGATTGTTTTTGCACGATTATAAGCTTCTAGTTCAAGAATACTATTGTCTCTGATGTAACTGTGAACATCAGTTATATATATACCTAATAAATAGTTTCCATTTTTTAATTGTTCAACTGAAAATGCATCTTCTGAACAATTTGTTTTATTACCATCAATTGTAATAACAAATTTATTGGTTAAATCAACATACATCTTGTCATTAACCTGTTTATAATGATCCATCTCTTTTAAAGCCTGTTCACTAAATTCTGGTTTGATTCCGTATTTTTGATTTAATCTTAATTCGAATTTTTCTTTAGTTGATGGCATTGTATTTTTAATATCATCAATTAGTATATTTAAAGAGCTTATTATTCTCTTACGGTGATAATTACTATATTTAGATGTACTTAGTTTAGAAATGGTAGTCCCTAGTGTTTTAATGTGTTTTTGACGATCTTTTGATGGTAAGTTAACACTAGTATTATTAACTATATAAGAAATAATTTTAGATGATGCTATTAAATCACTCACATTAATATTTTCTTCTTTTGATAAATTGATATATTTTTCAACTAAGAAACTAATGTTTTGTTCTTTCTTTAAATGCCTTTCAAAAACATTTGGAAAATCTTTTAAAATCTTTTTGAAAAATGTAATATTCTTAATATCAAAAACAAGTGTTTTAATAATTTCATTCATATCCGTTGTCCCTTTAAGGGTTTCGATTATTTCTTCTTGAGTTTTCTCTTTTACTTCTGAATTTAGTTCGTTTTTAGTTTCTAAATGAGTATCGATTATAGTATCTAAATGGGCGCACAAAACATCAACTAACTCTACGTTGTTAAATGATATCTTTTTTTCTTCCTTATACTTATTATACGTTTTAAATTGGTTAATCAAATAGTCAAAAAATTGATTATCATCCAAATTATTATAAAGAACTTTATCACTTAATATTTTGTATTCTGTGATCATCTCATTTTCATATAAGATTATTAGTTGGAATGCAAAATTTTTGTTAGTATCAATGTGACACTTTTCAAAAATTTCCTCTTTAGAACTTGTAGGACAAGTTAACAGTAAGTCTCTAAGCACGTTTAAATTACTACTCATATTTCACCTATTTCCTTAAATTTTTGCTTATAATTTCCTGTGTTTCCGTTAATTGAGTAATTCGCTCAATTATCCTTTTAGCTTTCAAATTAGAAACGCTATCTTTGGTATTGCTCAAATGTGTGTGCAACATTTTCAAATTAAGGTTTGATGTAAAGAAAGTTGGTATTTTTTCTTGCATTCGGTATTGTAAAATAGATCCTAAAATTTCATCCCTTCCCCACTCTGTAACACTCTCAGCTCCTATATCATCAATTAATAAAAGTGGTATTTTTTTAATATATTCAAATTTTTCAGAAAAATCTGTTTGAAATGAACTTTTTAAATCTCTTAAATATTCTGGCCAATAAATAACAGCACTTTTAATATCTTTCTTAGCTAGTTCATTAAACAAAGCGGTTATTAAATAAGTTTTCCCTGAACCAAAATTTCCATGTAAGTAAAGTCCTTTCTGATGAACATCTTTTTGATATTCTTTAATAAATTTCCCCAACCAAGCAATTAGGGGGAATCTAGTTTCATCATCTTTATAAATATAGTCCATTGAAGCATTTCTTAATTCTTTTGGAATATCGAATAAATAGACATTATTTAAATGTTTGGTTTCTTTTTGTATCTTGTTTTGATAACGGCAAGCCCGATATCCAAATTCTAATCTATCATCCACAACAAATGGTAAATAAGCATAACCAATTAATTTGTTTTTACACTCATGAATACTTTTGCATTTTTTGCAGTTTCCATATTCAATACTACTATCTTCTAATATAGATGTATATTTCATTAACTTTTCGCTATCAAGTTTTAATTGCTCAGTAAGTTCTTTAAAATTGGGATCTTTTAATGATTCTTTATAAGAATCTATCAAATTATTTTTTAAAGTTCTTTTTAAACCCATATCTTCAAATTGTTCAGATATTTTTTTCACTTCCATCACCTACTTATATTCATTTAATAATTCTTCTAATTTTTTACGAGACTCAACACTTGGTACTTTAACTTCAATTTCTTTGTTAAACCAATCAGGTACTTCTTCTTCTTTTTTACTATAGTTTTTAGTTTTAGTTTTAATAGTTGTCCGATTTTTATATTCTTTTTCAGCAAGAAGCATAGCCTCCTCAACTGTTTCAACATTACTCCTTTTCCACTGAATAGCAATAATTTCAATAAATGATTTAATTAATTTATTATTATTTATTTTTAAAACATAATCAATTAAAACATTAATAACTCCTGGTTTTAAATTAAGCTCGATTAACAAATAACTCAAAATATCTTTATCATTTTTAGTAAGACTTCCAACATTGTTTCGTCCAGCTAAAAAGTCTGATGGTGAAGTTGTTTCAAATGTATAAATCATCTTATCACGTTTACTAGTTCCTTGATTTTTAGTTCTTAAATACTCTGGTTGGTTTTTATAAGCAAGAACTGGTAGTTTTCCATTATTTTCAAATCGGAAATAATTTTGGCAATTCTTTTGTAATAACTCCTTGTCGATTCGGCGCTGTTCATTTATTGAGTTTTTAATTAATTCAGAAGTATTATAATCATCTAAATTATAAATAAAACTAAGTTTATAAATAAATTCTTTCATCTCATTGGTAACACTTCCGGGATTTAACATTTCTTCTGGTATCTTACTTAAAACTTCATTTACATCTATTTTAGATATTAGCTCTAAACTACGATAATTAAGACGTTTAATATCGGAAGCTAAAGTTTCAATTGGTAGATCAGTAACTGGTTTAAAAACGTCAGTGAAGATACAAGTAATATCTTTATATTCATTTAAATTAATTTTAGGTATTTTATAATAAGTTGATATTCTTTCATATTCTATTTTGCCGACATTGTTATATAAAACACTGTTTAAAATAGGATTAGAAAAAAATTCATATGGGCTTACTGGAGAATATAATTCGTAAACATAACTATTTACACTCCCTTTTTTTACATAAGTTTTTAAAAGCCCAATAGCCTCTAATTTTTCACGTGATTGCATTAAATTATCTAAATCAATTCGAATGCTCGACATTAAGTGATGATGTGTCCATTCAAGAGAAACTAATTCTCTTTTATCTAAAAATGACCACAACGTAAAATAAAGGTTAATAGGTAATCCTCCAATAATCGGTTGATAAAGCATAGTTAATAATGATCGATCATCGTCTTTTAAAATTGTGTTATTAACAACAATAAAAGTGTCTGCTGGCAATAAATTAACTTGTTTCATCATAATCACCTCATTATTAGTCTATCATATTATAACAATAAAAAAAAGGAAAAAATAATTTTTAATTAGTTTAATTTCCTTTTATAGTCAATATGATTATCATAAAAAATTTCATCAGGTTTCATTCCAAAAACTTTTGACATTTTAACTGCCATGTCATAAGAAAGTTTTCTTGAACCATTTTCTAATTGTGAATAAAATGATTTGCTTATTCCTACTGCTTGAGACATTTTTACGACTGTATATCCATTTGCTTTACGAAGTTCTTTTAAGTAAACGTACATATTTTTTCCCCCTTATATATTCTGTTCTACATTATGATAAATGTTTTGTACATCTTCAACATCTTCTAACATGTTGATCATTTTATTAAATGATTCTAAATCATCACCATTTAAAGTAATAGTATCCTTGGCAATCATCGATACTTCTTCAACAATAAATTCAACATCTGGCAATATATCAATAATAGCTTTCTTACCTTTAAATAAATCTTGGGCCGAAGCGTAAACCGTTATTTCGTCATCATTTAATTCAATATCATCAACTTCAACATCATTATTAATCATTGCATCAATTACTTGTTCTTCATCTAAACCTTTAAATCGCAGAATTGATAAATGGTCGTACATATAACTTACGCTTCCACTTACCCCCATTTTTGCCTTATTTTTATTTAAAGCAGGCCTGATATAGCTAAGTATTCTATTAACATTGTCAGTTAAACAATCAACAATTAAAGTCGACCCTCCTGGTCCGAAAACTTCATACCTAACATTTTCGTAACTTTCATCAATACCTGAGTTAACTTTATCAATAGCTCTTTTTATTAAATCGGATGGCACTTGCTCTTTTTTTGCACGTTCGACTAATCTTTTTAGAGAGTCATTAGAATCGACATTAGTTCCTCCTGTTTTAGCAGCTTGGTATATTTCTCTTGCATATAATGAATATACTTTCGCTTTAGCTGCTCCTGTTTTTTCAATACTAGCTTTTCTTACAGAATAAGCTCTTCCCATAATATCTCCCCTTAATTTCCATTATTCTACATTATATTGTTCGAAAAATCAACCATTTTTACTTAGCAATCTTACTAAGTGCATCTTTTGCCGCAAGCTGTTCAGCTTCTTTTTTTGAACTTGCCTCACCTTTACCATAAATAAGATCATCAATTTTTACAACAATCGTAAAAGTCTTTTTGTGGGCTGGTCCTTCTTCATTAACAATAATATATTCTAAACTCCGCTTATCAGTTTGAACTAATTCTTGTAATGATGATTTATAATCACCGATCAAATCGATTTCTTCTGACTCAATAATTGGAATAATATGTTTGTAAACAAATTCTTTGGCCACGCCTAATCCTTTATCTATATAAATAGCGCCTAAAAACGATTCAAAAAGATCGGCAACTGTGGCTTTTCGGTTTCTACCACCACTTTCCTCTTCTCCATGACCAAGTTTAACGTACTCGTTTAAATTAAGTTTTAGTGAATAATCATACAAAGCATTCTCACATACATAGTGTGCTCGTAGTTTTGTCATTATTCCTTCACTATAATCATATTTTTTATATAAATATTCACTAATAATTAATTCAAACACTGCATCTCCTAAATATTCTAATCGCTCATAACTTTCAATATTTTCTTCATTGGCGTATGATGAATGTGTTAAAGCGTGTTCATATATTCCAATATTTTTAGTCGTAATTCCTAACTTTTTTAAGATTTCCATATTCCACCTCCTTAGATCTTTAATATACCTTTATTATAACAAATATATGTTAAGATATAAACACTTAATTAAGTTTTCCAATATTTAATAATCTTAAATTTACATTTGGGATTATTTTTAGTATAATGTTAATGGTGATAAAGATGAAATATCTTTTAATAAAATTAATCAAAGGTTATCAAAAAATACCGGGTAACTTTCATAATAGTTGCCGACACATACCAACATGTTCAAATTATGGAATTGATGCTCTGACAGAATATGGAACTGTTAGAGGAAGTTGGTTAACCTTTAAAAGAGTTTTAAAATGTAACCCTTGGGGAACTTTTGGTTACGATCCAGTTTTAAAAAAAGGAGATAAGTATGAAAAAATTATATAAGATAATCGCAATGTTTATAATTGCACTTGGATTAACTGGTTGTTTTAAAAGAGACAGCTTAGAAGGAATTGATATTTATACAACTGTTTACCCTATCGAATATATTACTAATCGTTTATATAAAGAACATAGTAATATTCATAGTATTTACCCAGATGGGATTGATGTTGAAAACTATAATTTAACTGATAAACAAATTAAAGATTATAGTAAGAGTAGTTTATTTATTTTCAATGCCTTAAGCAAAGAAAAAGATTACGTAATTCCTATGTTTAATCATAATAAACAAATTAAGATTATCGATTCATCATTAACAATGACTTATGATTATGGGGTTGAAGAGTTATGGTTAAATCCATCAAACTTTCTGATGATGACTCAAAACATAAGAATGGGATTTAAAGATTATATTAATAACCATTATTTGAAAACAGAAATTGATGAAAATTATCAGAAATTATATGTTGAAGTTTCTAACTTAGATGCTAATTTAAAACAATTATCAGAAAATGCTACTCATAATGTAATTGTGGTTGGTAGCGACATATTTAAATTTTTAGAAAAATATAACTTCAAAGTTATTTCACTTGAAGAAAATGATATGTTAACCGACAAAACGGTTGCTGATGTTAGAACCCTTATTAATAATGGAACAATTGATTATATTTTCTTAAAACAAGAAGATGAAGTAAATGAAACAATTAATAAGTTAGTTAAAGATACTGATATTGAGTTAGTAACACTACACTCGATAACTAATTTAAATGAACATGAACGTTCTAGTAATAAAGATTATTTAGGGTTAATGAATGAAAATATTGAAAAACTAAAAAATGAATTGTATGATTAAAAAAAGTTTTATGGAAATTCCATAAAACTTTTTAATTGATATTTAAAACCCCATAATTAAGCAAATAACAAAGAAGGCAACTCCTAGTCCTAATGTTAATCTACTTATAAATAATTCTGAACCTCGTTCTTTTCGATTAGCAAATAAACTTTCATTACCACCAGATATAACATTAGATGCTCCTTCAGCTTTACCACTTTGTAAAAGAACTATGGCAATTAGTAATAAACTAACAATAATTAATAATAATTCCATAATTTCCTCCTTAACTATTCAACTACTTAATAATTTAACATAATTAATAGATATTTGCAAGTTTATTTTTTAGGTTTGATAATTACGTAATTACTATTATCAAATACTAAACTATCAATAACTTTTTTCAAGTCTGTAAAAGTCATATTTTTAATATCATCATAATCATTAGTTAATACTTTACCTTCGTTAATAACATTACCCATTATTTTATTATTAATTCGATAAATGCTATCGCTCATATATATATAAGCACTAATAAAGCTTTTTTTCTTACGCTCAAAATCAGCTTCATCTATATTAAAATTTACAATTTCTTTTTTGATTTTTTCAATTAATTCATCTGTTTTTTTAGTATCAGCCATGATCACCAATAAAGCATGGGTATCATCAAATACAATCGTATAATCTAAATTTTCGTTTATAATTTCCGAATCCTTTAACACTTCATTAAAAGAAGAAGTTTCACCAAATTTAATTTCAAAATATAACAAAATATAATCCCTAACTGTTAGTTTGGGTATTTCTTTAACTTTGGTTAAATTAAATTTATAATTGTAAGCAATCTTAGGAATTGAAACATTCATTTTTAAAATTTCTTGTTCTTTAACAACCGTATCTGGTTCATTATATTGTTTTAATTTAATAGGACTATTTTTTTTAGATATTTCCTTTTTAGATTGGTTTTGTTTGATAACCTTCATAATACTATCAGGTTCTACATTACCTGTTACAACGACAAACATATTACTTGGATGATAAAAAGTATTATAACAAAGATATAATACTTCTTTAGTTATCATGTTTATGCTTTTAACGGTTCCAGCGATTGGAATGCGAATAGGATTTTTGTGAAAACTATTATATAAACTTTTTTCATAAATTACATAAAAAGGATTATCCGCATACATCTTTATTTCTTGTTCAATAATCCCCTTCTCTTTTGAAACGTTTTCATCAGTAAAATATGGGTCTTGAACAAAATCCAATAAATAGTTTAAATTTTCAATTACATTAGTTGAACCAGAAAACAAATAAGTTGTCTTATGATTAGATGTGTTGGCATTGGCATCTGCTCCGCGTTCTGTATAAAAAGTAAATGGATCAGTTCCATCCTTTTGTTCAAATAATTTATGTTCTAAAAAATGGGCGATTCCGTCCGGAACTTTCATCATTTTCTTACTATTAAATGGTACAAATTCACTATGTTTTGAGCCATACTTAGTTGAAAAAGTGACATGTATATTGTTTACATTTGATTTAGGAACAATATACACCTCTAGACCGTTGTCAAGTTTTTCATAGTATAAGTCAAGATCTAGTTTATTAAATGGTGTCACTTTCATCTAAATTGCCCCCTTCTAAAAAGTAAATAGTATCTATGTGGACCTTTTTAGCAAAATCAACAATCATTTGTTTATCGATTTTTTTAATATTATTTATTCTTTCTTTAAATGTATCACTTGAAAAATATTCTTTCTCAGTATAATGACTAATAATACCACTTGGTAAATCAACTAACTCATTAATGGCATTTTCATAATTGGTTTTGGCATTCACCAATTCTTTTTCTTCAATTAATCCTTTAGATATATTAAGAATCTCCTTTCGGATGAGTTTTATCGCTTTTTCACCGTTTCGTTTATCAATTCCAGCATTAATGATTAACAGATTAGAAAGAGCCTTTAAACTAGATGATATATTATAACAAAGTGAATTTTTTTCTCTAATTATTCTAAATAATCTCGAATCAGGTCCACCGCCTAATATAAATGAATAAACAAATGAAACATAATTTCTTTCAAAATCAGTTAAATTATCTAATTTACATCCTATTAGTAGATGGCTTTGTTTTGAATCATAAGGTTCTTTAACCTTTTTGGCGCGTTTTCTATATTTATCATGAGTTATTATATGAGATTCACCTTGTTTTTTAATCGTATTAACAAGAAAGTTGTTCATAAATATTTTTTTAATTTCTTGATTATCAATATTTCCAACAATAAAAATGTCAATAATATCGCTGTGAATTACTTGTTTATAGTACTCTGTAAGACTCTCTACTGTTACAGAATCTAAATCCTCAATATAACCTGATGGATGATAAGCATAAATTGCTTTATTATCCATAGCTTCCAACATTTTACGATAAGCATAATTACGGGGATTAGTAAAACTTTCTTTTATCGAATCAATTAATTTGTTTTTAACATTATCTAGTTTTTCTTCTTTAAATTGATTGGAATCAAAATCAGGATTTAAAATCAATCCTATTAAAAATAAAAGAGATTTTTTAAGCATTCCTTTCTCTGTATATTCCTCATTAAGAAATTGACTATTAAAAGATAAAACACTATATTTTCCGGATATAGTAACACTAGTTGATACTTTTTGACTATATAAATCTTCCATCGCCATTGTCAAATATCGTTGACTCGGATATTTATTTGATGATTCAACTAGTATATCACTTAATAAGCTACGATAAGTTAACTCTTCTTTAGCAACTTTACGCTTGAAATTTATCTTAATGGTAATTGTTTTAAATTTATCTGTTTTAATCGTATGTATGTTGTAAGGTCCCACTTCTGTTTTGCTATATCTCATAATTCACCTCTCCCTTATTATATGTTGTTTTTATTATTTTATAATATTGACTCAAGAGCCAATTCAATCATTTCGGTAAAGGCTGTTTGACGCTCCTCGCTAGTGGTTACTTCATTAGTAACTAAATTATCTGATACAGTTAATAAACAAGTAGCAGATTTATTAAATATTTTAGCATTATGGAATAGCGAAAAACTTTCCATTTCAACTGCTAAACAATTGTTTTTATCATACAAATCCTTAAATTGATTATTATCTTTATAAAAAACTTCGCTACAATGAACTGTTCCAATATTTAAAGAAATATTGGATTTTTTAGCAACATCACCTATCTTTTTATTTAAAGATGTAGTCGAATTTAATAGTCTGTTTTCAACTCCATTTTGATTAACTCCATAATTAGAATCAGTGTAACTACTTTCAACAAGAACTAAATCATATAAATTTAATTTATCAGTATAGGCTCCACAAGATCCAACTCTAATGATTGTATCAACATCATAAAAGTTAAATAATTCATAAGAATAAATTCCCATACTAGGAATTCCCATTCCAGAAGCCATTATTGTTACCTGAGTGTTTTTATAAAAACCTGTGTATGCTAACATTCCTCTAACCTCATTAACTAATTTATAATCAGTTAAATAAGTTTCTGCAATGAATTTTGCGCGTAATGGGTCCCCTGGCATAATAACAACTTTAGCAATTTCATCTTTTTTAGCCTCAATATGTGGTGTCATAAATTCCTCCTTTATTATAATTCTAGTATATCACAGAACTTTATTATTTGTCATAATCACTTGTCTTTAAAACTGTTTTTAAAAATTGTCCGGTATAACTTTCTTTTATTTTAACAAGATCTTCAGGGGTTCCAGTAGCAATTACTTCCCCACCTTTATCTCCCCCTTCAGGTCCTAAATCAATAAGATGGTCAGCTGTTTTTATAACATCTAAATTATGTTCAATAACAATAACGGTATCACCATTATCAACAATTCTATTTAAAATCACTAGTAACTTTTTAATATCAGCACTGTGCAAACCGGTTGTTGGCTCATCTAAAATAAATAGTGATTTCCCAGTTGGTTTTTTTTGTAATTCTTTTGCAAGTTTAACTCGTGCTGCTTCACCACCAGACAAGGTCGTTGAACTTTGACCCAATTTAACATATGAAAGTCCAACATCGACTAACATTTTTAATTTGTTTTTAGCTTTAGGAACGTTTTCAAAGAAACTGTAAGCTTCTTCAACGCGCATTTCTAATACATCATGAATATTTTTATTTTTATATTTAATCTCTAATGTTTCACTATTATATCTTGTCCCATGACAAACTTCACATGGAACATAAACATCTGGCAAAAAGTGCATCTCAATTTTTTTAACACCATCACCAAAACAAGCTTCACATCGTCCACCCTTGACATTAAATGAAAATCTTCCTTTTTGATAACCTCTTATTTTAGCTTCTTTAGTCGCAGTAAAGATATCTCTAATATCGTCAAATACCCCAGTATAAGTAGCTGGATTACTTCGTGGTGTTCTTCCAATTGGTGATTGCGAAATATCAATCACTTTATCAATATAATCTATTCCTTTAATCGTTTTATAAAGGCCAGGTTTTACTTTAGTACGATATAAATTAACAGCTATTGCTTTATATAATATTTCGTTAACTAAACTACTTTTACCACTACCGCTAACACCAGTTATACATGTAAATGTTCCTAATGGGAATTTAACATTAACATTTTTCAAGTTATTTTCACGAGCACCTTTTACCTCTAAAAATTGACCGTTCCCAGGTCGTCTTGATTTAGGAATCATTATTTTTTCTTTCCCGCTTAAATAACGGCCAGTTATACTAGCATCATTATTTATTACTTCACTTGGCACACCAGCAGCAACGATTTCCCCACCATGAAGTCCTGCTCCTGGACCAATATCAACTAAGTAATCACTAGCCAGCATTGTATCAGTGTCATGCTCAACAACAATTAAAGTATTTCCAAGATCACGCATCTTAATTAACGAATCAATTAATTTTTGATTATCTCGTTGATGAAGACCAATGCTCGGTTCATCTAATACATATAAAACTCCGGTTAATTGTGAACCAATTTGAGTTGCTAATCGAATACGTTGGGCTTCTCCACCACTTAAAGTACCTGCTGTTCTTGCAAGTGTTAAATAGTCTAAACCAACATTAAGTAAAAATAGCAACCTTGAACTTATTTCTTTAACAACCGTTTTAGAAATTTCTGTTTGTTCCTTATTGAATTTAAGCTTCACAATAAAATCATTAAGATCACCAATGCTTAGTTTCATTAAATCATGAATATTTTTCTTGCCAATCAAAACCGATAAAACAGAATCATTTAATCTTGCACCCTTACATGTAGGGCAAGTTAATTCTGTCATATATTGCTCGATCCAATCACGAATCCAATTACTTTTAGTTTCCATATATCGTCTTTGTAAGTTATCAATAACACCTTCATAATATTCTTTACTATGTCTAACACTACCGGTTTTAGAAACATATTCAAATTCAATTTTTTCATTTGAACCATGAAAAACAATTTCTTTTTCCGCTTTAGTTAATTTTTTAAAAGGTTTATTAATATCTATTTTATAATGTTTACAAGTTTCAACTAAATTACTAAAATAAATATTATTATCAATATGATTAACCGGAACAATCGCTCCTTCACTAATGCTTAATTCTTTATTTGGAACAATTAAGTCAACATCTATTTCTAATTTAATTCCTAATCCCTTACAATCTGGACAAGCTCCATAAGGAGCATTAAAAGAAAACATTCTCGGTTCAAGTTCAGGCAATGAGAAATCACAATGTGGACATGCATACTTCTCACTCATAACAATTTCTTCACCATTAATAACATCAATAACAACTTTACCTTTAGCTAATCCAGCAGCCGTTTCAATACTCTCATATAATCGACTACGAATATCTTCTTTAATTATTAAACGGTCAACAATTATATCAATATTATGTTTTTGATTTTTATCAAGTTCAGGTACCTCACCGATCTCATATTCTACTTGATCAACTCTTACACGAGCAAATCCTTCTTTTTGAATTTTATTAAATAGTTCTTTATGCATCCCTTTTTCACCATTAATAATTGGGCTTAAAACTCTTATTTTAGTATTTGATTCCAAATTCATAATTTGAACAACCATTTCTTCGATACTTTGACTACTTATCGGAATATTGTGATTAGGGCAATAAGGTATCCCTATTCTGGCATACAAAAGTCGGAAATAATCATAAATTTCCGTAACTGTTCCAACTGTACTTCTTGGATTTTTATTAGTTGTTTTTTGGTCAATACTAATAGACGGACTTAAGCCATCAATACTATCAACATCAGGTTTTTCGCTACCACCTAAAAACTGTCTAGCATATGCACTCAAACTTTCAACATATCGTCTTTGACCTTCAGCATAAATAGTATCGAATGCCAAACTACTTTTTCCACTGCCACTAACACCAGTCATAACGATTAATTTATTCTTTGGGAGTTCAATATCAATGTTTTTTAAATTGTTTTCACGAGCTCCCTTAATTATTATTTTATCCATATATTCACCTCTATTTTACATGTCTATTACTAATTTCTTTCTTAAGCAAATCCGTAACATAATTATTTTGAATACCATTAGGAACCAAACTGAAATATTGCTTTAAACCGTCGCTTATATCTAAATTATCTATAACATTAAATAGTTCTTCTTTTTCCATTTTAGAAACATTTTGTTTACTAAGTAAATTTATAAATAAAACATTTAATAAATATATATCCAATTCTTTACTCGGAGTATCGTCTTTTACAAACTTATTACCAAAAAATAATTTAGGTACATTACTTCTCCCAATGCCATCAACAATAGCTCCATCCATATCTACAAAATATGGATTTAAGTTTGCATCAACAATAATGTTTGATTCCCCAACATCTCCATAAACAATATTTTCTTTATGCATGTTTTCTAATGTTTCACTAATTCTAATCAAAATTTTTATTAACTCTTCATTTGAAATGTTGCTGTTTACAATTTCGCCTAATTCAATAGAATTTTCAATATATGGCATAACATATCCACTAAATTTATTATCAATATTTATTGATGAAAATACTGGTATCGTTCCAACAATGTTTTTCTTAGACAAAGCAGTAACTTTTTTTTCTTTTTCAATTAAAAAATCTTGATCATCATCTATAAATACTTTGATCAAATACTTCTTAGCCAATATATACAAATCACTTTCAATATTAAGTGATTTAACATTTAATTTTTTTAAATTAGAGATAACTTTTTGTTCGATATTTAATGCTTTCATATTTCCCCCTGGTTCTTACTACCTTTTTATTATACCATATTAACCAAATTTAATGAAAATATTTTGCCACTTAATACTCATTATCTAGCAATAAAAAAAATTGATAATAAAACATCAATTTCTTTTGTCATTTACATTAATGGCGTTATTTCGTAAATATTAGCCGGGTTACCCCATGTATGATTAGAGGTTACTTAATATATTTTTCAATACTAGTTGATTTTTTTTATAATCAGCTGATATAGTTTTTGTTTTATTTGTTGAATCAGAAGCAAATAACATGAACATTGCATTAATGACTAATTAATTTATTAATTCTATTTCGTATACCTTTGACCTACTCATTACAAATTCCAAATACTTTGTGTTTGTTGGAACATCTATCAATACTGTACTATTTCCTAATGTATAACTAGTTATCTTTACATCATCAACAGATACAATATTAACTGATATTACACACGAGGCCGTCCCACAATCTCTTGATGTTTTAATTGAAACCTTTTTATTGTATAAACTCGAATCAATTAATACTCTCTTTGTTCCATTTGCTGATTCAAATGTATCTAAATTGCCGTCATAGGCAGCGGCTCCTAAAGCATTAACGACATTAACAGTATGTTGCGATATAATTCTTGTTTCATTTCCATATTTGTCGATTCCTTTAGCATATATTGTTTCACCTTGATTCACCCAAATTGGTTTGTCTTGGTAATTAATCCAATTCCCAGACTCACCTATTTTATATAACCTTTCAACGCTTGTAGGAAAATAGTTTATCGTAATTAACTGATAAGGTTTACTTATTGATTTAGTTGGATCGCTGTGAATCAACATATATCCATTAGTGATATTAAGTATCGGTTCGTTTGAAGGTCCTACTTCGTATACCTTTGAATTATTCATTGCAAATTCCAAATACTTTGTGTTTGTTGGAACATCCATCAATACTGTACTATTTCCTAATGTATAACTAGTTATCTTTGTACCATCAACAGATACAATATTAACTGATATTACACAAGATGCTGTTCCACAATTTCTTGCTGTTTTTATTGAAATCTTTTTATTGTATAAACTCGAATCAATTAATACTCTCCTTGTTCCATTTGTAGATTCAAACGTATCCAAATCACCATCATATGCTTGGGGTTTTAGAGCGTCTGTGGGCATTCCAATGGCTTTTGAAACCTCAGATGTTAATCCAGTATCTCTTTTAACACTTTTGGCTTTTACGGTTCCTTCTAATGATTGAAACTCTCCTTTATATGTAAGCCAGGTTACTCCGTTATCTGTACTGTAATAGTTATCTATATCTAGTCTTGTATCAAATTCTATCTTCGTACTTCCATCAAAAGTTACTCCATAACTTGTTAGGGTTGGATATCCATAGTTTGATGTTACAACTGGTGTTTTTGGTATATCTAAATCTATATTTAGTATTTTTCTTGTGACTGTTATTTCATTCCCTGCTGTATCTTTTCCTTTTGCATATATGGTTACTGTCTTATCTTCATTCTGCCATCCTTTTGATAAAATATTATATGAATCTATTGTAAATGAGCCATTGTATGTTAACCAAGTCGCATTACTTGTTC
>JBBAFH010000002.1:0-226458 GCA_041655535.1 Bacilli bacterium
TATACTCCACCCATAACGTTTGGAATGACAAACATAGCTATTAAAAAAACAATTATTATAATTACTATTGTTGCTAATAATTCTACTAATGTAAAACCTGATTTCTTTTTATTCATAAGCTGCCTCCAAATCTCATTTTTATTTTGCTCTCTAATAATTATACCATACCATTATATTAACTTTAAAGTTTTTTCACTATTTAATAATTAATATGATATAATAAAAAAGAGCCTAGAGATCTCTCTCTAGGATTTTTTTATGTTTAAGGAGGTATAAAATGACTAAGTATGTATTTGTTACAGGGGGAGTTGTATCAGGTTTAGGGAAAGGAATTACAGCATCATCCATTGCTTTATTGTTAAAAGCACGAGGTTATAAAATTTTTATGCAAAAATTTGATCCTTATATTAATGTTGATCCAGGATTGATGTCACCATTACAACATGGAGAAGTTTTTGTCACAGCTGATGGTAGTGAAACCGATCTCGATTTAGGCCATTATGAACGTTTTATTGATGAGGAATTAAACTATTCTTCAAGTATTTCAACTGGCAAGATTTTTTCTTCTGTTATCGAAAAAGAAAGACGTGGCGAATATGGTGGTGGAACGGTTCAAATAGTGCCCCATATTACTAATGAAATAAAAAACAGAATTTATGAAGCTTCGACTTCTTCGGGAGCCGATATTGTTATTACGGAAATTGGTGGAACGGTTGGTGATATTGAATCACAAGCTGTTTTAGAAGCTATTAGACAAATTAGAAACGAATTAGGAATTGATAGAACCGCTTATGTTCATATGACCCTTATTCCACATTTATTTGGATCAGGGGAACTGAAAACAAAACCTACTCAACATAGCGTTATGGATTTGAGAAGTCTTGGAATTCAACCGGATTTATTAGTATGTAGAACACCATACAATTTAAGCAATGAAACTAAAGATAAGATATCATTATTTTGTAGCATTCCTGCAAACCATGTATTAAGCGCTACTGATGTTAAAAATATATATCAAATTCCACTAAATTTATATGATCAAAAAATTGATGAATTAATTTTAAATATATTCAATTTACCGAATAAAAAAACCAATCTATCAATGTGGAATGATTTAATTAATAAAGTTGAATCAATGGAAAAAGAAATTAACATTGCCGTTGTTGGTAAATATGTCGAAGGAACTGATGCATATATCTCAACTATCGAAGCTCTAAGACATGCTGGATATCAATTAGGTACTAAAATAAATGTTTGTTTAACAGATCTTAAAAACACAAATTCTTTAAAGGATGTCTTTAAAAATATTCATGGAATTGTTATCCCTTACGGACCTGCTAGTCAAGAAATAGTAGACATTATTGAATATGCACGAACTAATAATGTACCATTTTTTGGAATTGATTTAGGTTTTCAAATGGCAATTGTTGAATTTGCTAAAAATGTTTGTAAAATTGAAGATGCCACTTCAAGAGAAATCGATGAATTAACCAAAGTTGCGGTAATTGATTATATGAGTGATCTTAAAAATAATAGTGGTTTAAAAGGCAACAGAAGAATTGGTAATTATAATTGTTTAATAAAAAAAGATACCATTGCTCGTTCTCTTTATAAAAATGACCACGTGCCTGAAAGGCATCGTAATAGATATGAATTTAACATAAATTATTTGGATATTTTAGAAAAACATGGAATGATTATATCAGGCAGTGATGAATTAACTAAATTAGTTGAGATCATTGAACTTCCAAGTCACCCCTTTTTTGTAGCCTGTCAGTTCAGACCAGAGTTTAAAAGTCGTCCTATTAAATCTCATCCTCTTTTTAACGGTTTTGTTAAAGCGGTATTAAAACAAAATAAAAAGTGATTAAATCACTTTTTTATTTGAAAATTCTTATTATATCGTTATAAGTTATGATTAGCATTAATATTAATAATAGTGCGAATCCTATATTATGAATAATATTTTCAACTTTTGCATTAATAGGTCTTCCTTTTATTTTTTCAATAACTAAGAAAAGTAAACGACCTCCATCAAAAGCAGGAAATGGTAATATATTTATAAATCCAACATTTATACTTAAAAACGCTATTAAATAAATTAGATTAATAAGCCCTGCTCTTGCTGTTTCTCCAACGATGTTATAAATACCTATCGGACCCGCTAAAGCATCTAATTTCAGTTCTCCAGTAACTAATGACTTTATAATAACCATCATTTGTTCTAATAAATTACCTGTTTTTACAAATGAATATTTGATAGAAGGGATTAATCCTTCTGTAACTTCATTATTTAAAGAAAAACCATAGCGATAAACTTCTTGTTCACCTTCTGTAACCTTTTTCGGAGATAATTCCACTGTTTTCTTATTATCATTTTTATCAATGACTTCTAAAGTAATATTTTTACCACTATTTAATTGTAATTCAAGTAATAAGCGATCAACCGATCTTATTTTATCATTATTAACTTTAATAATTTTATCACCAGGTTGAAGCTCCGTATTATATGCTGGATATTCACTATCCAATGATTTGATAATTGGTTCATTATTAGGAACACCAGCTGCTAACCCAACTATAAAAAGTAAAACAATTGCTAGAAGGAAGTTAAAAGTAACACCTGCTATTATTGTTAAAAATCTTTGAATCCACGTTTTAGATTGAAATCTTTGTTCAACAGGTACATTTTCATCAACTTCTACTTCTTCACCAGACATACTAACATAACCACCAATTGGAAATAGTCTGATTGAATAAACAGTTTCATCATTTGGTCTCTCAAATTTAAATAAACGAGGACCCATTCCAATTGAAAATTCATAAATATAAATTCCTGATTTTTTAGCAAATATAAAATGTCCAAGTTCATGAATAAAAACTGTTATTCCTAAAACTAATATAAAATATATAATTGTCATATTAACCTCTTTTCTATAATAGTGAGATAAAGAACATATAACCTAAAATAACAAAAATAATACTATCTAAACGATCTAAAACCCCACCATGACCTGGCATTAGATTAGAAAAATCTTTTTTACCGTAGTATCGTTTAATCGCTGAAAAAACCAAGTCACCGTATTGTCCAATAATCGATAAGAAAGTTGTGGCAATCAATAATGTACTAAGATTAATGTTAGGATCGATTACAGTTAAGTAAAAAACACTACTTATAAATACTCCCATAACTGTTCCACCAAATAAACCTTCCCAAGTTTTATTTGGTGAAATTGATTCCAACATTTTATGTCGTCCTATTAAATATCCTGAAAAATAAGCAAACGTATCAGTCATGATAGTTATTAGCAATAGATATATTAATAGTTCCAATTGAATTGAACGAAGAATGATTAATAAATGAAATGATAGTCCTAAAAAGAATAGTCCACCGATCAAATAAAAAGCATCTCTAATACTATATTTGTTATTATCATGATATAAGACAGTTGGTATTAAATAAACCATAAATAAACCTGAAATGATACGATAATCCATGGTAAACATTAATTCATTTTGTTTCGGACTTACAATAACAATTAAGGTCATTATAATATATGATATAAATTTAATAAAATCCGGTATTTTTTTCTTTGTTTCTTTTATGTTCATAAATTCCTTTAATCCTAGTAAAGAGATAATATAAATAGATAGATTATAAACCCCTCCACCATAAAGAATAATAGGAATAGCAATTAAAAGAACAATTGTTGCACTAATGATTCTTGTTTTCATATTTAATACCTCCAAATCTACGATCACGACTTGTATATTCAATTAAAGCTTCATCAAATGCATCTTTGTTGAAATCCGGGAAAAAGGTTTTAGGAAAATATAATTCAGCATATGATGCATGCCATAACATAAAATTACTTATTCTAACTTCGCCACTTGTTCTAATTAAAAAATCAAGTGGTGGTAAATCATTATATAAATATTTGCTAAACATTTCTTCATTAATATCATCGATTGATAAAACATTATTCATAACATCTAGATTTATCTTTTTAGTAGCATCAACTATTTCAGCATGCCCGCCATAATTAATGCACACATTTAAAATGTTTCCTGTATTATTTTTTGTATCTAACGTTAATTTATTCATTGTTGTTAAAACATCTTCTGGTAATGGAGTTTGTCTCCCTGAAAAAACTATCTTAACATTCTCTTCTTTTAATTTTGAAAACTCTTTTTTGAAGCTTTGAACAAATAATCTCATTAAATAATTCACTTCTTCACTACTTCTTTTAAAATTTTCGGTTGAAAACACATAAACACTTAGTACTTTTACACCTTTTGAAAATATATATTTAATTATTTCTTTTAAGTTTTTAGCACCAGCTTTGTGTCCTTCACTTCGAGATAGACCTCTTTTTTCAGCCCATCTTCCATTCCCATCAACAATAATACCAACATGTTTGGGAATTTTTATATTTGTATTCATATTTTTCCTCACCATCTGTTACCATTATAATCCATTTTAGATTTTTCTTCAACTATTATCTCATATTTACATTACTCAAACTGTCTAGTCAAATAAAAAAATAACGCCTAAACATTATTTTTTTAATAACCATTTTTAATATTATATTATCACAAAATTATTTAACATTCTGTATTACAAACACCAGATATTTGCGAAAATGCATCTTTATATATTTTTAACAGTTCCTCTGATTGTTCTTCAGTTAAATCAATGTACGGATTTTCTTGAGAGTCAACTGTTGATAGATGAGAATCAATCACCTTACCATTTTTAAAGGTCATGACCAGAGGAACATAAATTCTTTTAACAGTAGAATCATTTAAACCTTTATATTCAGGCAACGAATCATTTAAAAGTTCCAGCAATTCCCGATATTCTTTAGTACCTTCATTAAACGTTACAATATTTCCATCTGCATCTAACTCTTTTTCATCTCTAATATCCGCTACATTTAAATAATATATTTTATCAATACCAACTTGTTTTGCAGCCTCATCTATAACAGGAACAGAATTTCTACACCATGGACACGCAGGAAAACCAAAGTATACAACACCAGTTCCTTTTATTATTTGTTTTATTTGTTCAAAATCAGCATATACAAATCTGTTACTTAAATCCAAATCAACATTTTTATATGAATTCCCACTAGTTGTTAATTTACCATTTAAAACTTCATATTCCTTTTTAAAACTGATAGCCGAATCACTAGATGATTTATTTTTAAATAATCCATTCATATTTAATATTACGGCTACTGAAATCAATAAAACAATTGATATACCTATTAATATTTTTCTTCTCATATATTACTCCTTTCTATTAAAACTATCATACCAATTTATTCTTATTTAAAAAGTAATAGCGTTAATAAAACCGGCGAAATCTCTTTATTTTTAATTTTTTCTACCACTTTATTCCTCACTTCTGTTTTATTTTATAACTTCAGTATTTCTTAAAAAGTCTATAAAATCATCTTCTTGCATATACCCGATATTACTATCTACAACTTCACCGTTTTTGACAACAATGAATGTCGGTGTTCCAAATTTATTTATATCTAACTCAAATTTTTGAAGAGTTGATTTTAATTTTTCAGACTTCAAATTCCCTGTATTAATATATAAGTATTCGAAACCATATTTCTTGGATGCTTTGTTTAAAATCGGTTTTGCTTTTTGACACCAAGAACAATCTGGTCTTGCAAGATATACCAATTTAGATTCAGTTGCACTAAAGGCTTCAGTCATTACTTGTTCAACAGGTATTTCCTTATTTATTATTGCTAATAAGATAAAGAAACCAATAATTAAAGTACCTCCTCCTATTATCCAAAATGAAGTACTATTTTTTCTATCTTTCATATATATTATCCTTTCTACATAAACACTTATTATGGCGGTTAATGTATAAAATGTACCGCTTATACAATTATAACACTCAATATTCTAATTGCAAGTACGTACATTTGGGTAATATAGTACCTTAAAAGGTAGTATGCAAATAAAAATCATTTCTCATGAAATGATTTTCTTATGTCTAAGTATTAGAATTAATAAAATTATATTATTTTTGATATCTGCTAACATTTAAAACTATCCCCATTGAAATGAGTGTTATCAACAAACTTGAACCACCATAACTTAAAAATGGTAGAGTAACACCGGTTACTGGAATTAATCCAACGACAACCATTAAATTTAAAACTGTTTGAAAAGATAACCCAAAAATGATACCTGACACTAAAAATTTACCAAATAAATCTTTGCAATTTCTTGCTATTTGAAATCCCTTTATAATAATAATCAAAAATAAAGTACTAACAATAATTACACCCATAAAACCAAATTCTTCACTAATTATTGAAAATATAAAATCAGTCTGTGGTTCTGGTAAATAAAAATGTTTTTGTCTTGAATTTCCAAATCCAAACCCGAATAATCCACCTGGCCCGATTGCATAAAGAGATTGAATGATTTGAAAACCTGACCCGAGGGGATCTTTCCAAGGATTTAAGAATGATAAAATCCTAGCCACCCGGTATGGTGCGGCTATAATCAAACCTATTACTCCTAAAATGCCAACCATTCCAATTCTTGTAAAAAAGGAAAACTTAACACCTGATATAAACAGTAATCCCATAATACTCATAACTAAAATTGTTCCCGTTCCAAAATCCGGTTGCAACATAATTAATCCAAATATTAATAATGTAAGTCCAATTACTGGTAATACGCCTTTTCTAATATCTTTTATATCCTTTATGTTTTTGGCTAAATACTTTGAGGTAAATATTAAAAGAGCGAGTTTGGTAAATTCACTTGGTTGTATCCCAAATGATCCAATTCCAAACCAACTACGACTACCATTTCTAATTGTTCCTATTCCTGGTATTAATACAAGAATTAATAGAATAATACAACCTAGAAGTAATAAGTTTGCATTATCAAAATAAGCATAATAATTTATTTTGCTAACTACATATAGTAGAATCATTCCTATTGCCAAAAATAATGCTTGATGTTTTACAAATTTAAATGGATCATCAAACTTATATTCCGCCCATATATAAGATGCTGAATAAATCATAATAACGCCAAAAATAGCAATCGTAATAATAGCTATCAGTAATAATAAATCAACCGTTTGTTTTTTCAATTTACCACCAAACCCCATATATTATAGCTGCCATTGCACCAATTAAACCGATTATCCAAAATAGTTTAACAATATCCCTTTCATCCCATCCCAACTTTTCAAATGTGTGATGGATTGGGGTCATTAAAAATATTCTTTTTTTAGTAAATTTATAATATACTCTTTGAATTACACAACTCATTGTTTCAATAACAAACACAATTCCAATAATAACTAGTAACAATTCGTGTCGAGTAATAATTGCAATAGCTCCTAAAGTAGCACCAAGTGCTAAAGAACCAGTATCGCCCATAAAAACTTTAGCCGGATTAACATTGAATATTAAAAAGCCTAATAACGAACCAATGAGTGAAAAACAAAACAAAGCTACTTCTTCATAACCATCTAACCAACCTGTTCCAAAACTAATAATACCGAATGCTAAAAAAGCAATAACTGATAATCCACCTGCCAATCCATCTAAACCATCAGTTATATTAACCGCATTACTGCTTGCCACTAAAACAAGCAAAATAAGGACTCCATACAACCAACCAATACTTAACTTGATATTTAGAGAATGAATCCAAAGTAGTGGTTCATTACCGGCCCTCATGAATAAATAAAAGAAGGCGACAGCAATCACTAATTGTGATATTAATTTTGTTGTTTCTGTTAATCCCTTATTACGATTTTTTTTAACAATTAAAAAGTCATCAATAAATCCTAATAATCCATAACTAAGAAAAGTTAAGACAACAATTACTAAACTATAACTAAGATTCATTTTACCAAGCATAATTAAAATAAAAGTTACGAGAATGGTTGGGGTAATAAAAATGAGTCCTCCCATCGTTGGTGTCCCGACTTTCTTTTTATGTGTTTCTTCTAAATAAATATTTATTCTTTGATTAGCTTTAAATTTCTTTAAAATAGGAATTATTATTAACCCGGTAATAATAGATAATATAAAACTGATCATCATAATCATTACTGACTTTGTTAAAATAAGCATTTATTCCCCTCCTTCAGTTAATAGTAATCTAACTACATTTCCTTCATATATTCTTTCTCCTGCACTTGGTGATTGATGAACAACATCTGTTCCCGTCCCACTAAATTCTACTTTAAATTTTTTTAGCAACAACATCGCTTCTTTAACTTTCATTCCTCGTACTTCTGGTACGGTTGCATAAACCTTGTCTAAATAATTATATTCTTTAGTCATTCCACCGGTTCTTTTTTCAATATCAAGTGCATCTATCGTTTCTAACAATACATTTCTGGCAATAGGACCAGCGATTGTTCCACCATATTGCGTTACCCCTTTGGCATTATCAATAGCAATATAAACGACAACTTTTGGATCATCGGCTGGTAAAAATCCAATAAATGATACTATGTAATTACCTACCATATAACGACCATCTTTAACTTTTTGAGCTGTTCCTGTTTTACCACCAACTCGGTAATTTTCAATATAGGCTGGTCTACCTGTTCCATTTGAAACGACACTTTCTAAAGCAAACCTCACTTTAGCACTAGTATCTTCACTTATTACTTTACGAACAACTTTACTTTCATTTAACTTAATTACACTGTTAGTAACCGGTTCATTTAAACTTTTAACAATATACGGTTTATATAAGTATCCTCCATTAATTGCTGCACTTACAGCTGTTATTTGTTGAATGGGAGTGACTGATACTCCTTGACCAAAAGCAGTAGTAGCTAACTCAACAGGACCAACATTATCAAGATTAAAAAGAATTCCACTCCCCTCACCGTTTAAATCAACTCCAGTCTTTTTTCCAAAACCAAAATTATTAATATAACCAAACAATTTTTCTTTACCAATTTTAAGTCCGAGAGATACAAATCCAGGGTTACAAGAATTTTCAACTACTTGTAAATAAGTTTGACTTCCATGACCACCATGTTTCCAACATCTTAAACGAGCATTCTCAACCTTTATACTTCCTGGGTCATGAAAAGTATCTTTTTCTAAATCAATTAATTTTTCTTCTAGAACTGATGCTAGAGTTATTATTTTAAATGTTGACCCCGGCTCATATGTTGCCCATATCGGCAAATTACGGTTTATTTCTTCAACTGTATAATTTTGATAATTATTCGGTGAAAAATTAGGTCTTGATGAAAGCGCAAGTATTTCTCCACTGTTTGGATCCATAACAATACCCAGGGCTTGATCAGGACTATATTTCGATACCGCATTATCAAGTTCTCTCTCCAAGGCTGATTGAATTTCATAATTAATGGTTAAAGTTATATTTATTCCATCTTGTGGCTTTTCATATATTTCCGATAATTCTAACCTTTGTCCTTTGGCATCACTAAAGTATTTAATGGCACCGTAGCTTCCTGTTAAATATTTATCATACATTAACTCAAGCCCACTAAGCCCTTGATTATCGATTCCCACAAATCCTAAAGTGTGCGACATAAAAGTATCGTATGGATAGTTTCTTTTAGCTTCTTTTACAAGATAAACACCCGGTAATTTTAGCGATAGAATACGATCAGCAACTTCATATGATAATCTTCTTCCTTCTGGATGAACTCTTTCAATAGATGTTTTTTTATAAACATGTTTTTTCATTTCATCAAAACTAACACCTAATATTGCGCTTATTTTTTGAGCTGTTATATTTTTGTCGGCTATTTGATTAGGTATTAAAACAAGCGATGTTGTTGTTAAATTATCAGCCAAAACATTACCATCCCGATCAAATACTAGTCCTCTATTTGCTTCGATTGGTAAATTTCGACTCCAAAGTCCAGATGCATATTTATTAAGTCTTTCATAATCAATTACTTGAATATAAAAGACTTTACCAATAATTAAAATTAATAATAATATAATAATAAATAATAATATTTTTATACGACTATGTATAGTTTTAAAAAACATTCAATCACCTATTAATATATATGTTACGAAATAAACTAATAGACAAGTTTTAAAAAAGAAAAAAGACCAATATTTTTAATATCGATCTAATTTATTTCTTTTTTAATTTCTTTTTCTTTTGGCTCTAAATCAAATTTTTGTTTTAATTTTAATTTCAAGACATCATTCTTTTTTATTACTGTACCTTTTTTAATGCTTTGTTCACTGACATAACCATATCCTTCAAACTCATATTTTATACTAAGCATGTTGCAAAGATTAATAATTTCATTTCTTGACCACCCATTAACATCAGGCATTAAAAGATTATCATCATTTGTTTTTAAAAACACTTTATCATACGTTAATATCGGAGCATCTTTTAATGGATATTGATCAATAATGCGATCCCCTTTACCTAAAACAATAGGTTTTATTTTCATATCTTCAAGTTTTTTATTAACATCTACAATATTTTGATTAATAAATGAAGGTGCTTTATTTTCAATTATTTTTTGTTCTTCTTTTTTATCACTAAACATATTGCGATATTTTGCAATATTTTTCATTAATGAAGTTGATGCCTTCGATAAACCTGAACCACGACCAGTTTCAGGTTTTTTTATCGAAGCATATATAATGATTTCTGGATCATCTTTAGGATAAATTCCAGTAAATGAATAAATATAATCATTATAACCACTTAAATATCTTCCGTCTTCATATATTTGAGCAGTTCCAGTTTTTCCCAAAACATCAAATCCTTCGATTTTATATGCCATTCCTGTTGTTCCTAAATCTTGTTCGTGAACAACATTAAACATTAATTCTTTTATTTTATCAATTGTTTTTTTAGATACAACATTTTCAACCCTATCAACATTTGATTCATAAACTATTTCCTTAGTATGTGGATCAATTATTTTATCAACAATATGAGGTTTTAGCATGGTCCCATCATTAGCAATAATTGTTAAAGCTTGTAAGTTTTGAAGAGCAGTTGTTGTTATGCCTTGTCCAAACCCAGCAGCAACTACCTCAATTGGATAATTAAAATTTAAAGTCCCATCTAATTCACGGGGCAATTCAATATTTGTAGTTTCACCAAACCCGTATTTTTTAAAACAATTTAACAGATCATTTTTAGTAAGAATATGATCAAACAATTTAGCAATCCCAACATTACTAGAATACTCATAACCTTTATCAAAAGTTATTGTTCCCCAACCATTACCGTTCCAATCAGCAATCGTATTAGTTCCGATTTTTACTTTTCCAGATTCATATGTGTCATCGCCTTTATATAAACCTTTTTCAATGGCACACATATAAGTAAAGGTTTTCATTGTCGATCCTGGTTCAAAAACATATGAGGTTAAGGGATTTTCATAATTAACCATGTCTCTAATATTCGGATTAAATGATGGTGATGAAGAGGTACCTAATATTTTTCCGGTTTTAGCATCCATGGCAGTTAATTGAAACCATTCTGGTTTTTGAGTTTCATATACTTCTTTTACTTCTGCTTCAATAAATCGTTGAATGCTAGAATCAAGTGTTAAATAGATATCATCACCATTGATTGCATCAACTCGAATTTCTTTAGTATCAGGTATTTTATACCCATGTTGATCCTTTTGAAATATCAAACGACCATCTTCACCTTTAAGCAAATTATCGTATTTAGCTTCTATCCCTAATTCACCGACAATATTATGATTAATTATTGTTCCCTCTTCTGTTTCAACTATTTCTTCATAAGTTTTAGCATAACCTAAAACATATGAAGCAAAATCACCGTTTGGATAAAATCTTTTATAATTTTCGACAAAACCAATTCCTGGTAAATTTAAATTAACAATTTCATCTTTTTTCAGTTCTGATATATCACGACCACCTGGTCCCAGTTCAACTTGATATAAATCTTTTTCTAGTAGTTCTAAAATGTAACTAGCATCCATCTCGATAATAGGCGCTAAAGCATTAGCAGTTTTTTCTTTATCAACAACATGATATGGTCTATCCGGATCTGTCGTTCTACTATCATCTAAATAGGCAATAACTGTATAAGAAGATACATTAAGCGCCAGTATATTCCCCTCACTGTCATAAATATTGCCCCTTTTAGCATATAACTTACGATCTTCAGTGTTACGCATTTTAGCAAATTCATCGATGTTTATTCCATCAATTACTGGAAAAACAGATAATATAAATAGTTGAAAATATAAAATGGCAATAGAAAAAAGAAATATTATAAATATTTTTCTAGGTACACCCCATTTTGTATTTATCATATTTCCTTTATTCATGATTCACCTCGTACTAACTAATCTACATCAATAATGTTATCATTATGATACGCTAAACCCATTGTTTTAACAACATCTTTAACTTTATCAAAAGACGTTAATTCATTTATTTTCATTGATAAACATTCAACTTTTTTTTCTTGAACCCCAATTTCATATTTTAGTTTTTCAACACTTATATTTAAATGTCCTACTTTGGCTCCTAAGAATATTTTGAAAACAGTTGTTCCTATTAAACACATAATAGCAACCATATATAAAACTTTTTCCCCTTTTGTTAATGATATTTTACATTGTTTTTTTGTTCCCATATTATCCCTGTTCCCTTCTTACTCTTTTATTCTTTCAATGACTCTTAATTTCGCACTTCTAGCACGATTATTTATTTTAATTTCTTCATCAGTTGCATTCATTTGACCAATAACTTTATATTTAGGCTTATAAATTTCCGGAATAATTGGTAGCTTTGCAAGATTCTTATCAACATCTGAATACTCTTTAAATATACTTTTACAAATTTTATCTTCTAATGAATGAAAAGTTATCACACACACTCTTCCACCTACATCGATTAAATCTAAGGAATCTTTTAATGCTTTTTCAAACACTTCTAATTCGTTGTTTACTTCAATTCTAATTGCTTGAAACACTTTTCTAGCTGGATGCTTGTCCCTTTTGTATTTTTCAGGAACACTTGATTTAATAATTTCTACTAATTCATTAGTTGTAACAATTTCCTTTATAGTTCTTTTTTTAATTATATTTTTAGCAATTGATGGTGCATATTTTTCTTCACCGTATTTATAAAAAATATTGACTAACTCATCATATGAATAATTGTTAACAACCTCATAAGCAGAAAGTTTACTTGTTTGATCCATTCTCATATCTAATACAGCATCATTATGAAAACTAAACCCTCTATCAGTTGTATCTAATTGTGGACTAGATACTCCTAAATCAAACAAAATAGCATTTACCTTTTTTACTTCTCTTTTTTCTAATTCATTTTTTAAATTCACAAAGTTGCTATTAATTATTTCGAAATTATTAGAAATCTTTGTTAATTTTTCATTACTAGCTTTTATAGCGTCAGCATCTTGGTCAAAGGCGAATAGATAACCCCTTATTATTCTTTTTAGTATTTCACTACTATGCCCTCCGTATCCCAGAGTCATATCAACCACGATGCTATCGTCTTTTAAATTTAAATATTTTAAACTTTCTTCTAACAAGACACTAATATGCATATTATCACCTTAAATATTTAAATTACTAGCAAACAAATTATCGGCTATGTCTGACAAAGTATCTTCATTGTTAGTAATAAACTCTTCCCAATTATTCTTGCTCCAAATTTCTAGACGATCATTAACTCCAATAATGACGCAATCTTTTTCCAAATGAGCAGATGCGATAAGTGGAACAGGTATTTTAATTCGACCTTGTTTGTCAAGCTCACACTCAGTGGCTCCTGATAGGAAAAATCGCATAAAATTTCTAGCATCTTTCGTATTAGGTAATTCACGATATTTGGTTATAATGTTATTCCATTCATTCATAGGATATATAAATAAACAGTTATCAAGACCACGGGTAATAATAAATTTTTCCCCCAATTCATAACGAACTTTAGAAGGAATTATTAATCTTCCCTTGTCATCAATACTATGATGAAACTCTCCCATAAACATAAAATCACCCACTTTTAACCACTTACTACCACTGTACACCACTATTTTACCCTTTAAATATACTTTTGTAAAGTCTTTTAATGCTTTTTTTAACAAAAAGAATAAAAAGAGGTTTTTTCCCTCTTTTTATTAGTAACACATAACTGAACCTAGGATAATTGCAAGTAAAATATATAATACAATAATAACTATATAACTACAATTATGATGTGGTACAGGTTGACAATTTTCTTGACAAGGCATTAAAAGCACCTCCAATCATATTTTTTATATATACGCCCCAAGTATGATAATTAGCAGAATAAATAATACTAAAACGATAGCAGCACCAGATACACCAGTATTACACATATAATCATGCCTCCTTTTTCTCTTTTCACATTATTTTATGGGAATTTTACATTTATGTGATTACTTTCCCTAAATTATTGTTTTTTTTGGTTTTTTTTGATATTATTATAATTGTGTATGAAAGGAGTTAATGATATGAAAAAGAAAGTAATGGGATTAGTACTTATTGCTAGTATGCTTGTGTTAACAGGTTGTAATACAGTTCCCAAACTATCTAATGGTCAAGATTTGGTAGCTAAAATAGATGGAAAGGAAATAACCGCTGAAGAGGTTTATAACAAACTTAAAAAGCAATACGGAACTGCAGCATTGATTAATACAATTGATGATTTTATCGCTAATAAAGAAATAGCAACTGATGAAGATGCTACTGAAAGTGCTGAATCTCAATTAGAGAGTATCAAATTCAATTTCCAATCTCAAGGACAAGATTTTGAAGCAGCTTTAAGAAGTTCAGGATATCTTAGTGAAGCAGAATTCTTAAAAGATCTAATATTAGAATATAAGAAAACTAAAATTGTTGAAAACTATTATAAAAGTTTGTTAACTGAAGATGAAATAGAAAAATATTACAATGAGGACGTTTATGGTGAAATGGATGTTCGTCATATCTTAATTATACCTGAAGAAAAGACTGATACAAAAGAACAAGAAGAAGCTAAAAAAAATGCTTTAAATAAAGCTAAAGACTTGATTAAGCAATTAGACGATGGCAAAAAGTTTGAAGATTTAGTTAAAGAACATTCTGATGATACCGGAAGTAAAGAAGATGGTGGACTAATTAAAGACGTTAACAAAGATGACCACGTTAAAGAGTTTTATGAAGCTTCTACTAAACTTGAAAAAGGTAAATATACTAAAACACCAGTTGAAACTCAATTTGGTTATCATATTATTTTAAAAGTTGAACAAAAAGCAAAACCAGAACTTAAAGATGCAAAAGATACAATAATTGATACATTAGTTCAAAATAAAATTAATGAATCACAAGAGTCTGGCCAAATAGCATGGACCGAAGTTAGAAAAAAATATAACTTAGATATTTTTGATAAAGAAATCAAAGGTATATACGACTTAAATGTTAAAGCTTTAGATGCTAAAAAATAAAAAAGACATATGATTAATTTCATATGTTTTTTCATGCTATATTTTTATTAATAATTTCATTTATCTCATCTTTCTTATATCCCTTTTGATATAGTTTTTGTCTTATCTTAAAATATAATTCATCATCTTGATATTTTTTTCTTAAATTATTATATATTTTATTATATTCATTGTTTAAAATGTCGCTATCTTCTATATATAAGTCTTCAAATATTTGACATATAAGACTAACATCATAACCTAATCCCATAAAATTATTTATTATTTTTTCTCTTAATTGGTATTTAGAATGCTTATGATTGCCAATTATTTTTTTATTAATCAAACGATATAATTTATCATAAACATCACTTTCAGCAATCTCACTAATTAATAACTCAATTGTCGCATCATCAATGTCATGACTCGCCAATCCGTTTCTAATTTTATTTGGCCCTTCATTACTTAAATTCATTTTATCTCCGATATAAGCTCTAGCAAAGTTAATGTTATTTATATATCCACTTTTTTTCAAATCGTTTTTGATTTTTATTTTTTCATCATTACTTATTTGAAATTTTTCCAAATAAACATCGATCTCTTTTTCGCTTCTAAGTCTTGTTTGAATATAATTAATCACCTTACTATAAGTACTATAATATTCCGTATCAACACTAATCTTTAGCAATAATTTCTTGTCTAATTTATTAGTAGTAAGCAAATTATTTTTTAATATTACATCATCATAAGTAATTAAATCTTCATCACCTTCAATAACAATTTTATATTTCCCGCTATTTAATTTTTTTATTTTTTCAATACGCATATCATCACCCAAAAATATTGTAGCAAACATTTGTTTGTTTTGCAATAAAAAAACACTATTTATAAAGTGTTCCCCTCTTATTCTTCGGATTTGTTGTTTACTTTTATTAGGTTGTTGGCAGTTTCTTCTAAAGCTTTACCAATATTTTTTTGAGATTTATAATCTTTTTCTAACATTTGATAATGCCCAGTTTCTCGCATTTCTCTAGCTCTTTTTGAGACAACATTAACTAATAAATATTTTGACCCGATTTGATTAAGTAATTTGTCAATTGATGGGTATAACATATTTATCACTCTCCTCTTATATTATAAGCTATTTATTTGTTTTTAGCAATGTCTTCTTTACTTTGTTCCATATATTCAATTATTTTATGGTAAAAATTATCGATATCTATTTGTCTTTGATGATTATTTTTTAGTTTTTTTCTTATTGTATGATAAAAGTTGCGAAAGAAAACTGATTCAACTCCACTTATATCATCTACTTGAACATTACAATTATTATCAAAAATAATTATTTTTTTTATTTCTTCTTCACCAATTATCTCCTTTATTTTAGATTCATCTTGAAATAATTGTAAATAAGGATTAGTTATAGAATTATATACTCTATCCGCTTTTTTTAAACTTAATTTATCATGAATCATTGAACCCGTTAAAGTTCCAGCATGATCGCAATAAATAATTAAATAGATACCAAATTCATCAATAACTAATAGATCAGAATTAAAACCAGATAAAGGAATAATTTTTCTTTTTCCTTCTATTTTATTAATATTATTGGCAATTATTTGTTGTTGATAATTATAAATACTTTTACTTTTTAATTCAGAAAAAATTGATGGTCCATATTTAATATATCTATAAATAATAGTTATTGCTGTACCAATAAGTAACAATATAATTATTGGTAAGAATGATTTTAAAATGTCTATTATCAATGAACTTAGGGATGCTAATACAAATATACTCATTTTATAATCTCATATATAAGTGGTGATTTATCAACTGCTACAACATCAATCTCAAAACAATTTAAAATATCATTTACTTTAATGTCACCCTTACCATAATACACTTTTAATAATTCTTCATTCTCAAGCACATAATCGCCAACTTTTTTATTTAGGACAAAACCAACTCCTAAATCAATAATATCATCTTTATTAACTCGCCCTCCACCTAGTTGCTTAACTAAATTACCAACCTTTAGAGAATCTATTTTATTAATAAATCCAGCTTTGTTGCTTCTTATTGAGTGTACTTTTGAAGAAATAACAATTTCATTAATATCGCCACCTTGATATTTAACCATATCCAAAAACTTTTGATATGCTTTACCATTTTCAAGGTTTTTAACAACTTCGCTCAAAGATGTTTTTATATCCTGATTTTTACCAATACTAACCATAATTGCTGCTAAAGATGTTGTTAAAGTATATAAGTCTTCAGGCGCATTGCCTTTTAAAAAATTAATGCTTTCAATAACCTCTAACCCATTACCAACAGCTCTTCCAAGTGGTTCATTCATATTAGTTAATACACAAATTGTTTCTTTGTTATTTTGCTTTCCAATCTTAACCATTAAAGTTGCAAGTTTTTTAGCATCTTCAATATTATCAAGCAAAGCCCCATTACCAACTTTAACATCAAGCACAATTTTATCAGCACCACTGGCTAATTTTTTACTCATAATGCTTGAAGCAATTAAAGGAATTGATGAAGTAGTTCCTGTTACATCACGTAAAGCGTAGACTAATTTATCGGCTGGCACCAAATTACCTTTTTGGCTGATAACCGCTAAGTTAATTTCATTTACTTGTTTTATAAAAGAATCATTATCAATATCTACTTGAAAATTTTTAATAGCTTCTAATTTATCAATTGTTCCTCCTGTATGTCCGAGTCCACGCCCACTCATTTTAGCAATAGCTACCCCACATGATGCAACAAGCGGCCCTAAAACAAGGGTTGTCTTATCACCAACACCACCAGTAGAATGTTTGTCAACAACCACATTATTAATCATTGATAAATCAATAACTTCACCACTATTAAGCATAATATTAGTAAGATTAATTGTTTCATCGTCGCTCATTCCATTAATCGTAATAGCCATTAATAAAGAACTCATTTGATAATCTTTAATAATGCCGTCAATGAAACCTTTAATTGCAAATTCTAATTCCTCTTTTGTTAATTCTAAACCATTTCTTTTTTTAGTAATGATATCTATTATATTCATTCTATCACCTATCTTAATTATAGCACAATATTAAAAAAAATTAAGATAAATCTTAATTTGTCATTCTCCTGCTGATTAATTCGATAGTTCGTTGTGGAGCATTAATTATTTTATTATATAAAACAGGATGTTTTCTTAATTCTTTTATAATGTTTATATCATCTTTAGCAAGCTTAACTTGGTATTCAATATCACTATCGGATATAGTAGTTATTTCTCGACCTAAAACATAGTCAAAATCTATTTCTAAAATATTTACTATTTGAATCAAATTTTTTAAACTAGGTATTCTTATTCCAGCTTCGTAACCACTTACAGAAACTTTAGAAACACCAATTAGTTTGCCAAATTCTTCTTGGGATAAACCTTTGTTTTGACGCGCGACTCTTATTCTTTCACCAATAATCATTTTAATCACCTGTTATCTATTTGTTAATACCATTATAACAATTATTGACAACATTACAATAAAGTTAACTAGAAAGTAACTAATACACTTGAATTTAACTTGTAGTTAACCTATAATAGAAGTGGTGGTGATAATATGAATAAATTACAACAACAAAGAGAAAAGAAAAATCTTACTTTTCGAGAAATGGCTAATATTTTAAATATTAGTAAAACATATTATTGGCAACTAGAAAATAACAAGCGTAGATTATCATACGATATGGCTGTAAAAATGGCTAATATTTTTAATCTCAAACCCGATGATTTGTTTTATGAAGAATTTGAAAAAAGAAGTGAAGAAAAAAGATAAACTATGGTTTATCTTTTTTTAATAATCACAACTAAAAACATAATTTATGATTTGTCTTTACTAGATAAAAAGGTTACTTTTTCAGCAATAACTTCGGTTACTTGTTTTTTAGAACTATCATCAACTTGAAAACTTCTTGTTTGTAATCTACCCTTAACACCTAATAAATCACCTTTCTTAACATATTCAACAGTATTTTCTGCAATACCTTTCCATAATACACACGAAATAAAATCTGTTTCATATTCACCATCCGTATTTTTATAACTACGAGGTACAGCTAAAGTAATATTCGTTACTTTAGTTCCATTTTCTGTTTCTCTAAGTTCTGGTTCTCTTACTAATCTACCTACTATGACCGTTTGATTAAGCATCTAATTCCTCCTTTCCAAAACTAATATAACGAACTAAATTAGGAAAATCAAATCAGTCATTTTCTATAATTTATTTTCATTACTTACACATAAATCAATTCTGTCTATGGTTTCATTAAAACTGATAATTAACTTTTTGTTTCAATAAAAAAACTAAGTTTTTACTTAGTTTGGCAATTCATTTCAAAATTAACTGTTTGGATTTCTTTAGTATCTTCATTTATTGTAAATGATATCTTACTGCTATCACTACATTTATCCAATTTTGTTAAATCATAATTTGAACCTTGTGCATTAGCATTTTTTAAAAGCTCTATTGTAACTTCAAAAGAATTTAAAGTAGAAATACCCTTTTGATACTTTTCATAATAATCCCTACCATAATCTTCAATTACTTCTTGATACTTTAAAGTCTTAGACCTAACTAAACTACATCCTGTTACAGTAAATACACAGATCAATATTATTAAAGTAAAAATTTTTTTCATCACTTACCTCCTACATTATACTTATATTATAACATATTTAATCAATATTATAAACAAAAATACCCTTTCGGGTATTATTTTGCTTCTACAATTAATTTGATAGCAGTACGTTCTTCACCATCAATAATAACATCTGTAAACGCTGGAATACATACTAAATTTTTACCACTTGGTGCAACAAATCCTCTAGCAATAGCAATTGCTTTAATTGCTTGGTTAAGAGCTCCCGCACCAATAGCCTGTATTTCAACGGTTCCCTTTTCTCTAAAAACATTAGCTAATGCTCCGGCAACTGCATTTGGATTTGATTTGGATGAAACTTTAAGTGTTTCCATGTGTATTACTCCTCCCTTTTCTACATTATATTATATGTTTATTAATAAGGTTTAGAATATTAATATTAAGTTTAAAAGTATTAAGTTTTAAAAAAAAAATTAATAAAACTATTGACTTTTTACTGAACAATCTCTATAATTATAATTGCCTACTTAAATGCGGATGTAGTTTAATGGTAGAACCTCAGCCTTCCAAGCTGACTACGTGAGTTCGATTCTCATCATCCGCTCCATAAGAATTTAATAATAACCCTCGTAACAAATGATTACTTGGGTTATTTTTTAAAAGGTTGGATGAGGTGATTAATATGAAAAATGGTTTTAAAAGTTTAAAATATGTTGGAAAATACATGATTTTTATGTGGTTACCTCATACCATGAGCAAAATCGGTCCTGTAAGCATTTATAGTTTTAGCATACTGATAATACCTGTTATTAATTATTTAGCGCTTCTATGGGGTGTTTTCAGACCAATAAGTAAATCAAATGAACTTACTAAACAAGATATCTTTATTCCCTTTTTAATTATTTCTAGTATTACTAATACATTACTTTTCCATTTTACTGGATACAATAACTCAATTATTTTTGTTATTGTTATTACTAACATAATAGAATTTTTAATTATGAAACCTGAAAATAAGAAAATTAATTATCAAACTAAAAAAAATATAGAAAATTACTTTAAAAGACATAAGCAATAACTTTTATAAAAAGTTATATTATCATTAAACATATGTATAAAAAAAGATGATCTGATCATCTTTTTTTTAATCCCATGGAATGACTTTCAATAATGGCCAAGTATCTTGCCATTTTTTAGTTTTTATTTTATATTGTTCTTTAGAAAAATGTTCTTTTACTGGTCTTATAATTAAATTAAATAAATCATCTAAGCCATAAGCAGAATAAACAATTATTTCGCTTTCTTCCATTCTTACACCAATACATGTAACAGTTGCTCCCCATTTGCTAATAGCATCTTCAACACTTGTATAAGGTTTTATTTCAAAACCAAACTTATTCTCATACCACAAATGCACTCTTGCCTGATTTTTGATATCCACATCAAATAGATTGTCATCAAATAGTAATGTTATCTCCTTAATAATTTTATCTTCTGCTTCGTAGCTAAGATCTTCATCAAAGTATACAATATCAATATCCTTAATACCATAATCTAAATCAAAGTCATGGTAATAATTAAAAACTGTTTGATTAATACACCCTGCTGCTACATAATAATTTTTAAGTCCATATTTTTCGAGAGTTTCTAATACATACTTTATTTTTTTGCTTTTTAATAATATTTTTTTCAAGCATTTTTGTTGTTCTTCTTTTGGTTTGTTTACGCCAATGATTTTTTTCATATCTAACTACCGACAGGAATCTTGCACTTGATCTAAACCAATTTTATCAGTTTGTTTAATATTGTCTAATTTAAAATTTTTAAATAAATTGGTATATTCACTTTTATGATATTTTTTTTCGCCACTAAAAGAAAATTCAAAGTTATCACCCTTTGTTAAGATGGCTGCTTGATCATTTTTTAAATTTACAACAAATGGTTCAACTGATTGAAATTGATCCAAAATAATAAATTTTGAGTCATTGTCACTTGTTTGGTATTTCATAATATCCACAACATTATAGGTTCTTGTAAATGCACAATCTCCTGACACTGTTGAATCTAACTCTTCATTTGAAAGTTCTTCAGTAAGTTTAGCATTCTCATTAGATAATTCAACAATTTTTTGGGTTAATGTAGTAATTTGTTCAATATAATCATTTTTTTGTTCAGCTTGACTCTTTGTTTTTGAATTACCACAACCAGAAATTAATATACAAATTAACAAACAACTAACAATTTTTATAGTTTTCATATTACACCTCTATTCCTATATTTATTATATAAAAAAGCAACCATAATGTCTAGGTATTATCTTAATTCACAACAAAAGATTGTCTTTGATTAGACAATCTCTTTAAAGTATATTAAATACTACTCCTTTTTTGACGTTTTCAACCGTTATTTCATAACCAACAATATATAAAGTTTTCTTTATTATTGATAGTCCCAAACCAAACTGTCCTTTTATTCCTTTTTTGTAAGGGGTGAATAAATCAGACAATATATTTACATCAATATTAGGACCATCATTATAGAATGATATCTTATTATTTTTAATGGTTATTTTTATTTCTTTATCGGCATATCTCATAAAATTTTGGAGCATATTATCAATTATTGCTTCCCACATATCATAGGTCCCTTTAAAATTAGTTTTATTATCACCAATTTTAACTTCCCACTTAATATCAGGTCGCTCAAACTTAAACTTTTCAATTGAAGTATTTATTATAGTTGTTACATCAACAATACCTTTTTTAAATTCATTGTTATCTTTAATGTAACTTAACTTATTTAAGTAAAGTAGTGATTCAACTTTATTTTCTAATTTTTCTAATTGTTCTTTTATTATTACACTACCACTTTTAGTGTCTTGGACACCGTCTTCAATTGCTTCAATATATGATTTTATTACTGTAAGAGGAGTTTTAAAATCATGCGATATATTTTGATACATTTGATTTTTATATTCTTCTTGTTCGTTTAATGTGAAGTGCATTTCATCAATAGCATGAGATAAGGCACTTAGTTCATCGTCTTCCTTGAACCTAAAATTATCAATGTATTCATTATTATCGATATTATCAATTTTTTCTTTCAAGTGTTTGATTTTAAGGACTAGATTACTAGCCCAAAAAATCATTAAGCTTGTTATAACTAAAAAAGTTATCAGCAGTAAGGGAAATACTGTGTATACTACATCTTGTTGCATTTGTAAGATGTATGTATTGTTGGTAATTGATATCTTGATAACATTATCACTAACAGAGGAAAAGTAGTAATATGTTCTTCCAAGATAACTAAACTTACCATATTCCGAATTTATATTATCTATAATTTGTTTAGGTTTTGCTGGTATTATTTCTTCTAAATTATTAGAAATATATACAAATTTAGAATCGTGAATACAAATATATGCAACATCATCTGCTACCACATTAGTGTTAGGATCAAAGCTCATTAGAGCAAGTGGTTGCTTTAAATAGTTATATATATTTTTTTCGTAAATGGGCAACATCGTCTTCGGTAATATTACCCCTATACTTATAAAGATAATCCCAAAGATAATAATCCCAATCGATATTAATTGATTAATCAAATTATTTTTTAAAACTCTCATACTAATCTGTATCCAAATCCATAAATAGTTTTAATTTTTATTTGAGGCATTTTTTTTCGAACTCTTCTAACAAGATCATCTACTACACGATCACTACCAAAATAATCATCGCTCCAAACAAGTTTAATTAATTCCTCACGACTAAATGATTTATTAATGTTTTTTACAAAAATAAGCAATAATTCAAACTCTAATGAAGTTAAACTTAATTCTTTTTCTTCAAACAATACTAATCGTTTATTAATATCAATTTCATAATTTTCATATTTGATTATCGAAGTTACTTGTGTATAAACTCTTTTTATAATCCTATTAATTCTTAATACCAACTCTTTAGGTGAATATGGTTTTGTTACATAATCATCACTACCAAGTTCTAAACCAATAATTTTATCTAAATCCTGATCACGTGCTGATGTAAAAATAACTGGAACTTCAGGGTCAAGTTCCCTAATTTTTTTTATAATATCATAACCGCTTATCGTATCACCTAACATAATATCTAAAATCCATAAATGAACTGGTTGTCCTACATAATCAATCGCGCTCTCTCCGTTATAAAAGTTAACCACTTCATAGTTTTCGCGTTTTAAATAGGAAACTATCAGATCATTAAGATCTTTTTCATCCTCTACTAAACAAATCTTATACATATTTACACCTCAATATTAGTATAGCATTTGCGCTATTTTTTTTCCACTCATTTATCACATCCTTCCTTCTAGGAGTGTTATCATTTTGGTTTTAAATTATTATCTTTCTTATCATCTATCACCACCTTGTATATTAAGTTTACTAAAATATTGTGGGAGTAATTCTTTATTTTTGTGGGAAATTATGGTAAAGAAAAACCGTTAATAACGGTTTAAGAAAGGATTATATTTAATTTCATGATCTAAAGTGGTATCTTCACCATGACCTGGATATATTTTAATTGATGAATTTAATGTTTTTATTTTCTTTAAACTATCCATTAATATATTGAAGTCTCCAGTCGGTAAATCATATCTTCCAACTGTCTCCTTAAATAAAAAATCGCCAGTAAATAAATATTTATTACTAAAATTATAAGTTAATGAATCGCTCTTATGACCTGGCGTGTATATAACATCAAAATTAAAATCACTTATTTGATAATTCTTTTCGTCTAAATTAGATTTATCATATACCTTACATTTATATTTATCTTTTAGTACTTCTAATGATCCAATATGATCTGGATGATAATGAGTTATTAAAATTCCTACAACTAATTTATCACTAATAGTTTTAATTATTTTATCTTCTTCAGCACCCGGATCAATAATTAAACAACTATTGTTTTTAAATAATACATAACAATTGGTTTGTAAATAACCAACAATAACTTTATTTATTTCCATTTAGAACCTCCTTTACTGGTCCATATGTTTTTCTATAACCTTCAATTAAACCATATTTATTTATTGCTTCTAAATGTTTTTTAGTAGGGTATCCCTTATGGTTACAAAATTCATACATTGGATACTTTTTATCCAAATCATACATCATTTTATCACGAATAACTTTTGCAACAACACTAGCAGCGGCAATACTAATGCTATTGGCATCTCCTTTAATTATTGAAGTTGATGAAATATCAATATCCAGTTTCATTGCATCAATTAAAACATGATCCATGGTAATTTTTGTTTTAACCTCATCAATTGCTTTTATCATTGCTTTTTTAGATGCTTCATAAATATTTATCTCATCAATTTCTTCTGGTTCAACTATACCTACTCCATAAGCAGTACAGTGTTCTAAAATATAAGAATAAAACAAATCACGCTTTTTCTCACTTAGTTTTTTAGAATCAGTTAACCCATCCAGGAAAAAGTTTTTAGGAAGTACAACACAAGCAGCAACCACCGGTCCAATTAATGGACCTCTCCCCACTTCATCAACACCACCAATATGAGTTTTTCCAATTCTATATAATTCTTTTTCATATTTATATAAATCCATATTATTACCTCCTTGTAATTATAACAAAAAACCCATAAAAAATAAACCCGAGGGTTTATTTTACAACTATATTAACCATTTTTTTAGGTATCGTAATTAGCTTGATTATTTTTTTACCATCAATATGTCTTTTTACATTTTCAATATTCATAGCAATTTCTTCCATCTCTTCTTTTGATGATGAAGTTGCGATTGTTTCTTTGCCACGAACTTTTCCATTTACCTGAACTATCAGTTCATATTCTTCATCAATAGTTTTAGCATCATCATAAGTTGGCCAAGTAGAATCACATAATGGGCCATTCAAATTATTTAATTCGTTTATTTCTTCTGTAATATGAGGTGCAATAGGATTTAACAAAGTTATTAAGATTAGTAAATCTTGTTTTGTAATTGTATCTTGCTTTTCATACTCATTTAACATAATCATCAAAGCAGCAATCGCAGTATTATATTTCATGTTTTCAATATCATTTGTTACCTTTTTGATTGTTTTGTGTACTAATCCTTCTAACGTATAACCACTTTTATCATTAATGTGTTCTTGCAGTCGCCATACTCTATCTAAAAATCTCTTACAACCTTTTAATCCGTTTGTACTCCAAGCAGCTTCTTTTTCATAATCTCCAATAAACATCTCATAAGTTCTTAAGGCGTCAGCTCCTAATTCATTTACAATATCATTTGGATTTATAACATTACCTTTGCTTTTACTCATCTTCTCACCATTAGCACCCAATATCATTCCGTGTGCTGCTCTTATTTTAAACGGTTCTGAGTTTGGCACTAAATCAATGTTATGTAAAAATTGATTCCAAAATCTGGCATATAATAAATGACGAGTAGCATGTTCCATTCCACCATTATACCAGTCAACTTGCCCCCAATAATTAAGAGCTTCGTTTGACGCGAATTCCTTGTCATTGAACGGATCCATATATCTTAACCAATACCAACTAGAACCCGCCCAGTTTGGCATGGTATCTGTTTCTCTTCTAGCACTTCCACCACATTTTGGACATTTCGTAGAAACCCAATCTTCAATTGCTGCTAGCGGAGATTCACCATTATCCGTTGGCTCATAATTAACAACATCAGGAAGCAATACTGGTAATTCACTAGTTGGAACAGGAACCCATCCACAGTCATCACAATGGATCATAGGAATTGGTTCACCCCAAAATCTTTGACGCGAGAAAACCCAATCTTGTAATTTATAATTTGTTTGTCTAACAGCTAAATTTTGTTTTTCTAAATATTCAATCATAGTGTTAATAGCTTCATTTTTAGTGTTTATTCCATTAAGAATACCAGAATTAACAAGTGGTCCTTCTCCCTTATAAGCTTCTTTTGTTATATCTCCACCTTCAATTACCTCAACAATCGGAATGTTAAACTTTTTAGCAAATTCGTAATCACGATCATCATGAGCAGGAACTGACATAATCGCCCCTGTTCCATAATTCATTAATACATAGTCACCAACCCAGATTTCAATTTGTTGTTGATTAGCTGGATTAATTGCATATATTCCATCAAGTTTAACTCCTGTTTTATCCTTGTTTAATTCTGCTCTTTCAAAATCCGTTTTATTTTTACTTTGATTTTGATAATTAATTATTTCATCATAATTTTTAATTTTAGATTTCAATGTTTCTAAAATCGGATGTTCTGGTGAAATCACCATAAAAGTAACTCCATATAAAGTGTCTGGGCGAGTAGTAAAGACAACAAGGATTTCTTCTATTCCATCAAGTTTAAATTTAATGTTTGCACCTATGCTTTTACCAATCCAATTTACTTGTGCTGTTTTAATCTTTTCTTGAAAATCAGTATCATCAAGTCCTTTAAGTAACGGTTCTGCATACTCACTCATCTTTAGCATCCATTGTTCTTTTTCTTTTTGAACAACTGAATTACCACATCGCTCACAAACTCCACCACTTGATTCTTCATTAGATAGACCAATTTTACAACTTGGGCACCAGTTAATATCCTTTTTTGTTTTATAAGCCAATCCATGCTCATAAAACTTTAAAAATTGCCATTGTGTCCATTTATAATATTCTGGATCTGTTGTTGAAAATTCACGATTCCAATCAAAAGAAATACCTAATTCTTGAATTTGCTTTTTAAATGTCTTAATATTTTCTTTTACAGCTTCTTTTGGATGAATTTTATTTTTAATAGCATATTGTTCTGCTGGCAATCCAAAAGCATCCCAACCAATTGGAAATAAAACATTATATCCTTCTAAACGTCGTTTACGTGCTAAAGCATCTAATGCTGTATAACTACGAACATGACCAACATGAAGACCAACACCAGATGGATAAGGAAACTCAATTAAAACATAGTATTTTGATTTTTTTGAATCATTACTAGCATTAAAAGTATTTTGTTTATTCCAAAATTGTTGCCATTTATTTTCTATTTTTCTAAAATCATACATTTTTTTTGCCTCGTTTCTTTTGTTGATAGTGTGTTCCAATAAAGTGATAAGTTATTAATTCTAAAATCATGAGGATAATGAAACCAACAACCATCATTAATATTAGATTATCAATAAAACTAATAATTGTAACCGTTGTTGCAATTATAAATGAATTAGCCAGTGCGATAACATGGCTTATTTTTTTTATATCCAAATCTTTTACATCAATATTATATTTTACTTTTAAATATCTAAGCTCAATTCCTTTTTTTAATTTATCCTTGTTCTTCTTTCTTAAGATAACAAATAATAAATAAAACAAGTAAACAATTAAAAATGATCCTAAAAACGTTATTAATTCAACCATACTTTTCCTCCTATAAAAAAAACATTATAATTTAAGGACGAAAATTCGCGGTACCACCTTAATTCATAATATTTTATGCACTTTAATTTTTAACGCAAATTAGACGCCATACGGAACTCCAAAGTAAATTCACAACCATTTATTTAAAGTTTTCACCAACCACTTTTTCTCTAATAAATAAATAAATTGTTACTACGCTTTTTCAATGTTTTTTTTAATATGCATTTATTATATTATACTTGTTCGATATATTCAAGTAGTTTTAGAAATAATCGAATAAATTTTGGTTTTAAACCTTTATTACGTAATCTTCTAACTGCAATTCTTTTCTTCTTCATTGGCAATTCACTAAAGATTACAGCATCAATTTTTTCTTTCATTTCTGTTTCAATTGTTAAATCCGAAATAATTCCTTCAATATCATCATTAATTAACCTTACTGCATCAATTTCAATATCTTTTCCTTTACAATTCACCGTTAATTGACCAATTGTTGAAACATTACTGACTTCTACTATAAAATCTGGTCCAGAAGTATAGTGTTTATTTTTTATTTCTTGATCATTAATATAAGTAATTACTTCATCGGCTTGTTTCGTATTTCTAAAAACTATTTTATAGTTTCTATGTTTTGGTATTATACCACTTTTACCTTCCATAGCACGAACAATAACCGTATAGTTATTTGGCAAATAATTATAATCGATATTTGTTTTTATAAAAAATCCCTTATTATATAAATCACTCATACCATCATCTTCATATAATTGATATAAGTTACTTCGACCTGGGAAAACTTGTATTTCTAAATTAGTTGGCGGAGTTGTATCAAAAAGATTATCATCATTACTCAAAGGAATGATTGAACCCGCTTTTACAAAAACAGGATAATCTTGATCTCTAAAGAACGATACATACGTTCTGCCACCCGGAAATTTTTTACCAGTTACAAAGTCGTACCATACTCCATCTGGAATATAAAATTTATGAATAACACGGTTCATTATATAATTCTTTTTTGTAATAATCGGAGAAATGAAAAACCCATTTCCAAAATAATATTGATTACGATATAAAACATCATCATACATCTCTTTATAACGGTAATAGATTGGTTCAATTAAAGGAACCCCTTCTTTATGATATTTATATGCTTCTGAATATAAATATGGAATTAAACGATGTCTTAATTTTAAATAATCTTTGACAATCGCATATGTTTTAATACTCCATCTCCAAGGTTCCCTCTTATAATATTTTCCTTTATCACTGCCAAATTTTAAGATTGGACTGAAAACTCCAAGTTGAACAAACCTAATATATAATTCATTATCTTCAATCCCTTTATAATATCCACCAATATCATGACTCCACCAAGAAACTCCAATATTGGAAGCACTTGAATTAAAAAATGGAGTTTGTTTTAATGTTTTCCAATCAACTAATGTTTTTCCAGAATATAAAACAGGATATCTATGTGCTGCAACTCCAGCATTATTAGATAAAATCATTGGACGACGTTTATAATTTCTTTTCATATCATAAAAATGATAATGATTTAAAATAAATGTATTTAGTTTATTAATATTAGGATTAGTATCTAACCAATAAAAATCAACTTCTAAAGCATCAAGGGGATGAATCATCATTTTTAAATAAACATCGATAAATTTTGGATCTAGAGCATTAAATGGAATGATTCCTTTTTCATTTGCATCTAAATGTTTTTTAGCATTCAAGAAATATTCTTCATAAGGATATAAACCTTGAGTAGGATTAACATTAAGACCTACCCTAATACCTTTGGAATGTAAATAAGAAATCATGCCATATGGTTCCTTAAACTTTTCTTTATTAAAGGTAAATCCGGTTTTTAAGCCTTTTTCTTTTTCATAATTATTTAAATGCCATTCCTCATTTAAAAGAATAATCGAGATAGGTATCTCCTTATTTGAAAATTCATCAACTAAATCTTTAAGTTTATAATCATCATAATCTTTGTTTCTACTCCACCAGTTACCTAAAGCGTATCTAGGCAATAGTGCTGGAAACCCAGTTAACTTAAAATAGTCTTGTAAACATAATTGATAATCATTTAAATACATAAATAAGTATACATCAATACTTTTTGTTGTTTTATCAGTAATTACTCCATTTTCACTAATTATTTTTGTATTACTATCATCAATACTAGCAAAACCTTCAACAGAATATAATCCTCGCTCAAAATCATATTTACCACGTTTATTAGTTAAACGATTTTTAGGAGCACCAAGATTTCTAACTTCTGGATGACCATAATACCAGTAGCGATCACTATTTAATAATTCAACTTTCAAATTAGATGTTGGGTTTAATCTTCCACCATAAAATTTTCGTTCTTTAATATAAAAGACTTTAAAATATTTAGTTGATAATTCTAAATACTTTTCATCATCTTTTAATTGAAATTCAGGAACATCAAAATTACGATTCCACACTAATTTAGTTGGTCGGTCTTCAAAAATGCCATCTTCGTTATATTCAAGTCTAATTAATCGTTCTGTCAAAACAGTTATACGAAATTTTTTGCCCTGAATAATACTCTTTTCATCTGATTTAGCAAATTCATAATCAACTTGAAATTGTTCACCTAATTTATACATTGAATCACCTTTATTCTTTTATATTTCTTCTATTTTCATAAAATTGGTATGTTTGACTTCTTTTAAGGGGTAGCCGCCAGTTACAATTATTTTATCATTTTCTTCTAAATTTAAATGTTCTACTGCTTTCTTCTTTGATATTTTAAGTATTTTATCAAAAGAATTTAACTCACCAATAGTAATAGCTTTCACACCAAAATTGAGTGCTAAACTTTTTGCAACTTCTGATGTTGGAGCCATTGCCAGTATTGGACAAGATGGTCTAAAACGACTTAACTTTTTAGCAGTATATCCACTCATTGTTGGAGCAACGATCGTTTTCGCACTTAATCGATTTGCACAATCAACTACACTATGTGCAATTAGACCAGTTGTATCCTGTTTTTCAGTACGCATTGCTTTATACAATAATTCAACATAATCAATATCTTCCTCTGCTGATTTAATAACTTTCTCCATTGTTTGAAGAGCGAGTACAGGATGAGCTCCGATTGTTGTTTCTCCACTAAGCATTACTGAATCAACACCATCAATAACCGCATTAGCAATATCACTAACTTCGGCCCTCGTTGGACGCATTGTTGTTTCCATCGAAGATAACATTTCCGTTGCAACAATACTGATTTTTCCAGCTAAATGACATTTATTTATAATCATTTTTTGAACACCTGGAATTCTTTCTAGGGGAAGTTCAACACCTAAATCACCTCGAGCAATCATCACACCATCACTCACACGGATTATCTCATCAATTTCCTCTATTGCTTGTTCATTTTCTATTTTAGCAATTATTTCGATATGATCATTATCTAAAGCGATTAACAAATCATTAATCTCTAGTATGTCGTCTCCACTTGAAACAAAAGAAAGTGCTAAAAAATCAACATTCATCATATTGGCAAATTTAATATCCTCACGGTCCTTTTTATTAAGAAATGGAATATCCTTTTTAGGACAATCAACATTAACGCTTTTGTAATTACTAATTACTCCACTATTTACAACCTCACACAATAAATAATCTGATCTTTTTTCAATAACTTTTAATTCTATTTTTCCATCATCTAATTTGATTATTGTGTTATGTTTAACATTATCAATCACTTTAGGAATAGAAATTGAAAAACCATTTTTATCTCCAATAACATCTTCACGATATATTTTTATTTGTTCTCCAGCAAGTAAATAAGCTTCCCCATTAACAAATTCTCCGGTTCTTATTTCTGGTCCTTCAGTATCTAACATAATAGCAACATTTAAATCTAATTTTTTATTTAATTCATTAACTTTAGAAATGATATCCATGCAAAATGGATAATCAGCATGACTTAAGTTAAGTCTCGCAACATCCATTCCATTTAGCATCAGTTCTTCAATAACTGCTTTATCGGTACTAGCCGGTCCGATGGTTGCTATTATTTTAGTTTTATTCATATTATCACCATCCTAATTATATCAAGTTTTTGCAATATTAAAAAGGTTTTTTAATCAAATTACAACAAACAGATATACTTTACATGTTAAATAAATCCATAATTTTTAAAAAAATGTTATAATATTATAAGTATCAAGGAGGACTATATGAATTTATTTGAAAACACCAATAATAATAAGCGATATTACACCTTAGATTATTTTTATAAACAAAAGTTTAATTCAAAAGTATTTAAAGTTAGTTTAAACGCTGGATTTTCTTGTCCCAATATTGATGGCACTGTTGGTCATGGTGGTTGTATTTATTGCTCAAAATCAGGAAGTGGTGATTATGCTGGTAATGTATCCGATGATTTAATTACTCAATTTAATAGCATAAAAAAGGTCCTTCATAAAAAGTGGCCAGATGCAAAATACATTGGATACTTTCAAGCCCGAACTAACACTCACGCCCCATTAAATGTTTTAAAAGAAAAATATGAAACTATTTTGAAATTAGATAATGTCGTTGGATTATCAATTGCTACTAGACCTGATGCCATTAGTGATGAGGTATTAGACTATTTAGGGGAATTAAACGAACGAACTTTTTTAACAATTGAGCTTGGACTACAAACCATTCATGAAAAAACTTCTAAATTAATAAATCGTTGTCATACTTTGGATTGTTTTGAAAAAATGGTTTATAAATTAAAAAATAAAAAAATAAATGTCGTTGTTCACATTATTAATGGTCTTCCTTATGAAGACAAGTCAATGATGTTAGAAACTATTCGTTATTTAAACAAACTACCAATTGATGGCATTAAAATTCATATGTTACATATTTTAAGAGACACTCCTCTATCAAATTTATATCAAAAGAAAAACTTTAAAGTTTTAACTAAAGAAGAATATGTTAATGTTGTTTGTGAACAATTAGAAATATTGAAACCCAATATTGTTATTAACAGAATCACTGGTGATCCTAATACCGATGATTTGATTGAACCTCATTGGCTAGTTAAAAAGTTTGGTGTTTTAAATGAAATCGATAAAGAACTAGTTAAGAGAAATACTTATCAAGGATTTAATGAAAGCATTTTAAATAAGACTAAACAATTGATTTTAAACAATATTAAAAGTAATGATTTAGTTGTTGATGCTACTGTCGGAAATGGATATGACACCTTGTTTTTGTCTAAATTGATTACTAAAGGTCTTATTTTCGGTTTTGACATTCAAAAATCGGCAATCAATAATACTCAAATTTTACTAGACAATAATAATGTTAATAATTATCAATTATTTTTAGAAAATCATCAAAATATTTCATCTATATTAGGTGATTATAAAAATAAAATTAGTTTAATTATATTCAATTTAGGCTATATACCAGGTGGTGACAAAACAATAACAACTAATCATAAATCAACGATTAAAGCTGTTAAAGGTTCACTCTCACTACTTAATAATAAAGGTGTTATTTTAATAAATGTCTATCCTGGACATAATGAAGGTTTAAAAGAACATAAGGCACTAGAAAAATATCTGAAGAAATTAACAGAATATAAAATAAATTATTTTTATAATACCGATAATAAGGAAGCTCCTTATTTAATTGAAATTAAAAAGAATCATTCTTCTTGAATTGATTCTTTTTTTCTTCTAACAAACCATGTTTTACTAATATCAGCACTACTACTTTCTGGTTCTGGATTTGGCATATTAAACTTAATCATCGATGGAACCTTAAATCCTAATCCAAATGCCATACAAACTCCTGGTTGTAAAATTCTTAAATTTTTAATTATTTCATTAGTAATACTTGGTAACATTTCTTTAATATAAGCTACATCCTTAGGATGAATCATTTTAAATATTAGAAAGTTACCACATTGTGATAAAGTAGTTTCAGATAATTCTGAAGGTCTTTGTGATATAAGCCCAATTAAAACTCCGTATTTACGCCCTTCTTTAGTAATTCTTTCAAATATATTATACCCAAGTAAGTTAACATCATTATCATTTTGAACATATCTATGAGCTTCTTCAAGAATAATATGAAACGGTAACGATGCTCTATGTTCTAATTCTTTAGAATAATTGAATAATAACTTCGAATATATTTTAGTTACAGTTTTAGCTAAACGGTCATCAATATAGTTAATATTAAAATTAACTATTTGAGCTTTTTTACCATCATGTGATGTTAATAATTGTTTGATATATTGATGCCTAGTAACATATTCAGGATAATCAAAATAAGTATTATAGCTACCATTAATTAATGAGTTCAATCTTATTTTAAGAACATTGGAATCATCATAAATACGGTCACTTTTTAGTACACCCTCTGAAATAAGTGCGAAATCAAATGCATCTTTTAAGTCTTTTAAATTATATGGGAAACTACCATCAGGTAATTTAAGCTCTAAATCATCAGTTAATAAACTTTCAATAAAGCTGGTAATTAATTCGATTTCACGAATTTTACCAGAAGCATCAATTGAAAACAATTGTTTTAACGGTCTTGTATAACCTGGTTGAAAAATTTCTGTTTCTAAGTTCAGTTCACGAGTATGATAATGTGTTAAAATAGATATAATTTGATCACGAATTTGAACCGGTGGACGACCACTTGATAAAATATCTAGTAAAGCTCTAGCAATAATATCATTTTTATGTTTAAGGACTAATTCTTCATCTTGTCCAAAAATAGTAACAAGTTTCAACGCTTTTTCAATAATTGGTAATTGTGAATGTCGATCAGCCCCTAATAGAAGTGCTAAATCATCAACATCAAGTAACCATAATGGAATTCTTAAAACTTCAGTTTCACTAAAATGTAGATTAGTAGTATATGTTTTAAAGTTAATATTGGGATTTTTTTTATGAAGGTCACTAAAGGCACTATGATATTCTCCATAAGCATCAAAGATAAAAATACTGGCACGATATGCAATTGCATCCTTTTTTTCAAATAAATTTTGGAAAATTCTTGCAACACTACAAGACTTACCACTACCAGTAGAACCAAATATAGCAAAGTGATTACTAAAAAAATTATTAATATTAACTCCTATTTGAACATCACTATATACTGGACTTTTACCTAAATATAAATGTTCGTGATCTTGATAATTGTTTATACCAATAATTCTACTTACATTTTCTTTTTTTATAAGTGATACAATCGATGAAAACGACGGTTTTCTAATAACCCCAAAAACAAACTCATTATTAATGATTTCTCCTATTAGATTAATCGTAATTATCTCATTATTAATTTCTGTTATTTCACCAACTATTTGGATATCATTATCTTTCATTATCACATATAATCCAATAATATTTTGGACTGTTGATAATTCAACACCTAGTTTTACTAAAACTGTGTTTCCTTCAATCCCCATTATCTTTCCTAGCATCACTGCACCCCTATTCTCTTTTATATTAAACTTTTTCTTATATAAACCAATCCATTTTCAATTGTATAAACAACTACCCTAGCAGCTTTTACCACTTTTATAAATCCTAATCCTTTAATAACAATATCATTGTTAGCAGGAACTTCCAAAACTTGTTTCATCATTCCGTTACTTTCTGTTTCTTTATACACTCTCTTGACATCTAATTTATTAGAAATATACATAGTTATATCATTTGATGTTTCAAATTGTAACTTTGCAAAACTTTCAATTATTATTGTTTGTGGTGTTTTTATTTGAAAAGTTAACGGTTTTATAACCGCTTTAGGTACTATTTTAGTTAACTCCTTAACATCGACATAATCAATTAGATTATTTTCTTCTAACAATCCCGGTGTGTCTATAATTGTTAAATCGTCGTTTATATCAATAGCAATGTTTGATAATGTTGTTGATGGTAACATACTCGTTGTAATACTACTTTGGTTGTTTGTATAATTGTAAATAATTTTATTAATCATTGTTGATTTGCCAACATTAGTATTACCTACCACATAAACATTCTTACTCTTTTTATTTTTATTAATAAAAGACATTAACAAATCAAAATTGTAATTTTTATTACTACTAATTATTATTGTTTTAATGCTCTTTATTTCTAAACCATCAATATATTTTAATAATTTTTCTTCTTTTAAATAAGGTTTTAATAAATCGTATTTAGTGATAACTAAAATTATATCGTTTGATAAGTTTTTTTTAATCAAGTCTATATTATTCGGTAAATTAAATATATCAACTAATAACAGCACTAAATCGTTGGTCTTATTTATTTCCTTCAATATATTTATAAACTCTACATTATCTTTTGTTACTACTTTATATTCATTATAATTTTGGATTCTAAAACATCGCTCACATATATGTTTATCCATAGAAGTAATATAGCCAATTTCTTCTTTGTTTTTGTTTTGTAGTGCAACTCCACAACCTAAACATTTTTTAATCATAGTATTTTCCTAATGTGAACAAATCATAATTTCTTAATTTTCGAAGAATTAATTTTTCAACAGTTCTAGGAATTCTCGTTAAAAGAAAATCTTTCGGACTTATAGGATTTACTAAAACAGTCGTAATCCCAACTAAATTACCGCCTAAAATATCAGTTAATAACTGATCTCCAATAATAGCCACTTCGCTAACATTATAATCGTTTTCATAAAGTAATTTTTCAAATTTGTATTTAAATGGTTTACATGCTGAAGCACAATAATTCACTTTTAATTCATCAGCAAAGACTTTAACTCTCGATTTCGGACTATTAGAAAAGATATAAACATCAAAACCCTTTTCTTTCAATTCTTTAAATAAATCTTTTATTTTTTCATTTGATACTTTAATACTAGCAGGAACTAATGTATTATCTAAGTCAAATAGCAAGCATTCTATACCACGATCTTTTAATTTAGGATAATCAATAGTATATATACTCTTTTGGTATACATCTGGTATATATTTTTCCATTGTTTCCTCCTTATCATATATGTTTTAATTCTCTTATATTATATCAAAAAAATGTTTATAATACAATTATATTTTATCTAATGACAACCAACACTAAAATTAGTGTTTTTCTAACTTTTTTTTGATATAATAATAATGGAGGTTGATATTAATGAATATTGCTTTGTATGCAATTATTTTTATTTCTAAAGTAATTGAAAATGCTTTGGGGACTTTAAGACTTATCGTGGTGGCAAATGGACAAAAAGGATTAGGAGCTTTTTTACAATTTTTAATTGCTTTAGTTTGGGTTCTTGTTACAGGAGCAGTTGTAACTAATATTACCGAAGATCCACTAAAAATTGTTTTCTTTGCCCTTGGATCATTTTTTGGATCATATGTAGGTGGTTTTATGGAAGAAAAAATGGCTATCGGGAATAACATGATAACTGCTATTACCGATGAAGATTTTGGCAATGAAATTACTAATAAACTAAGAGAAAACAAATATGCTGTAACAGTTTCAAAAGGTGAAGGTATGGATAAAGGTCGTTATATATTAATGATTATGTCACCAAGGAAAAAGCGACACGAAGTTGTTGATATTATTACAGAAGTAGATGCATCAGCCATGATTGTAGCTGAAAATGCAACAACAATCAGTGGTGGATATCATCATCACAATAAAAAAAAGAAAAAGTCACGAAAGTGATTTTTTTATATCCTTTAATAAATATGCTTTGTCTGTAATAAAATACATATTATTATTAATAACTTTCTTTTTTTCTCTAAAAAACTCCACTTTATTGATAGTCCAAAAAAACAATGGTTTAACTGTTTTATAATTATTAAAAAATTTGTAATTAATAAAATAAGCATCATAATAATCATCAAAAATAGTTTTGTTTGTAATAATTATATTAGCAAACCCAATTTTTAAGTGGGGTTCTTTTACTTTAATATAACTAGTTAATTTATGACTAAAACCAGTAAGATAAATATTTAATTTAGGATATTTTTTAACAATTTTAATAACTCTTTTAGAAATTTCTTCAACATTATCAAATTCATTTTTAAGTTCAACAACAATTATCTTGCTACTTCTTATTTTTTTTAATACTTCATCTAACAATGGAATCATATCCGGCTTGTTTTTAGAACCGAAATTATATTTACGAAGTTCTTTTAAAGTCATATTTTTAACAATTCCAGCTCCATTACTAGTACGATTAATTGTATAATCGTGAACCACAACTATTTTTTTATCTTTTGTTATTCTGACATCAAGTTCTACTCCATTAATGTAATCTTCATTTAAACATGCTAATATAGCGTTTATTGTATTTTCTTTATATTCGTGGTTGTTATTACCCCTATGTGCGATTAAATTAATCATATATACCCCTAATAATATATATGAAAAAAAGCCATATTTTATTATGGCTTTAGTTTATCTATAACATAATTATATAAGTCATTACTAATATCTTCAATAGTTCTTACATTATCATTGTCATAACACTTGATTGTATAAAAGTTGTATTTATTAGCGATTTCTATATAAGCATTTTCAGCATTTTTTAAATGATCTTCACTTTTTTCATGACCATCTGGCTTTTCTTTACGATTGCTTTTAAGAATTAAAGCATATTCATAAGGTAAGTGCAGGAAAATACAAATGTCTGGAACTGGTAAGTTTAGCAAACCAAACTCCAAATTTTCAATCCATTCATACATATTGAGACGTTCTTCTTTTTTAAAACACTTCCCACCTTGATGTCCCATATTAGAATATGTATATCGATCAAGAATAACATTCTTGCCCTCATTTAATTTTTCATTAATAATTGAAATGTTATAAAGTCGATCAGCTGCAAAATAAAGGGACGCGACTTTAGGATTAACATTTACAGCTCCTTCTAAAAACCAAGACGGACCAATCATTTCTTTTCCTAAATATGGTCCACCAATTATTTGTCCAGTTGGTGAACTATAATTTGGAAAATCAAATTTAACGATTGGAATATTTTGACTTTCTAATTTTTTCATCAATAAATTAGTTTGTGTTTCTTTGCCAGAACAATCAGTACCTTCAATAACAATTAACTTACCTTTCATTTGTTTCCACCTTCTTAATTTTAGATATTCTATATAGTTCAGTATCCACTATAGTTTCTTTATTATCAATAATAATTTCTTCTTTATTTTTCACTTCAATGATATATAAATTTTTAATATAATCTTTAAAATAATTATACATTCCTATATCCCCAACCATATAGATTTCTTCTTCAAGCATTTCTAATCTTCTTAAAAGTTCATCATTACTTTTGAAAACAATAACAAATTCATCAGTTGCTTTATAATTAGAAGATACAATAACATGTCTCCTATCAGACCTTTTAAACGGTATGTTACTATAAAAATTCTCCTTGAGAACTAAAGTTGTGTTGCTAAGGTTCGGACTTAAAAAATCGGATTTAATAAGTGCATTCCACACCGATTTACTATCATCATTAGATACAATCATTGTTAATTTCATAAATACCTCCACTATATAATTTCATTTTTGAAAAAATCAACATTAATAAACTTTCGACTAGCCAAATAATCACACAGGTGACCAAATTTTTGATATTTAGTTGTTGGTTTTTTTAAAATTTGCTTACCAAACCTATTAGTCGTCCATTCTCCCATATGTGACTCTAAAATGGAAGTCATTAAAGCAACTTCATCATTAGTTAATTTTACTATTGCCTGATTTTCTCTAACTAAATTAGCTATTAATATTGGATGTTCAAACACAGTATATTGACTATAAGTTTGTCCAAGTTTCAAACCATCGTGAATCATTAGAGAGATTATAATAATATCTTTCTCATTATCAGTGAAATCTTCACCAATTGAATTGTTACTTAATAACTCATTAGCTATTTTAACCGCTACCTTAGTATGTCTTATTAATCCACCATTACCTAAAGCATATTTAGGATGATATTTACCAGTTGAACTAGCGGGAATAACAAAGAAATAATCAGGTAACAAATTTATTAATAAAGAAGCTGATTCTTTTAATCTTAAATCCTTTATATAATTTAATTCTGTTTCAAAATGTTTTGTTTTTTCCATCCTACACCATAAAATTAATTAATATTTCGTTAGACAAATATAAATATTTAGAACTTATATAAATATTTGTTTCATCATCAACTAATTTTCCTTCCTCAATTAATTTTTTTATATTGTTTATTTCATATATACTTTTATTATACTTTTTTAAAAAATCCATCTTATTAATTCCTTTTGTTTTTCTAAAACCCAAGATTAATTCATTCTCGATTTTTGTTTTATTGTCAATTAGTTCGAATTCTGTATGATATTGACCATTAATGTATTTGTTAATATTAGTAGTATTAGTATATCTAACATTATCAACATATCCGCTAGCACCCATTCCAAATCCGTAATACTCTAAGTTATTCCAATAAACTAAGTTGTGTTTTGATTCATAACCTGACTTTCCATAATTACTTATTTCATAATAATTATAACCTTTTTTAGTTAAAGTTTCATTAATTAATTGGTACATTTCAAAATCTAGTGTTTCATCAATATAATCAGTTTTATCTATATAAAGTTTTGTATGAGGTTCAATAATTAAAGAATAAGTAGATATATGATTAACATTAAGTTCTAAAAGATTATTCAAATCTTCTATTAACTCATCTTTGGTTTGATTGGGAATAGCATAAATCAAATCTATGTTAATATTATCAAAACCTATTTTTTTAGCCATTTCTATTTTTTGTGTCACTTCTTTTTTACTGTGATTTCTATTTAAAAAATGTAAATGTTTTTCGTTAAAAGTTTGAATACCAATACTTAATCGATTGACTCCATTTTTATAAAGAAGCTCTAACATCTCTTTTGTTATATGCTCAATATTAAGTTCAATTGTAAATTCTAAATCTTTTGACATACTAAATAATTTAGTTATGTTTAGTAATTTAGATAACTCCTTAATACTTAAACTACTTGGAGTACCTCCTCCAATGTAAAGCGTTTTGATTTTATTGGTTTGATAAAATTTTTTAATTTCATTTTCAAGACAATCTAAGTAATTATCAATATATTTTTGGTTATAGTATATTTTACAAAAATCACAATATGAACAAATTGATTTACAAAAAGGAATATGAATATAAACACTACTTTTCATAATTAAAATAATGACAATTGGTTAGATTCATCAAGATTATCTAACACTTTCATTAATCTCATTTTTTCAATTGTTGTAGCAGTTACTTTTCCTCTTTTTTGTAAATCTTCTATACTTATAAATGGTTTCTTCCCACGTTCTTCAACGACCTTTTTAGCAACCAAATCTCCTAGCCCATCAATTGTTCTAAATGGTGGCAGCAATGTATAATCATCTAATATTAAAAAATTAGTAGCATCACTTTTCTCAACATCAATATTAGCAAATTTAAATCCTCTTGCCGTTGCTTCAAGAGCAACATTAAGAACATCTAAAACGGCAATTTCTTTATTAGTAGCATCATAACCTTTATCGATGATTTCTCCAATAGCTTTTTTGATTGCATCATATCCTTTAATCATTGATTCTATATAAAAATCATGACATCTAACTGAAAAATAAGCAGCATAATAATACTTCGGATAATGAACTTTAAACCAAGCAATTCTTAAGGCACTCATAACGTAAGCAGCTGCATGAGCTTTCGGGAACATATACTTAATTTTACGACAAGATTCAATATACCAATCAACGATTCCAGCTTCACGCATTTTTTCTTCATGTTCTTTCCAATTTTCCGGTTCTTTCGTTGGTCTACCTTTTCTAACAAACTCCATTATTTTAAAAGCGTCTTTTGGTGCGAGACCATTATAAGATAAATAAACCATAATATCATCACGACAACCAATAACGTCTTTAAATTCACAAATGTTATTTTTAATCAAATCTTGGGCATTCCCTAGCCATACATCAGTCCCATGTGATAATCCAGATATTTTTAATAATTCACCAAATGTTTTAGGTTTAGTATCCATAAGCATTCCAATAACAAATTTTGTTCCAAACTCAGGTATGCCTAACGTCCCTGTCTCACACAATATTTGTTCAGAAGTCACCCCTAAAATTTCTGGAGATGAAAATATTTTCATAACATCAGGATCTGACAAATTAATTTTTGTCACATCTATTCCTGATAAATCTTGTAACATTTTTAAAACTGTTGGATCATCGTGTCCAAGAATATCTAATTTTAATAAATTCTCATCAATAGCATGATAATCAAAGTGAGTTGTACGCCACAATGAATTAGGATCATCAGCGGGGTATTGAAATGGTGTAAAATCAAATACATCCATATAATTAGGAACCACAACGATTCCCCCAGGATGTTGACCTGTTGTTCGTTTAACTCCAGTACAACCTTTAGCTAAACGTTCAATTTCAGCGTTTCTCATAATTACGCCTTTATCTTCACAATATCCTTTAACGTAACCAAAAGCTGTTTTGTCTGCTACTGTTCCAATTGTTCCCGCTCGATAAACATTATCAATCCCAAACAGTTCTTTAGTATATTCATGAGCTTTCCATTGATAAACTCCTGAAAAATTAAGATCTATATCTGGCACTTTATTGGCATCAAATCCTAAGAATGTCGCAAATGGCATGTCCTGACCCTCGCGGATCATATCATGATTGCACTTTGGGCAATTTTTAATTGGTAAATCATAACCACTAGAATATTTACTTCCTAATTTTACTCCATATTCTTCAAAAATACTATGACAGCAACTTGGACATACGTAATGAGCTGGTAGTGGATTAACTTCAGTAATTCCTAACATTGTTGCAACAAAGGAAGATCCAACTGACCCTCTACTACCAACGATGTAACCGTCATCATTAGATTTCTTAACAAGTTTTTGAGATATTAAATAAATAACATCAAAGCCACCTTTAATAATCCCATTTAATTCATTGTCTAATCTTTCTTCGATTAATTGTGGTAATGGGTCACCATAAATACCACGAGCAGTTGTATAAACAATTTCTTTAACTTCTTCAGCAGAATTTTCAATTTTGGGTGAAAAAGGAACTCCCTTGGTATCTAAAATGACTTCATAAATTTCAGTCATATCAGCAATTTTATTAGTATTTGTTATAACAATTTCTGTAGCTGTTTTTTCATCTAAGAATGAAAAATTTTCTAGCATTTCATCAGTAGTTCGAAAATGATTACTAGGAATTTCTTCAATGTTTTTACGTGCCAGTGGATGCCTTCCACCGCCTGGTACTTTTTGATTAACAATAATTTCTCTAAATATTTTATCATCTTTCTTTAAATGATGAACATCTCCAGTAGCGACAATTAAAACACCTGCTTCTTTAGCCACTCTAATAATCTTTTTAACGTGTTCAATTAATTCACCTGGACTTGAAAAATCCCCACCTTGTAATAAATGATCATAACATTCTAAAGGTTGAATCTCGACATAATCATAAAAACTCATAACATCTGTTAATTCCTCATCTGTTTTAGAGCGTGCTTGTAAAAAAACTTCACTATTGTAGCATCCACTGCTAATTAATAACCCTTCTCTTAATTTTTCAATCTCGCTTCTCAAAATACGAGGTGTTTTATATAGGTAAATAGTGTTTGCTAAGCTAATTATTTTAAATAAATTTTTAAGACCAACCTTGTCTTTAGCAATAACATTAATATGATATGAACTACCAAATTTATGGATTTCATCTTTTGACACTAATTTATCTAAGTCACTTATACTAACAAAGTTTTGTTCAACTAATTTCTTTAACATTTTGTGAAAAACAAGCGCTGTTCCTTCGGCATCATAATCCGCACGGTGATGAGAACTCTCATCAAACTGAACACTATATCGTTTTACAAGGGCTGATAAACTATGACGACTATAACCACTATCTAATGCTCTTGATAGTTCTAAAGTATCAATTACGGTATTAGAAAAAGTTCCTAAGTCATATTTAGAATAAGCCATTTCTAAAAACGAAACATCAAATTTTGCATTATGAGCAACTAACGGACAATCTTTAAACCAATCAATAAATCGTTTGATTACTTCTACCTCAGTTGGTTTTCCCTTAAGCATATCATCAGTTATATTAGTTATTTCTGTGATTTTAGGAGCCAAAGGAACACCTGGATCAATTAATTCTGAAAATCGTTCAATAATTTCTCCATTCAATATTTTAACTGCACCAACTTCAATAATTGAATCTCCACCACCAGCATTAAGACCAGTTGTTTCAAAGTCAAAAACAACATAAGTTGTATCTAATAAATTATCATCAGTTGGACGAACCACAATATTTATTTGATCATCTATCATCGTAAGTTCAGCACCAAATAAGACTTTAAATGGTTCCTCCCCTTCTTTTAATCCTTTATTAATGCTTTTCATTTCATGGTAAATATCCGGAAATGCTTGAACCGCATTGTGATCAGTTACAGCAACGGCTTTATGTCCAAGGCTCTTTGCAAATTTAACTAATGATTTAGGTTCAATAAGCCCATCCATTTGACTCATAAAAGTATGAGCATGCAATTCAACCCTTTTAGTTTCTGTGGTATCAACTATTTTATCATCATCTTTTTCTAAAATATTAATATCACGAGCATTAATAACTAGTTCTTTTGAATATACATCATTTTTAACATACCCTTTTATTTTATACCATTTCCCAATCTTAAGTTTACTTTTCAAATTATTATATTGATCATTATCTCTAGCAAAAATTTTGCAATAAATACTATTTGTATAATCAGTTATCTTTAATGTAATAATTTTAAAATTGGTTTTGCTTGACTCAAAATAAGTAATATCAAAAATATGTCCTTCAACAATGACATTATCAAGTTCTGCTATAATATTATTAATAGAAGTAGTTTTACCTTTTATCTCATCTCCTAACACAAGTTTATTGACGACATTTGGTTTAACTATACCATTAATTTTTTTAATATCTTCATTAATCATACTTTCAATTTCTTGTTTAATCACTTGAGCTTTTTCTGTATTTATTTTAATTTTCATTTTTATATTTTCAAAACCAAAGTTATTAAAATCTATAATTAAATTTTTACGAACACTTTTTAGTTTCATTTCTTCAGCTTTATTAGCAACTTCTACAGTTAATATATTATCTTCGTAAGTCAATGGAGCATCTTTAAAAGTCAATAATAAAGGTGAATCCACACTATATTTATCAATGGCATATTTAAAATAATCATTTACATAGCCTTGACCATTATTAGACACAAAAAAACGAACTTCCACTTTGTTAGCACTTGGAAATTTTTGGGGCAATAATTTTATAAATTTATCATATAAATCTACCGATAAAAATTCATTTAGTTTTATTATAAACTGATAGTCATTTTGTTCTTTATCACAAATAATTTTTTCAATGCAACCACCTTCAAAACAATTGCAGTCATTCTTATCAAGAGATAATTGTTCTAATAAAATTTTTAATTTGTCATCCATACTATCACCTCTTTAATTATACCACGGAAGCATTTTTATAGAAATACTAATATCAAAAAAACCACTTATTAAATGTGGTTCTTAAGATTAGTAATAAAAATATAACGATCTTTATCTTGAAGATCTTGTTCGACAGTTACTATGCAGTCTTTTAAATATTTTTTGGCTAATTCACAAATATCATTAGCTTGTTTATAACCTATTTCAAAGGCAATAAAATAATCATCATTTAAATACTTACTAGCATTCATTAAAATTGTTTCATAATGTTTCAATCCATTATTTGTTGCATAAAGAGCAATGTTTGGTTCGTTATTTTTAACAAGATCCATTACTTCTTCATCATATCCAATATATGGAGGGTTACTTATAATAAAATCAACTTTTCTATTCAAGGGTTCTAACATATCCCCTAGTAAAAAATCAATTTCAACTTCATTAATTAAAGCATTTTCTTTTGCTACTTCTAAGGCATTAGAAGATATATCAACAGCAATAACATCACTTTCTGGAAGCCGTTTTTTAATAGTAATCGCAATACAACCACTGCCGGTTCCTAAATCAACTATTGTTATTGGTTTTGAAAAGTATTTTTTTAAATACCTAATAGTTCTACTAACTAATTCTTCAGTTTCAAATCTAGGAATTAAAACATTTTTATTAACTAGTATTTTATTTCCATAAAAATCTACTTCACCAACAATATATTGAACTGGTTCGCCCTGTTCCAATCTTTTAACTGCATCATCTAAATTATCCTTCTGATAGTACTTTTTCAAATATTCAATATCAGTCATTATTCACCTAATAATCGTTGATTTTGGTCTTCTGTTATTAAAGCTTCGATGATTTCATCTAAATCACCTTCCATAATTCGATCAAGTTGTTTTATTGTTAATGAAATACGATGATCAGTTACTCTATTTTGTGGATAATTATAAGTACGAATTTTTTCAGAACGGTCACCAGTTCCAATTTTGTTTCTTCTTGAGTCACTTACCTCTTCTTCGTGTTTACGCATTGTTTCTTCGTATATTTTAGCACGTAATAATTGTAATGCCTTTTCCTTGTTTTGTGTCTGACTACGCTCATTTTGACACGTTACAACCGTTCCAGTTGGTAAGTGAGTAATTCTAACAGCACTATCTGTTGTATTAACTGATTGACCTCCAGCACCACCACTTCTATAGACATCAATTTTTAAGTCTGTGGATTTTATTTCAATATCTATTTCATCCGCTTCTGGCATAACTAAAACAGTAGCCGTTGATGTATGTACTCGTCCTTGAGTTTCCGTTGTCGGAACTCTTTGAACGCGATGAGCACCATTTTCATATTTAAGTTTAGAATAAACATTAAGTCCTTTAATCATAAACTCAATTTGTGAGAAACCGCCAGATGTTCCGTATTCTTCGTTGATAACTTCAACTTTCCAATTTTGATTTTCTGAATATTTCAAATACATGCGATATAAATCACCAGCGAATATATTCGCTTCATCTCCACCTGCGGCCCCTCTTATTTCAATAATTACATTTTTACCATCATCTGGATCTTTTGGCAATAAAATAATTTCGATTTCAGCTTCTAGTTTTTCTAACTTACCTTCTAATTCGACTAATTCCTCTTTAGCAATCTCTCCTAATTCACTATCGCTAAGCATACTTTTAGCATCCTCAATTGCAAGATTCAATTGTTTATACTTATTATATGCCTCATAAGCTTCTGAAATATTTGATTGTTCTTTAGATAATTCAGTCATTTTTTTAATATTCGAGATATTTTCTTGGTTTATTAATTCTTCATTCAACTCATTATATCTCTTTTCAATAACTTTTAAACGTTCTAACACATTATTCATCTCCTGTTTGCTATTAAAAATTATACTATAAATGGTATAATTATGCAATTAACCATTTGTATTTATAAAAAAAACATAAAGTCAATAGGGTTCCTATTGACTTTAATATTATTCTTCTAATTCATCTTCGGGTACAATTGTTAACCCTTCAAGTCCGATTTCTTCTTCATCTTCATCGATTTCATCATCATCAAGATTTTCTTCAAACTCTGGATCTAATTCGTCGCTATCCTTATCTTCGATAATTTCTTCATCTTCTTCATCATCTATTTCAAAAATTTCTTCATCACTTTCTTCATCATCAAGTGAGATTGCTATTGAATGATGATCACGAAGATCCCATTCTTTGTTATCTAATAAGACAAATCGTTTATCAATAGTTAACGACGTATAATAATCACCAATTTCTTCTACATAATATTCATCACTAAGGTTAAGTAATTCACAAATTTTCTTAAAGATAGTCGGCGTATTCATTGATTGTTTGTTTTCTTTCAGCAACATGTACGTTAAGTCAGTATAAGAAAGAAGCTCTAATTCTTCAAATGTCAAATCTTTCAATTTCATAAAAATCCTCTCCTACATTTTGTTTGGCGCTTCAATACCTAGTAAGCGCATTCCTTCCTTTAAAAGGATAGCAACTATTTCACAAACTGTCAATCTAAAATTAGTCGTTTTTTCATCTTCACTAATTATTTTTTCGTTTGCATAAAATTTATTAAAAATTGCAGCCAAATCAATTATATATTTTGCGATTTCTGATGGATCATATTTTTCTTTGGCACGAATAATAATTTCTGGAAAACTATACATTTTAAAGATTAAATTCCATGTATATTCATTAATTTCTACATCACTATAATCAAAATTTTTGTTTTGTTTATGTTTAAGTAAAGAATTAATTCTAGCATAAGTATATTGAATATATGGACCGGTTTCACCTTCAAATTTCAATATATCTTCTAAATTAAATTCAATATCACTAGTACGATAGTTTTTAAGGTCATTAAATATAACGGCTCCAACCCCAATTTGTCGCCCTACTTCTTCGGCATTTTCTAATTCTGGGCTTCTTTCCTCAATATATTTATTTGCTAGCTCGATGGCTTCAACTAAGACATCATGTAATTTAACACTTTTTCCTTGACGAGTTGACATCTTTTTTCCGTTTTGTAAAATCATCCCAAAACTAATATGTTTAATATCATCACTCCAAGGATAGCCCATTTTTGATAAAACATTTTTTAATTGCGTAAAATGTAATGTTTGTTCATTACCAACAACATATAAAGCTTCTTCAAAATCATAATTTTTTTTACGATAAAAGGCCGCTGCTAAATCACGAGTAATATAAAGTGACGCTCCGTCGCTTCTTTTAATAAGTGCCGGTGGCATATCATCAGTTAATCTAACTACATAAGCCCCATCACTAAACTCTAATAAATTTTTAGTTTCTAATTCACTAATAACAGTATCCATTTTATCATTATAAAAAGCTTCACCATTATATGAATCAAATTTATTTATTCCGAGCAAATCATATGTTTTAGTAAATTCTTTTAATGACTCCTCTTTAAACCATTCCCATATTTTTAATGATTCGAAATCGCCATCTTCTAATTTTTTAAAACACTTTCTTCCTTCTTCTTCTAGCTCCGGATTAGTTTCTGCCTCTTTATGAAACCTTACGTATAGGTTTTTTAGCTCATCAATTGGATTTTGACGAACCAAATCCTCATTACCCCAATTATTATAGGCATATATAAGTTTCCCAAATTGTGTTCCCCAGTCTCCCAAATGATTAATTGAAACAACTTGATAACCATTTTTTATAGAAATATTTTTAATCGCATTTCCAATAACCGTACTTCTTAAATGTCCTACCCCAAATGGTTTAGCAATATTAGGAGATGAATAATCCATAACTATTACTTTATTATCTCCAATATTATTAGATCCATATGAATCTTTTTCTTTTAAGATTTTTTCAATTATATATTTAGATACCATTTGTTTGTTAAGAAAAATATTTAAATATCCGTTAACAACATCAATTTTTTCATATATTACATTATCTAAACCATCCTTAATCATGTTAGCAATGTCGTTAGGACTTTTTCTTAAAACTTTTGACATAGCAAAACAAGGGATAGCAAAGTCTGCCATTTTACGATCTTTTGGATTTTCAACTAAAACTTCTTCCATTGTTAAATGATCTTTCAAAATATTATAAATATCTTCTTTAATAATTTGTTTTAAATTCATTAAATCACCTCATACTCAAATTCAAATAAAACAGATTCTATTTTTTCACTATTTTGATATAAACTATAATCAACTAAAAACCGGTTATCATCAATTATCAATTTATTAGTAACAACACTTAAGTAAATTATCATATTCTGTTCTTTAACATTATATACACACTTTGTTGTTTTGTTATTTATAAATTCAAAATCGATGCTATAACTATCATTGTTACGGTTCATTTCAATTAAATCTTGTTTTAAAAATATAGTAACTGTGACAAAATCATCATTATATACAATTTTGTTACCCATAATGATACCCATAAATTCTTTTTTTATAACATCATTATTTGTTTTTAAAATTGAATTTATTTTGATTTTTGACATAAATTACCTCATTTTCTTTAACTGACTGTAATTATAGCATAGTTTATATGAAATTGCACTCATAAATTTCATTTTTTTTCCAATACTAATTTTAGGTGAGGTGACGAAATTATGAAAATTAAAAAATTAGCAAAATTTGCCGTTTTTGGTATATTTTTTATGGGCATGGTTTATGTTGGACTTTATCTATATGCTAGATTAAGTCCAAAATTAGCTATTGAGAGTGCAAACAAATTATATTTTTATGACAATAAAGAACAATTATTTACTGGTTCCAACACCAAAGATTGGGTTAATTTAGATGAAATTTCACCTCACCTTATAAATGCTACTATATCAATTGAAGACAAACATTTTTATAAACATCACGGATTTGATTATTTGAGAATAATCAAATCTTTATATATCAATTTTGTAAACAGAGAACATGTTCAAGGAGCTTCTACCATTACTCAGCAATATGCTAAAAATTTGTTTTTAGATTTTGGCAAAACTTGGAAAAGAAAAGCTGATGAAGCTTGGTTAACTCTTCGTTTAGAAACACATTATACTAAAGATGAAATACTAGAAGGATATTTAAATACAATTAATTATGGTGGGGTTTTTGGTATTGAAAACGCTGCCAATTATTATTTTAATAAAAATGCCAAGGATCTTGATTTAGCAGAGGCATCTATATTAGCAGGCATCCCCAAATCCCCTGCTTATTACTCGCCAATTGCTAATGAAGAAAACGCTAAGGACCGACAATCCCTTATTTTAAATTCAATGGTTAAAAATAAATATATTGATGAGGAACAGATGGAAAGTGCCAAAAAAGAAGAATTGGTTTATTTGGGGTTTGAAGAACAAAAAAAATTAACAACTTTAATGTATTATCAAGATGCCGTTATTCAAGAACTTCAAAGTATCAAAACAATTCCACAATCCTTCATAGAAACTGGGGGTTTAAAAATCTATACAAACTTAGATAGTAAAGCTCAAACCATTATGGATGATAGCATTAAAAACAATATGAGTAAAGTTCCTGATTTACAAATCGCCAGTGTGGCAATGGAACCACTTACTGGCAAAGTACTTGCGCTTGCTGGTGGTGTAGATTATTCTAAAAGTCAGTTTAATCGTGCTATTAATGCCAAAAGACAAGTTGGTTCAACTATGAAGCCATTATTATATTACGCTGCTTTAGAAAATGGTTTTACATCATCAACTTCTTTTATAAGTGAAAAAACAACTTTTACTTTTGCTGAAAATAAAACTTATAGCCCTAAAAATTTTGCCGATACTTATGGTAATAAACCAATTAGTATGGCTGCTGCTTTAACATATTCAGATAACATCTATGCCGTTAAAACCCACCTGTTTTTAGGTGAAGAAACATTAGTTGATATCGCTGCTAGAGTAGGTATAGAAAGTAATCTTGAGCCAATCCCCTCTCTAGCGCTCGGTTCTGAAGAAATAAATATTATGGAAATGATGCAGGCATATGGAACATTTGCTAGTGAAGGATATAAAATAAAACCATATTTTATCAACAAAATTGAAGATAATAATGGTAATATTATCTATCAACATAGAGAAGTAAAAGAAAATGTTTTAAACAAAAGTATTGTTTTCATTTTAAATGAATTACTTAGTAATTGCTATGCTAAAGAATTTATTGATTACAACTATCCTACCTGTTTTAGTATTGGACCAAGAATTTCTAAAAAGTATGCCATTAAAACTGGTTCAACCGATACTGATCATATAATTATGGGGTTCAATAAAGATCTAGTTGTTGGAGTATGGACTGGATATGATGATAACAGTATTAGTGAAGGATCTAACAATGTTTATAGTAAATATGTATGGATTGATGTTATGGAAAAATATTTAGAAGGTCGAAGTGATAGTTGGTATTCAATACCTAAAAATGTGGTGGGTGTTTTAACAGATCCGATTAGTGGTGAATTAGCAAATGATAACACTAAAAAAAGAAAGATTCTTTATTATATTAAAGGAACTGAACCTTATGATGATAGTCCTGATTTAGATTCATTAGTACCAACAGTAAAAGAACAATAAAAAAAAGGAATTATTCCTTTTTTATTTTTAACCTTATCTCCTTTATTAAACTATCTTCATCATCAGCTGTGATAGGAATATTATTTAATATAGCAAATGATTTTTTAAGTCCTATTCCACAAAAATTATGACATCCAACATCAATATTAATATCATTATCTATCTCTTTTAATTTTGGAATGAGCGTTTTAATGTTTGTTCCTTTACATTTATCACATATTTTAATATTATTCATCAATTAATATTGTTCCCATATCGCCTTGATTTATTAAAAAAGCATTTCCGTCATCAGTATCAAGATGTAATTCATATTGGTAATTTGATGAAATCTTAAGATTTACATTGTGCATAATTCCACCTTTAGGGCCATCAATTAAAACACTTACCTTAGTTATTCCAGCTAATCCTAATTTTTTAACATCATCAGGCGTAATATGAATGTGACGACTAGCAATTATACATCCTTCTTCTAAATAAACTTCACCTTTTGGTCCAATAAGAGTTATTGGGCTTGAAGATTTAACATCTCCCGATTTTCTTACTGGTGGTTTAACTCCTAATGCATAAGAATCAGTTTTCGATATTTCTAATTGAGTGTATTTTCTAATTGGTCCAATAATACGCACATTATCCAACACTCCTTTTTCTCCCTTAACACTAATTGTTTCCTCACTTGCAAATTCACCTGGTTGAGAAAGTTCTTTTAAAACAACTAAACTATAATCCTTTCCAAATAAAATTTCTAAATGCTCTTTTGTTAAATGGGCATGTCTTGCTGATATTCCGATTGGTACTTTCATCTTATTACCTCCAAAAAAATTATAGCATAATTTAATCGTGCTTTCAATTAAACTATATATTAGTTATGTCAAGTTAATCATAAATAAAATATATTGTAATATATTTTTATAGAAAGGATGAGTTAAATGAATAATAGTTATTTTGAAAATAATAATTTCCCGGGACAACCAATTTATAATGGCAATGAACCAACCCCTAATCAAGTAGGAGTCAATACTCAACAACAACCACTCCCATTTGAACAATCATATATTGAGAATATTTTAAGAGTTAATAAGGGCAAAAAGGTTGATGTCTATATGAGTTTTGGCGATTCAACTGAGTGGAAAAATAGAATTTTCACGGGAATCATTGAGCAATCTGGAAGAGATCATATTATTTTAAGTAATCCAACTACTGGAAAATGGCAACTTCTATTAATGATATATGTTAATTATGTCGAATTTTACGAGAAAATAAATTATAACATTTGATATAGTATTTAAAGTTTGATATAATGTTTTTAGGTGGTAATAATGGATATAGTAATGTTTATACTAATTGTCATAATCATTTCCTGCTTTATTCTAATTTGGTATATTGGAACTTATAATAATTATCAAGATTACATTATTAGAATTAATGAAGCAGAAACTAATATTGATTCGATTTTAAGAAAAAGATTTGATCTTTTGAACAAATCTATTGGAGTAATAAAAGCTAACAGTGATGTTGAAGGAGATATTCTTGAAATTATTGTTAAATTAAGATCAAGAAAATTGACTAATTTTGAATTAGATAGACAAATATATGAAGCTATTAATGAGTTTAATCATTATCGTGAAAATCATAATGAACTTCGTAAAAGTGATAGTTTTATTAAAATTGAAATCGCACTTAATGAAACTGAAGCAGAAATTATAGCGTCACGAAAATATTATAATGATATTATAACTGATTATAATAAAAGGATATCTAGATTCCCTTCAAATATTATTGGAAAACTATGTCGTTATGAATATAAACCATATTTTGACGGTAAAGACATGACTGATGAAATCAAAAATGACTTTAAATTATAAAAAAAAGGAACAAGAAGTTCCTTATTTTTTTTGTTTAATAATAAAGAAAGCAACTAATATTCCCCCAACTGACAATAATCCGATTCGTTTGTAATCAATTTTATTTTCAGCCACTTCTTCTTTAATCTCTTTTGGTTCAATTCTTATTACATATTCACCGTCTTTAGAATATAAATAGTTTTCTCTAGCATATCTGGCAATGTAATCTGGATCTTGTAATTTTTGAATTTCAGTTTTCAAGTTACTTTCTTCGCTCTTTAGATCAGATAACTCTTGGGCTAAACGTTTTTCTTCATTCTCAAGTTTATTAATATTTATAATATATTGTACACTATTAACAAAAAAATAAAATATTATAAATATTGATGCTATTCCAAAAGTCATTATTCTTCTTTTGGAAGCTTTGCTTATTTTTCGAACAGCCATTAGTTATCACCTCGTATTAAATTATATCATTTTTTAAAATACTTATCAACTAACTTTTTAAGCCTTGATTCACTCACCAACCCCAATATAAAAACCATTAATAAATATGGATGAATAATTCCATTATTTATTTTTTTTAATATCAAAAAATAAATAAGAATATTGTTCATAACAAAAAAAATAGTAATTAGCCATTTAACATATACTTTATTATTATATATTAAGCGATAATTAATAGTTAATAGAAAAGAAAAAAAGAGACCATACAAAAAGCTATAACCAAGAGTTAATATTTGAATCTTTAAGTCCATTATTTAAATAGTTTCCCGAATACAGTTTCTTCTTTTTCTTTTTTGTTTAAGCTTTCCATATATGTAAGACTATTAACTTTTCCTTTAATCGAAACATTGCCCTGATAAGTATCTAATTTTATTATTTCTAGTCCTTCACCTTTAATCGTTACATATCCCATTGTTGTTTCCATTAAAAACTCTTCATCATCAAAACTATCAATCTTTTTAACACCAGTCATAATTATATTTTTTCTTTCATTTAATGTTATTGTATGATTAAATGATGGTGTTGCTATAACCTTGTCCATAATCTTTTCCTCCTGTTGTTAAATTATATGATTTAAAAGATTATTTATGTTAAAAAAAGAAACATTACTGTTTCTTTTAGTTTACTGCTCTTCGTTATAAGCTTTAATAATAGCTTCTTCAAACATTTTCCTTGTTTCTTGATTGGTTGGGTGTGCAATATCACGATATTCATTTGTTGGGGTTTTACGACTAGGCATCGCAATAAAGAGACCATTATCACCTTCAATAATTCTTATGTCGTGAATAGCAAAGCAATCATCTAATAAAACGGTAGCAATACCTTTCATTCTTGAATCATCTTTAACTATTTTGCGGACTTTTACAGATGTTATTGTCAAGTAAATCTCTCCCTTCAGTATAGATTACAAACTAATTATATAATAAGTTAATACGAAATGCAATCTTTATGTTGTTTTTTTGTCATTTTTTGTCAATTGTTACTTTATGCTAACGATTATTGTTTTTGTAATAATATCAGAATAAGAAAATGATTTTATCTCATCCCCTAACTCAACAGTAAAAACAAAGTTATATAAATCTTTAATAATAACATCATACTCTTCAAACTTATTTCTGCCTAAATTATAATTTATTGTTACTTTATCACCAATATGTTCATTTAATTTCTTTTTAACATCAGGAATCGTTACATGCATCTCATCACCTAGGATAACCGACATACATTGTTCCTTTTGTTTTAATTCCACCAATTCCCCTGATTCCATATTTAGTGTTTTCTAAAATACCTTTTAAATCAATATCTTTAGTAACATCTGATAAACTAATTTTAGACGCAATAACAGCTGGATCTAAGGCATGAATGTTAATTCTTTTAGGACTTGATGCAAAATTTGCACCAGCTTTAATTAGTTCCTCGTAATTAGACTGACAAGCTCCAGCAATAACAATTAATTTTTCATGACTTTTTTCATAACGGCGAGCTTCCTTTACTGAATTAATAAAGTTCCAACTATTTTTATAATCTGGCATTCCCTCTTCAGTTTTATTAGGGTAATAAGCATCATGACCAGTTATAACAACAATTGTTGGATTATGCTCTTCAAGCATTTGTTTTATTCTTAATGGCAGTTCTTCTTCTTTAACTAGCACTCCAATCGCCCATATTTTGTTTTTTTTATAGTAATTTAAACACCTATTTAAATAATCGAAATCACCATCTATATGAAGGATTTTACCCGGTAAATAAAAGTAATCATCCCGATTTTCTAATTCTTTTAAATTAATTCTACTTAAATATTCAAGCTCCTCATCATCATTGTCTTCTTCACACAACTTTAAATCATCAGCTGTACTATCAGCATATAGCCTGACAGATGTTCCTTTTAAATAGTATATATTATCAATGATGTCTGTAATGACAAAGATAACATCATGATTGTGAGATTTTCTTGTTACTAAATCACCTATCTTATATTCCATATAATCACCCTAATAATTATATGCTGCTTAGGCCTTTTTTAGAATAAAAAAAAGCCTTTTAGGCTTTATCTTGTTTTAGCAATAGTTTGATTTAAATTTAAATTATTAACCATTTCATCATACGTATTGTATACTTTATTAATATCTTTATATTTGTCAGCATCAGTATCAAAAACAATATTATTTCCATATAAATTGTTTTTAAAGTTTTCAACATCTTCTATATTTTTATCATTTTTGTTAGCAAACATATTAATCAGTTTTATTTGAATATCACTTAGCAGGCTTTTACCACGTTCGTGATTACGAGCACTCATATTATAATTCATAATATCAATTAATGATTTTAAATCGTTAACAGAATTACCCGTTTTAGATAAATTATCAACTAGCAAGGTAGAATCATTATTAACAAATAATTGTTCAATACTCTCTTTTCCAACAATTTGACTTAACAGATTAACAGTAATCATCTCGTCTTCATATAAATTGATTGAACTCTCATTACCTACTAGATAAGAAGCACAAATAGAAGCATACCCTTCATAAATTGGATTGAAATTTTCCTTTTTTTGTTGAGTTATGTCATCTTTATATGTTTGCATTAGCATCAATTCTCTCATTAATAAAAATCGATAATCATAATCTTTATCCGCTTCAGCACTGTTAATATATATAACAGAATCTGCATCAACATATTTTAATGGTTCTTTTATAATGTATTTATTACTTTCTTCGACTTTTAAATCAGCAAGATTTTTATTAATTGCTTCAAAATCGATATTTTCTATATTAGTCGCGTAAACAGTTAGTAAGTGTTTAATGTTTTCTTTGATTTCTAAACTTAAATTTTGATTAGTATCAATAGTTTTTAAGACATCATCTAATTTAACCATTTTATCACCAACTAAATTATAACATAGTTTTTTTATTTTTGCACCTTTTTTATACTTTGCTTTCGCTAAAAGTTGTTTTAACTAAAATATTTTCTTTATTGTTAAGGATATCTTCAATTATTTTATCTTCAACTTTAGTTTTAATAATTTGATCAATCTTTCGAGCCCCAAATTCATTGAAATTAGACAATTCTAAAATTTCTTCTTTTACTTTCTTATTTATTTTTACTTTAACCTTTCGTTTTAAATATTTTTTTCTTAATAAAACTAATTTTTTATCAATAAGCTTATTTATTACTTCTGCAGTTAGTCTGTTAAAAACCACTATATTATCAAGCCTATTTATAAACGATGTTGAAAAATGTTCTTTTAAAGATGATAATGTTGTTTCAAGTGTTGGCTTATTAAAACCAATACTTATATCATTAAATCCAACATTAGTAGTAATAACTATTACAACGTTATCAAATCTTATTGTTTTACCAGTTGCATCTTTAATCTGACCCTCATCTAAAATTTGATAAAATAAATTAATAACCGTTTCATTAGCTTTTTCTATTTCATCAATAATTAAAATTGAATAAGGTTTGTTTCTTATTTCTTCTAATATGTTTTGATTATCAGAATAACCGACATATCCGGGAGGTGCACCTAATAAACGACTGACACTATGACTTTCCCTAAACTCGCTCATATCTAGCTTAATAACATTACTCTCTCCAACAAGATTTTGTCCAAATATCTTGGCAAGCTCTGTTTTTCCGACTCCAGAAGGACCAGAAAACATAATAGAGTAACATTTGTTTTCTTCCTTTAAACCAAGTTTTATTCGTTTAGCAATATTAGTTACCTCAGTCACAGCCTCGTTTTGTCCAATTATCGAATCTTCAATATTTTTTTGAATCATCTTTATTATTTCTGATTGTTGATTTAATAATTCATGAACCATAATGCCAGTCTTCGCACTAACAACTTCTGCCACCTCTGCTTCTGTCACTTCTTTAATATTATTTTTATATAAATTGATTTCTAAATTATTTATTTTATTCATATAATTATTTTCTTGATTTTTATAACTTGATGCCAGCAAAAAATTATTATTAACAATAGCTTCATTTTTCTTTTCCTTTATTTCTTGAATTCCTACCATTAATTTTTTATACTCTTTTACCTCCGTTGTTTCTTTTAGATTAACTTTCGCACATACTTCATCCAATATATCAATTGCTTTATCAGGTTGATTTCGATCATATATATATTTGTTAGATAATTTTATAATTATATCAATAATTGATTCACTAATTGATACAAAATGATATTTTTCGTATACTGTTTTTAATTTCATTAATATTTCTTTTAACACTTCGTCGGTTGGAGCATCAACGTTTATTTTTTGAAATCTTCTTTCTAATGCTTTATCAGCCTCAATAAATTTTTTATATTCAGAAGTCGTAGTCGCACCTATACAACGAATCTTTCCTCTTGATAGTGCGGGCTTAAAAATATTAGAAGCATCAATCGCCCCTTCTGCTCCTCCTGCACCAACAATAGTATGAATTTCATCAATAAATAAAATAATATCGTTATTATTTTCTAATTCATGTAATATTTTTTGAATTCTTTCCTCAAATTCACCACGATATTTAGTACCGGCAACGGTTGATGCCATATCTAAACTAATAATTCGTTTGTTTTTAAGTTTATATGGGACATCACCAATTGCAATCATATTAGCCAACCCTTCAACAATTGCAGTCTTTCCAACACCCGCATTACCAATCAATAAAGGATTGTTTTTTGTCCGTCTACATAAAATTTCAATAACACGATTAATTTCATCATCACGACCAATTACTGGATCAAGTTCATTGTTTTGTGCTTTTTTAGTTAAATCAATGCCCATTTCCTCTAGCGTTAACTTTTTACCCTTCTTATTTCCACTAGTTTTATTAAATTTAATTGTAAATTCATTATATAATTCATCAATGTTGATATTTAATCCAAGCATAATTCTAAGTGCAACACCTTCACCTTCTTCTAAAAGACTTGAAAAAAGGTGTTCAACTGTTACTTCACCATTATTGTTTTCTTTGCTATCAATAATAGCATTCTCCATAACTCGTTTAAGTAGTGGAGTATATAAAAACCAATTGCTTGGTTTACTGCCAATTCCAATTATTTTGATTAACTCATCCCTTAATATTTGATAATCTAAATTATAATCTTTCATTCTTTTTGCAACACTGTTATCATGTTTTAATATAGATAATAATAAATGCTCACTACCAACGTAAGGATGTCTTAACTCATACATTTCTTCTTTAGCATCAACTATTATTTTTCTTGCTTCTTCTGTAAAATTACCAAACATAATTACACGCTCCTCATTTATAGTTTATGAGTAACTAGTAATTTAATTATCTTTTTTAGACAACAAAAAAAGTCAATTTTATTTTGACTTTATTTTAAGACTAATTAATATTCGGTTAAGAAAATTCTCACCCATCACATTTTCAATTGTCTTACTTTTTAGAGCAGCAATAAAGAAAACACCAGCCCCTATTATCGAATAAATAATAATTTCTAATAAAGCTCCACCACGAGTTATAGATGTAAGTGGAATAAATAAACTTATTATTTTTAATGACATAAACATAATTGCCGTACATAAAATAATTTTCATTGAATTATAAAATGTTTTACCATAAGTTATGTGATACTTCTTATTAATGCTTGATAGCAATATAATAGTTGCTACAGTATGTATTAAAAGATTGGTTGCGATCGGTGCATAATAAACTCCAATATTTAAATAATCAAATAGATACATCATTGGAATATTTAAAATGATTTTAGCCACAAAACTACCGATTAATGTTCCTAGTGACAACTTGCTATTATTTAAAGTTTGTGCAGAATCAATCAATATTGAGTAAATAGAAAAGGTTATGGCCTGAAAAACATATAATTTAAAAATGTTAACGCTTAATTCACTGTAACCATAAAAAACAGTCCATACTGGTCCTGCTAAAAAGCTAAGACCAATTGTCATCGGTAAACTTGTAAATAAAATCAATTGTAATGATTGATTTATTTTGTGATCAACATCTTCCATATTTTTATTAGTAAAACTACTTGCCAAATTAGGAATAAGACTGATTGTTATTCCTAATGATATTGAAGTGATTATCATATTTAACTTAGAAGCCCAAACTGATAAGACACCAATAGTTGTTTCAGCAATCGAACCATAACCTAACGATACCATGGTGTTAACAACTGTAAATGTATCAATCATTGAATGTGCGGATTTAACGAGTTCAATGATTATAAAAGGTATTGCATAAGTCATTATTTTTTTGGCAATTTCTTTAGTAGAAATCTTTGCTTCTGCCCTAGTAATTGGATTATTCTTTTTTAATTTTTCTTTGTTTTTTTGAATCTTATATACTAGATAAAAATATGCTACTAAAGCTCCAATAGTCGCCCCAAAAACAGCAATTCCAACAGCTGATTCAAGAGATAAATCAAAGACTTTTAAAGCCATAAAACTACCAACTAATATAACTAATACTCGAACTATTTGTTCAATGATGCTAGAAATACTTGAAGCCGTCATAAACTTATGACCTTGTAAGTAACCTTTTGCAACACTTAGTAATGGTACTATTAATAATGCCGTTGAGACAACTCTTATAACGAAAGTAACACCATCAACAGTATTTCCACCCTCCAAATTACCTAGTATCATTTTAGCAATTTGAGGAGCAAATATCATCAAGATAACAAATGAAAATAATCCGAGCCCTATAATAATTGTATTACCAATTTTATAAGCACGCTCTTTAGTATTGTAGTATCCTAGTGAATTAAACTCACTAATTACTTTACTCATAGCAACTGGAATTCCACTTGAAGACAAACTTAAAAAGATTGCATAAATTGAATATGCATATCCATATAAAGCACCACCTTGTTCACCAATAATATTTTTAAAAGGAATAACATAAAGTAATCCAATTATTTTGCATATTATGATTCCAATAGTAGTAATCATTGCTCCTTCTAAAAAACTATTTTTTTTCATCAAATCACACCTTATTTTTCATATATAACCATGGCTGAAAAACAATATATTTGTTCTTCACCACTTATTCCTAAAGCCACTTGATATTTTATATCAATGACAGTTCCTTCTAATTCGCTTAAGAAGTCATTAATCGATACTTCTAAATCTTTTTCATGATCTTCATCAAACATTTTTATTTTCATATAATCACCAATATCATTTTACCATTATAAATTGTTAGATATTGTCATCTCGTGGACATAATAAACAGTATTTTTTTTATTTTGTTTATCATTATATTCAACCATTACTTTAAATGTAATATTTGGATCTGTATCAATTGGTAAATAACCAACAAGCGCAATGCCCTTAACTAAGTTATTATTTATATCAACGTCCCCTGTTACTAAGTCAACTTTTTTATCAACAATCCCGACACTGGGAAAGATACTATCAGTTTCAGCATCATGAACTACTAAAACACTCATATCTTTAATATCATGGTTAGGTTGATCGATAATTACATTATATTGAAATTCCATATCCGTTATTTTATTAACTGATATTTCAACACCAAAAGGCATTGAACCACTACTTTTATTAATTGCTTCTAGATCATTAACAAATTGGTGATAAGCCAACTCCTGACTAGAACGACAAGCAGTTAAAAATAATACCAATATTATTAATATTCTTTTCATACTCACTATCCCCTCATAAATTTTCTAATCTTTTTATAATTAGGACAATACTTTGCAACAACATCCCAAAACATTGTTGAGTGGTTGGGATGTATGAGATGTGTCAACTCATGAATAATAACATAATTAATAATCGAAATCTCATATTTCAGTAATTCACTATTCAAAGTAATTATCTCATTTTTAATATTACATACACCCCATCTTGTTTTCATCTTTCTTATTCTTAATTTGGGTAATTTAATATTTTCCGTAAACCTTTCATAATTATAAACAAGTTGCTTATTAAATATTTCCCTCATTTGATTGTGATACCATTTATCCAATTCCTTTATACTTGAAGTATATATTTTGTCACCATCTATTTCAACATTATTAGACTGTGGAAAAATAATGACATCATATTTTCTGCCCATATAATAAAAGTTATCATTAAGAAAGCTCTGGCGTTCTCTTTTTTTGATAGTTCTAATTAAAAAGTCTTCATTTTTCAATAGTAAATTTAAAACTTCTTTTTCAGTAGTAAAAGGACCTGTTGTAACAAGAATCGTAAGATCAGGTTTTACCCTTAAATAAGTATTTTTATTTTGTTTACGAATAATTAAAACTTTATATTTTTTATCTAATAATACTATTTCCATTTTATCTCACGATAACCATTTAACCTAGCATTTTTTACACATTCATTTACAACTTCGTTTAATTTTACTACTAATTCATCCATCCCATCAAAAGTAAGGTTATTCATTTTTTTAGTTGTTTTTAAAACAACACCATATATTAATAATTTAAAAATATTACCAGTATCAACTTCTTCTTCAAATTCATTCAATGTTTCTAATTTTCTTTTGAATAACAACCATTTTTGATACTCAACATTCGCACCCTTAGTTCGTTTATATGTTTGACTAAAAATATAATTTAGTAGCAAAGAAGGAATAAACAAACAATATGCCAGTATATAATGATATCCCATAATTAAATTAATTATTATTAATGAGATTGCAATATATTTATACATCATTAATAAGCGATATCCTTCTTTAGGTTCAAAATACTTATAACCTAAAGTTTCTTTTTGAATTATTCTTTCCCAAACATAATAGTTAGTCAAAAACTCTGATGCACTATATTTACTAGTTGAATAGCTTTTTATTTCGCTAAGTTTAACTGATTGATTAAACCCGATTGAACCAAATAATATATCCATAATCATTTGTTCACTCTTGATTAATTCATAACTATTCCCACGATTAATTTTAAATATATAATCAGCGTTTTCAATTGAAACACTTATTTTTTGTTTATATATTAATTTTATAATATACGAGGTAAAAACTTCTGGTATTATCTTTCGATAAAACAACATCGATAATTCAGCAGGTGTTAAATTAGGTAAATTATTAATATTTATTATTTCATTAGGTTTGGTTTTATATGGTTTTGTATTAGAAAAATATATTTTTAATAATAACAACAAAAAAACTAAATACCAGCATATTGTAATAATGTAATACGTTAATTTTATTGTTTCATTCACATTACTCACCTACTATTACAAGTTTATCATAAAACGGGGTTATTTTAAAGTAATTAGTAAAAAAAGCACAAAAGAAAAGAGCGATTTATTCGCTCTATTATTATACAAACATCATTACAATAATTAATACTACTAGAACTATTGCAAATACCTTAACAAGATACTTCCAAATATGTTTTAACCATTCTTTATATGAAATTCCAAAATATGATAAACCAGCAATTAATAAAATACTAGTTGGTGCAACAAACATTGTTAAACCATACATAAATTGTAAAATAAGCGCGATTTTAGGGTAAATAATTGTGTTGTTATAAATAGAGCCTACAACTGTACCCAAAACGTTAGAATATTGGATAAAATCATTATAGAAGAAACTACCAATAATTGATGTTAATGACATTGTAATCATATTAAATTTCTCAGTTATTCCAAGTAAAAAGTTTGAAATAGTATTGAAAATATCAACACCTGATTGCCCAAAGTAAATTAGTGAGAATAAAATATTAGCCATTGTTACATAAAATGCAACGGGTAACATTTCTTTAGCACCATCAACAAAAGCATCAATTACATCTTTTACTTTTAGACTATAAATCCAAGCAATAACTACAGTAAGAATCATTAATAATATTGTTAAATCATACATTGACCAATTTCCAAAAGCATTGATTGCCCCAATAATATTAGCTACAAATGGATATCCATTTGTTTCCAATCCCATAATTGACTCATGCATATTTTTGAAAAAATCAATATCAAAAGAAAAAGCCCAATCAAACATTCCTAATGTTAATAAAATGAAAGCGAAACCACATACAATAATTAATGGCCAAGCATTACGATCCTTTTTAACATTTTTAGTGTAAAGAGGAATTTTTACTTCTTCTTTTTTAACTTCGTCATCCTTTTCTTTTTTAGTACTGTTTAAAACAAACATTATAAAAACAAAACTTATAATTACTAAAAAGATTAATCTTGTAACAATTTCATTATTAATACTAACATTTAAAAAGTATCTTAATGAAGTATTAATTGAGTTACTATATGTAGCTCCTAATCCTCCAGTTAGCATTGCTCCAACCGTTACTACTAGTGATGTTAATTTATTATATCCTAATAATAATAAGATTGTTGCGAAAAATGGAACAATGGTAAATATTAAAAGATTAACACCTAATACTGATGATAATAAAATAAATATAATTGAAGTTAAAATTAAAAAGTTTTCTTTTTTAGTTTTAAATTTCTTTACTATTTTATCAACAATAATAGAATAAACTCCAGTTTTTCCCATAACTCCATATAAACCACCAATTGCTAGAAAAGCCATTGCATAATGGATAAAGTTAGCAAATGTATTTAGTGGTGTTCTAAATAAATCAATAAATCCTAATGGATTTGTAGCCGCAATCTTAAACCCTTCTTCAGAAAATTGTCCAGTTGGAATAAGCCAAGTTAATAATACACCTATTATAAAAGTTATTCCTAAAATTTTAGATAATTCATATTTTTTCATTGTATCTAAATACCTCCTATTATGATTATAGCACTAAAGTATACTAAATTAAAGTATTTTTATAACTTTTTAAATCAAAAAAACTCTCATAAAAGAGTTTTATCTATATCCATACTCCAAATGCAATAGCAGCCATGCTCAGTAATAAACCAAATACCCAAAACATTTTAACGATATCTTGTTCGGCCCATCCTAATTTTTCAAAATGATGATGAAGTGGAGCCATTAAAAACAATTTTCTTTTTATAAATCTAACCGATATCATTTGAGCGATTGATACCAAAGTTTCGATTACAAATACACCTGCTACAATAATTAAAGTGATTTCATGGGATGTAATAATCGCAATACTAGCAAGTGTAGCCCCTAAGCTAAGTGAACCAGTATCTCCCATAAAGACTTTAGCGGGGTGGGTATTAAAGAATAAAAATCCAAATAATGAACCTACTAGTACAAAGCAAAATATTGCTATTTCCTCATATCCTGTACCCCAGCTAATTAAACCAAACGCTAGAAAAGCCATCGCAGATAAACCTCCTGCTAATCCATCTAAACCATCAGTCAAATTAACAGCATTACTACTTGCAACTAACATAAATAATAGGAATATTCCGTAAAACCAACCCATATCAATTTTAATATTTAAAGTATATATATATACAACAGGATCGTTTCCAGTGTTCATAAATACAAAGAAGAATACTAAGGCAATAATTAATTGTCCTATTAGTTTTTGTATTTCTGTTAAGCCATCATTGCTGTTGCGCTTAATAATTAAATAATCATCAATAAATCCAAGTATTGCATAACCAATAAAAACAAATAAAATAATAAATATATTTTCGCTATACTCTATCTTGTTAGTAAGTAAAAAGATACTAATTGTTAAGATGGTTGGAATAATAAATATTAGCCCCCCCATTGTTGGAGTCCCCTCTTTTTTCTTATGAGTATTTTCTAAAAATATACTTATTTTTTGTTTTATTTTTATCTTTCTAAGTAATGGTATTAATATTAAACCAAATATTATTGCAAATATAAATCCTATCATCATTGCTAAAACCGCTTTTGCCAAAATTAACACGAAATCATCTCCTAATTATTTTTAATACTTTCTCTTTGTCGTCAAAATGAATCTTGTCTTTACCAATGATTTGGTATGTTTCATGACCTTTCCCGAGTAATAATAGTATATCATTATTTTCTAACTTTTGTATACCTTTTTTTATAGCTTCTTCTCGATCAATTTCTATCTCATAATTATCTTTTGTAACCCCTTTTACTATATCATCAATAATCGACAATGGTTCTTCATCCCTTGGGTTGTCACTAGTAAATATTACTTTTGAAGACAAAGCAGTAGCAATAGAACCCATCAAAGGTCGTTTTTCCTTATCTCTATTACCACCACATCCAATAATTGTATATATATTGTTACTGTTCATTTCCTTGACAGCATTTATTATATTTGTAACCGCATCAGGAGTATGAGCATAGTCAATTATAATTTTATTATTCAAATAATTTATAATATCCATTCGGCCCACCGGAGCATCTAAGCTACTAACAACCTCTTTAATTATTTCTTTATTAAATTTCAATTCCGTTAAAATAATAATTACTACTAACATATTATAAATATTATATTTTCCCAGTGTCTTTATCTTATATTCGATATCTTCATTATGATTGACAATGAAATCATTGAAATTGTTTGTAACTTTATAATCTATTATTTTATAATCACTATCACTAAATCCATATGTTATATTATCGTTTTCATGAAGTAAAAATTGCTTATAATATTGACTATCAATATTAATAATAGCTTTTGCATTTACTTTTAAGTTTCGAAATAGTTTTTGCTTTGCTAAGGAATATTTTTCCATTGTTTTGTGATAATCTAAATGATCCTCTGTTAGATTAGTAAAAACAGCATAATCAAATTTTATTCCATTAACTCGTTCAAATGATAGTGCTTGGCTACTAACTTCCATGACAATATATTTGCAACCCATTTCATAGCTTTCTAAAAATAAACTATATATATCCAAAAGATCTGGGGTTGTGTTTGGTAAATCCCTAACTTTTCTATCTACATAAAAACCAATAGTTCCAATATAACCACATTTTATACCAAGCTTGTTTAATGCTTGATAAAGTAAATAACAAGTTGTTGTTTTACCATTAGTTCCGGTTACTCCAATAATTTTTAAATCATTAATTAAGTAATCGTATTCCTTTTTTAAATATCCTTCTAAAAACTCTCTTGTATTAGGAACAATAATAGTTTCAACATCATATGTTCCTTCTTCAACAATTACTGCCTTTGCACCGTTTTTAATAGCATCCACGACATACTTGTGACCATCATTATTTATTGTTTTTAAAGCAATAAATATATCTCCAGGCTTGACTTGCCTTGAATCACTTTTTAAATTCACTAAAAAACACCTCTCTATATAATTTATGTTCTTATATAAAGTTGGTGCTTTAATCTAGTCTTGAGTATTTAAATATTCCATAACAACCTTACGATCATTAAATGGTATCTTTTCTTTTCCGACAATCATAAATTCCTCGTGTCCTTTTCCAAGAATCAAAAGTGAATCATTGCCATTTAATAAAGAAATTCCTTTAATGATTGCTTTTTTACGATCAAGAATGACTTCAAAATTATCTTTAGTTATTCCTTCTATCATATCAGCAACTATATGATTCGGATCTTCTTCATGTGGATCATCATTGGTTACAATTGCATATTTGCACTCGGTAGTAACAATATCAAGCATAATTGGACGTTTAGTTCGATCCCTCTCACCAGTACATCCAAATACTGCATACATGTCACCAGTTGTAACTTCTTTAACCGTATTTATAATATTAGCTATTGCATCAGGAGTATGAGCATAATCAATAATAATATTGTTTATTTTATAATGAATATTATCCATACGACCACTTGGTGTTTCAAGTGAAGGTATAATCTTTTCTATAATTTCGAGATCAATTTTCATTTCATTTAATACAGCAACCATACTCATTAAATTATAAATATTGTATTTTCCAATCAATTTAGTCATGAGTGTGTTTTCTTTTTCATGATGTTTATATTTAAAGAAAGTCATAGCATCTTTAGAACCATATTCAATTATTTGATAATCACTTTCATTAAATCCATAAGTTTTATTATTGTTATCATCAAGTAAAAAATAATTACTATATGAATCATCAATGTTTACTATTGCAATCCCACTCTTTTTTAAATTTATAAATAATTGTTGTTTAGCGATTGCATAATTTTCCATGGTTTTATGGTAATCCAAATGATCTTTTGTTAAATTACTAAAAATTGCATAATCAAATTTAATACCTGCTACTCTTCTATAAGCAATTCCTTGGCTACTTACTTCTAAAACCACATTTTTACAACCTTGTTCATAAGCCATAATAATCATGTCATAAATATCAATTATATCAGGTGTTGTGTTTGGTAAGTCTTTTATTTTTTCTTCAATATAAAAACCAACTGTTCCCATATAAGCGCTCTTTAAACCACATAAATTTAAAGCTTGATAAAGTAAATAACAAGTTGTTGTTTTACCATTAGTTCCAGTTGAACCAATAATATTCATTTTATTTAAAATATCTCCATAATTATTAGCTAAATATTGTTCTAAATATAATCTTGTATCAGGAACAATCATTGTTTCAACGTCATAGGTTCCTTCTTCAGCAATTATTTTAGTAGCTCCATTTTCAATAGCTTTCGAAATATAGTCATGCCCATCGCTTGATAATCCTCTTAATGCAATAAATATATCTCCTGGCCTCACTTGTCTTGAATCTGATTTAATGTTTATCATGTGTCACTTCCTTATAATTTAATTTTACTATACTAAGATATTATTTACAAGTAATAAAAAAATAAACAGTTTCCTGTTTACTTTATAATTTTTAAAACATCATCCACAACATCAATCACAATAGTCGTGTTTGGCTTGATTGTTTCTTTTAATAATCCATTAGCAATCATTGTTTCGATATAACGACTAACAAATCTTTTAATAGGACGTGCTCCAAATGATTTATCAAACGAATTATTAACAATATAATCTTTAGCACTCTCGGTTAATGTGATGCTTATATCAGTTTCTTTTAATCGTAATTCAATATCTTTTATAATTTTATCTAAAATAAAATATATGTTATCTTTTGTTAGAGATTTAAAAGTAATTATTTCATCAATACGATTAATAAATTCTGGTCTAAAAGTTTTATTTAATTCTTGATTAATCAATTTTTCAACATCATTAGCACCTTCTAATATATATTCACTTCCTAAATTTGAAGTCATAATAATAACGGTGTTTTTGAAATCAACTGTTCGACCTTGAGAATCAGTAATTCGACCATCATCTAATATTTGTAATAAAATATTAAACACATCTCGGTGAGCTTTTTCAATTTCATCAAATAATACAATACTATATGGATTTCTTCTGACTGCCTCTGTTAGTTGTCCTCCTTCATCATATCCTATGTATCCAGGAGGAGAACCAATTAAACGGGATACAGAAAAGCTTTCCATATATTCACTCATATCAATTCTAATCATATGTTTTTCATCATCAAATAGTTCGTGAGCCAAAGTTTTAGCAACTTCTGTTTTCCCCACCCCTGTTGGTCCAAGAAAAATAAATGAACCTATTGGACGATTAGGATCTTTTATACCTGTTCTAGCTCTTAAAATAGCATTACTTACTAAATCAATAGCATCATCTTGTCCAATTATCCTTTTCTTCATGTTCGATTTTAAGTTAATTAAACGTTCTCTTTCACCACCGACTAATTTATTTATTGGAATATTAGTCCATTTAGAAATAATAGAAGCAATTGAATCTTCATCAACTGTATCACTTAAAATATGTGATTCGTCTTGAGTATATAATTTTTTTAATTCTGATTCCAGTTTAGGGATTGTTCCATGTCTTAATCTAGCAGCTGTTTCTAAATCATAACGACTTTCTGCTTGCTCTAAATTGAATTTGAATTTTTCAATTTCTTCTTTCTTTTTGTTAATTTTTTCATTTATTGACTTCTCGTTTTCCCAAGCAATTCTCAACTCTGATTCTTCCTTTTTTAGAATAGATATTTCGTCTTTTAATTCTAAAATCCTTTTTTTACTAATCTCATCAGTTTCTTTTTTCAAAGCTTCTTTTTCTATTTCAAGTTGCATAATTTCGCGAGTTAAATTATCTAATTCAACAGGAACAGAATTCATCTGAACTTTAATTGTAGCACATGCTTCATCAATTAAATCGATTGCTTTATCGGGCAAAAAACGATCAGTTATATAACGATTTGATAAAGTAGCAGCAGCTATAATAGCTTTATCAGATATATTTACTCCATGATATACTTCAAAACGGTCTTTTAAACCTCGAAGAATTGTAATTGTATCTAAAACATTAGGTTCATTGATTAAAACCTTTTGAAATCTTCTTTCTAAAGCTCCGTCTTTTTCAATATATTTGCGATATTCATTTAAAGTTGTTGCTCCAATACAATGAATCTCACCACGAGCAAGCATTGGCTTAAGCATATTACCAGCATCCATAGCACCTTCAACAGCCCCAGCTCCAACAATCATATGAATTTCATCAATGAACATAATAATCGATCCATCTGATTCTTTTATCTTTTTCAAAACAGCCTTCAAGCGCTCTTCGAATTCACCACGATACTTAGCACCAGCAACCAACGCACCCATATCGAGTTCCCAAACGGTTTTGTTTTTCAAAGTATCAGGAACATCACCTTTTACTATTCTCGCTGCTAATCCTTCAACAATTGCGGTCTTCCCAACACCGGGTTCACCAATTAAAACTGGATTGTTTTTTGTTTTTCGGGACAAAATTCGAGTAATACTACGAATTTCTTCGTCCCTACCAATAACAGGATCTACTTTACCTAACTTAACTGTTTGAACGATATCACGTCCATATTTTTCTAAAACATTTTCTGATTTTTCTTCATATGGATTTGCATTATTCATATTATCCCTCCTTTAATAGTATACTCACATCTCGTAATATATTATAACACAAAAATTAGCACTCGTCAATAACGAGTGCTAAAAAGTGTCTTGTAAAACGTGCTTATTTTGTTTTAGTTTTTACATTATTGCATGAAATAATGTTTCCGTGTTCAGTTTTGGTATTACTATAATCTATACCTAATTTATTTAATTCGAAAGACACAATATCTTCCACAGTAATTGATTCTTTAGCGTCACGACCTAATTCAATTTGATATTTTTTATATACCCATGTTTGTAAAATTGAATTAATGTTTATTCGACAATCTTCTAATTCTTTTACTAATTGCTTTTCTGCTTTTCTTTTTTGATTATAATCTAATAAATAATAATCTTCTAAAATAGTTTTATAGATAATTAAAAAAGTATTCATTTCAGTCATGTCAGGTATAAATAAGTCAGATACATTAGTATAATAGTGATTAACACGATCAAATAGAATCTCATAAGAAAGCGAATTATAAATATACATTAATCCCCTTACATCTTTACCAAGACAGTTATTAGATAAAAAAATATTTTCAATGTTTTTTGGGGATATTATTGACTTAACATATTTTTCATCATCATGAAAGCTTTTATTATAAGGAAGTCCATTTTCGATACAGTAACTTTGAGAGTATTTGCTGTCACTACTATACAATTCATTAACATTACAAATAAAACTAATTCCATTTAAAATAAATGATTCAAACGCTGTACCACCCTTATTAATCAAGCGTGCATCAACAACAGATACATAGTTATCTAAATTACCACCTTCAAAATTAGCAGTATTATTAATTCCCCTTTTTTCCATTTCTGATTTACATAAAATACCATTGTTTAAAACACTAACAATTTTGAAAAAGTCGAAGCCAATGCTGTGAAAACATTGAAATTCTCCTACTTCAGGTGTCGCTAAACAATTTTTAGTTTCTTTAAGTTTTTCTTTATAAAAATCATTGATTTCCTTTGATAAAACTATTAATTTTTTAGACATATCAGTTCTTAAATATCTTTCATCTAAGAAACAATCATTATAACTATAAAAACGATTACGATCTAACGCATCAGCATCTTTTAAAATATTATACAATTTATAATATCTATCACTTTCTTTGATTTCATAGTCTTCAATAAAACAATCACGACGGCTATCATTAACAGAATGCCCGTCAATAATCGCCTTTAAAATGTTCAAATTTTCCTTATCTTTGTATATGTCGTTATTAATAACATTACCAACTCTATTCGCACTACATAATCCGTGAAGGGTGTCTTCACAATCATTAATACGTCCAATATCATGATAAAGAGCTGCATCAGTAATAATTTGAAGATCAACAGGATTCAAATTTTCAGCCTTTGCAATTATGTAGGCAAACAAAAAAACTTTTTCTGAGTGATATAAACCGTGGATTTTACTGTCATATAAATAATTAGTCTTTATTGAAGACAGAATTTCAGTAATTTTTTGTTGTTCTTCTATAGTTAAATCAATATATTTGTTAACTATATTATAATCTGACTTGACGATTTCTTGAATTATAGTTGACATTTACTTTTGCACTCCTATTCTTTAATAATTCGATTGGATTTACAACATGGGTTTCATTTATTTCATCATATGTTTTCATGAAAAATTCAAATTCACCAGGTTTTTCCCAAGTTGGCTCGCAATAGTACCATTTACCATCAATTTTAACACTAGTAAGAGCGTGATTATAAGATGCAAAATATTTATTGTTTTTATCTGTTGCATAAACACTAGCAGCATCTATATCTAACATACGAAGCATAAAATTCATTAAATTGACATAACCTTCGCAATTAGATTTTTTTAATATACCAGCATTATAGCTACTATGAATTATTGAAAACTTGTTTCTCAAGGCTGGTGACATACCTTTTTTTTCTGACTTTTCTTTTAAATATAATCTATCTCTCTCGATAATACCTTCATTATCAAAAGATGTATTCATAGTAACATATTTATAAACTTGTTTTACTTTGTTAAAATCACTAATTCGATTAAGTTTCTTGATTCTAATCAAAGTCGCACACTTTTGATATAACTGATCAATTTTAGAAGGATCTAATAGTGCAAAGTCAGCAAATCCTGTTTTTTCAGCAAATTTCAAATTTGTGTACTTCAATTTATATAAATTTGATAACATAGTTGAAATTTTTGTTGAACCTTTAACAATGTTATTGTACATATTAATATCTAAAATATTAACCTTTGTTCTAAAAGTATTAACAATATATTTTTCTAAATCAAAAGAATTTTTTGCATTAGTTCCATAAATAATAATTTCCTTTAATTTTTTTAATTCATCTAAACCATTAATAGTAGTTAAATTAGGATTATTAATAAGGACTAATTTAGTTAACTTTTTCAAATTAGAAAGATCAATTTTTCTTATATTGATGTCATTGATAATCGATAACTCTTCTAAATTATCAAGTTTTTCTATTTTCTTAAAATTTTTAATATGATTTAATAAAGGACTCATCTCCAAATCCATATATGATGCGAAATCACTAGAATTCGCGCTTTTAATAACAATTTTTTTCAAATTAGGGAGCTTATCAATATCATTTAAATTATCTGCATTAGTTATTTCTAATTCTTCAACTTTTTCTAATTCTTCACGCAAAAAAAATGTTAAATCTTTAATATTTTCATTGAAAATACGTTTACTTAACTTTTCTCTAATCGCTAAAGCAATAGAATAATTAATATTCATAATATCCCTCCTTTAATTAATAGTGTCTGAAAACATATCAATTATTTGATCTAAACGATCAACAACAAGAAATCCTTTACCATTTCTCTTAGTAGAGAAGCGAACAGCAATTCCATGTTCAGTTTCCCATTCTCTTAAGTTACCAGCATAATCATCAACTAAAATCGATCCTTCGGTTTGAACCATTTGGGTTTTTGATATAACTTTTGGAACAGGGATGACTGTTATGTCTTTAAAATACTTTCTAATAAAATTTACTTTTTCAACGGCTTCATTTAATGAATTAATATGTGTTAATATGGCAACATTAAATAATTTAGTATCAATGATTCTTTGAATACAACTTAAACTATCATTTATTTCAGGAGTTGTAGACAACAAATGATTCCAATCTAGTTCCGAAAAAAACTTTTGAACCGTCGGTCTATCTTCTAAATCTATTTTTTGTTCTTCCATTAATTCAGTTGTAACTGTTATAGTATCTAAAATAACGCCATCAAAGTCAATGTATAAATTAATCACCAGATCACCTCTTGCATAATATTATAACACGGTTTTATAAAATTACAAATAAAAAAAAATAATCATTATTTTGATTATTTTAAAGCATCGATTAATTCAGCTTTTTTCATTGTAGAGTAACCACTAATTGATTTAGCCTTAGCCATTTCACGCAGTTCAACAACAGTTGATTTAGATAAATCTTCATTAACCTCTTTTTTAGTTTCAACTTTTTTAGTTTCAACTTTTTTAGTTTCAACTTTTTTTGTTTCAACTTTTTTTGTTTCAACTTTAGGTTCAGCAGTTACAACACCATTAAGGGCATCATTTGCTACCTTAACTAAATTTACAAAATGTTCTTTATTACTAATAGCAATTTCAGAAAGCATCTTGCGGTTAACTGTAACTCCCGCTTTACTTAGTCCATTAATGAATCTTGAATAACTAATGTTATTTTCACGGCATGCTGCGTTTATTCTAATAATCCATAATTTTCTAAATTCTCTCTTTTTTTGTTTTCTATCACGGTATGCATAGCTTAATGAATGCATTACTTGTTCTTTAGCAGTACGATATAGACGATGTTTACTTCCAAAATATCCTTTAGCTAATTTTAATACTTTTTTACGACGAGCACGATGAATCGTACCACCTTTAACTCTTGGCATAATTTTCCTCCTTTAATACTATTTAATTAAATCCTTAACTCTTTTGAAATCTGCTTTGCTTAATAATGATCCTGATCTAACTTCACGATTATAAGCTGCATTCTTTTTACCAGTTTTATGTCTTCCACCGGCTTTACCTATTTTAACTGTTCCACCTGGTCTTACTTTTGCTACTTTCGAAAGACCTTTATGTGTTTTCATCTTTGGCATAATTTTCCTCCTATTATTGTTTTTTTGGCATTAACATCAACGATATAAATCGACCGTCGAGAGTTGGTTGCTGTTCAAGGTCACTAACTTCTGATAAGGCTTCAACAAACTTAATTAAAACTTCTCTACCTAATTCAGGATGAGCCATTTCTCTTCCTTTAAAACGAATTGAAGCTTTAACTTTGTGGCCCTTTTCTAAATATTTACTAGCATTACGTACTCTAGTATCAAAGTCATGTTTATCGATTGTAACTGATAAACGATATTCCTTTAATTCTAGATTGGTTTCTCTTTGTTTTTTAAGATTTTCTTTATTTTTCTTTTTAGATTCATATTTAAACTTACTATAGTCCATAATCTTACACACTGGTGGCGTAGCACCTGGACTAATTAAAACAAGATCAAACCCTGCATAACTTGCTAAAGTTATAGCATCCTTGATTGGTTTAATTCCCAACTGTTCTCCATTTGGACCAATAACCATTACTTCTCTTGCACGTATTTGCTCATTAATAAACAAATCTTTTTCCTTACTCGCGATAATTGACACCTCCATAAAAAAATGGATAACACAGTTATCCACTTATACACAAAAATATTTTTAATATTTATGGCTAGTTACCCAAAACGATTAGTAATCGGGTGAGAAGTGGATTCTTCTGCTTTCCTTTTTCAATTTCTATTTGATTATACATTTAAATTATATGTATGTCAACACTTTTAATGAAAACTTTTTTATTTTAATTTTTAAACATAATATTTTTTTATTGATAGATTCAATAGATTTTAAATTTGACACTAAAATAACTATTAACGTATATATTAACACTATAAATATTTTGCATCTTATAATCACGTTCTTACTACTGTTAAAACTGATGGTAAATGGTACTATTATGAGCCAACTTGGGAAAAACCTGGTGAATTTGAATTTTTCATATAAAAACATCTCCCTTATTTTTAGTGATTCTTATCTTTAGCTAAATTTAAGAAAGATATTTGAATTTTACATATTAACAACTAAATAAAAATAGAAAAAATAGAAAATAAAGGTTATTGACACATATTTTCAAAAAAGACATATAAATATAGTGAACAATAAAGGAGAGTGTTTAGCTTGAAACGAGACCGTAATATGGGGATATCGCCATATCCAATATATCAAGGTGGACCTGGAATGATGCCAATGGCTCCAGGAATGATGCCAATGGCTCCAGGAATGATACAACAAGGACCAGGAATGATGCAACAAGGACCGGGGATGACGCCTAATTATAACCAACCGGGATCTGGTTGTGGAAATCAAATAAATTCTATTCAAAAGGAAATAAATAATATTAATCGTCGCTTAGATAATATTGAGCGTCGTTTAGGTGCTGGAACAGGCACACAACAACCAACACAATTTAATAATAATAATAATTTTACTGATAGTAATTATCAAATGATTTAAGAAACATTATGTTTCTTTTTTTATAAAAAAGACATTGATTTTCAATGTCTTTTAATTAGAAGCGACCACCACCGCCACCGCCGCCAAATGATCCTCCGCCGCCAGAGAATCCTCCACCGAATCCGCCGCCGGATGATGATCTTGATTCACTAATAGCTTTTGTTGATAATGCCGATGATACAGCACTGTTAACACCTTGGCTAATTGAATAATTCAAGCTATTCATCGCTCTTATATAACCAATATCAAACATATAATCACCAAGAGTATAAGAGTTTTGTGGTAATTCGTTAAACTTAACTTCCATATTTTTTGCAAGTTTCTTTGCACTTCCAAAAACTACCGCATAAACTAAATATTTTTCCCATAAATGGATTTGTGGAAGATCACGACTTTCAAATTTACCAAAGTCTTTGATAAATCGCCCTAATCCCATCCATTTTAAATATTGTTCCTGTCCTTCTTTTGTTCTTTTTTGAGAAGAGGCAAAATATATAATAGAAATTATTGATACCAAAATTACTAAAACGCTAATTAAAGGTATTGCAACATATTCAAGCGTAAAGATAGTAAATATTAGCGCAATAACACCAAAACCAATTCCTTTTGCTTTCGCACTGTTTTTTTCTTCAAAAAAATTCATTTCAGTTGCTTCTGTAGTAGCCTCATCTTTCCATATATTATAATTATCTAAAAATGATTCATAATCTTTTTTAGCATATTTATTTATTTCTTTAATAGTTACTTTTCCGTCAACTCCAATTACTCTAAATAATATATCAATAACTTTCTTTTCTGCCTCTGTTAAAACATCATTTGGATTATCTGAGTTATAAATCAATTCATATTCATTCTTTTTAAGTTTAGAATATGTTATATGTTTTCTATTTAATAAATCTAAAATGGTTGATGAAAATTCTTTTGTTCCAATTTTTTTGTTTATTAAATAGCCTACATTTGATGGCCCATATTTTGCTGGGAACTCCCTGAAATAATTAGTTTTAAAAGTTCCTTCATATTCTTTATCATGTTTATGATAAAAGTTATAAATAACATACCCAAAGCCAATTAACCATAAAACTCTAACTACATCCAAAATAATTCCTATTGTTTGTTTTTGTTTTTCTTTCAAAATGGCTTCTTCTCTGATTTTGTTAGCATCTTCAGCCCATTTTCCTTCAACAGCTAAAATACTATCTAAAGCATCAACATTTGTTGTCTTTGTTGATTCCTTAACTACATTTTTATCAAAAACAAAACGAATATCGATTGGAGTACTTCTACCTAAATCGCTAATTTTATAAATAATTTGATTTTTAGATATAATATCAGTCTCACCATTATATGGTCCATGACCCCATACTCTTAAATCTATTTCGTTGTTAGGAATATTAACAATCATTTCTAAATTTCTAATATCTTCAGACTGTGAATTTGAAAAAAGATTCCATCCAATTTCTGCAATATCATTATGCACAATTCCTAAATTTTTAACAACATACTCAATATAGAAACCTTTTTTATTATAATTGCTCGAATTAAATATTTGCATACTTATTCCATTATAAGTTTCGTCCGCAATATAATAACCAAAATCACCTCTTGCAGCATAAGGATTTAGTGTGAAGACATCTCCTTTTTTATATAAGTAATCGAAATCAATATCATTATCCACACTAATAGCTTTAATTTCAACTAATTCAATACTACTACCGTTATAAAGGTCACTACCTTTAAATGATTCTAAACTTCCGTCAAACGACATGGCATTAGGATTACGATAATCAATAATTCTTTCATAACCATTATATTCACCTTCTAAAACAAATAATTCTTTAACATGTAAATCACCATTGCTTAAAACATTAGCTTCTATATAGTAATTACTTATTCCATCATTACTTGCGAAAACACTAAACGGCAACAATATTGTTATAAAAAGTATAATTTTAAGTGCTTTTTTCATTATAAAATTCTCCTTTGTAAAAAAAGACTTACTATTGTAAGCCTAAAATTTAACTGTTGGTACTTCTCTATCTGCCGCATCAGCTTCGAAGAACTCTGCTGGTTTAAAATTAAACATTCCTGCTACAATATTTGATGGGAACATTTCTAATTTGTTTTTGTATCCTAAAACTGCATCATTGTAAAATTGTCTTGCATAAGAAATTTTATCTTCAGTTTCTTTCAACTCAGCTTGTAATTGCATAAAATTAGTATTTGCTTTCAAATCAGGATAAGCTTCACTAAGTGCAAATAGTCGCCCTAATGCTTGAGTTATTTCTCCATTAGCTACCATTTCATCATGAGGTGTTGTCGCACTTACTGCTTTATTACGAGCACTTATAACTGCGTCAAGCGTTTCCTTTTCATGACCTGCATATCCTTTTACAGTTTCAACAAGATTAGGAATCAAATCAGCACGTCTCTTAAGTGAAACCTCAATTTGTGCCCATTGATCCTGAACCATGTTTCTTAATTTTACCAAAACGTTATACGTACTCATGATAAATAATAAAATAAGTACAACTATAACACCAATAATTAACCAAATCATCCAACTTTCCATAATAATCCTCCTATCATTATATTTACATTATATAACATTTTTATATAAAAAGAAATAATATTGTATATTTTTCAATAAAATTTACATATTATTAATAAGAGGTTGATTTATGGAAATAGATATAAGAAAAAGTATTATTGAAAATTTTAAAAGTGCCAGTTGTGATGAAATAAAACAATCAATTGTTTCTTCAACTGAATCAAACGAGGAAATTACTTTACCGGGATTAGGAGTCTTTTTTGAAATACTTTGGAAAAATAGTGATGAGAACAGTAAAGAATACATTTTAAACACATTAGAAAAAGGTATTAATTAGTTATCATCAATCATTTTACCTAAAAATTTAAAAGTTTCTTTTATTCCCCGCTTTGTATATTTACCAATATTATAAGATAATTTATATCCTAATTGGGATATTTTATTTTGATAATTTTTAACAGGACTTTCTAAATAATTTTCGATATCAATATTTTTGCCGTCATGTACATCTTTTTCAAATTGTTTAATCTTATCTTCAGTTAATGATACTTTCTTATGCTGTTCATAATCATAATAACCTGTTGATTGCGAAACATAAAGGGCGAGAAAAAGAATTAATAAAATAATAAATGTTGTATTAAATATTTTAGTATATAGTTTGGTTTTATCTTCTGGGTTCATTAATTATCACCTACTGTCTCTTTAAATATAACAGACAATGCTTCTGTTGTATTCAATACTTCATCTATAGTGTTATTTTGACCACCAAGCTCTAACAAAATCATTTTTGGACTTAAATCTTGGTTATATATACCGTCAACCCCACTTCCTTTTTTTGTTAAAACCCCACGACTTAAATTAGGATACTTAACTTTGATAAGATTGTTTATCTTATTAGCCAACTTTAAATTTTCTTCATATTTTGGATGCTCCAAACCGACTACAAATAAAACATTAGCATACTTTCGGTTATTAATGGTAACTGTCGATGCATCCTTAGTTAGATCATCACGATGAATATCAACTATAAGATCTAAATTTTTATATTTATTCAAAGCATCAATTATATAAAAGCGACTTGCCTTATAACTGTCTTGATGGCGCCAATTATTTATTTTCATAAATTCAATTATATTGGCATCTTCAGCAATTGATGGAATACTTAACTTATTAAGTTTTTCTTTTAATAAATACGATGCCATCATCACATTAGGTGTAATATTATAAATTTCTAAATGCTTTTTGCTATAATTTTCTAATTGATGAGAGTTATATATATACACTTTAGGATCTGATATGTTATTTGAATATGGATTAGTTATATGTTTACTTATCTTTTCTAATTCAGCAAGCGACTCACTATTATCGCTGTTATTAGTTGTTTTTTTATCGTTTTTGCTATTGAAAGTAATACTTTTATCAATTACAGATAATGGATTGTTTATATCAAAATTACTTATTATTTTAGTGATAACACTAACTAAATTTTTAGAACTTTTTTCATATTGTAAGTGATAATTAGAATTGTTTAAAAGAGCCCTAACAAATTCCTCATTACTAGTTACAAGACTTACATTATTAAAATAATTCATAATTATTTGATATGATAAATATATTATCAATAGATAAGCAAGATATTTAAGTCTTCCTTTTTTACGTTTTTTAGTTTGAAATCTTTTTCTCATCTAATCACCCACTTTAATTTATTCATATTATAAGTTATTATGAACAAATATTATGTCGAATCAAAAAGAATTTATTAATTAAATATTATTAATGTTTTTATGAAGTGCTCGATTAATACCATTTCCGATAATATCTCCTAATTGATCCATTAAAAAATCCACTTCTTTTGGAGTAACCATTAAATTATAACCAATTGGTGTTAAGACTTCAAAAATTAATTGCTTTAATTCACTGTCGTTAAGACTTCCAACCATTCCTAACAATTGTTCTTTATCTTGTTTTTTTATAGAATACTGTTGTTTTAAATAATTAATGCTTGTAACCGGTATTAATCTGTTAAGTGGATTATTAATGTTTTGCTTTGAATAAGAAAAATGCTTATGCATGTAATTAAATGTATCACTAACAATAGTTACTGCATCAACTACAGTTGGGATACCAACCGCAATAACTGGAATGCCGATTTCTTGTTTGTTAATAGCTTTGCGATTATTACCAATCCCACTTCCAGGATTTATTCCAGAATCAGTCATCTGTATTGTTTTGTTTAATCTTTCAACTGATTGACTCGCTAAAGAATCTATAACTATTAATAAATCCGGTTTTAAGTTTCCAACAATACTTTTAATCAAATCACTAGTCTCAAAACCAGTTGTTCCCATAACACCCGGCTTTAAAGCACATACTCTTTTAAATCCGGCTCCTAAACCATTTAAAAGATATAAGTGATTAGTAACAACAATGTTATTTATCACTAATGGTCCTAAAGAATCTGGTGTTGATTTTTCATTTCCAAGACCAACAATAAGAATCAAATCATCGTCTGTTATTTTTAGAAACGACAACATTTCTTTTAATTTTTCACTAAATACTTCTTTAACTTTTTCCTTATTATCATAATCTGTTACGTCGTCGAATTCAATTGTTATGTAACTCCCTTCTGGTTTTCCTATTTTATTAGAACCGAGACTATCTAAATAAACTGTTGTTATTGTTAACCCCCCTGTTTCGTCAACATGGGATTTAATACCGGTTTCTGACTTTATATTAGCAATTGCTTCAATGGCTAAATCTGTTCTAACATTATACTTTTCTAAATCTATTTCATGACTCACATTATCACCCTACAGTTATTTTGGCAAAAATATTTGTTTTTATTGCTTTTTTAACTTTTTTTTGTTAAAATTAGTTTATTATGACTTGGGAGGTGAAAGAATGCCAAATTTAAAAAATGCCGTTAAAAAAGTAAAAGTGATTGCAAATAAGAAAAAAAGTAATAACGAATATAAATCAAGTATGCGTACAGCTATTAAAAGTGTTGAAAAAGCAGTAACAGAAAATAATAGTGAAAAAGCAAAAGATTCTTTAAATGTTGCTATCAAAAGAATTGATAAAGCAGCTAAAAAAGGTGTTATCCACTCTAATAAAGCAGCTCGCGATAAATCAAAATTAACAAAAAAAGTAAATGTAATGGAGTAATTTACTCTTTTTTTTCATAGAAAGGTGATAATATGAAAAAATTTCTTAGCGTAATGATTTTGTTAGTTCTTTTAGCAGTCACCATTATTTATCAAAAAGAAATTTCCAGTTATGTTATTGTTAATTTCATTTACAAACGAGATATTGTCGTTGAAGATCCAAATCAATATAAACTTAGTTATAATTTTCATTACTTAAGTAAAACAGATAATTTCGTACCTAAAAATGAAAATGAATTAATTAATGTGATTTATACTATTTTAAATAATGGTTGGGACACGTTTACTTTCTATTGTGATACAGAATACAAAAGTTGTATTGATGATGTTGATGTCCTATCTAAAAATTCAGCACTGCTATCAACACTAAATAATTTTGTTCATCCTTTTAATAGTTATAACGTTTTATACATGAATTATAATGATTTAGGAAGAGTAACTATTAACATTGATAAAACTTATCATGATAATGAAATAGAAATTTTAGAAAGCAAAGTTAATGAAATATATAATAATTTGATTACTGATAATATGACTATACGGGATAAAATTCTTGCGATTCACGACTATATTATTAATAAAACTACTTACGATACCGAAAGAGCAGCAGCTATTACATCAAATGACTATAGTTACATCCCGCTTTATCAATCGCATAAAGCACTTGGACCTCTAATTCAAAAGATGGGAATATGCGGTGGTTACAGTGATTCAATGGCCTTGTTTTTAATTAAATTAGGAATTCCAAATTACAAAATATCAAATGCCGATCATATATGGAACTACGTTTATTTAGATAATGCATGGTATCATCTTGATTTAACTTGGGATGACCCAGTTGCCAGTAATAAAAAGAATTTACTAATCCATGATTATTTTTTAATTACTACTGATAAATTGTTTTCACTAAAAAACAATCATCAATTTAAAGAAAATATATTTATGGAGGCTGCACTTAATAAAAATGTTTAAAAAAGCATTAAGATTTATCTTAATGCTTTTCTTTTTTTAATTCTTAATTATTGGTAATTTTATGTCAACGGTTGTTCCGTTATTTGTCTTTGAATTATATTTAATAGTACCCTTGTGTCCTTTTATGATCTCTTTTGTAAGAGCAATACCCAATCCAGTACCGTTGGGTTTAGTAGTACAAAAAGGTTCACCTAGCTTTTCAAGTTGTTCCTCAGTAAAGCCAATACCATTATCTTTAATATATATGTGGACAAATTTCTTTGTGATTTCAGTATAAACTGACAATTTCCCATCTTCTCTTAATTCCATAGCTTCAATAGCATTCTTTATTACATTTATAAATACTTGAATCATTCGGTTATAATCACCATAAATATAAATGCTATCTTCACTAACCTCAAAATCATATTGAAAGTTTTTTGATTTCAAAATAGGTATAAAGTTGTCAAAAACATCTTCTAAAACCACATTAATATCAACCACATCGTGTTCGATTTTTATTTTTGTCATACACAAGAAGTCTTGTAATAAAATCAAAGTTCTTTCTATCTCTTCTTTTAAAATAGGAACATATTTTTGACTATGTTTAATATTATTAACATCAAACATGTCTAAATACCCCTTACAAACGGCGATTGGATTTTTAATCTCGTGAGTAATTCGAAACAATGTTGATCGAAATTGTTTTTCTTGCTCTATTTCTTTTAGAGTCATGTGATAATTAACCACATCTTCTGCCTTTTCACAAGTTCCAACAACAACTAAAGTTATAATTGTTGATTTTAGCATTATTATTAACATGATTATATAGTCATTGTTATTAACTGATAAAAATAAAACCATAAAAATAATGATCTTAAATAAAATTATTGATGAAATATAAAACTTTTTTCTTTTATAAAAAAATTGATATAACATATAATAGCCAATGTATTCCGCTATAAGAAGAAATACATCTACATTAAAATTGTATGAGTAATAAATTATAAGCATAATAGATAACAAACCAATACTAATATTTCTCCTCTTTAAGTATGCAATAATTAGAGGAATGTTTATTATAAGAAATAATTTTTCAGAAGCATCAGTTATTCCAAATCTTGTAACTAAGTATAATGAAGTAACTAAACAAAAATCGAATATTAAATCTTTTTCAGGTTTTCCGATGTTTTTATTACGCATCATATAGAAAACCCACAAAATTAGTGGAAACAAAAGTAGGACTAAGTTTAAAATTATACCGTCAAATAAATTCATTTTCTCACCTCAAATAAAGTATATCGTAAATGTTTGTCATAAATTGTCGAAAAAAGAAAAAAAGTGACAAAATACATCACTTCAAATCTTCTATTTGTTTTTTTAACTGCTTAGCTTCTTCCCCAAGTATTATTTTAAGTTGATTGTCGATTTCAACTATTCCTTTGGCACCCATTTTCTGAATGGCATCTTTATTAACAATATTTACATCTTTTACATCAACAATAAACCTTGATTTATTAAACTCATAATTTAAGATGTTTTCTTTGCCTCCAAGATAAACAATAAGTTTATTCGCCCTGATTTTAAAATCTTTTTTCTTTGAATTAGTTATCGCCAGAGCGATGACAATCAAAATTATAATAATAATTAAATATTGAGTATATTCCATAATCTATATCACCAATATAATTATACTATACTTTCTATAAATTACCAACTTTTTTGTTCAATAATATAAAGTAATTACATATATCCAATCTCTCTCAATTGAATAATAATTATTTTTAGTGTAATATATTAATAGGTGATAAATTTGAAAAATGTATCTAAATATAAAGTCGATAAATTTATTTTGATTCCGATGTTTTTATTTGTTATTATTAGTATATTAACAATCAACAGTGCTCAAGAATTATTACCTTCATACTTAAATAACCTTTATATAAAACAATTAGTTTGGTATGTTTTAGGATTTGCAATTGCTTATTTTATAATGTTTATTGGAAATAGCTATATTTATAGAAATATTGGGATACTATATATAATTGGAGTGTTCACCCTAGTTGCCCTTCTACTATTTGCAGAACCAATCAACGATGCCAGATGCTGGTTTACAATACCAGGTGTCGGAACAATTCAACCAAGCGAATTTATGAAAATAATATTAATTATTACACTTGCTAAAATGATTAATAAATTTAATGAAGATTATTCTAATCCAACTGTTAAAGAAGAATTTATATTTCTTTTAAAAATAATTGCTATTGTTTTCATCCCAAGTATATTGACGTTTTTACAACCAGATACTGGAGTTGTGTTAATATATCTTATTATAACCATTGTTATGCTCTTTGTATCAGGTATCAGATACAGATGGTTTGCAATTTTGTTTGGAGTATTAGGTACTTTAGTTGCAATTGTTTTAATTATTTATTTTGCTAATACGGATTTATTTATAAACTTATTTGGAACTAATTTCTTTTTAAGAGTCGATCGATTACTTGATTGGTCAAGCAAAACTGGTTATCAGTTAGAAAACGGATTAAGCGCAATTGGTGCCGGAGGGTTACTTGGAAATGGTCTTGGCAATACTCCTATTTATTTTCCGGAACCTCAAACTGATTTTATCTTTGCTGTTTTTGCCAACAACTTTGGTTTTATTGGTTCCCTTTTTCTAATTGGTTTAATTATCTTTTTTGATATTTACCTTATCTCAGTTGCGATTAATACTAATAAAAATATTAATAAATATGTCATTGCCGGAATTGTTGGTATGCTTTTATATCAACAATTCCAAAATATAGGTATGACTTTTGGTCTTTTACCTATTACTGGCATTACCTTACCTTTTATTAGTTATGGTGGTTCAAGTTTACTAAGCTACATGCTAATGGCTGGAATTATCTTTAATATTTCTAATGAATCATTTCGCTACACTAATTAACTTGACAAATCATGATGGTTTTGATATTATATACAACACTTGGAGGTGAATTGTTAATGAATAACGCGAAATCAAAAAATATTTTTATAATTGCATCATATGAATCATATCAATTTTTAGCTGAAAATTTAGATAAAATTCTTTATAGTTATGATTTAGAAAACTGTAATGTATTACTACCCTTTCAATTCAAAACACGTGATTTTATAAGTTTAAACATTGAAAACAATTCACAAAACTTTTTAATTGAAAGTGATGAGTATATTAAAACTTTTGATAATTACAACTTATTTACCAATCAACAAATACAAGATTTGAGAATTCTAGAATCAAAAAAAAGAGCATACCAATATTGGCTTAATAACAAATTAGCATACAGTAAGTTTCAAGTACCACAATCTGATACATGTATTGTTATTAAAGAAGACAATGTTAATCATGTTATTCAAAAAGAATTAAAAGTTGAAATTAATATTGCAAGGCAATTAAATAAACAAATTATTAATATCGATAAAGATAAATTCTTGTCGCTAAATGAAAAAATAAAAATTTTAAAACAAAAATGGAATAATTAAAAGATATTTTCAAATTAGAAAATATCTTTTTTTATTATCTGAATCCAGGAATAGCGAGACGACAACCCGTATTAGTAGAATCACCAGAATTTTGATTATATGAAAAGATTCCCGATAGTGAACCTTTTTCATAAGATCCACCACGAATAAACCAACTAGAAATTGTATCTATAAAAATATTTTGATCTCCGTACCATCCATTAGTTTCTAAAGTCGCATCACCAAGTTTCCCACTATCATCTTCAGTTGATGCATATTTGTTAATATATTTATTCATTGTAATACTGTCAATGGTGGCCTGTTCAAAGTCAGATGATGCAATACTGATTGTAGTATTATCTGTATTATAGTGAGCGCCCATAACATATTCTTCAGCGCCTCCACTCATATCATAAACTCCATATACATTTCCAGTTGTACTTTGAGGAGAATTAGTTATATAATTTCCATCACCGGTCATATATAAACTATTGTCATTTACTGTTAAGTTATTATTAATTCCGTATTTACTATGACTTAAGTAAGCGACCGCCCCCCACTCCATATTTTTTAATATGCGGGCATCAGCATCTAGTGATAGACCATATTTAGTTTCATTATTAAATTTTTGAAGTGTTGAAAAGGCTGTACTTATGCTCTGACCAATTAGTGATTTACTATTTGCTTTTATTGTCGGAGTTTCTATATTGCCCGTTGTTTCAAACTTTCCTACCCAAAAACCTTCTAATTCTCTATTATCAAAAGTAAAAGCTGGATGTGTCAAATAAGTATCATTGATATTACCACTTGATTTTCCAGTGTCTGAAGATTCAAAGATTATTTCGATTTCTTGATTACTAGCAAATGTTCCTAAAGTATTAAAAAGTTTATATTTATATCTTGGTATCCATACTAGATGTGCCAAAATATCTTCGTCTTTTATTTCTGTGCCCGCAGTTGCATTCATATATTCAATTCTTGAAGTTTCATTTACTAATACAACATTCGCCCATTCTTTACTATTATAATCATACCAATTATCATAAATATCAGCTTTCGCCCAAGTTGTTGGACCATACCATCTAACTGGAATCATTCCTGTTTCTAACACAGGTATTGGAGCTCCTGTGTTATCTGAATATAATGGTTTGTTTGTTACTTTTATAGTTCTGACTTTTACTGTTTTGTTGCCACTCTCATCAGTTGATGTATAAGTTATTGAATAGGTTCCTGGAATTTTACTTAAATCTCCTGAAACATCTAATGTTGGCGTTTTCAAACTATTATCAGTGGTTATTACACCAGTTAATGCATTAAATTTTTCAACATCATTTATTCCAATCTCAATATTACCTGGGATTGTCAGTATAGGAGGAGTTGTATCCTTTACCGTAACTGTTCTAATAACAGTTGAAATTGCACCTTGATAAGTTGCCGTATAAGTTATTTTATATTGAATTAATGAAGATGTATCAACGCTTATCACTGGTTCATTATTAGACTTAATCAAAATATCAACTGTATCAATTAAAGCACCCGTTGGATCTTTAGCAATAACTCCTAAATCATTATATATACTATTCAATTCAACTGTTTCATGAATTAATCCATTTAAAATAATAACTGGTTTGGTGCTATCAATTTCACCATCTTGACCACCAGTTCCTTCTAAAACATCATATTCATAATTATTATTTTTCTTTGTTATTGTTATTTCTAAATCATTTGGAAATAACTTTTTATTTTTGGGATTAGTAATATTTTTATTAATAAAACCACCTAATTTTAACTGTCCTAAAGTAAGTGTTATAACTTCTCCTTCTCCTTCGGGCAAAATTGAAAAGTTTGTTGTTGCCCAATTTTTAGCGCCTAACTCAATATTTTTTAATTGAGATTGATATAACTCTTCTCGAGATTGTTGTATTACTCGATTGATTGCTGGAATGGCTATTACTGAAATAATTCCCAATACAAAAATTACTGCAAGTAATTCTATTAGTGTAAACCCTGTTTTTTTCATAAAAACACACCGTCCTATTGTTGTAATTATAATATATTTTAATTAGTAAGTCAATAAATATACCTATCATAAATAGGACAATTAAAAAAGTAGTCAATGACTACTTTAAACATATATGTTTTTTTCTCGACTATTTAAAATATTATAACTGTTAACCTTATCATATTTTGTAATAACCACAGATTTATCTTGTTTTAGACTTTTCTTAACATCAATAATTCTTTGGTTTTTAGAACCACGAAATTTCCATTCTAAACTTCGTTCTGTTAAGACAAATCTACCATCAACTAAAACATCTATGTTTTTTAATAATTCAATTATTTTTTTGTTTCCTTTAGACAACAACATTAATTGCTCAAAAGTATAACCAGTATAAGCCCATACATTTAACCCAATACTTTGACAAAAAGCCGCTATTTCCATACTTGCATCAAGTTGAAAGAAAGGGTCCCCACCAGATAGTGTAACACCATCTTGATTATAAGAACTTTTAATTTGATGTTTTATAACTTCAATATCTTCTAAAAAGCCTTCTTTAAAAGAATGAGTGCTGGGATTATGACAGCCAAAGCAATTGTGAGCACATCCTTGTGTCCAAATAACTGTTCTAAGCCCTTCACCATCAACAATACTATCACGTTCTATTGGTCGAGCCAACCTAACGTACATTATGTTTTACCCTATCTCTTTCTTCAGCTCTTTTTCCATTATTAAAGCGATCAACAGTACCAACTAAATATCCTGTAATTCTTCTAATTCTTTCGAATTTAACGCCGTCTGTTTCAGTACGTCCACATCCTGGACAATTATCACCAATAACACCATTAAATCCACAGATCGGATCACGATCAATTGGATGATTAATCGCTCCATAGCCAATTCCTGCTTCCTTCATTAAACGAACAACCTTTTCAAAAGCTTCAACGTTACTAGAAGTATCACCATCTAATTCAATATAAGTAATATGACCAGCATTAGTTAAACTGTGATATGGTGCCTCAACATTTATCTTCTTAGATACCGATGTATTATAATATACTGGAACATGGAATGAATTTGTATAATATTCTTTATCAGTCACACCTTTGATTTTTCCATATATTGCTTTATCAATACTAGTAAATCTTCCAGACAGACCTTCAGCAGGTGTTGCCAATAAAGTAAAGTTTAGATTATGCTTAGACGCGAATTCATCAGCCTTTTTACGCATAAACCCAATAATTTCTAATCCTATTTTTTGAGAATCTTCACTTTCCCCATGATGTTTACCAGTTAAAGCTTTTAAACATTCAGCTAATCCAATAAACCCAATACTTAAACTACCATGTTTTAATACTTTTCTCAGACGATCAGTATTTTTTAATTTTTCAGAATCAATCCAAACACCTTGTCCTAATAAAAATGGTGCATTGTAAACTCTTTTATTACATTGAATTTCAAATCTATCCAACAATTGATTTTTTACTAATTCCATTCTTTCCTCTAGTTCTTTATAAAATCCTTCAAAATCAACTTTATCATTAGTAGCAATACCATATTTAATTCCTAAACGAGGTAGATTAATCGAAGTAAATGATAAATTTCCTCGACCAGGAGTAATTTCTTTTGCTGAATCAACAACATTTCCTAAAACTCTAGTACGACAGCCCATATAACCTACTTCTGTTGTATAATCTCCCTCTTTATAATATGCTAAATTAAATGGAGAATCAATAAATGAAAAGTTAGGGAATAATCTTTTAGCAGAAACACTACAAGATAATTTAAATAAGTCATAGTTAGGATCTTCAGTATTATAGTTAACTCCTTCTTTTACTTTAAAGATTGAAATTGGGAAGATTGCAGTTTCACCTTTACCAAGCCCTGATTCAGCTGCTAGCAAATAGTTTTTAGTAACCATTCTTCCTTCAGGTGTTACATCAGTTCCAAAGTTTATTGATGAAAATGGAACTTGCGCTCCCGCTCTTGAATGCATTGTATTTAAGTTGTGTATAAAAGCTTCCATTGCTTGGTAAACAATACGATTTGTTTTCTTTAAAGCTTTTTCATAAGCTTGTTCAAAAATTTTTTCAATTGTTTTTGTTTCCTTAAAGTATTTTTCAAAAATATTTATATCAAATTCGATTGTTTCAAGTTTATCAATATCAGCAACTACTTTATCAACACTAACAAAATTAACAAAATCACTGAAATCTAATAAATCAAAAACCATTTGTTTAAATTGTTTTTTAAATGTTTTTAGAACACCAGGTGCTAAATAATAATCAAAAGCTGGAATGCTTTGACCACCATGTTGATCATTTTGATTTGATTGGATAGCAATTGCTGCTAAAGCCGCATATGACATAATATCATTTGGTTCTCTTAAGAAACCATGACCAGTAGAAAAGCCATCAGTAAACAACTTTTTCAAATCAATTTGGGTACATGTTGTTGTTCCCATTGCTAGAAAATCTAAATCGTGAATATGAATTTCACCATCATCATGGGCTTCAGAAAACTTGTTCTTTAGCAAATATGATTTTGCAAATTCCTTGGAAATAGTACTACCATATTGAAGCATTGTTCCCATAGCAGTATCACCATTAACATTGGCATTTTCCCTTTTAGTATCATCTTCATTAGCAGATTTAAGACCTAAACTCTCAATTACTTTTAAAAACTTATGTTGTTTTTTTTGATCAAAAAACATTGTTCTTGACTGCATTCTTCTAACTCGATATTCAGCAAATGAAGTATATACATCTTCATAACCTTTTTTCTTTAATTCATCTTCAATTAAATCTTGAATTTCTTCAATTTTAATTTTTCCTTCATCTAAATATTCCTTCTCGATTCTTTTAGTAACTGCTAAATATATTTTGTTTGCATCAGCATTAGTATATTTTACTTCTGAATCATTGTCATCATCATTAGGATTAACACTATCAAAACCTTTTTTAATAGCTATTGCTATTTTTGAACCATCGAAATCAACACGACGTCCATTTCTTTTAATTACAACTAAACTGTTTATTTTTTCTTCTGTACTTGTCATAAACCTTACCTCCAATATTCCTTATCTAATTTCATTATAGACACAACTTTATATAAAGTCAAACAAAATGTTCGCTTTTTTTAAAAGTTTTTTTGTTGATTTTTTTTAGCCCATAGTTTTGAAAGGAATTCTCCGTTTTCAAAGTTTTTATTTTTTTTATTTTCTTTTTTTCGGTATTTTTAAATCTTTTTGTTTTTTTAATTTTATTTTTTTGTTTTCTTCTTCTCTTCTTTTATTCCTTTGTTTTAAAAGGTTAATCACTTTTCCTGAAGAAGAACTAAAAAAAATGTTAGCAAAAAAAATGTTTCGTTTTATAGAATTTTTGAAATTTCTTTTTTAAAAAATGCGCTTTTTTAAAACTTTTTTTATTTTTATGTTTTTGTCAGAAATTGGCGTTAAGCCTTTCATAACAACAAAAAAGCGAACAAAAATTAATGTTCGATTTTTAATGTTTTATTATTCTTTTAGCAATTTGTTTAAATTTTCAATTACTAATCCTTTACTGTGAACTAAATCAATGATACTACTCAATTCCCTTTCAACAACTCCATTTATTGGTAATGATATAATTACACCGCTTTTTAATTTTTCTTTTACTTCGAGAGTCGGATATTCTTTTACAATAATACTTGGTCTTATTGTAAAGTTTTTATTTAGAGAACATATTTTTAGAGCAACTTCGTTATTCCCCTCACTATAACAATACCCTTGATTTTGATTACCAACCTTTTTAATTATGGTGTCTACCCAAATAAAATCACTATGATTATAATTTTGTTCATAACTTAAATTACCAACATTATGACCTGCTTTAATTATTTCTAATAATAATTCATTATTATTTTCTAGCCAAATACTATCAATAAAAAAGTTTCCAAGAACATTTTTTTGTTTCAAAATATCTAATATCTTATTAACATTTGTATTCTTATTGACGATAAATAACAAACTAACGATTCTTTTGCTTTCATTTCCACTAATTATATATTTATCATAATTAGTAGATAGAGTAACATTAGGTTTTATTGTTTTATATTCTAATAATTCTTTACTGTAATGTCCAATTTTTTTAATTTTGTGATAACTTTTAATTTCATCTACCTCAACACCATTAATTCCCGGAATAATTGTATCACCGTCTACAATTGCATTGACTGATGCTTGTTTGTATAATCCTTTTTCTTCTCTAATCTTTACCATTATGTCATCTACCTCAATTAAAACGTTTGCTGCTTTTTCTGTATATATAAAACTTAAACATATTAGTGTAATTAATCCAATTCTTTGAAAAAACTTTTTCACCATATCACCTATTTAAATATATGATAAGAGCTTAATATTATTTCACCTTTTTTTATCCTACTCATAAGATATTATGAAAGGAGTATAAGTATGTATAATAACAATTATCAATATCAAACACCCTATGATGATAATTTCCGTAATCAAGATGATCGTATAATAGCCGGTGGTGGTTTTGCTGCGCCATTCCTATTAGGTGGATTAACAGGTGCTCTTTTAGCACCATACGCATATAACCGCCCATATTATCAACCTTACCCAGTATATTACCCATACTATCCACCATATCCATATCGTAGAAGGGGTCGTTACTATTATTAAGATAAATTTTTATTTATCTTTTTTAATACATTAAAAAAGAAGCTTATTTTGCTTCTTCAGTATATCTCGTTTCTCGAATAACAGTAACTTTAACAGTTCCTGGATATTGCATTTCATTTTCAATTCTAGTTTTAATATCTCGAGCAATCTTGTAGCTAGTTAAATCATCGATTACTTCTGGTTTAACAATAACTCTCAATTCTCTCCCCGCTTGCATTGCAAATGATTTTTCAACACCATTAATACTAGTTGCTATATCTTCTAAATCTTTTAATCGTTTAATGTAGTTTTCTAAAGAATCATTTCTAGCACCTGGTCTTGAGGCTGATAGAGTATCAGCAATTTCAACTAACTCAGCTATTATTGTTTCAGGCGGTACATCACCATGATGTGATGCGATTGCATCAATTACAACATCAGATTCTTTATATTTTTTTGCAAGATTAATCCCTAATTCAACATGGCTACCTTCAACTTCATGATCAATTGATTTACCAATATCATGTAATAGCCCTGCTCGTTTAGCCATACTAACATTCTCGCCAATTTCAGATGCCATTATACCCGTTAAACTTGCTACTTCAATAGCGTGTTTTAAGGCGTTTTGACCATAGCTAGTGCGAAAATGTAATTTTCCTAGTATTTCTACTAATTCAGGGTTAACTTTCGTAATACCTAGTTCAAATAAGGCTGCTTCGCCATATTCACGAACTTTAACTTTCATTTCTTTACATGTCTTATCATAAACTTCTTCGATTCTTGCAGGATGGATGCGTCCATCTTTTATTAAAGTTTCAATGGTAACTCGAGCAATCTCTCTTCTGTAAGGGTCAAAACTAGACAATACAAACGCTTCAGGTGTATCATCAATAATCAAATCAACTCCTGTTACAGCTTCAATTGTTCTTATGTTTCTTCCTTCTCTTCCGATAATACGACCCTTCATATCATCACTTGGAAGACTAACTACTGTTACTGTTTGTTCATTAGCAACATCACTTGCATATCTTTGCATTGTATTTACTAATAAATTTTTTGATTGTTTGTCAGCAACTATTTTCGCATCGTCTTCACGGTCTTTAATATAAGCAGCAATTTCTAAATTCATCATTTCTTCGACTTTTTTCATAACTAAATCACGAGCTTCATTTTTAGAAAAACTTGCTATTTTTTCTAAAAGTTCGATTTGGTCATTTTTTATACTTTCAATCTCCATTTGTTCTGATTGGATTTCTTTTTGTTTTTCAATTAAATTATTTTCACGTTCTTCCAACATTTGTTCACGATTTTGAAAAGTTTGGTCACGTCTATCAATATTACTTTCACGAATAATAAGACGTTCCTCAGCCTCTCTCATTTCAGTTTTTTTCTCTTTTATTTCTTTTTCAAGTTCACTTTTTATTTTATACGACTCTTCTTTAGCTTCTAATAAATGATCACGCTTAATTTTAGCAGCTTCATTTTTAGCATTTTCAAGAATCATTTCAGCTTTTTTAGAGGCAACAGTTCCTCTAATATAATTAATTAAAAACGTTGTTATAATTCCAACAAAAAGTCCAACTAGGACTAGCAAAATGGAGAAAACTATATTTTCCATAGTATACCTCCCCATATATCTAACAAGCAAAACACTAATTTCACTCTACTATCATTTTAAAGATTTTTGGGATGTAAGTCAAGAAAAAAACATGAATATAGGAAAATACATTCGTGTTTTTTTTATTTTTTAGTTTCACCTTTAGCAACTTCTTTTTTACTAGCAATATTATAATGGTCTCTAACCTTTTGTTCTAATTCTTTTTTTAGTTTAGGATTTGATTTTAACAATTCCTTGACATTTTCTTTACCTTGACCTAACTTTTCTCCATTATAGGCATACCAAGCACCGCTCTTTTCAATAATATTAGCATCAGAAGCCAAATCAACAATTTCTCCATCTACAGACACTCCAGTTCCGTACATAATATCAACAGCACAAGATTTAAATGGAGGCGCCATTTTATTTTTAACTACTTTAATGTTAGTTTTATTACCAATAATATCTGTGCCTTGTTTAATTTGTTCCGCACGTCTGATTTCTAAACGAATTGACGAATAAAACTTTAGAGCTCTACCACCAGGCGTCACTTCGGGGTTACCGAAAACGATTCCTACTTTTTCACGCAATTGATTAATAAAGATAGCTGTTGTATTTGTTTTATTAATAACACCTGACAGTTTTCTTAAAGCTTGACTCATAAGACGAGCTTGCAGTCCCATATGGGAATCTCCCATCTCTCCTTCAATTTCAGCTTTAGGAACAAGAGCGGCAACAGAATCAATAACAATTGTACTAATTGCCCCACTACGAACTAAAGCTTCACAAATTTCTAATGCTTGTTCTCCATTATCAGGTTGTGATAATAATAATTCATTAATATTAACCCCTAATTTGGATGCATACTGTGGATCTAAAGAATGCTCAGCATCAATAAAAGCGACAGTTCCACCAGCTTTTTGTGCTTCAGCTATTGCATGAAGTGCGAATGTTGTTTTACCACTTGATTCTGGTCCATATATTTCAACTATTCTTCCTTTGGGATATCCTCCAATTCCAAGAGCAATATCCAAAGATATCGACCCACTAGATATAACATCTATTTCACGTTGTTCATTATCACCTAATTTCATCACTGATCCTTTACCAAATTGTTTTTCAATATCTTTTAATACCTGTTCAAGGGTTTTATCATCGGTTGTTTTTGACATGTTTTACTTTCCTCCTAACATATAATTTAATTTTATACTATAATTAATACATTGTCAATACTTAAAACGAACAAATGTTTGTCTTTTTTTAATTATTTTTAAATACTAAAATATAAAAAATTCTTAAACATTTGTCAAGAATTTTTTGTGCTATTTAACAATTACATTTATTTGGTTTCTGCAAAAATATATTTTTTATTTGCATTATAGTACTGAACTGCTGAGATAATTGATAATACAGTAGCAATTATCAATAAGAAATCAGAGATTCTTAAATTCCATAGTTCAAATGGCAAGTTATAGAATAACGTTAATGAAACACCTGTCATCATACAAACTGTTTTAACTTTTCCCATCCAACTTGCTGCTACGACGTTCCCATGATTACCAGCAACCATTTTAATAGAATTAACAACTGTATCACGCATAATGATTATAACAGGAATGATTGGATGAATAAATCCGGTTGCTGACAAAATAATTAAAACTGAATTCACTAAAATTTTATCAGCGATAGCATCAATCATTTTTCCAAAATCAGTTACTAAATTATATTTTCTAGCAATGTATCCATCAACAAAATCAGTTAATGATGCAACTATAAATAATACACCAGCAACAATATATTTAACATCAACCACTATTGCCTCGCTAACGAACAATTTAGTCATTTCAATTCCGGCTGCTTCAAATGGTAATGTTAGTATTGCAATTATAACTAGTGTCAAAAAAATTCGAATCATTGTTAATTTATTTGGTAAATTCATAATACCCTCCTATTTATCTCATTAATAACTATACTATTATTATTAAAATCATCTTGCTCACTTTTTAAATACATATACACACCTACGACAACTAAAATAATTATAAGAATATAAACTACAATAGGTGTGACGTCTATTCGATTACGTCTTTCAAGTGTATAAGGAGATGTGATTTTTTTAGTTTTTTCTTTTTCATTAGATTTTTTTTGTGCTTCTTTAATATCATCTAGCGATATTTTTGATGTATAATCAAATAAAAACTCGTTGAATTCATCGACAATATCTTCATATTTTAATCCAAGATATTTAGAGTAATCTCTAATAAAATATTTTAAATAAAAAATATCTTGAAATGCAGACATATTGCCTTCTTCAATGTTTTCAATTTGAATTGGTCGCATTTTTAAATCTTCAGCTGCTTCTTCAATGGAAATCCCAATGCTTAAGCGCTCTTCTCTTAATTTTTCACCAATTTCTTTCAATGTACACCACCTTTACCACAAAAATAATATTTTATAAGCCATGTTCTGTTCCTATTACTAGGCGACAAACATCTATCTATTGATTTCTCAATCCCATAAAAGGTTGTTTTTCCCTTTTATTAGGTTCCCCTACCAAAATTTGGGTTTCTCGCTCGTGGGGTTTACCCGTTTCACTAAACTTATTTCTAAGTTTATCGTCACTGTGGCACTTTATGCAGCCATTTCCATATCAAAGACTTAGGAAAGGGTTGCGCCGTTAGCAAATGCTACCATAGGTTATTTTTTCCCTATGCACGAACACTACTACCATTTCAGGTAGTGCGAGCATGGACTTTCCTCTACATTAAATAATGCAGCGTTTGTCAAAATACTATTCTTTACCGTAAATAATCTTTTCAAGACTTGATAGTCTTCTTAATAAATCAGCATTGTTAATTTCTGTAACCGGAGCATCTTTAACAACATCTAATTTCAATTTTAACGTTCTAATTTCTTGTTTTAATCTAATATTATCTTCAAGAATCTCTTTTTTATCCGTTTCCATTTCACGGATAATAGCAATAAATTCTTCGTAGTCACGAATAATTATATCCAGAAATTTATCTACTTCTTGTGGTCTAAAACCTCTGGTATCAATTTTGAATTCTTTATCAAGTATGTCCTTTACCGTTAACAATATCCTATCTTGAATCATTATCCCAACTCCTCTATATTATTTATTTTATCACTTTTTATTTTTTAGTCAATTTTTATACTATTTAACAATATATGGATCTTCAAATGTTCCTGTCCCACCATTATATACAATATTTTCACTTAAGTGCAATACTGGTCTTACTTTTGAATCAACATTCAATGTTGATGGTGTAATTGTTTTTCCTGAAACTTTATATGCACGATGTGTGCTTTCAGTATGGGGAGTCATTGTCCACCAGTTAGTGTTAAAATCTGCTAGATAATTATAATTTTGACAAGAACGACTTGTTGTTTCTTTACAATTTGAGTCTAGACTAGCATTCATAAAATCACTTACTTTAATAAGTCCAAGTGGTTGTGGTTCTGTTACAACAGAACACTCAACACTATCTGTTTTATTTGTTTCTTTCTCACTTCTCTTGCCTATACATAATGGTTTATAAACAATTAATCCTTTAGCACTTTCTGAAAGATATTGTTCTCCATTAAACATTTCATTTAAAAAATATTCCATTTTACTTTTAGAATAATCATTAATTCCACTTGTTTGTTCACGTGTTTCATTATAACGATTATCCCATATATTTTTTGTCTTAGTTTCATATTCCGTAACTACTATATTTTTGTCTTTATCTACTTTCATTATAACCCAAACTTTATTGTCAAAACTCAAATAATTATTTAGATGATTCCCGCGGAATACATATTCGCCATTCATTTCATAAAGTCCATTGTCTTTTGTTACTACATTACCTGGTTCAACAATATGTTTATATAGTTCATTTGTTACATATTCATTACCACAGTTTAAATATGGAATGTATAAGTAATATCCACCATTATTAGAAACTCTTACTTCTCCATTACAAATGGTATCACCTTTAACCATAATTGACATCATTGGAATATATTTACCATCTTCTAACGTTGTCACTCCGACCGCCGCTTTAGAACCATTTATATTTGGTAATAATTCAGGATTATCTTTGTAATACTTTTGAGCTCCTGATTTCAATTTTTGTTCAATAACAGAAAATTCTAAATTGTGATTTTTAGTAACGATTGCTATTGTTACTAAAGCTACTGCTACTATAACAAGAACAATTCCAATAATTGTGATTAATTTTTTATTTAATTGACTTAAATTCATAACCAAACCTCCACTTAATTAATTACAATGTTATTATAGCAAATTAAATCGTATTTTTCAATGATTTTAAATATACTAATAAATATAAAAAAATCAAAATACTTTATTTAAGTTAAATATTACAACTCTTTTATTTATCGTTGTATATAATTTATAGATACAATAAATGGGGTATTATATGAACAAAGAAAAAACATTGTTCTTTTTGCTAATACCTCGTCGATTTTAGCACATGTTATTTTTTAAAATTTTCTTAAAATATATATATTCTAAGAAAGCAAAAAAGTAACTTTAACTCTTCTTTGTTTTCAATCAATTTAAATAAAAACTACTTATTTTTTCTATAAAAATAAGTAGTTAGTTTTATTTGCTTTACATCACCAATCATTTCATTAAAAATTTTTTCAATTTGGTAATGTCTATTCAATTTATCACCTCTTAAATAAACTCTAACATATATTTAAAAAAAAATCGTTGGATTCGACAAAAGTAGAACATAACCGTCAAAAATAATTATCTATTTTTAATAGTAAAAATTGTCTTTTTATAGTATAATTGTAGTGGTGATTACATGAATTATCCATGCGGAATAAAAATTGATAGAAAAAAAACGATTAACTATGGTAATCGTGGAATGAGTTTAGAAAAAGAACTTAATGAAACTAACAACTATTATTTACAAAAAAATATAGCTGTTATTCATAAAAAACCAACACCTATCACAATAAAAAAAGTTGATTATATATCACCCACTAGAGTCAAAATAAAAGATGGATATTTTCAAAAACCTTCAACTACTGACTACAATGGTATTTATCGCGGTAAATATATTGACTTTGAAGCTAAAGAAACAAACAAGCCTAATTATTTTCCGTTGAGTAACATCCACAATCATCAACTTGAGCATTTGAAAAAGATAATAACCCATGGTGGTATTGGATTCTTAATTGTTAATTTTAATGCTTATAATGAAATTTTTTATTTAGATGGAAAAGATTTATTTGAATTTATAAATACTAATACAAGAAAATCGATTCCTTATTCTTATTTTAAAGAAAAAGGACATTTAATTAAAATAAAATTTAATCCAAGATTAGATTATTTAAAAATAATAGATGAAATATATTTTAAAGGAGATTATTATGAAGAAAAATATTGATAAAATTAAAAAAAATATAATGAAGAATATGGAAAATACACTTATTTTTGCAGTGAGTATTATCGCTTTAATAATTGGAACGATTGCCTTTGATTTTTGGTGGTCTTTAATAATTATTAGTACCTTAAATATTATTTTGTTTGTACCGCCTCTTTTTAAAAAGAAACTAAACAAAAATAGTAAAGCCAAAACTACAAGCAAGAGCAGCAATATTAAAAAGATAGCAGCTAATAAAGGTCGTAGTGTTAAAAAGATGGCTACTGTAAAAGCAACTAATGTAAAAAACAAAGTATCTAAACTAGATAAAAAGAAAGTATTTAAATATTTCCTAATCACTTTTTTCGCATTAACAATAGTCGCAATGCTATTTGCTATCGTCTTCTTCTATATAATAGTTAATAATGCTGAATTTGATCCAGAAAAATTATATCAGTCAGAAGCAACTATTATATATGACAAAGATGGTAAAATCATCACAAAAGTTGGTGGTGAAATGCGTGAGAAGATAACAACCGATGAAATGTCAGAATCATTAATTGATGCTATTATTGCTACAGAGGATTCAAGATTTTTTCAACATAATGGTTTTGACCTTCCTCGTTTCCTTAAAGCTTCATTTGGTCAATTTTTAGGGCAAGATGTAGGTGGTGCTTCAACCCTAACGATGCAAATTGCTAAAAACTATTTAACATCAACTGAATCAGAAGGAATTGAAGGTATAATTCGTAAATTTACAGACATATATCTATCTATATTTAAAATCGAAAAAAATTATACTAAATTTGAAATATTGGAGTTTTATGCCAATTCAAACTATCTTGGTGGTCGAGATTTTGGAGGAGCTTACGGTGTTGAACAAGCATCACAATTATATTTTGGAAAACGCGCTAAAGATTTAACATTACCAGAAGCTTCTTTAATAGCCGGATTATTCCAAGCTCCAAATGGTTATGATCCATATCTATACCCAGATGATGCTGAAGCAAGAAGAAAAACAGTTTTGTATTTAATGGAAAGACATGGTTATATAACTAATGAAGAACGCAAAATTGCGGAACAGATAACTGTTCATGATTTAATTCTTGAAAAAGAAAAAACAAGTGGTGGAGAATACGTTGGGGTTATCAATACTGTTACTGATGAAGTTATGAAATTAACAGGTAAAGATCCATTTACTGTTGCTATGGAAATATACACAACTTTCGATATGGAAAAACAAACTCATATCAATAAAGTCTTAAGTGGAGAATTATATACTTGGGAAAACGAAGTTGTTGATGCCGGAATATCAGTGTTAGATGTTAAAACTGGTGGTATTGTAGCCGTAAGTGCTGGTCGAAATAAAACCGACTTAAAAGGCTATAACTTAGCTACCGATATTGAAAGACACATTGGTTCATCAGCCAAACCACTATATGACTATGGTCCTGGCTTTGAATATAATAACTGGTCAACTTATCATGCGTTTGCAGATGAACCACATACATATTCAACCGGTGGAGTTATTCAAAACTGGGATGGCAAATATCAAGGTTTAATAACTTTAAGGGAAGCATTAAAAACTTCTCGTAATATCCCTGCTCTAAAAGCTTTCCAAGATGTTAGTAACAAGAATATTAAAAAATTTGTTACTTCACTTGGCTTGAATCCAGAATTAGAAAGTGGAATTGTTCATGAATCTCATTCATTAGGTGGTTACAATGGAGAATCCCCTGTTAGTATGTCTGGTGCTTATGCTGCCTTTGCTAATGGTGGTTATTATATTGAGCCACACTCAGTTACTAAAATTGTCTTCCGTGAAACAAACGAAGAAGTTGAACACAAAGTTAAAAAGGAAAGAGTTATGAGTGCTGAAACGGCATATATGATGTCAAGCGTTTTACTTGATACCGCTAAATGGGTATCTTACGATCAATGGTATGTTAACGGTGTTAATTATTGTGCAAAAACAGGAACAAGTAACTATCCAGATGCTGTCTTTAGAGAACATAAATTACCAAGCAATGCTGTTAATGACTTATGGATTGCTTCATATACTCCTGATTATGCTATTGCTCAATGGTATGGTTATGATAAGATTGATAATCAATATTATAATCGTTTTGGTAGCACTCAATTTAGAAGATTATTCCAAGCAGTTGCTAAAGGTATTTATACTGAAAACAAATCATTTACTAAACCCAAAAATGTTATTAGTGTAGAAATTGAAAAAGGAACAAAACCAGCGATGCTACCAAGTGAATTCACACCTAAAAATATGAGAATAACTGAATTGTTTAAAAAAGGAACAGAACCTACAGAAGTATCTACAAGATATAGTCAATTAGAAAATCCAACTAATTTACAAGCAGAACAACTTGGTTCTAGTGTAAATATAACTTGGAATGCAATCGAGACACCAAGTGCTGCAGACAAAACAGCTTTAACTAATTATTTTAAATCAATCTTTAAAACAGAGAAAGATCAAAACACTTACTTAAATGAACGTCTTACTTATAATAGTAAAAATATTGGTGAACTTGGGTACAATGTTTATGTTAAAAATGGAAATGATTTGAAATTATTAGGATTTACTAAAAATAATAATTATTCAACAACTGCTACTTCAGGAAATGTTACTTACGTTGTTAAATCAGCTTACTCAATATTTAAAGTTAATATGAGTAGTGGCGTAGAAACAACTATTACCCAAAAATCAAATGAGCCACAAATTGAATCAAACTTAATTGGTGACAGTTTAATTGAATTAGGTATTAACGATGTTTATTCGGAACCTAATCCAGCAGTTAAAGTACAAGAGAATGACAAAGATGTAAATGAAAGTGATATTGAAATTACTAAAACAATTACTAATAAAGCAACCAATGATACAGTGAATGAAATTGATACTTCGGCTACTGGTGAATTTGTTATAACTTATGAAATAAATTACAAAACTTATAACAAAACTTATATGAGAACTATTAAAATAAAATAAAATAAAAACCGATAATTTTATCGGTTTTTTAATTCATAAATGGTTTTCTAATTTCATCTTTACATATATCAATTAATCTACAATCTCGACAATCTGGGCTTCTCGCTTTGCAGTGATATCTTCCAAAAAATATTAATTGATGATGTAATTTATTTATTTTTTCTTTAGGAATTATTTTAGTTAATTTCTTTTCAATAATTAAAACATTATCTTTCTTATTGACTAATCCAAGTCTAATACTAACTCTTGAAACATGTGTATCAACTGCTAAAACAGGTTCCTTATATAAAATACTCAATATGACATTAGCTGTTTTTCTCCCTACCCCAGGAAGGCTTTCTAAATATTCTCGATCAGATGGTACAATTCCATTTTGATCGTTTAATAATTTGCTGGCTATTCCAATAATATTTTGAGATTTCTTCTTGTATGTGCCAATAGGTTTAATAATGGCCATAATATCTTCGATATCAGCATCTGCTAAACTTTCCAAACTAGGATACCTTTCAAATAAAATTGATGTAACCATGTTTACTCTAACATCAGTTGTTTGAGCGCTCATCATTACTGCTAATAACAGTTCGTAATCTTTAGAATAATTTAGTTCACAATCAGCATTTGGAAAAAGTTCTTCCAAATAATCAACAATTTCAGTTATCTGAATCTTTTTTGTCATCATTTAACCAATCATAATCAAATATATCTGGAGTATCTTTTTTCTTTTTAAACTTTTGCTTTTCTAAATTAACATCTGCTCCTGTTTTAATCCCCTTTTTAGTCCAATCATATAAAATACGATCAATATATCTCAAGCTAACAGCACCATTATAAACCGCTTCTTTAAGCGCTAAAAGGATCAATTCGTCACTTACCTTGTTAACTTGCCAACCACTTATTAATTCATATTCAATTGGCGATAAAGGACGCCCCATCTCCTTTTCGAAATTATCATAAATATTAGTATTAACAGTTTCTACCTCTTTATCATTAACAATTAAAAAGGCTAATTTTTTATATAAATTATCAATTGATAAATATTCAACATGAATCTTATTTTCAATTTTAACAGTAATAGATAAAATATCTTTGATAGTTAGCTCATTAACCATTTCTAGTACTTTACCGGTTTCAATATTCAATACTTCGCTAATTTTTTTAGGATTATATACCTTGTTAGAATCATTAAGTAAATAAATAATTAATATTAATTCTTCGTCTTTTATATTTAATTTTTTATAATTAGAAAAGAGAACATATGGAACAACCATTGTTTTTTCTTTGATTAAATTAATAACTTTTTCCATCATTTTATCACCTAACATCATTATACAATAAATTTCTAACTTTGTAACCTTTACATATAATTACTTTTAATATATTCCATTAATATATCTTTATCATTTAAGAGTTCTTTTCTAACTATTTTACCTTCAACATCAGTAATAATAAGTTTTAAAAAAGGACCTGGTTTCTTATTTAAAATCGTACAAATATCTTCGGTCGTAATCTTTATTTCACTTCGGTTGGTAATATATAAGTTATTAAATTGTTCATTAATAATTTTTCGATCAATTCCTTTTATTTCACCAACAATAGTAGAAATATAAAGACCATATTTATATAAATTTTCACAATCAAATAAATCCTTATTCAATAATTCGTTAATTAGCTTGATTGTTTTTTGTTCATTACTATTAAATTTATATATATTTAAAGCATCTAGCTGGGCCCATATACCAATAAGTGAAGAGGTTACAGCAATTTTAGATAATTTAGGTATTTCTAAATATCTATCAATTTTGGTTTTCAAAATTAATTCAATGCCATATTTAACATTAGGACTAGAAAATATTTTATCTAGTTCTTCCTTTTTGCGTTCATAAGATAATTTTCTAAGTAGGTAACCGTATTTAGTAATATATTTAGATAATTCTTTATCCAGTTCAAAATTAAGTGTTGTCGCAAATCTAATAGCCCTTAAAATCCGAAGTATATCCTCTTTAAGACGATATTTAGTTCTGCCTATCATTCTTACTATACCAGCATCTAAATCATCTCTAGCACCTAACAAATCAATAAATTCACCATTAGAGTTCATACACAGTGTGTTGATCAAAAAATCTCTTCTTTTTAAATCTTCTGTTAAGTCATCAATATACTCTATTTTAACTGGTATTCTATTATTTTCATATTTTATTTCTTTTCTAAAAGTGGTTATTTCAAAATGAACATTACTAAAAATAAGAGTAATCGACCCGTATTTGACCGAATTTAAATTAACATTAGGAAAAATTGTTTTTAATTCTTTAGGTGTGGCATTAGTACAAATATCTACATCTGCACTTTTTTTGTTTAAATATAAGTCTCTTGGATAACCTCCAACAATATAAGCCTTATATCCTTTTTCTTCAATTTTTTTTAAAACTTTTATAGTTGTCTTTAACATGAAAACACCTCCAAGAAAAAAAGGCTTAATGCCTTTTAGTTTAAAGCTTCTTTTAATTTAGAACCTGCTTTAATTGTAACTGCTACTCTAGCAGGGATTTTTACTGTTTCACCAGTTCTAGGATTACGTCCATCTTTTGCTGGTTTATCCTTAGCTGTGAAAGTACAGAAACCTGTTAAAGTTACTTTATTTCCTTCTTTTAATCCGTTTACTACACCACTCATCATAGCTTCTAGAGCACGAGATGAATCTGCTTTTGTAAATCCTGTTTCTTCTGCAATGAAATTTACTAAATCTGTTTTAGTCATTCTTTACCTCCTATTATTTAAGCAACTATCTTGCTTACATTTAAAGAATACCATTATTTGTAAATAAAATCAATAACTTTTGCAATTTTTTAAAGATTTTATGCAATTTAATAGCCATATTGCCATATTTAATTAAATAAAGGTTTAAATCAATTAAAAACTTCTGTTAATAACAGAAGTTAATTTTATAATACAATAGCAAACAAATTTCCAGAGCCTTTATTAACTAACTTAGATAATGTTTGTTGTAATTTATAGCGAGCATTTTCTGGCATTAGCGATAATTTAGCTTGAATGCCTTCCTTAACAATAACATCAAGACTTCGACCAAATATTTCACTTTTCCAAATATTGTCTGGAGCTTGATCATAATCTTTCATTAAGTGATTAATTAATTCTTTACTTTGAAGTTCTGATCCTATAATTGGTTCGAATGTCGATTCAACATCAACTCTTATCATGTGTATTGAAGGCGCCACTGCTTTAAGTTTTATTCCGTAACGGTTTCCTTGTTTAATAATTTCTGGGGTGTCAAGCTTCATATCAAGTAATGTTGGTGATGCAACTCCATAACCTGTTTGTTTCACCATTTTAAGGGCTACTTTAATTTGGTCGTATTCATACTTAGCTTCATTATAATCTTGGAATAAGCTTAATAATTCAGCGCGATTTTTAATATCAACACCAATAATATCTTTTAACACTTCATTGTATAAACCAGTTGGCGCATCAAGCGTAACATTTACTACCCCTGTTGAAGTATCAACCTCTGACAAATAAGCTCTACTTATATATTCACAATCAACAAACGGATTGGTAATTTTATCAACATCACGTAATTTATCTATTTCAATAACACTTTCTTTTATTTTATCAATGTATGTTTTTTTAAGCCAGTTGTTTGGAGACAAACACGCAATCCATTCTGGCATCTTAACACTTACCTCAGTAACTGGAAATTCATATAATGCTTCTTTCAAAATTGAATAAATATCTCGTTCACTCATGTTTTCAATACTAACTGGTATAACGGGTACTGAATGTTCTTCATGTAGCTTGCCAGCAAGTCTCTCTGTTTCTGGAAGCATTGGATGAACCGAATTTAATAAAACAATAAACGGTTTACCTATTTCTTTTAATTCGGTTATTACTCTCGTTTCAGCCTCAATATAATCATTTCTTGATATTTCTCCAATTGAACCATCAGTCGTAATAACAATACCAATACTCGAATGATCTTTGATAACTTTTTCAGTACCTATTTCAGCTGCCTCAACAAATGGTATTTCTTCATCATACCACGGTGTTTTAACCATTCTTGGCCCATTCTCATCTTCATAACCTTTAGCACCCGGAATAACATATCCTACACAATCAACAAGCCTTACGTTTGCACTAAAAGTTTCAATTTGAATTTTAGCAGCATTAGAAGGAACAAATTTTGGCTCAGTTGTCATAATCATTTTACCTTGAGCACTTTGGGGGATTTCATCAAGAGCTCTTTTTCTTTCATACTCATCAGTAATATTAGGAACAACAAGATTTTCAATAACTTTCTTTATAAAAGTTGATTTTCCTGTTCTAACAGCCCCCACCACTCCTAAATAAATATCTCCACCAGTTCTCTCGGTGATACTTCTAATTATATCTATTTTTTCCATATAATCCCTACTTTCATCTAATTCATTTAAATATATGAGAGATTATGTTAATATATGATACTAAAATATCAATATATTTGTTATTTAATAACACATTAATAAAAAAGAAGTTATTTTGTTAACTCCTCATTAATACTATGTGAAAATGGACAACCACAATAATGTTGTCGATATAAATCATATTCTTTAGATAAACGAATTGATTCTTTATATCCGTTTCTTTTTTTGAAATCTGACACTAAATATTTAATGTTATATTTATCTTCTAAAAACTTACCAATTTCATTAATCTTATCAGAATTTTTATATGGGCTAACAGTTAATGTTGTTGCAAAATAATCAAAACTTTCTGCGTTAGCAAGTTTTGCAGTTTGTTCCAAGCGCATTTGATAACATTTAAAACATCTCCTTGATCCTTCTTTTTCTTTTTCTAAACCTTTTGATTGTTCCAAAAAAACTTTTGGTTCATAACTTCCCTCGATAAAGTTAATTAGATATTTAGTAGTAACCGTTTTTATTAATCTAATCTGTTCTCTCAAACGACGTTCATATTCCGTATCAGGCATAACGTTAGGATTATAAAAAAAGACTGTTATTTTAAAATATTGAGATAAATATAAAAGAACATAACTACTACATGGTGCACAACAACTATGAAGTAACAATGTTGGCACTTCATTATTGGAAGTAAGTTCACTTATTATTTCATCTAATTGAAGTTGATAATTTATTTTCATATAACCCCTCCTGCCATTATTATAACATATATACTATATAATATTATCCAAGTCTTTCGGTACTTTATCATTAACTACCGCTGAAATGATTTTGTTTTCCTTTTCTTTAGAAACTTCTTTACCGGTAAGTTTACCTAATTCTTGAATAACTTCTCTTAATGTTTTCTCATCTTTCATATCGTTTTTTTGAAGCTTTTCAGCAAGACCTAAAATAGTTTCTTTATTTATATTAGTTTTATTTTCAATCTTATTAAAAAAGTTGTCTGTAAATTTCATTAAAAATCCCTCCTACATTTATTATATGTTAGAGGGAATGGTGTGTTATATTATTCTTCACCTTTATTTTTAAATTGTAGTACAATTGGCGTTCCTTCAAAATCAAATGATTCTCTTATCTTATTTTCGATATATCGTTCATATGAAAAATGAATTAGTCCCTTACTATTAACTTGAATATTAAAAGTTGGTGGGTTGGTACTTACTTGATTTGAAAAATATATTTTTAAACGTTTTCCTTTATAAGTTGGTGGTAAATTCAAATAATATGCTTCGTGCAAAATATCATTAAGTAAGCTTGTTTTAATAGTTTGTTTACTATTATTATATACCTTAATTATTTGAGGCATTAATGTGTGAATTCTTTTTTTAGTTAAAGCTGATAAAAAAACAATCGGAGCATAAGGCATAAATTGAAAATTGTTACGAATTTCTCTTGTAAAATTCTTAATTTGACCATCCGAATTATCAACTAAGTCCCATTTATTAACAACTAAAATAACTGCCTTACCTGCTTCAATAGCATAACTTGCAATATGTTTATCATGTTCAATGATACCTTCTTCAGCATTAATAACAATCACACAAACATCACTACGATCGATTGCTTTTAAAGATCTAAGTAAACTATATTTTTCCACGTTTTCATATATTCGTCCTCGTTTTCTCATTCCTGCTGTATCAATAACAATAAAGTCTTGGTCATAATATGTAAAAGGAGTATCGATAGCATCACGAGTTGTGCCTGCATAGTCACTAACTAAAACGCGTTCTTCATTAAGTAATGCATTAACTAAACTACTTTTTCCAACATTTGGTCTTCCAATAATCGAAAACTTTACAATTTCATCATCCAGATCTTCTTCAGAATACTTATTGAAATTCTTCGTAAGTGTTTCTAGCAAGTCATATATCCCATTGTTTTGTTCACCGCTTACAGGAATATATTCGTCAAAGCCCAACTCATAAAAATCATACATGTTATTTTTATATTCTTTGGTATCACTTTTATTAATAACTACAATTACATCTTTACTAGCTTTTAAAAGCATATCTCGAACAAGATAGTCATTAGATGATAATCCTTCTTTTCCATCTACAACAAAAATAACAATATCAGCTTCATCAATTGCTAGTTCAGCTTGAACTTTAATAATATCATTAAATTTTTCGTTAGAGTCATCTATTCCACCAGTATCAATTAAATGAAATCGGTAGTCCTCAAAAACAACATTCCCATATATTCGATCACGAGTGATTCCAGGAATGTCTTCGATAATAGAAATCTTTTTTCCTACGATGCGGTTAAACAATGTCGATTTACCAACATTTGGTCGCCCTACAAGCGCTACTACGGGTTTTTTCATACATTCACCTCTTTCTATATAAAAAGTGTGGAATATACACTCAAACGCAAATTATTTTTCCATTATTAATGATTTTATTAACCTTTTCACCATAAATAAGATTACTAAATTCTAATAATCTTCCCATTTCAATAGGTGATATATTAGATATTAATTTTAAATATAATTTTTGTCTATATATGTATAAAGTTACATTTTTTAATATTTTATTTTCTATTGAAAATAAGTCATCTATCTCATATAAGAAGAAATTAGATTTGTTAATATTCAAATCTAAATCAACTTGACTTTCAAATAAGTCATCATAGTCGAAGTCGTGCTTAGATAGCACTAATACAACTCCGTAAAATTTATCATATAATATTTTCAATTCATAGCAACCGCTTATATCTAATAAAAAGTCATTTTTGAGTCTAAGTAATATACGGCTGAGATATTCTTCTAAACTTGAAATATCATTAATATCAAGTTCATTAGTATATTCTTTATTTAAATAAACTTGAATTGTATTTCTATCAAAAATAATTTTCATAGTATCACCTAAAATATTTTATGATTAAAACATTATTTGGGGATTACTATATAATTCTTTCGATTTTATTATAGATTTCTTCTCTTCCTTCTTTAGTAACATTAGAGAAAACAATAAAATCGTCACCAAGTACTAAATCTAGTTCGTTTAAAATAAGATTTCTTTGCTTTTGGTGGGCTGTTATTCCTACCTTGTCAGCTTTTGTTGCAACAATAGTTACAGGAATCTTATAGAACTTCAAAAAATTATACATCATAATGTCATCGTTTGATGGTTTATGACGAAAATCAATTAACATAAATACTTGTTTTAACGGATTGCGGTTAGTTAAATAATCTTCCATCATTAGTCCGAACTTCTTTTGATGTTTTTTAGATAATTTGGCATAACCATAACCAGGTGCATCAACCAAATAAAAATTTTCATTTACTAAATAAAAATTAATGGTTTGAGTTTTACCAGGATTTGATGAAGTACGGGCATAATTTTTGCGATTTATTATAGTATTTATAAAACTGCTTTTTCCAACATTTGATCTTCCAACCAATAAAAACTCTGGCAATTCATCTGTTGGGTATTGACTTCTACGAACAGCACTTATAATTATCTCTACGCTTTTTATTTTCATAAAACCACCTTTTTTTGCATTGCTTAACAATTATAGCATTATAATAAATATTTGTCAAAAACAAAAGTAACAATATTGTTACTTATTTTGGGGGTGTTATTTTATTAATATTAGTTTTTTCTTAATGGCTTCACGTTCCATAATTTCACATAAAACCTCATTTTTCATTTCAAGGTTAATCATAAATTCACCAATATGGCGTTTAAGACTATATAATTCTTTTTGATAATATAACAACAAAAAATTACCATCTTCTTTTGTTCCATATTTTTTTAACAATTCATATTGATTATTAAGTTCATCAAGTAAAGCTTGTTCCGTTTCTAGGACTTCCCTTAATTCCTCTAAACATTCTAATTGTTCCCTATTCATAAATTACTCCTTTAATACTACTTTCTCTTCTTTTTTACATAAATCTTTTCTTCTTCTCTAATAAGTATTTCATCAACTAAGTAATCTTTTTCTTCCGATAGTTTCATTAACTCAACTAAACATTTTTGCATTTGCAATAGATTTTTGTTGATTTCTTTTTCTTGACTTAAAAACTCACTTGCACAATCAATTTCAACAAGTTTAGCAATTAAATCTAAGCTGGCTTCAATATCTAAAAATTTTATATTTTCTAGTTTTTCATAATGTTCTTTTTTCATACTTCACCCCATTCAAATACATGACCAAATGCTATTTTTTCTCTTCAATAAACTTTAGTCCAGCAGCAATCAATTCTTCAATTGACACACGATTATTATTAAGTGCATTTTTAACAGTCATCTCTTCTTGGTTATTAAATTTAATAAAAATGGTATGACTTTTTACACAATTAAAATAATAACGATAATATTCTGTCTCGTAAATTTGTTCCATCGCTTCCGAACAATTTTTAGGAGTCTTATCAACTATCATAAACCCCAATTCCGTTGAAACTATTTTTTGGTAAAACCAAGAACCAAATTTTACATAAACATCATGGTCTAATGCACCTTTATAAGATACTCCGGGTTTTCTTATCATTTTATATCCTAAACCATAGTAATCAATTTCAGGTCCACTTTTATCAATTTGAGCAATCATGAAAATGGGCATTTTATCTTTTAAAACACGATTATAATCAATTATTCCGGTAACAAAACCTATACAAATAAGACCTATAATATAAATGCCAACTTTTTTTATCATAACTCACGTCCTTTGTTTACTTCAATCTTCTCCCACGTAGTGCTTCATTGGTGTGATTAACTGTTTCTTCAAATGTAACATCTTTATTAAATTCATATTTTCGGCTATCTGTTTCCCAACCTTTTTTATTGTTTTCAATAAACTTTTGATCAAATAAATTCCCGCCAAATTGATATTGATTTAAAAACTCATCATTAATAACTTTTTCATTTAAGAAATCAGTCACTTTATCAATATCAACATTACCTAATTTTAATATCGAATATATATCATAAAAATCTTTGAATCTTCTAAATTGTTTGCCAAGTCGATTATGTAGTTGTAAATTTAAAAAGCAAATATAAAGCTTATTGGAAAAATGTTCTTCAAGTGAAATTGAATTAACATTAAATGGAATGTCTTTTGTAAATAATTTTGGAAGTTCCCTTTTATCAATATCTAAATTTTCTTCCTTTTTCATATCTATTTTAATCAAATGTTCAATATTATCAAAGTGACATAAGATATGATAATTAATAGTAGCATTAGTTGTTACAAAGCGTTGTTTTATTTCAAATTTTATATCATCCTTTTTTGATATTGTCTGATCAATCATATCACTTGCATCACCAATATTTTCAAATGTAACAATATCAATATCAGTTAATGGTCTAGTAAATTGTTTTAAAGTAGAAAATTGTGAAAAACTTCCTTTTAGAGCGAAAATTTCGGTATTACTATATAAACGCTCCAAAAAGCTTCTACAAAAATAATAATTGTAAGCATAATTAGAATGCATTGGATTATTTCTTACTTCCTTTTGAATGTATCCTTTTAATTTATTACCGTTTTCAAACATATAAATCTCTCCTACATATTATATTTTTATTATACCATAAATTATTTTAATAACAATTATTTAATATTCAATATAATCCCCTTTTCACAGTAATTATAAAACTCACTACATGAAATATTGTATTTTGGCGTTTCATATTCGTATATATATAAATTATCAATATTAATCGGTAATATTAATTGATCACTTATGAATTTCTCCCTAATATCATTTATTAATTGTTCTAATGTTTCATATTCATAAATACCTCTATATCTTTCCCATGAATGTTCAAACCAATGGTATTTATCATTCTCAAAAAAAACAAGAAAAGTATGAGTAGGACAACTAGTGTTATTATAATAAACCATGAAATAGGTTTTACATTTAATATTTTCTTTATTAAAATAATATCTTTCCAATTCCACTTGATCCCAACATACCCCTAATTTACTTTTTATTAATTCACTAGGTGATTGAAGTTGATAAGTATTAGAAAATTCATTACCAATATCTTTATGCTTTTTATTATCTTTATCAACGTATCCGTAGATTATATTATCCATTAATTTCATTACTTTACTAGTTTTAAAATTGTTCATACTTAATTCTCCTTTATTATAATAGACAAATATAGTAGTTATTAAATTAATTATATCATGTTATGTTTTTAATTAACATGTTTTAGGAGTTTATTTTATTTATAAAGTAGCAGTTGGTTCATTAACTCATATAATATAATGTATATTTAGGTAATAAATAGAAAGGTGGTATTATTAATATGACAACATATACAGTTATCCGTGGTGACACAATGTGGAGCATTGCTAAAAAGCATGGACTTTCATTAAACGAACTGTTGGTAAATAATCCACAAATTACAAATTCAGAACTTATTTTACCCGGTCAAAAAATTAATGTTCCAATTAATGGAACAACAACTTATACCGTAGTTTTAGGGGATACTCTGTGGCAAATAGCTAGAAATTATAATGTTGGGTTAAGTGATTTAATGGCAGTTAACCCACAAATTACAAATCCAGCATTAATTATTCCAGGTCAAACAATCAACATCCCAAGTTCGACAAGTGTTCCGGGAACCCCAAGCGAACCTACCACACCAAGTACTCCTGGAACTTCAAATGATTTAAGAGCATTAGAATCGGAAGTTATTCGTTTAGTTAATGTTGAGAGAAATAAGGTAGGACGTTCACCACTTACCACAAACAATCAGGTAAGCAATGTGGCTAGACTTAAGTCACAAGATTTTATAGATAATAATTATTTTTCACATAACTCACCTACTTATGGAACTCCATTTAATATGCTTAAGTCATTTGGGATTTCATTTACTGCAGCTGCGGAAAACATCGCAAGTGGGCAACGAACTGCTGCCGAGGTTATGAAATCTTGGATGAATTCTTCAGGACATAGAGAAAATATTTTAAGTCCAACATACAACCAAATTGGTGTAGGTGTTGCAAGAGATAATAATGGTAATATATATTGGACACAAATGTTTATAAGGAGTTAAGATTATCTCCTTTTATTTTTCATTAATGTTAAAAGTCACACTATATATCAGTGTGACTCTTTTTTCAACTCTAATGAGTTGTTAATATTCATAATGGTGGAGATGAGGGGGATCGAACCCCTGTCCAAAAATACAGTAGTTTAAGCTTCTACAAGCTTAGCTAGTTGTAAAGATTCCTAATAAGATTAACCCCTAACAAATAATCTTTTAGTAAGCCTATAAATTTCATTACTACTCCTAGGCAAAGTAATAATATATCCCACTAATTCGTGCCTCTAAAATTCCTCATGGGAGAAAGAATAATAGAAGCCTCTCACTGTTTTATATTAAGCGAAAGCTAATTGTGTTCTGTTTCCAGTTATTTTTTGTTTGTACGTAACGTGTACCTCCGGCTTGCCACTTAAACCCTTATATTCCTGTCGAAACCAAGCATCCCCGTAGTAAGATTATAACACCCTTACCTATTTTTGTAAATGTTTTTTTCTTTAAATAATTCTTCCTTTTTCTCCCACCACCGTACAATTATCTGAAATATCATTAACAACTATCGCATTGGCCCCAATCTTCACATTATTACCAATGGTTACATTTCCTAATACTATCGCCCCACACCCAACAATAACATTATTTTTAATAGTTGGATGTCGTTTATTATGTTCCTTCCCTGTTCCCCCTAATGTAACACCGTGATATATTGTACAGTCATCACCAATCACTGCTGTTTCGCCAATGACTATTCCTGAACCATGATCAATAAATAAACGATTACCTATTTTCGCTCCGGGATGAATTTCGATTCCCGTTAAAAATCTTCCTAACTGAGATATTAGTCTGGCAATAAAAAAGAGTTTTATATTATAAAAAAAATGGCCTAGTCGGTGAATAATTAATATATGAAATCCTTGATATAAAAGGATTACATGAATTATATTATATGCCGCCGGATCTTTTTTTAATATGTTTCTCGCATCATCATATAAGCTTTTCATTTTTTCTCCTTTCAATTATATATATATGATATTCATAAACATTGTTTTTGGTCGTGGCTAAAATCATAAAAATAAAAAAACCTTAACGGTTTTATTTAAAATATTCTTTTTGTTCTTTTTGCATTTCTCTTGCAATATCTCTTTCCTTAATAGTTTGACGTTTATCATAATTTTTTTTACCTTTAGCCAAACCTAATAATATTTTAGCTTTATTCTTTTTAAAATAAAGTTTTAAAGGAATAAGAGTTAATCCTTCAGTAGTTATATAATTATTTAGTTTTATGATTTCTTTTTTATGCATTAGTAGTTTTCTGGTTCTTGTTTCTTCATGATTAAATATATTGCCCTGTTTATAATGACTAATATGCATATTTAAAAGAAACACCTCGTTATTTTTAATGATAGCATAACTATCTTTTAAATTCACACTACCATTTCTAATTGATTTTATTTCAGTTCCTTTTAAAACAATTCCTGTTTCAAAAGTATCAATAATTTCATAATTGAAATGAGCTTGACGATTTTTAATTTCCATAAAATTATCAACTCCTTAAAGGATTTATTTTAGTTTATAAGTTTTGCAATATTCCTTTTGATTCGCTACTGAGAATCCAATCATACGCATTTCTTTATCGGCACTATCAACAACAATTTTAACTGGTGAACCGATTCTATACATTAAATCTAAATTAACAGAAGTCAATGTTATTTTTTCTTGATCATAGACAAATGATTTATCCATTTTGCACATTGCTACTAGGCCTTCTATTAAATTAGTTAATTGAACATACATTCCATTTCTAGTTATATTGCTAACCCATCCATCAAATTCTTCACCAATATAATTTTCCATATATTCAGCATGTTTCATTTTAGTAACTTCGCGTTCACATTCATCGGCTGAAACTTCCCTTGAAGACGAATGTCTAGCAATTTGATCAAGTCTTGATGTAAATTCTTTTGAATCTTTTAAATCGTAATTATGTTCAATAACATATTTTTTTAATAAACGATGAACAGTTAAATCCGGAAATCTTCTGATTGGCGAAGTAAAATGTGTATAACAATCACTTGCAATACCAAAATGTTTTTCATTAATTGCAGCATAACGAGCCTTTTTCATACTACGAACCATTATTTTAGAAATGATTGAAAAATCTGGATTATCTTTTAATTCTTCTAAAATTGTTTGATATGTTTTAGTAAAATCTATTTCATTGTTTTTAGATTGTTTTTTCACTCGATAACCAATAGAAGCAATTAAATCAATAACTTGATCAATTTTTTCTTCATTTGGTTTATCATGATTACGATATAAGAATGGTAATTCCATTTCATAAATATAACTTGCTACACTTTCATTAGCTAAAATCATAAAATCTTCAATAATTTTTTCACTTTCGCCACGAGTTCTTAAAACAACATCAATTGGTTCTCCATTACCATTAGTTTTAACATATGATTCATTTGTTCCAAAACTAATAGTACCACGTTTTTCTTTTTGTTTTCTTACTTTATGTGAAAGCTCAAGCATTGTTTGTAATGATTCAACGAAAGGTTCATATCCTGTAACTTCTTGGTTTCTTTCCAAAATATCATTAACATTATTATAAGTCATTCTCTTTTTGGAATTAATAACACTTTCAAAAACATCATAACTTAACAATTCACCTCTAGGACTTAATTCCATTTCACAGCTTAGTGTCAAACGGTCAACTCCTTCATTAAGTGAACATATTCCATTAGATAAAGAATGAGGTAACATTGGAATTGCACAGCCTACTAAGTAAACACTAGTACCTCTCTCATAAGCTTCTCTACCAATCGCACTATTGATTGGTACATAGTGACTAACATCAGCAATATGAACTCCTAAAACATAATTACCATCTTCATTTATTTTTATTGATATAGCATCATCTAAATCTTTAGCGTCATCACCATCAATTGTAAAGATAATTTCATCTCTTAGATCCCTTCTGTCCTTTAATTCTTCTTCCGACACTTCATTTGGAATTTGTGTTGCTTCTTCAATAACATCATCTGGGAAAACATCATTAATTCCCATTGCAGATGCTAAAGCGAGAACATCAGCACCAATATCATTTTTATGATCTGATATTTTTACAACTTCAGCAACATATTCTTTATTATCATTTTGTTCAAGTATTTTAAATAAAACTTTGTGTCCTTCAACAAGACCGTTTACATTATCTACTTTTATTTTAATGTCTGTTCTTGAACTATTAGTCTTAATATAAGGAACCCCATCTCTCATGTAGACAAGCCCTGTCATAATTCCTAAATCACGACCAATTTTTTCTTCAACGCGACCTTCTATTTTTCCTTTTTTTGTTTGTTTAATACTAATTAATACAGTATCACCATTTAACGCTCCATTTAATTTATGTTGTGGAACTTTTATCTCACTATTATTTCCTAATTTTACAATTCCAACTCCTTGAAAATTTATTGTTATAATACCAGATCTCATATTTTTAGTTTCAAGTAATTGATATGTTCCATTTTCATTGCATTTTACTTTTAATTTCCCTTGTAAATATCTTAAGCACTTTTTTAAGTCTTCTACTTCAACTTCTAACTTCTTAGCCATATACTTGACTTTTAAGCTCTTGCCTTCTTTGTTTAATAGTTCAATAATTTCCTTTTCTAAATTGTTCACGTTATTCCCCCCATCATACAACTAACTACAATTTACAATATTAATTATCTGCTTTATTATTATCATAATCTATTACAAAGTCAACTGTTTTAGCCTCTTTTGAAGCATTTTTAACAATGACATTTACTTTGTCACCTAAACGGTAACCTCGTTTGTTTTTGGCCCCTCTTAACGAGAATGTTGTTTCATCAAATACATAATGATCATCAATTAATTCATCAACTCGAATTAATCCTTCGACTAAATTAGGAAGTTCAATAAACATTCCAAAACTCATTACACTACTTACAATACCAGTGTATTTTTCTCCGATATGTTTCATCATGTATTCAGCCTTTTTCATATCAGTAACTTCACGTTCACATTCAATTGAAGAACGTTCTTTTCTTGAGGTATGTTCGGTTAAAAAGATTAATCGATTATCCCAATAATTGATTGTTTCTTTATCCATTTTGTTATTGAATAAATATGTTCTAAGTAAACGATGTACAGTTGTATCCGGATACCTTCTAATTGGTGAAGTAAAGTGTGTATAACACTTACTAGCGATGCCAAAGTGTCCAATATTATTTTTATCGTAGATTGCTTTTTGCATACTTCTAAGCATCAACTTTGATAAAATCAAAAACTCTTTTTTATCTTTTAAACTATCTAATATGTATTGCATTGTTTTTGATGTATAATCATTTGTTTTTACATCAACAGTATAACCTAAAACTTTTATAAACGCTAAAAAATTATTAACTTTTTCTTCATTCGGTTTTCCATGTACACGATATACAAATGGTAGTTCCATAAAATAAATAGCTGTTGCTACAGTTTCATTTGCAACAATCATAAAGTCTTCAATTAATTTTTCTCCAACTCCACGATCACGTAAAACAACATCAATTGCTTCACCTTCATCATTTACAACAATTTTTGACTCATCTATTTCAAAATCAATAAACCCTCTGTTTTCTTTATTTTTACGAAGAACTCGGGATAAATCTTGCATTTTATTTAAAATCTCTACATAATCTTCGTAAGTTTCTGGAACTCTATTATTTTCCAATATTTCATTAACGTTGTTATAAGTCATTTGTTTTTTTGATCTAATAACACTTTCAAAAATGTCGTAATCAACAACATCACCTTTATCATTTATTTCCATAACACATGATACCGCTAGACGATCAACTTCTGGATTTAATGAGCATATTCCGTTTGATAGTTTGTGTGGAATCATAGGAATAACGCGGTCAGCTAAATAAACACTAGTGCCTCTTTCATAAGCTTCTTCATCAAGACGACTATTTTCATGAAGATAGTAACTTACATCAGCTATATGAACACCTAATTGATAATTACCATTTTCTAAAATTTTTAGAGAAAGCGCATCATCAATATCTTTAGTGTCATCACCATCAATTGTAAAAATTACATCTTTTCTTAAATCCCTACGTCCTTTCATTTCTTCCGGACTAACTTCATTAGGTATATTTTCAGTTTCTTTCATTACATCGTCGGGAAACACATCATTGATTTCGTATTTCATAGCAATGGACATAATATCCACTCCGGGGTCATTTTTATGACCTAATACTTTAATAACTTCACCACGGTAAGTATTGTTATTTATCTGAGTTGTTATACGAACTAATACTTTATGTCCATTCATTGCTCCTAACGTACGATTTTTATCAATTTCTATATTAAGTTTTACCTTTTCGTCATCAAGATCAATGTAACCTTTACCTTTTTTGTAATAAAACTCACCAACTAATTGTTTAAGTTTTCTGTTAACAACTTTAACAATACGGCCTTCCATTTCCATACCTTTAACATGAATAATTTCAGCAATAACAGTATCGTCATGAATTGCACCATTCATATTGCTTCCATGGATATAAATATCCTCATCACCTTCAATGTCAACAAATCCAAAACCTTTTTTGTTAACAATTAAGCGCCCTACTCGTAAATGACTTTTATTAAATAACATATAATTACCTTTATTAGTACAATATACTTGTAAGGAATCTTCTAATTTTTGTAATATTTTTAAAACTTCTTTAAATTCATCAACGGTTTTTAGCTCTAAACGATTATTAATTTCTGTTGAAGAGATAGCTTTAGTTTCTTCTTTTAGTATCTCTAATATTTGTTCTTCCATCTTCACACCTCACAAACCTTACAAGTATATTATAAAGGAAATATGCATTAAAATATAGTACTTTATATCATTTTTCCAAATTCAGCACAAGTTTTTTCAAAATTATTATCCTTTATTAATATAAAAGCATCAGTTGTTAAATTAGACATTTCATTTTTTATTAATTTACTTAATCGATATTCTAGTTCCTTACTATTATTAAACAAATAAGTGTTCTTACTATTTATTAAGTAATTGTTATAAACCAACATATTTTTAATAATTACTTGTTTTTTTAATAAAAATATATATTGTAATGAATCATAATTATTTATATTGTCATCACAATTAACAATAATATTTACTCTATTCAACAAAAGAATATAATCATTGTGATTTAAATGTTTTATATAAGTAACATTTTTAGGCATATTATTTAATTTTTTTATTTTACTTTTAGATAATAAATATGAAGGCATATAGCCCAATAAAACAAAATCAACATATTCATGTTTTAGAGCATTGTTATATAAATCACTAATGTGTTCGTAGTTATAATCAATAAATAAACATTCCTTTTTACGAACCTTATATTTTAGTTTAGTCGGTACAAATGGTATCTCTCTATTTATAAGCATAATTTTCCCATTTGTTTTATTTTGGAATAATTCTTTGTAATAAGGAAAACTAGTAATAACAATAAAACTATTATTTAAAATATTAGTTAAGTATTCATTATAGATAGTTGCCTTTTTTGTCAAAATTTTATTATATTTAAATATATTATTTTCTTCCAAATAACTTATGAAAATAATTTTTTTCTTAATTTTCGTATTCAAATTAATTAGATTAGTTGTTTTTTTATTAACTTCTGCAACTAGTAAATAATCATAATCATCATTAATATTTGTTGTATATAATATTTTAGCACAATCAAAATAAGTAACAATTTTTCTTAAGAATTCTAAATCATCAATTTTAATCAAAATCATTTTATCACCTTTAATATTATTAGTTATATAAGTTATTATATACAAAACAAAAACCACAAAATATTGTGGCTATTTGAAAATTATATATCCAATTAACATAAATAAGACTTGAAAGAAAAAAGTAAGAAAACCTAAAAGTAGTACTGAAGAATATCCTTTTTGATAATCCTTTTCATCAATAACTGATTTTTTGAAAAAATGTTCTGTTCCAGGATAGGCACCTATTGACTTAGATTTACCATATGAATTACTAGTACTACCATCTTTAATTATTTCATCTTCTTCTTTATTTTTAGGCACTGTTTCTAACAATTCTTTTAATCGTTTAAGTAATTCTTTATCTGTCATCGTACCAACTCCTTTATATATTTACTAATAACAAATTCTACCTTATTAATTTTTTCATAAGCATATAATATACAAAAAGATATAGCTCCAAAGAAAGCAGCAATAATATCTTGCATTGTATCATTAATACCTGTTTCAATTACTCTTTGGGCATCCCCAGAAAATACTTTGTCTGCTGAATATTCAAATATTTCCCATAAACCTGCAACCATAAAAGTAGTGGTTATAATAAATAAAATATTAAAACCTATATTCTCGTGATCATATTTTTTAAATGATACTAATAATAATACCGCAAGAACGGATGATATTACCCCTGATGATAAGTGCATAATTTTATCAAACATTGGTACCGTATCATAAACATTTAGCATTGAACCAACAAATTGAGCGAAAAAGACAAAAACTAAATACAACATAACTGTGCTATCAGTTAAATTTAAAGTCTTTTTCAATAAAAGAGGTAATATCATAACTGGTAAAATAGTTATAGAAACTAAAGCTTCTGATATATGCCCTTTAATAAAATTATTTGTTCCCATATAAATCCCTAAAATACTTACTAATATAACAAATAATATATTAAATTTTTTCATTTTCTTCGTACCCTATTTCTTGAATTTCAACTGCACTTATAGAATCAAAACGCTTACTTATTTTATCTGAAGTTGTATGAATGTCTTTTACTTCTTTATTAACAGTGTCAATGGTTCTTGATAATTTATCCCAACGATCTTTATATCGTTTGAATTCCGTATCTAAATATTTTAATTCTTGATGAATAATTGAAGCATATTTATCGCGTTCAATATTTTTAATAATTATTTGAATCGTTGTAAGTGTACTTATTAAAGTAGTTGGCGATGTAATCCAAACTTTTCTTTTGTATGAATAATCAATAATGTCTTGATGATATGCATTAATTTCAGCAAAAATCGCTTCTGCTGGCAAAAACAATATTGCTTGATCTGTTGTAACACCAGTAATAATATATTTATTAGCAATATCATCAATATGTTTCTTCATATCTAATTTAAAGGCCTTTTCAGCATTTAAACGAGTCATGTCTGAATTGTTTTTATCCACCATTGATTGATAATTTTCCAATGGAAATTTTGAATCAATAGCAATAACACCTAATGGTTCTGGTGCAAAAAGAACACAGTCAGCAATTGTTGAATTATTAAATGAATATTGTAATTGATAAATTTTATTGTTGTTTTCTCCAAAAACACTACTCATGATATGCGAAAGATTAACTTCTCCAAATATACCACGAGCTTTTTTGTCTGTTAAAACACTTTGTAATGATACAATATCACCAGATAATATATCGATTTTTTTCTGTGCTTCATCAATTTTGGATAATCTTTCTAATACTGATACAAATGTTTTATTTGTCTTTTCAAAATTTTCATCTAGTCTTTCATTAACACGATCATTAATTAATCTTAAGCGGTATTCAATTTTATCACTTAATTGATTAAAGTCCTCAGTTAAGTCACGACTAAAATCATTTTTAAAGTCACTTATTTCTTTCACAACATTTGTTTCTAATTTTCCCAGACGTTCAGTTATATTTGATTCATCAATATTTTTAGTAAGTGCTATTACAACTAAAATTAAGATAATAACTAACAATCCAATTATTATATAATCCATATTACCCCTCCGTTATTTTCTCTATAGTAATTATATCATAGATTTAAAAAAAGTAAGAAGATTTCTTACTTTTCTAACATCCAACTTTCGTAACCACCATTAATGTTTATAACCTTATATCCCAATCTTAACAATTGTCTACAAGTATCTATACTTCTTATCCCGCTTTGACAATATATATAATAAATTTCATATTTATTAAGGTATTTTTGTGGTTCATTTAATAATTTATCTCTTGGTATATTTTTGGCACCAGGAATATGATTATTATTATAACTTTGAATACTTCTTATATCAATAACCTGTCTTTCAGTATGTTGTTTAAGAAAGTCTAATACAGAAATATTTGATATCATATCTACCACCCTAATCTATTATATGTAAGACAAATAATAAAATGGAGTTTAAAAGTTTAGTCGTCTCCAAAGAAATCATCAAAAAATTGGTCATCTGTAATTAAATTTGCATTTTTAGTTGTTTTAATATCATTAAAATTTTTTTCAATTTTTGGTTTCTCAACTTTTGTTTTATCGATATTTATTTTATGTTCTTCAACCTTTGGTTGTTCTTTAACTTCTTCAACTACCGGTTTAGAAATATTTTTTTCGAGTTCAGCTATTTTTTTCATCAACTCTTTATTATCTTCAATAACTGGTGTTTTTTCTACTACTGGTTTTTCTCCAAATGATACTGTTTCATCACTACTCTTTGGAAGGTTGATTTGAACATTTGATTGGCGATTATTATTTAATTCTTTTTCTCGGCGTTCTTCTTCCTCAAGTTCAGCTATTTTTTGATCTATACGTTTTATTAAATCATCCATATTTAAATCAGTTGATGGTTTTTTAGATGGTCCTTGAAATAATCCACTTAATTCATTTCCCATAATATTACTTGCATTATCAATAGCTTTTTTTCGTCTATTTTCAACGTATGCTTTTAAATCAAACACTTCAACTGTTTTTTTATCACGATTCGGATAACCACTTTTTTCTAATCTTTCGCCCCAATCCATTTTGAAATTAGGTGTTAATTTAGTTTTAAAGGGCATCATACGAGTACGGATAATAATGGTTTCCCATTGTTTCAATCTTTGTAAATCACTAACAGTAACAAGCGGGGTACTTGCCGTTTTATCTTTTTCTTTAGATTTAACTTCACCAGCCATTTTACTTATTTCTTCTAATGCACTAAGTTCACTACTAATTAAGTAAATAATATTACCACAGTTTCCTTTTATTGTTTCACCGTTTTCTTTACCATATACTTGGTATAATTGGGCGAAGTTTTGAATGATAAAACTAAATCTAATATTTCTACTTCTAGCAGCTGTAACCATTGTTGTTACATCCTTTAACGGAGGCATATTTGCAAACTCATCTAAAATAAAGTTAGTACGGAAAGGTAACTTTCCACCACTTTCTTGAGCTACATCTATTAAAGTTTCATAGCATTGTTTAATAAAAATGGTAACTAGTGAATGGTAAGTCTTTTTTTCATCTTGAACAACAATGAAAACCGCTGTTTTCTTTCGTCCAATATCTTTAATATCAAAATCATTATGTGAAAGCATTTCTGATATATTTTCTCTTGATGAAAATAATTTAATTTTTTGTTTAAACACTGATAAAATACTACCTTTAGTATCTTCTGGAGCATTTATCGTACTAGCCACATTTATGTAAGCAGGTGAAATTGGATCCTTTTCACTAAAATATTCTTTAATGTAAGTTTTTCCTAAATATTTATCTTCACCAACAGTTGTTATTAAATTAATACTATTTAAGTTTATTTCCTCGGGACGGGCATCTTCAAAAAGTGCTAACGAAAGACCCGTAAAATAATCAGCTGATGTTTTCTCCCAAAATGGATCTTGATTTTGAGAAGATTCATCATAAAGGATATTAAGCGCTAAATCATCTAATAATTCATTAGCTTTATCTTGATTACCTTCCTTATATAAAGTATATGGTAAATGAAGTGGATTCCAAGCATTACCACGACTAGGTTCACGGAAGTTCAAAAGAACAATATTATATCCACGTTCTCTTAAAAGATTCGCATTTTCTTCATATATCTCACCCTTAGGGTCAGTTACAATCATTGATTCTCCATTTTTTGCTAATAATTTAACTAATGGGTGAACCATAATTTGTGTTTTACCACTCCCAGTCGACCCAATAATTAAGTTATGGTATTCACCATCATCAACCCAAATTTCTTTGCCATTGTTGATTAGTGGGACACCAGCGGCAGTAATTTCTTTGTTTTTAGGATAAATCAATTTTAATTGGTTTTTAAATTCCTTTTCACTGGCCCATCTTGAATATCCTTTTTCTTGTTTTGGATTAGTTGTAATTCCAAAACCCTTTTCTCTTTCAAAAAAATAAGAAGAGACACTTGTTAAAATAATAATTAGAACAAATAAGAAAAATACCATTGTAGGTGCTAGATATTTTTGTGAAAAAGCTGGTAATGGATTAAATCCATGAAAAGTACCATTAGCACCAAAAGATGTAACATTCAAAACACCAATTGCTACTAAATAAAATAAAATAAATGCAAATATAATAAATACGAAAATATCTTTAGCATCAGCTCTAAATTTTAACTTCATTTTTCCACCTCTTATATCGAATCATTTTTTTTGTAATTTTCATAAAATTTTAATGCAACTCCACCAACAACCATAACTGTTAGCAAGATAGAAATAATCTTAATTTTGTTTTCTATAACATAATCCAATAATATTATATCATATCTTTTGGCATTACCAATCTTAAAATATATTTTTTTAAGTTCTTTCTCTGAAGATACATTCCAAGTAAGAGTATTTTTTGTTTCATCAGTTGAATCAGCATTACTCTCAATAATATTATTATGGAATCGCATTTGAATGGTAATTTTATCAACATAAAACTCAGGATCAACTAATTCATCATTATTATAAAAGTTTTTATAATAATTTTCACCGGTTGTATTAAAGGTTACAGTGCCTTCTTCATAAACAATGTTAGCACTTTCAAATAATTGATTAAATACAGGTGATTTACTATAGGCTTCTAAATTTCTATGCTGTCTATCAATTGTTACAAATGAATCAGTTGTTCCCATTTTTTTTATAAACTTATAACCTTTAAATAAACTAATGTTTTGATGAGTCTCAATTTGTTCTGTTAAATATAAATCAACATTGTATCCTTTTTCAGTAATAGTTTTATTATCACCAATAAATTTTACTGTTTCTTTAACTCGATAATTACTATCAACAATCACCTTGTAATCAACATCACAACCAGTAATTAAAATCATAATTAATAATATTAATAATATTTTGATTTTTTTCATAACCCAACTCCTTTATCATATTTTGTTTATTTGGGCACGCTTAATTAGAAAAGTAGAAACTAACATTAATAATGTTAATAGTGTTACTCCTATTAGCACAACAATTCCAATATTATTCATGATAAATAATTCAAACATTACATCATATCTTAATTGGTCATTACTTCTAATATAAATATTTTTAACATCATCATCTGGTGTAATTACCCAAGTATATATATTTTTATTTTCATCCCTAAAATCAGCATTAGTATCAACCAATTGATTTTCTAGTCTAACCGTTACCTCAATATTACCAATATTATTTTTGTCTTTTGGGGCGATTTCATCACTATCAGAACCATATATATAATCATAGTAATATTCACCTACTGTTTGAATTTCAGTATAATATTTGTTATTAGTAACTGTTACGTTTTGAAATAAGTTTTTAACGAAAACTGATTCTTTATATTCATCTAAATCAGAATAGGTTCTAGTTACAGTCACATATGAGTTTTCTTTGCCAACTTTCTTCTCAAAATCAAAATCCTTATATATAAGAATTTTTTTATAAGATTTTATCTGCTCATCTAAATAGGCATTAATTTCTTTTTTATTGTCACCTAATTCTTCATTTTTAAACGAAAAATTAATAGTTTCAAAAACTTCATCATTAGCTCTTATAATAACATCATAAGTTGCACTACAACCTGTTAATAAAACACTAATAAAAAGCATTATTAATAATTTTACTTTTGCTTTCATTTAGACCTCCTTATTACTTGAATTATTATAATAATCATCCATTAAAATAATATGTGAGAATCTTCCACTAGTACAATCATTATTAGTAACTACAAGTCCAAAACTAGCTCCCTTTTCCTCAGCAACAGTATAGCTACATTTGGTTTTATCGATTCCAATGATAACCCCAATATGTCCATCTGTCCACGCTAAATCACCGGGTTTTACTGTATCAATTCCAGTTGCTCCCCAACGAATATTATTGTTGGTAAAATTAAATTGATTAGATGAGCCTTCTTCTATGGTTGATGCTTTATATCCACCATTTCTAATTGACCAGCTTACAAAACCGCTACAGTCAAGCCCAAATGGATGAACAGAATTATACGGTTGAACACTTGTTCCAGGTGAAGCAGTAATAGCTTTACCGCAACCCCATTGACTATTTAATCCAACTTTAGTTGATTTCCCGCCCCACCAATAAGGTATTTTACTATCTATTTCTGTCGATAAATATCGAGCAGCAGCAACAACACCTTCTCTTGTTCCAAATCCTGCAGTATTTACTTTCTTTGCAAGAATTTGTTCACGTGCTGCAAGTTGATCATGATTATACATTCCACATGTAATCGCTTTTGACATTGGATTTAATGGATTTCCTGTACCAGTCATAATACCATCTAAAATGGGAGCAGGATCAATTTTTTGATCTTTATCATTTCTTATTTCAAAGTGAAGATGGGGTCCTGATGAGTTTCCGGTTGATCCAACTTTTCCTATTTCTTGTCCTCCACCAACCATTGAATTTTTGGCAACATTCAATACTGATAAATGAGAATATAAACTGTAGTAATTAAACTTACCATCACCATCAGTATCGTGTCCTAATTTTACGTATAGTCCATAACCACCACTATTATAAGCTGCTTCTAAAACTTGGCCATCGGCTATTGCTAAAACGGGAGTTCCAGTAGGATATGCAAAGTCTATACCATTGTGGTCACAATTACTTTTTCCAGTCCAAACACCATTTTTAAAGCACTTAGCAGTTCCCTTTTGATAAAGCCTTGATGTTTTTGCACGCCAATCACTACCAGGTGCAACTTGAATTGGTAAAGTTGACATTCCAGGAATATAATCAATATATTGATTATTCATTCTTTTACCTTGAAGATGTTGATAAGCTTCTTTTTGATCAAAGATTTCAATAATCATTCTTTCAATAATAACTTTTTTTTGTTGATCAGTAGCACCCGCATACTCACATTTTTCACATTTTGCATATGATTGATTTTTTAAATAAGTATTTCTTAAATAATCTTTATACAATTCATAATTAATAAATTTAGTAATAACAGGCATTGGTATTTGACCTTCCATACAGTTACTTGACAAATCTGACTGTTCAATAATTCTAATCAAATCACTAATAAAATTATCGTAGGCTGCTTCGTGATATAAATTTGATATTTGTGACCCAAGATAACTTTCTCCTTGCTTATTGTAACTATACAATAATTGGATTAACTTGAAGGCATTACCTCTACTTATTGCTGACTTTACAGTGTCACCAGTAGTATATTTAAAATGGCTCCAAAAATCTTCTAGTATAGCTGAAGCAGTCCCTGTCAAGTCTTTCCAAGCGTCAGGATTAAATATATCCCAACCTGTCGGAACATTTACACAAGTAGTTTTAAATTTTGTGTCAATTAAATGACCAATTAGTTTTTTTTCACCCCATACAAGTGTAAAAGCACTTCCTAGTTTATCATTGGAAACAACGTAAAAACTTCGTAATTGATTACTTGGTATAACTGGATCAACATAATCATATTCATACTTTGTATTTTTATCATCTTTATCATAACTATAAGAATCTGGATCAACAATTGTACTATAATGAATCGTTGAAGCAATAAGAGGAATATCAAATTCCCCTTCTTTGTAATTAAAGGCATCAAACTTATTATATTCTTTTTCTAAAGTTGTAAAGAATACTTGTTCTGATGTTGACCATCCTTTTAAAGTTATAAAATTAATAAATTTATCTAGGGTATCAGCAACTTGTTCAGTTTTTTCTGATATATACATAATTGGCACCATAAACATGATAATAACAAAAACAGCAATTATTACCCAGACTAAAACTGGGCCAACTGCTGAAACTATTGCTAAGGCGATTTTGGATTTTTTAATAGTTTCCATGGCTTTTTTAGCTTTAAGTGCTAAATTAGCTGTTTTTTGTAATCCTGATCCCTTTTGATTGTTATCATTATTATGTTCTTCATTATTCACGAAAGCTCACCACCAATATTAAATTTTAAAATCCACCGCCACTACCAAATGAATCTAACTCTTGTTCAGTAACAACAATGTTTATTCGCATTCTACGACTTCCACATACAAACAAAGCTTCTCCTTGATTATATCTTTTTATACTTTCTTTTTCATTATCATTTAGGTCAATTAATTTTGCTAAATCTTCGACCGCCTGTTTTCTAAGACCCATAACAATATAATATGAAGCATTATCAAATATAGCTTTTCCTTGGGTTATTACAGCCGGATCAGAGAAATCACTTGGTTGTTGAGTTATAATTATTGTTCCGGTATTATATTTTCTTGAACGACGTTGTACTTGTGCTAAAAAGTCAGCTCCTAATGTATTATTTCCACTTAACAATACATGGGCTTCATCAACCATTAAAATAGTGTTAACACTTTTGTTTAAAGTAAGTCCCCAAGCATATTTTAATATATTAAAGAATAAAGCATTTCTAATATTAGTATCCGCATTCATTAATTCACGAATGTTGAAAACAATAATTTCACTCTTTGTTTGAATAGTTGTATGTCCATCAAAGTAATACTTAAGTTCTTTAACGATTGGACGTATTTTAAGTTCAAGTCTTTCTAGTACATCTTTTTCATGACTTTGATCTGGCATTGATAAAAGTCTTCCTCTAATAGTTGCATAAACATCTTTAAAAGTAGGATAATCTTTTGATGTAAATTTTGAATAGTCAGTATTAAAATCCATTCCAAAACGTCGGTATGTATCTTGAACAACTTCACTAAACATTGTGATTACATCCTCATCTACTTGTGGATCATAATATTTTAAGAAAGCCTTGATTGTTTGAAGAGTCCTTGTTAAGACAGTATATCCTAATCCTTGTTTTGCTTCTTCTTCATCAAAATCTAAAACAACCTCTAGTGGATTAATCATTCCGAATTCTCCACCTTTACCTAAATCAATAAAGTCTCCACCGTATCGTTTTGTCATTTCTTCTAATTCCCCTTCAGGGTCAATGACAATAACTTGGTGATTATTTCTTATATTGCTACGTAACAACAACTTAGCAGCAGTTGATTTACCACTACCAGATGTCCCGAGGATAATCATATTAGCATTATTTCGATTATGTTCTTTTTTAGTTTGATATAAGAATTGATTAAATAAAATTACTCCCCCAGAAAAGTCTACTCCTAATAAAGTAGATAACCCTGGATCCTTAATACTATCAAAGATAAATGGATACATTGCAGCCATTGTTGTTGATGGAATCGGTGTACCAATTCTCTTTTCAATATCTTGAGAAGGATAAATCGGAATAATTGATTTCAGTACTTTTTCTTGCTCAAAACGAAGTGGGAAAGCACGCATTTCCATTGCTTCAATATAATTTTTAACTTGTAATTTTTTACTAATCAATTGTTCTTCCGAATCTGCTGTGATCATGATATGCATTTGAAAATCATATATTTTTGATTGACTAGATGCAAGCATCGTAATAAAGTATTCTAACGATTCATAATCTTGTCTAATTCTTTCTTGAATAGTTCTATCAAATTCATCTTGATATCTTTGTTTTAAGTCAGCAATTTCTTTGTTCAACATACGACTAATAACAGAAAACGGCAAAGGTATATGTTTAATAACAACCTTTACTCCTGACATACTTGTTAATGATGATAAATAACCTGGATTTATTGTTTTGGGATAAGATATAACGGTCATTATTGTTGCCCATTTATCACTTATAATGAAATCCCCTGAACGGTATTCCAAACCTTTAGGTGCAATTTGATCTTTTATATTCATTAGCCAATCACCGTCCCAAAATTAGTGGTTTGTCCACCATTTAGAAAATTATCTAAAATCATTCTTAAATCATCATTAGTTGTTTGATGTGAAGATAATCCAGATGCTGCTAGGGCATTAATTAATACTCTAATTCGCTTTTGAATTAACTCGTTATCCTTTTCCTTAAACAATAAAAAGTATTCTGTGTCAACAACATTATTATTCATAAACATATTTCCCTTATTTATATCTTCCATAATTAATTTTCTTTTTACTTGATTATTTACAGAATTATATAATAATTGTAATTGTGATAAATAAACATTGATATCAACAGGTCTATCTGCAGCCATGATCCAAAATTCATAATCAATAAGATTATAAACATTTTTTAAATTAATAATAATACTGTTTTGCATATCTTGATCTAAGATAAAGATATTACGAGGCATGATTTTAACTCCAGTCACTTTAAGTCCATTATCTAATAAAATCATACCATTGGTAATACTTTTTACTGGAATATCATCGTTTGTATATTTGCTCTTTATTCTCTTCTTCGCCATTAACGAAACACCAACCTTTCCAAACAAATTTTTGTCTAGTAGTATAAAATTCGAAAATACTTTTGATTATAGTTCTAACATTATGATAATTAGGAACTGGTAGAACTAAAAATCCTGTTACAAGCCCTGGAGACAACGCAATAAGTGTTACAAATAAATTATCTAACGGAACTGCTAATAATGCAATTATTGTAACAAATAATCCAATTCCAAATAAAATTAAATCACTAAGAGTAAAAACTCCAAATATTAACATTGACTTCTTCGAGTTGGCAGGAATCAAAAATGTTTCTTTCATCTAATATCACACCCTTTTTATCTTTTTTTTCTTTTTTTTAATACTTCATTTCTACTTTCGATAGCATCTTCAATCCGTCCTTTTTGTTGTCTAAATAATTCATATCTATAATTCAGGGAATTAATAGCTGATTGAATACCAGTTACTTCGGTATAATCTTCTTTATCAAGTGTGTTTAAGAAAGCATTATTAATTTGATTATATTCTTTAACATTAGCAACATATTTTAAATAATCGTATACTGATTTTGTTTGTTTTTTACCGGCTTCATCAATATATGAAATATTTATACCTTTAAGGGCGAATTCAAAATCATCATAACTATATTTTCCTGTTTTTAATTGGGTTGATATAGTTTTGGCCTGTTCTATTCTATATGCTTGTTCTTGTTGATTCAAATCAGACATATCTTTATCTAATTTTTGGTTTTGACGGTCTAGTTCTCCAACTCCGCCATCATTGTTTTTAACACCAGCCCATGATTTAACTGGCTCAACAACATACATGTCCCAAAAACTTAATTTAAACTTATCTTTTATATGAATCAACCCCTTTACAAATCTAGTTAGTATTATTTACCATCTTTCTTGCCACGTTCACCAAGACTCTTGCGTTCTTTAATAGCATCATCAATTCGTCCTTTTTGTTGACGTAATTTTTCACGACGGTCATTAATATTTTCGATAGCACCTGTAATACCAGTAATTTCACCGTAAGTTACTCTATCTAATACTTCTATTTTCTTTTCAGGTGGTAAAGTTCTATTTTCTTGTTCTACTCTTTGTTTATAAACATCAAAATCATATCCCTTAGATGTTACTTGTTGACCATTTATATTTCTAGTAATATCAATTTTTTCTTGAGCAAAATCGAAATCATCAAGTGAATAGATTCCCGTTTTTAAACCAGCAGAAGTTGCTTGAGCATATTCCATTCTGTAAGCATTTTCTTGTTGATCATAATCAGCCATTTCTTTAGTAAGCATTTTACTTTGCTTATCAAGTTCACCCATACCAGCATCACGGTTTTTAACTCCCGCCCATCGATTAATTGGCTCTTGAACATATCTATTAGCAAGAGTTATCTTACTATCTGGATTAGCAGCATTTAATTCACGAATTGTGCTATGGCGATTTCTTGCTTGATTGCTTCCTGTAATTGCAGTACGTGCTGAATCAATTGCTGAACCTTTACCGCCAGATTTTAATCCGCCCATAACACCACGGCCAGCACCACTAAAGGCACCCCCAGCCATACTTAAGGCTGTTCCACCTATTCCTTTACCTCCAGCTACACCCGCAACTAAGTTGGCACCCATAGCTCCAATACCACCGGCAACACCGCCAATAGCAGCTGAAGCAAGTGGCGAAGCACCAAGTTTTTTCATTGGATTTAATGTAAATCCACCATCTAAATCAAGACCTGTTAAATCTTTAATTATTTTTGGTAATTGCTTAGCAAATAATAATGCTCCAAAGATAATAAATATTTTTACAAATAAGTTGCTTTGTTGAACCATTTGTTGACTAGCAGCATCATAGTATTCCATATTATCTAAATTTGAAATAATAAATATTGCAAAGAATACAGCTGCGAGCCTAATGAAAACATCCAAGAATGTTGTTGTTGTACTTTTAACCCATTTTCTAAACATTCCGCTTTTACCACTATTAGGGTCGATATATGAAACAATTGGAATCGGAGCAATTAATTGATAAAATCCTAACTTAACACTCCTAATTGCAATATCAATACAGAATACTAACAAGATCCAAGCAACAAATCCACCAGCAAAAGTTGATATCCAAGCAGTATAATCAAATACAAATTTGTTCTCATTGGGTTTTGTAAGATGTAATAAATCAGACTCCAACAAAATTTTCATAGATTTATTTTGAAGAGCTTTTTTATATTGATTTCCAGCATTAATATTAGTATCAATTGCATTTAACGCATTTAAGCACCCGCTCTCAAGTTCGAGTTCACCGGTAGCGGCATCTTTAAACATATAATTACCTTCACACTCGCCAATATCTGGCTTATAGAAAGCGATAAATACGTCAAATGACATAATCTGACCAGCCCGTTTATAACTGTCCTTAGTGGAATCTCCACCAACACCTAGAATGACTTGACCAATAATATTTTCTTGTAAAACAATAGCTTGAAATTCAAATATTGCTTTAAATATAGAAGGTGTTGAAACGATTAATAATAATACTATCATTACATTCATAATCATTTTGGAACCACCCTTAGATTTGTCGGTCATTTCACTAGGATTGATAATATAATTTATTAGTGAAAAAGACAATTTAAACAGCATTATTATTCCCAACAATGAATATATACGAGAACCAAAAATCTCGATTGTCTCACTTGTAAATGGATTAGTTTGCGAAATCATTAAAAAGAGATCATAAATAGTTCCAATTATTCCATAAACTAATGTGTCTAACCAAGCAACAATACTACGTAATGCTTTTGGAATCATCATAGCCATATATTAATCCCTCCCTTTATTCAATATCGCAAAGTCTGCTTTCTTCTTGTGACATACTTGGGTTGTTATCAAAAACACCAAGTTCTGACAATAAAAATTCTAATATAAATGGTAATAAGAATAAGAAAATTAATGCAATAGATCTTTTAACAAAATCATTCCAAGCACCTTTTAATGAATCATCTTTTCCACTTAATAGCGCTTTTACAAAATCCAATATTCCTAAAATAATTAATAGAACAATTGCTAATATCTTAACAAAATCGAAAAATGCCTGTAACCAATCGTTTAAACTACCAAGCATCGCACAACCTGAGTGAAAATCACTAATAACTCCCGCTTCAATCCAAGCTGATACTTGTTGTTTAAAGTTTCCACATTTTTCTTCCATTTCTTCTGATATAACTGCAGAGTCGCGATATTCTTTACAAGTCAATAAAGCTGCACTAGATAAGTCTTCACTCTCGGTTTTTAATTGATCAACTTTATTTTCTTGTTCTTCAATTTGTTCTTCTGTATATGAAGCTTCTTCAGCTTTCATTTCCTCTAGTTTTTGTTGTTCATTTTGATAATCTTCAACAGCCTTAGTAGCATCATCCATAGTATTTTTAAGGTTGTTATTGTTTTCTTTCATGGCATTTTCATCAGCAGTAAATGTTAATGTTTCATACGTTTTCCACCCTGATGGTGCAGCAGGAGTAGATGCGTCAGAAAATTGTAATCCAGATGCTCCTAAACCTAAGAAACCATCCCCAGAAGGATTGTATAAAGCAGTTTTATAACAACCACCTGTTGAAAATCTTTCGTAATAATCCCAAAAATCAATTGATGTAGGATAATAATCTTCTTGTTTACCCATATCACTAGTTAACAATTTAACAGAATACTCATATCTATAGGTTGTTTGTTTTCCAGAAGTATAAGGTTTTATACCAGAAACAAACTCGATAGAAGTTCCACTATCATTTTGATAATAACATTTATTACTTTTCAATGGTTTGCTATAATTAGTTTTGACTAATTTATAGTCATATTTATCTTTTGAAGACGATATTTTTTTTGCTTTTTTATTAACTGATTGTGGACAATCGCTTAAATAATAATAATCATTATCGTCAGCACTAAAATTAACCTTCTTACCATTAACTGACTGTTTAGTAGTTAAATAACGGTCAAGATTTGGTTTTTGCTTATGTAATTCTCTAGTAACAACTATTGTTTCGTTTTTATTATTGCGGTACTCACAGGTAGAAATTAGATAATTCGTCTTTGAGCCTCCACCTATGTCAGTTCCTTGAACTTGACGAGCATCAATTATTGATGTTTTGCTTAAAAATAATAGGAAAAAAAGTACTATAAATATATTTTTTTTGCTTTTCATTCTACATCCCCTATAACTATAATCTAACACATATATTATAACATAAAAAAAAACAATAATAAACAAATATTATGTGTTTTTTAAGTATTGTACAATGTGTTTAAACACTAATTAATTATGCTCCTAATATTCCAGCAGCACATTCCCAGAAATTATTGTCATTGTCGCCGCCATTTGCAATCCCTACTACAAATTGTGCGATAGCAACTACGAAGAATACTAGACCAGCTGCAATAAGTCTTTTAATAAAGATTTGTTGTCCTTTTTTGATTTCATCTTCTTTTTGTGATAAAACAGATTTACCTAAATCCAACATACCTAAAACCACTAAAATAACAGGTACAGCAATTTTAATTAAAGTAACAATTGTTGCAATTAAGTTAGTTATTTCTGTTGGTATTGATTCACAAACATTTAATATAAACATAATTTACCTCCTCTAATAATCATATAATACGACATTTTCAAATATTTGTCAATGTCTATATGTTAAATAACCCCAGTATTTTATTCTTTTTTTCCATTTCTTCAGTTTTTTGACGTTCAAATCCTAATCTAGTTAAAAAGGCATTCAACACATGAATTTCCGTTTGACGTTCATCTAACGGTGGCATGTTGAAAAAGATTTTTAATTTTGATTCATATTCGAAATCTAAAACATCTTTTGAACTAAGCATACTTTGATTCAAAATAACCATTTTGTTTTTAAGACGATCAAGCATTTTTATATTTACCATCATAAATTTATTGAGTTTTATAATAGATGGTTCAATCAAATATACAACATCGTGACATAAACTTTCGGCTGTAGCGCTGTCATTAATATCAATCAAAATAACATCGCAACCAGAGTTTTTGTTAATAACGCCGTTTAATGTAGCATCACTTGCTGAAGTCAATTCACGATCTCTGAAAAAAGTAAAATCACGTTTGTTAACCTCAATTGCCACAACTGTATAATTTTTTTCAAGTTGTTTTTTCATCATATAAGTCAATGTTGTAGCACCAGATTGCGGTGTTACATTTTTTATTCCTATAATTCTTGTTCCAGAAGCTGACATCATTAAATTTGGCGATATAACTTCTTCAGTTGCTTCTTCTAATTGGTGAATATGAGCAACGTCACGATAACTATTAGGATTATTGTAAAGATACATTATTCCTTCAACATTACGCGTAAAATTATAAATACCAATTGATATTAAATTAGATTGATATTCTTTAGAAGAACTCTCTGGTGTATCATCCAATAACAAAATCACTTTATCCATGTTCAATGTCATCGAAAGCTTTTGAAGATTTTTAATATCATTGTAATTTTTAATTGCTGTAATATCTAATATCATTCTTTGAAAGAAAAAGTTTTGAAAAGTTGATATGATTTCATCAACCTCGAACTCACCATTCATTTCTTTAATAATATCAATTTCCAAATTTTGAATCATTGATTTATATCTATTAGTAATAATTACATTCACTTACATCACCTCTTTTGGTTATTTTAAATGTCATAAATAACTTTTGTATCACCATATACTGGTAATTCTAAAAAATCACCGATAACAGGTATTTCAAAATACATAAATGCTATCACTGTAAAATGATAGCCTTTCCAATCGCTATTATAGTAAACACAATAGTGATAATTACTATTATAGGCATTTAGCAAAGATCCATGTCCGGTTGGACATTTAGTTCCGCCTTTAGGATTGGTTTTATATCCAATTTCTTTTAAAAATTGATCAATTTCATTTCGTGCACTAGAATTATAATCTTGATGTTTTTCAATAATACCGACGATCTTGTTTTTTACTCTATAAGTTTTAGAATAGCTTAATGAACCTATTAAAATAGCAATAATTATTGCTAAGAAAAATATGACCCAATTAAAAAGAAAGGCATTACTTACTGATTCTTTCATTAGCGATCACTTCCATTCATATACTAAAAATTATATAATCTTACTGTTTTGGTATAAACAGGCAGACTTAAAAAATCTCCTATTATAGGTAAATCGATATTAATATAAGTTACCACGCCATATGAGCGATAATTATTTCCTTCGTTGTTTCTATAAATACAATAACGGTGATTGGTTCCAGTTATTCTAGAAAGGGCTACTACACCTTCCCTTTTAGGACATGTGTAACCCTTTTCTTCGCGATAACCAATTGTTTTTAATGATCTATCAATTTCAGCAACTGACAGTCTATTATAACCTTCGTATTTTTCAAGTGCGCTAACAACAAAAGTATTAACTTTAAATGCCTTATAATAACTTATGGTTGCTGCAATAAAAGCAAATATAATAAATAAGAATATAATTATAATATTATATGTAAAAATACTTCCAACACTTTCTCTCATAAGTTACCACCTCTTTAAAGACTATTTAGAACATTTATCGTTAACCCAGACACCACCCTTATCATGACATTCAGCTCTTAATTTTGTTGTATTCATTAATTGAGTAATTAATGGTGTGACAACAGCCGCAATAACACCAATTAGAATGATCGCGATAACTGTTAAGTTTGCTTCCCCTGATGCTTCCTTCATTTTCTCACCACCTTATCCTTTTCATAACTTTATTATAACATATATTGTTTACAAAAATCAATGTTTAAATTTGCATCATCATCATCATTGACATAAGCATTAATAATAGAATTCCAGAACCAGTAGCACCAAGCATAACCATGGTTTTACCTTCCATTTTTTCTAGACGTTCTTTATATTTTTGTTCACGTGATTTATTTTGTAATGATGATACTGTTTTTGAAAACATCATTAATTGTTCTTGTTTATTTTCTTGAGACCCTAATCCTAAACGATATAATAAACGCATCATACGCATTGAATCCCTAACCGGATATTCTTTAGCAAAGTCCATATATGGATCAACTGTCCCATCTCCTGATTCGATTTTAGCAATTAATCGCTCTAGTCCAGGCTTAAAAATGTCTGGCGATGCCGTGATAGATCTTGTCAGAGCTACCGGTACTGTATAATGTTGAATTAATATTTCCAAACTCTTTAAATAGTAAGGTAACATTAAATTAATATGATGCAAATTGTTTTTATAGTGAGTTTTTAAACTAGTGTATGGTGCTTTAAATGAAATGTAGCCAACAATCACTGATAACACAATTGATATAAAATTCAATTTAGTTAAGAAAACAAAAATCATCATAATAATTACTACTAAACCATTTTGAACACGTTTAGTGTATAACTTATTAATATCAACATCTGACCCATACTTAATAGTTGCTAAAAATTGATAATCATCTTCCATCAAAAATCGGAAGTATGGCTCAGTATCGTTAATAAATTTTTTAGTACTCAATTGTCTATTAACTTCCAATATATATAAAATAATTGCTCCAATAACAATAAATTCCATTATTCAGCACCTACATTCTCATTATAATATTTTTCCCCACTTAACAAGAAATATGTATTAACAAATATAATTAAGTGTAATAACATCGTTACTAAAATATTATCTAATAATTTTATATATGTTTCAACACCAAGTAAGAATTGGACCATCATAACCATTAAGTATAAGATAATTCCAAATTGAAGAAACTTTTTATGGAATGCAGCACGATCAAGTCGATCTCGATAAACGTTTTCAACCAGCATATCAATATCTAATGACATGTTTTCAAGTGAAGCACCCGCATCTTTAGATCCTTCGTTAGTGATTTGTAAAAATAGTTGATGCATATTTTTAACAATATAATAATCATAATGACTATCCATAAAAGAAAGAGAGTCATTAATAGTACCATTTTGATAAGCCATATCAATCATTGTTTTAACATCTTCTTTAACTGGGTCTTCTAATACTCCTGAATCATAAACACCTTCTAAAGCTTTAACAAATGATTCTGTGGTCGCAAATTCCATAATAACATTTGTTGTGTATACTTGAATTTGTTCAAAAACAAACTCACTATATATTCTCTTACATCTTAGATAAGTTAAATACGGTATAATCGTTATTGATAAAAAAGCATATACCATTGATACGATAAGACTGTAAAAATACATATATGATACTAAAAAGGCTGATACTGCAAATATAGCAATTTGAATAGCATATTGTCTCGGAGTATATTCTTGTCCTAACTCGACAACTTTATCCCTCACCATTTTATATGAGTAAGGGGCATATTTATCATAAATAGCTGCTGCATTTCTAGAAATATACTTATATACGTTTTCATCAGTGTTTCTTCTGTATGCAACGATGAATACGAAAATTACACCTATTATTATAAAAGTTATTCCTGCTCCCATTTTAGACCTCCTTTACTCAAATAACACTTCAATTTTTTCGTTAGTAGCATTATTTTCTTTTTTCGGTTCTTCCTTTACTTCTTCATTAACATCGTCTTTATTTTCCATCATACCAAGAAGTTCATCACCTAAATAAACACCTTGAATTTCTAAATATTCAATTAAAAACTTGCTTGGTGAGTTTCTAATAACACGACCATCTGCCATTTTACGGTAGATGTTATTGTATTTAGCATCGTTATCAGGTGTTACATAAAACTCCGTAACTTCTGCAATTTCACGAATGAAACGTTTAGTTGTTTTATCTTGGTAACCTCTAACATATATTCCTAATTGAACATAGCGATAAATTGATTTTAAGAATTGATCAATTTCTTGATTTGTTTCAAGCAAACTATACATACGGTTAGGAATAGATGCTGCTTTATCAGCATGAATTGTTGATAAGATGTAGTGCCCTGATGAAATCGAGTTACGAACCGCCATAACTGCTTCTGCACTACGAACTTCGGATAATAGAATCCATTTTGGATTTTGACGCATACATGTAACTAACACATCAGAATAAGATGCAATGTTATTTGTTTTCATAGCAACAATATCGCGATGTGGGAAAATTCTATCTAAGTGCAACTCAAGGGTATCCTCGATTGTAATTATTTTTTCATTTTCCTTTGTTTTTGATGCGAGATATTTAACAAACTCTGTTTTACCTGAACCAGTTTCTCCACATACAATAATATTACAATGACCTTCTATACATTTTTCTAAAAAATCATGGATATCTAACGTAATATATTTTTCATCTAATATTTTTGCTTTTTCCAGTCTTATTTTAGCTGGAGTTTTACGAAAAACAACTGCAATTCCATTTCTTGCAATCGAGTCATGAACAAAGTTTAAACGAAGTTCTGCCCCTTCAGCATCGAGAAATGGATGTGCCATATTAAATGTTTTCCCCATAACGTTAGAACATTGGAACGCCAACTTTTCAATTAAAGCATTATTTATAGCTGGGTTTTCAACTCTAAATATTCCCTTTGATAAAGTCTTCAACCATATTTGACCACCATTACTGTATGAAATATCGGTAATATCATCATTATCTAAAAATTCTGTTAATGGCCCAAAATCGATTTGGGTAAACATATTGTCATTCATGTTTATTCTCCTGTAATTTCTTCTGGGTTTATATCTGGATTTGTATCTGGATTTTGTTCTACTTCAGGATTTTCTTCTGGTACCGGATCTGGTTCTATTAATTCATCATTAGGTACTGTGTATGCATTAATAAAGTCTGTTAAGTTTTGTGAAGAAATTTGTGTTTCTCCTGGTTTGACAACTGTACCACCATGTGGAACAGGGAAAATTTCAACATCATATTGATTAAGATAAGTTGCTTTTAATAATAAAATGTTTAATTCCGGTTTTAATCCGAAAATTAAGATTGAAGGTACACGAGCTTCACTTGTGTTTTCAAATACATGGTTACCTGAGTTATCCTTAACAGCAATTATTTCAATGTTTTCAAATAATTTACCTACCATTATTTGCCCCTCAACAGTTTGAGCTTTCATGTAAATATCAATTTTATTACCTGGGAATATTGAATTACCATAAGTTGATTCCATACTAACTGGTAGTTTTACAACAACTTCTCCTTCTTTAATTTTTTCGAAAGCTGAATCTGGTAATTCATCCTTATTAACTAATACATCTGTATAAAACAGACTGCCTGTTGGAATTACAGTATTGTGACTAGTATATTTACCAACAACATCGTTAGCAGAAACTAAAACATTATCTTGTAAAACAATTGGGGCGATATCAACATATTCAATCATTTCATCAGTCACTAATGTACGAGGTTGAATAGTTTGATTTGACATTGGAATACCTACAACTGGTTTTACTTGTTGTTGGATTTGACTATTATACGAGAAGTATAATATAGCAATTATAACAATTACTCCAAGAATCGTTACTGTGTTCTTATTTTTGAAAAATCTTTTCAAGGTATTAATAATATTATTCATTTATATCCATCCTTTCATATATTAATTTGGTGTTTCCAATATGGCACTTATTCTATTTACAATATCAAATTCCACTATTTCTGAACCAGTACTTCCTTGATCAGTACTTGAAATTTGTATACTTACTTTTGGTGGGGTTTCAACCACATCATATATTTTAATATTGTATGTTTGTCCAAGCGATGCTGTTTCAGCAACTCTTCTCACAAAGTTTTCAACAAACTTTTCACGATCAATTCTAATTATTCCTTCTTTACGATATGTCGGTAAATCAAAGGCATCAATCATTGCCGCTTCGGTTGTTTCTTTTAATAAATTGTAATTATGCTCATTAACGTTAGTTAATGATTGAAATAGATAAACTAAGATAATAGCTAGGACTCCAAGGGAAACAACAAATGTTCCCCAAAAAGATTGTTGCATTATTTATTTCCCCTTCCTATATTCCGTCTTCTCTATCACATTGATTCCATGTGTTTGACATACCACACAGAGAAGTGTTAAATAGACTTCTAAATTTTGTTCTAATAAAACTACTCTTACATTCTTTTCCAGTTCCAGTTATACATGTTAGGTTGAAATCAGAGTAACCGCCAGCAGTATTTCTATTATGACTTCTAATAGCTAAAATAGATTGCGTATTTAATGTTATTTCATACATTGGTCTACGATCAAAGAAAATTCGTTCAGGATCAGATAATCCTCTATTTCTTGTAATCTTTTGAACATACCAGCGCCAGTTTTCACCAGGTGCTCTTCCTCCTGTTGGTGCATTTTCACCTGGGAAAGGATTTGATAGTGAAATTGGTCTGAAAACGACATTAACATTTTTACATTGAGAACCTTTACAATCAAATATTTCTTCAACTACTCGATACTCACAATCATATAACGTACTACATCTAACAGCGTCTCGGTAATTTCCTGTAAATGAAACGCCATCAAATACATATTTATTGAACTTGTGATTTCTACCAAAAGTTGTATATTCAAGTGCAATATCATATTTACCAGGTAATCTTGAAAAATGAACTGGCAAATTACTATATCCTAAATCAATATATTGTCCGGCTGGTCTCGTATTACTTGATACTCCACCTGGTTTTGAAACGAATCTATAAGTATTAGCCGGCAATTCATATTTTACTTCCCTAATAACATATTGTCTAATGCTATCATTAGCAGGATATGTAAGTGATGATGTTGTACATCTTCTGTTTCCACTACATTCGTATTTATGAGTATTTAAAGTTTTTCTATAAGAATTTCTACGGAAACTATTACCAACATAGAAATCTGTATATACTGTTTGGTTGGTTCTTTCTTCTAATTCAATTCCATATAAATCATACATTTGCTCAGAATAATCTAAGAATACATTTGGCAAGAAATGATCATAATTTCGTTTCCAATCATTACATTTCTTAATATCATTAACAAGTGCATCTCTTTTGTTTTTGGCACTTATATATTTTGAGTAAGCTGCAGCACTTCCAGAAGATGGTTTTCTTGGTTCATCTCCTGAACCATTAGTTGTACACCAACCGCTTTCTCGATAAGGACCATAATCTCCTAATGTACTTGATGGTGGCGACATCCAATAACCATGATCATATGGTGTATCGTCTCGAACACAATACCATGGATCCCATCCTCCACGGCAAGTATCTTTAGTAGATTTACAGCTATCATATACACCATCGACATATCCACCTACACACTGGTTAGGACTACCGTATTTACAGTCATCCCAATCACGGTCGGCTTTACTACAACAAGTAATCCCTTTGACATTATCATCACAGTAATAATCACAGTTTCTTTGACTTGCTCTACTTGCATTATTTCTTGACTTATCTAAAACTAATTCCTTTTGATAATTATTCCATAGTCCCGGTAAGGTTCTATCGATAGCATCGTAATCTCTTTGGAATTGTTCATATTTAATTTTTTTAGTGTCACTAGTAGTTCGACACTCACTTGTACCTTCAAATCTAATTGGTCTCCAAGTATCAGAACCATCAAACCCTACTGTAAAGTGATGTCCTGCTAAAACCGTAAAACCAGATTGTGGTAATTGGTAGTTAACTTCTTCGCGACAGAACATTTTACAATATTGGTTTGACCACTCATAGTAATGGGTTCTTATATTTGCTCTTGAAGCATTTTGACTGTTAAATATACAGTCCCAATTTTCAATGTCCTTAACTGAACCCTTTGTTGAATTTGAGCAGTTGTCTGGACAAGATATATCTATTTTCCAATCACATTTATCAACCGTTTTAGGTGGTGTACATTTTGATTGATAAAGAGGATCAGTTTTTGGAAGAACACTACAGCACGCTGGTAAATGAGTACTATTTAATTTCCCAGCAGCGTATAACTCAGGACAACATTTTTGATAGTTTGTAGAATTAACCTTATTCCCTGCAACTAATTCTGGACAGCATGCTGGTAAATCATCGTTAGTAATTGAAGCAGGCGCTGGACAAAACAGTTCATTTAGCCAAACGTGACCTGCAGCAGCTCCATTAGATGTTAATATTTCAGCACTATAGTTACTCCAATTTTGATCAACCCAAGCTTGAATTCCAGTAAGTCCACCTCTAGATTCCGTAGCATAAATTGCTAGTGGATAATCTTTATTAAACGCAGTAGCTCCACTAAAGTGGATTCCACGATATGTAGTATTTGGCGTAATCATGTCAAAATATACATCAGCACCAGTATAACCTGGATCTTTTGAAACGCTTGAACTCATCATTTTGGCAACTTCAGTAACTGTTCCAAAATAAGCACGAGTCCAATTTAAATTGTTTCCACGCATACTTGATAATCTGAAAAAAACTAATGGTTCTATTAAAAGAGCTTGATTTTTGAAAAGATCAGGATTAGTTCTAGCAGCTGCTAAATTTGCATCATAATCATATCCGAGTTTCGCTAAAATATTTGGTTTAAAGAAACTTTCAAATAAGCCTTCTTTTTTAGAAGCAACCTTTAGAAAGTATGGTTTTAAAACGTTAGACTTAGCTCCGTTGAACACCGGAAAAGCATTTTGCTCTAATCTGACTATATTAGATCCATGGGCTGATAGATAATTACCTGATGTGAAAGGCTTGTCTCGATTATTACTTCGAGGAACAAGTTGGTTCTTATAACTTTTATCTGCATAAAAGTTTACATCATTACGACCTGCCAAAGCGGCGTAAGTATCTTTACTAGCTGCATCATCATATTTAAAGAAATCAACACTTCTAGTTCCTGGTAATATCTTACCAGTATTATCAACCATTGTTATCCTAATAGCCTGAACACGACCACGGTTAATACGAGGTTCAGTATTCCAACACATTGTTGAACCATTAGAACAAGCAACGAAAGTTGAAGTTACCCCACCACCAATATTTGATCCCGGTGGCAATTCCGCTTTAACTTCTGGAATTACTCCAATAGATATTGCAATACATATTAACAATAAACTGAAATATTTTTTCATAATTTCCTCCTACTAAAACCTAAACTCTTTTTTTCTATCAAAATAATACAACACCCCAATACCAACTAAAACAATTGGCGGTACTATATACTTATAATTTTTAATTAAAAATTGAATAATTTCATTAATGTAATCAACAATTTCTTCCTCTTCCTCTTCAATTGGTTTTTCTTCTTCAACCTTCTCAAATTGTTTTTTAAAATCATTATAATTATAATTAACCCTAATCCATTTACGACATAGTAAATGGTTGCTGTTAGCTTTGCAAAGCGGATCATTATAATATTTATTAAATGGCAGTGTCGTCACATATTTAGTTGCCACAATATTTTCAGGACATATTTCTCTTACACTATAGAATTCATACTTAATAGAAATACCATCTTTATAACCACCGATTTTCAACTCTTTAGGATTAGATGCATTAGCATTATATCTATACTCAACACCTTTAACAATATCTTTTATGTATATGTCAGGGTGAAGATTGGTCAAAGTTGTAATAAATTCTACTTGATTATTACTTTCATTATAGTCAACACTAATAGTAACATTTGATGCAATTGATGTGAGTCTTGCTTTCTCTTTGTAATCACAAGTATATATCTCAGCATTTGCATTAGAAGGATATAAGATGAATAAAAACATCATTAGAATTAACACATAATATTTTGTCACCATTACCATCCTCTCATTATTAATTATAACATAATTTTGTTGTTTTTTCATTTTTAAGTATACACTTTACATTATTTAAGTCGATAAATATATTTCATATCTCTAATATTAAAATTCAGATAAATTTCAGAAGCCTTTTCAACCTCTCCTAATACTTCGATATAATAATTATTAGCTTTCCTAAATTTTAATGGTTTTACTTGTTTTATCTCAACCTTATGTTCTTTTAATTGATCATTTATTTTATAACTAATTGTTCCAAATTTTTCAATAAATTCATAAATATCTACGATTGGTGTTATTGCCAGTTTATTATCGAAATTAATAACTCCGTTAATTTCCATTATTGTTTTATCATACTGATTATAAATATCAGATTTTAGATACTCAACAGAATCATAACATTCATCTTTTTTAGCACAGAATTGATAATTGAGTTTATATTCTTTAGATATATTTACAGTGTTTAATTTAAATGATGTGTCACCTAATATACTTTCTGTAAATAACAATTCATCACCAAGTTTAAAATTATTTATTTTAACTATTTTGTCCAAATTTCTCGGGCTAAGGTCTACATGCACAAATCTTGGTTGCCATCTTCCGTTCTCAAATCCGAAATTATCAAGATACTTAAATTGAATTTCTCCATCTTCTAAATATTTTTCAGGAACTTCGTATATTAATAAATATCTAGTAAATTGACTCGGAATGTTTTCATTACCATAAGCAGGACCAAGATCAGGCACCAATTCATTAACACCAAACTGGTGGTAATAACTTTTATTATTAACTATCAATTGACATCTAGCAGCATCTAATTTGATGTTTTTAACACCATGTTTCATAAGTTGGATTTCAACAGCAACAAACGACATTTTATAATGGCTAACATTTTTATTCTTGTGATTTTTTTTAGTAATATAACTATTATTAATTTGAATGTTAAATTCACTTGTAAGAAATGCATTATTTTCTTTATAAACTTTATTATAAATATTTTGATTGAAGTATACAACGAAAAAAATTATTGCTACCAATAACAATAAACCAATATTTATTAAAAATTTGTTTTCAACATAAATATATTTAGAAAACCTAACCCTTCTTCTAACGTGACGATGAGCCTTATTAGTATCAACATTTATTTCAAATTCAAACTCTTCATTATCTTCTTCTTCGATTTGTAAGTCACTTAAATCTTGACCAAAATCAAATTTTTTAATATCAAACCCCGTGGCGTAAATAAAAACTTTAATTAAAGAAAATAACTGACCAACAACAGATATAAGTAATAAATCTCGAGCCAATCTTATTGTCCTTAAATGAACCGTTTGAAAAATCAAATCATTAATAACTGATGATGCAAAATTAAAGATAAATAAAACGGCAGCAATAATAGCAATATTAACAATATAAAATAGAAATGGTTTTTTCTTTACAATTAATATCCACAACAATAAAATTGAAGCAACTATTATCGTAAAAATCGCAGCATATACTTCTGAACTGAACAATCTATCAACTGCTGTTGGATCAACTGAAACTAGTGATGAACTTAAGTATTCAGAAAAGAAACTAATTACAAGCGTTGTACGATATACTAAAAAGGAAATAAGGAGCGTTAAAACAAAATGAATCATTTTAAATTGTTTGATAAAAAATGCATACGGTTTTCTTAAAATCATTCAATCGACCCCTTTTCCCTACTATTCTATATATAGTATAACTTAAAAACACGAAAAAAAAAAGAATATTTTATAGATTTAACGTTTTTAGACATTATTAAATATATTTTTCCACAATAAAACCCCTACTATAAGTAGAGGCTTAATTTCATAATGGTGCGAGAGATGAGACTTGAACTCACACAGTATTGCTACCAAAGGTGTTTGAGACCTTCGCGTCTACCATTCCGCCACTCTCGCAAATCCATACAAATTATATCATAATTTGAGATAACTTGTATAATATTTTTTTATTTTTGTTCAGTTTCAACATATTTAGATTTAAATAAGTCAGTCTCTATTGTTTCAACTTCCACAGTTTGTTCTATTTTAGGTAATTCATCAAGACTTTTTATACCAAAGGCATCTAAAAACTTATTTGTAGTTTTATATAAATATGGACGACCCGGTAAATCAGAGCGACCAATTTCACAAATTAATTCTTTATTCAAAAGCTTTCTAACCATATGACTACTAGAAACACCTCTAATCTCATCAATCATACTTCTAGTAACTGGCTCATTATATGCAACAATAGCAAGCACTTCTAAAGATGCTGTTGTTAATGGTTTATTTTCATCAATCTCTACCAATCTCTCATAAAAAATATTATATTGACTCTTTGTTACAAGTTTATAAACTTCTCCATATTTTTCTAATTGAAGACCTCTACCGTCATTTTGATAACATTCTTGTAATTGATTAGTTAATTCTTCAATTTTCGTTTTTTCAACTTCTAAAATAGTAGCTATTTCATCACATGGAAGTCCATCATCACCACATAAAAATAATAATCCCTCTAAGGCAGCTAATAAATTCAAACTAATCACTTTCCTTTACTGTTAAATAAATCCTTTGAAAATTTTGCTCTTGAACAATATTTAAATATTGCTTTTTTGATAGTTCTAAAATCGATAAAAATGTTACGATAAGATATTCTTTGTTAAATTCTTCAAACAATTCATTAAATTCAACCTTTTTCTTAATCTTTAAAATGCTTTTTATTTCACCACTTCTTATAGAAACAGAATACTCCTTTTGAGTGATTTTAGTGTTGAGCGGTTTTTCATCTTCTAATCTTTCCAAAAATATATTAAAAGCATTTACTAAATCATCAAGATTTACGTCAAGCGGAACTTCTTCAACATCCTCAGGCATAAATTTTTTCAAATCACTCGGTTCCTTACTATGCATTAAACGACGATTTTCTTCTAGTTCCTTTAATACTCCAGTAACTTCCTTATATTGCTTATATAATAATAACTTATTAATTAATTCTGTTCTTGGGTCTTCCTCATATTCATCATCATTTTCAGACTTGCGGCTTGGCAATAAACTTGAAGACTTCATTTCAATAAGTTCGGCAGCCATAACTAAATATTCACTAGCAATATTTAAATTCATCTTTTCCATCTCATTTATATAGCTTAAATACTGATTAGTTATTTCATCAATACTTATATTCCATATATCAATATCACTTTGTTTAATCAAATGAAGAAGAAGATCTAAAGGACCTTCAAACTCATCAATATTTACTCTATAATCCATCTTAACACATCCATTTTTAGGTATCTTTTACCAAAGTTTAAAATCTTTTAAAAGCGCTGATATCTGAGGTAAAAAATTAATAAACATATATATTATCAACACTATCACTAAATAAATTTTTACTTCCTTATCAAGTTTAGGTATTCTCATAAAATCAACCTCTCTTTATTTCTTCTACATAAATAATACCATAAATAGTTTTTTTATACAATAATTATTGATGATTATTATCAATACTAATACCAGCAATATAACCTGTTGAAAGTGCGATAGTAATGTTGTATCCACCAGTTGATCCATGTAAATCTAAAAGTTCCCCTGTAAAATAAAGTCCAGGATTGATAATAGATTCCATTGTTTTATTGTTAATATATTTAATATCAATTCCTCCACCAGTAACAACACTAGTTTCAATTGAAAATCGATTAGCCACATCTACTTCTAAATTAATCATATTAGAAACTAATTTATTTTTGTTTTTGTTAGAAATAACAGCAATTTTATTTATCGCATCAATTCCACTAATCAAAATAAGATAATCCGCTAATCTAGCGGGTAATAAATCTCTAACAAAAGTTTTGATTTCTTTCTTCGGATTGTATGAATTAAGTAAATCCACAAGCTTATCATAATTCAAATTGGGCAAAAAATTTATCGTTACAACAACATCACCTTTTTTTTGGAATTCTTTATAAACATATTCACTTATTTTATAAACTGAAGGACCACTAATACCATTATGAGTGAATAATAATGAACCTCTTTTGTTTATTCCATTTAATTTTATTTCAACATCATCAATTGTTATCCCCGATAATGGAAAAGGTTCTTTTAAACTAAGTGGGGATTGTGACGGATATAATGAAGTTATTGGTTGATTAAACTTGCTTGCAAACTTATAACCATCACCACTAGAACCGGTTTTAGGAAAACTTTTAGAACCCGTAGCAATAACAACATTTTTTGTTTCAAAAGAACTTTCATTAGTGTTAATTATATAACAATCATTAGACTTATTAATATCTGTTACAACGGCATTATATTTTATAGAAACTCCTGTTTTTTCTAATTCGTTAATTAAAGCATCAACAATGAATGACGAATCATCTCCTGCTGGAAAAACACGATCATTATCCTCAGTCTTTAATTCGACTCCTAATGAAATAAAGTAATCATATATTTGTTTAGGTCCAAATGTATTTAAAGAATATTTTAAGAAATGGTGATTTACAGGTAATTCTTTATAAAAATCCGATAATTTTTTTAAATTAGTAACATTACAGCGACCACCTCCAGTAATAAGCATTTTCTTGCCCAACTTATTGTTTTTTTCTAAAAGTAAGACATTTTTATTATTAGTAGCAGCCATTATTGAAGCCATCATTCCAGATGGTCCTCCTCCAATAACAATTACATCATACATATAATCACCTCTCATATAAATGATACCATTAACTAAAAACTTAAACAAGAAAAATAAAAAGAACACTTTTGGTGTTCCTTATCTTATCTTTTTTTAGCTTTTTCAGCTCTTATAACTCTGTCATTTAATCTTTTATTATATATTTTTTTTATTACTTCATCAACAACATCATTGCTAACATCCATAAATGTAAACTTTGTTAATATTTCAATATTTGTAAAGTTATCCTTATCAACTTTAGTTGTATCTTTTAAGAAGTCAAGTAAAGTTCCTCTTTTTAAATTATCCATCTTACCAATTGTTAAAAATACTCGTGTAGAATTTGAATTCGACTTACTGATTCTTTCGACAACTTGTAAATCTTTATTAAAGTCTGATCCTAATTCCTTTTGAAACATAACCCTTAATAGTCCTGCAGAAAATTTCATCAAATCATCTTTATTCATATCAGTAACATATTTTATATATTCTGCATGTTCTTTATTATCAATTACTTCAGTTACTTTATTTAAAATATTTTGGTATTTAGCCTCAAAAATGTCATTGCTTTTTGGTAATTCTTGTTTACCAATTTTACAGTTTGCAACTCTTTCAATTTCATTTAAAAAACGAACTTCTCTTGGATTAGCTAATGTTATAGCTTCCCCTTCTTTATTAGCACGTCCTGTACGACCAATACGGTGTATATAAGATTCAACATCTTGTGGTAAATTATAATTAATAACACAATCGATATTATCAACATGAATACCACGAGCTGCCACATCAGTTGCAATCAAATAATTAAATGCTCCCATTTTAAAACGTTCAAGAGTTTGAATTCTCATGCTCTGAGCAATATCACCATGCATTGCTTCCACATTGTAATTTCTTTTTGACAACTCCGTAACTAAGCGATCAACATCCCTTTTAGTTTGACAAAAAATAATACCTAAGGCTGCTGATTTTAAATCTAAAACACGACATAGTGCTTCTAATCTCGTTTTTTCAGTAACCAAATAATAATATTGCTTAACATTGATTGATGTTTTACTATCAGCTTTAATTGAAATAAAACGATAATCCGCTTTCATATATTGTTCTGCCAATTTTTGAATGGCTTTTGGCATAGTTGCTGAAAATAGCAATACTTGTTTATTGGCATTAGTTTTATTAAAAATAAATTCTATGTCTTCCAAGAAACCCATATTCAACATTTCATCTGCTTCGTCTAAAACAAAAAATTCTAAGTCTTGGATATTTAAAACACGACGTTTAATTAAATCCATTACTCTTCCTGGTGTTCCAACTACTATATCGGTACCTTTCTTTAAACTTCTAATTTGAGTTTCTATACTAGATCCTCCATAGACTGCTAATACATCAAATTTGCTCGATGTATTTAAAGTTTGAAACTCTTCACTAACTTGTAGCGCAAGTTCACGTGTTGGGGTTAAAATAATTGCTTTAACAAAATTAGTTTTAACATTAATTTTAGATAAAATACTAGTTGCAAATGCTAATGTTTTACCTGTTCCCGTTTGTGCTTGTCCAATGACATCATTACCCTCCATAATTAAAGGAATGATTGCTTCTTGTATTTTGCTTGGTGTATCAAAACCCAGTTTATCAATTGATTTTAATACATTATCAGATAACCCAAGTTCATTAAATTTTTTATTATTCATATACTTCCTCTTTCCAACCGTTAATTATAATCTATTTTAAATTTTTATACAAGTAAAATCGTTTATTATTTAAAAGTTGTTGAAATTAGATATAAAAAGTGGCCATAATAACCACTTTTACCTTTTTTTAACAAATTTACGATATTTTGGTATTTCATTATGTTGTTCCAAACGATACATATCGGCGATTCTAAGTAAATCTTCTTCTAAATACTCATTATCTTCTTTATTATTAAACAATTTTAGTATTTTATACCTAACACTATTATCATCTAATCCAATAAAATCTAATATTAAATTAATTTCTCTAGATTTATCTATTTTGGAATAATGATTAGCAATATTGAAATTAGTAGCAAACAGCAGAAATCCTACTGCAATTGATAGTTTATCAATATTGTTAGTAAATCTATTCTGTTTCAAATATTTTTTGTGAAATAAGCACTGGTTGATTTTAGGATGAAGTAAACTACACATGTCCCAAGTCGGAAGATTTTTTATTTGAAAACCATCATAATCAAGTAATATTATATCATCTGTTTTATGATTATACCTGACATTACCGTAAGTTAGCAAATCAGGAAATACAATGCCTTGCTCGTTACCTTTTTTAACAATTTTTTCTAATTTATAAAAATAATTGGATATTGTTTCAATAGTTTGATTTTCATAAGATTCATTAAAAATTTCAATAAAGGTTTTATCATTGTTTTTTTTCATTGTATAACCCATAAAATCATTGTTATCATAAACTATTGTTTCTGGAATAATTACTTCATTAAATTTCTGGAAGTTATATGCCATTTTTACTTTTAATTCTTTAACAAATATATAATTATTAGGATTTTTAATATATTTTGATGATTGAATCCCATTTCTATTAAACATTTTTAATATAGAACCATTTTTCAATTCAAAGATAAGCGAATCACTTCCAGAATTAATTAAACAACAATCCGTTATCATTAAATCTTTTAATTCTTCATGTTTCATAATTTTCACCGCCTGATTATTTAATGTTTTTACGAAATTTCTTGTATAATTCCATCACTAGCAAAATAGGAAGTGCCAATAGGAAAATATATTTTATATCACTAAAAGGTATTGGAGAAATCTTTAAAAATTGACTTAAAAATGTTTCTGTAACAATTATATGCAATAATAAAGTAGCAGCAATACCAACATATATAAATGGATTGCTCTTGAAATGAAGTTTAAAAATTGATGTTTTTTCACTTCGGCAGTTAAAAACATGAACGTTTTGAATAAATACCATTAATAGAAGAATATAACTACGCGCTAAATGGATTTCCATATTTAAATTATTAATTAAGTAATACCAAAAAGCAAATACTATTATACCAATTGTGAATGACGCCAGTAAGGTTTCTTCCATCAATTGACGATTAAATATCGATTCTTTTGGAGGTCTCGGACTTTCATTCATGATTCCATCTTCAGCTTTTTCAAACGATAGAGCTGCATCTTGTATTCCGTCTGTTACTAAATTAAGCCATAATAACTGAACAGCAACTAACGGCATAGGTAAATTAAATAATATTGACATAATAACAAATAATACCTCAGCAATACCACAAGAAAGAAGCATATAAATAACCTTTCTAACATTGCTGTAAGCAACACGTCCTTCTTTAACCCCTGACACAATTGACAAGAAATTATCATCAGCAATAATCATCGAACTAGTCTCTTTAGCAACATCAGTTCCACTACCAACTGCAATACCAATATTAGCAGCTTTAATTGCTGGTGCATCATTTACTCCATCACCTGTAACGGCAATAAATTCACCCATTCGTTTATATGATTCAACTATCTCTAGTTTTTGTAAAGGTGTTACTCTTGTAAAAACCTTTTTATTTTTTACATATTTATCAAATTCATTATGACCTTTTGTTAAATATAATTCTATATCACTACCTTTTGCAACTTCTTCGTAACTAGTGACAATACCAAGTTCTTTAGCAATCGCAAACGCTGTAAGTGGATGATCGCCAGTAATCATAACCACCTTAATACCGGCATTATGACATTGTTCAATTGATGAAACTGCCTCTTTACGAATCGGATCTATAAACCCCACTAACCCAACAAATGTTAGTTCCGGCAAATCAACTTCTTCATATCCTTCTCTTAAAACAAAATCCTTTTTATTTCCTTTAGCCAGAGCTATTACTCGATAACCAAGACTTGCGAGTTTTTCGTTTTGGGCTTTTATTTTTTCAAAGTCCAAACCTACTTGTAAACCATTAATATCCATTGTTTTGCAAAACGATGCGATTTTTTCAACTGAACCTTTAGCAGTACAATAAATATTATCGTTCTCTTTATAAAAAACGGCTGAGAATTTATTTTCAGATTCATAAGGTATTTCACCAACTATGTTTTTTCTCAAACTCTCTTCAACATCAAGCTTATAAGCCATTGCTAAAAATGCAACGTCAATAGAATCTCCGTGATTAGTCCAATTTCCATCAACAAGTTTTAATTCTGCCTCATTATTTAATAGCCCTAGTTCAGCAATTCTTTTAGCAAAACTAATTTTATTTTTATTGCCACTTATGCCACCTTCATTATTATAACCAACACCTTCGACATCAAATGTTACATCATCTGGTAGTATAATAACCTTTGCTGTTTGTTCGTTAAGTGTCAAAGTCCCGGTTTTATCACTAGCAATGACTGTACAACTACCTAAGCTTTCTACCGAATTTAGTTTTTTAACAATAACATTTTTTTTGGCCATTCTAGAAGAAGCAATTGACAATGACAGAGTAAGTGCTAGAGGGAGACCTTCTGGTATTGCAGATACTGATAAGGCAACAACAGTAAAAAATATTTCTCTTGCTACATATCCCTTATAATACAAAATAAGACCAATAACAATTGCCGAAATTGCCGTAACAACACCTATTTGTTGAGTAAATTTTTCCATTCTAATAATAAGCGGTGACTTTGTTTCATCAGATAAAAGTACTTTAGAAGCAATCTTTCCTATTTCTGTATTATGCCCTATTTCAGTAACTACTCCATGACCACGGCCACTAATTACAGAACTTCCAGCATAAGCCATGTTTTCACGATCAGCGATACCAACATCTTCATTAATGGTTGTACTTATTTTTTCAGAAGCAAGTGATTCACCAGTTAAAAATGATTCATCAATTTTCAAATTATAACAATCGATTATTCTTAAATCAGCAGATATTTTATTTCCTGGTTCTATAATAACTTTATCTCCAACAACTAAATATTCCGAATCAATTTCATGTTCTTGATTATTTCTTAGCACTTTAGTTGTTACTTTAATTAAATTATGAAGACTAACAGCGTTTTTATTTGCTTTCCATTCTTGGTAAGTTCCAAATATTGCATCAGTTAAAATAACTGCCATTATAAAAATTGCGTCTAAGTTTTCGCCAATCATAAATGACAAAATAATAGTAATAATTAAAATATATGTAATAGGATTCATAAATTGTTCAAGAAAAATCCTAAAAATTGTTTTTGTTTTAGCTTTAGGTAATGTATTAGCACCGTATTTTTCTAATCTTTTGTTTACTTCAAAAGTAGATAATCCCTCCTCGTTACTTTCTAAAAGAGACAAAACTTTTTTAGCATCTTCTTTATACCATAATTTTTCATTTTTCATATTTTTATTCTCCTATTCAACAATAAAATTGTATCACTTCTTAACTATAATCTGAAATTTTATATATTTTCATTTAAACATTTTTAAAAATAATGCAGGAATTTCTGCTTCAAAAACCATTGTTTTTTTAGTTATTGGATGTTCAAGTTCTAGGATGTGGGCGTGAAGACCAAGTCTTTTTAATGGGTTGGTAGTTGAACTATATTTTTTATCACCAACAATACTATGACCAATATCTTTCATATGAACACGAATTTGATTCTTACGACCTGTTTCAAGTTCTAATCTAAGTAAACTATATTCACTATTGTTTTTTAATTTTTCATAATGTGTGATTGCCTCTTTACCATCATCTTTTTTATGACTTGAATAAACAACCATTGTTTTACTCTCCTTTAACCATGATCTAATAGTATCTTTTTCTTTTAAAACGTTACCTTCAACAATTCCGATATAACTACGTTTTTTTATTAATTCATTCCAATTTTCTTGAAGCTGTATTTTAACATTTTCTTTTTTTGCAAACATTAATATTCCTGATGTTTCACGATCTAATCGATGAACAACAAATAATTTCAGTCTCGGATTTTGTTTTTTCACATACTCCATTACCATCTTATAAGCCGTATTTATTTTTTCGTTAGTTGTAGAAACAGACAATAAACCAGCGCTTTTATTTATAACAACTAAATCATCATCTTCATAAATTATATCTAAACTATTATCATAACCATCACTTATTTGAGCCATCTTAATCATAACAATTTGACCTTTTTTAAGAGGATAATCAAAGCTTTTTACAATTTTATTATTAATCAAAATATTTCCTCTACCTAATAATGATTTAATATTGTTTTTAGATTTTCCTTTTATTGATACATATAAAAACTCCAATAATGGACTATCTTCTAATACTTGGAGTTCAATATTTGTTTTATATTTTTTGGACATTAATAACACCTCTATAATTAGTATACCAAGAAAAAACAATTAAATATATATCTATATTATTAGTTTCTGATTTTTAATAAAATTTTTGATTACTTATTTACAATAAAAAAGAAATAACTTTTAACTATTTCTTTTTTTTTGATTTTCCTCTTCAATCAATTTTGTATATGCCACTTTACCAACTAATGTTTTTGGTAAAGAATCACGATATTCAAATTCAGATGGCATCGAATAAGATGCAATATTCTTTTCACAATGTTTATAAATGCTATCTTTAATTTTATCTGTTAGTTCAACATCATTTTTAAGAACAACGAACGCTTTAATTACTTGAACTTTATAAGGATGATCAATACCAATAACAGTTGACATCAAAACATCAGGGTGACTATCAATAATATTTTCAATATATTGAGGATAAATACTATATCCAGATGAAATAATCATTCTTTTAAGTCTTTGTTTAAAATAAACCCAACCATCTTTATCCATGCATCCTAAATCACCAGTGTGCAACCAAGTCATTCCATCTTCGTGCAATTGTAAAGTATGCGCAGTTTCCTTTGGTTCTTTCAAGTATTCAGACATCACAGTTAAACCAGATAAACAAATCTCACCATCAACCCCATACTCAACCTCCGTGTGGGTATTTGGTTTTACAATTTTATAATAAGTATCAGGATAAGGAATTCCGATACTTCCTTCACGGTATTCATTTTCTGGAATTAAACAAGTTCCGGTTACACATTCTGTTAATCCATAACCTTCACGAACTTGAACAGTAGCATTATGTTCTTTTAAGAAAGTATCAACTTTTTTCTTTAGACTTATTGATAAAGAGTCTCCCCCTGAAATAACTATTTTCAAAAATGATAAATCAACATTTTCCATTCTTTTGTTTTTAAGTAATGCTTCGTAAAGAGTCGGAACTCCAGCAATAATATTTGGTCTATACTTAGTTAATAATTTATCAAATGTTTTCGCACTAAATTGTGGCTGTAAAATTGCTTTACCACCAAGATACATTATAGTATGAATACAAATTCCAAGTCCAAAACCATGAAAAATAGGCATAATAGCTAAAATTGAATCACCAGGCTCTAAACCACCACAAGCATTAATACCTTGTAGTGCTAAAGCATTAAAGTTAAGATTAGCTAATACAATTCCCTTAGGTGTTCCAGTTGTTCCACCACTATATAAAATTGCCGCTGTTGCATCTCCTTTTGAATGAGCATTACAGTCTTGCAGATAATTTTTACCAATATTAATAAAATCTTTCCAATATAAGATCTTTCCATTAGCTTCTGGTCTTTTTATCTTACGACCTTGAGTAATATAGTATGCAAGACCTAAAGCAGTAGGCATTGAATCTTTTACTGATACAATAATTGTCTTTTTAACCTTTGTTTCATTTATGATTTTTTCGATCTTATCCCACGCTATATCAATTGCAATAAGTGCGACACTATCAGAAACATTTAAATAATACTTAATTTCATTTTCACTAGATAAAGGATGAACCATGTTAGCAATTGCCCCAATCATATTAATTGCATAAAAAGCAATTACCCCTTCTGGAGTGTTTGGCATACAAATGGTTACAACATCTTTTTCTTTAATACCAATGGACTTAAAAGAACGAGCGCATTCAATAATTTCCTCAATAAACTCCTTGTATGTTTTTTCAATACCAAAATAATTATAAGCAACAATACTTGGATGTTTTTGGCTCGTTTCATAAATAGCATCATATAATGAACAATATTTATATTCTAAATTTTTAAGATTATCACCATAAGAATCATACCATGGTGTTTTAACCGTTAGTTTTACTTCTTTATTTTTCATACTCTACCGCCTTGTTTACTTCTTCTTCCAATAATTTGGGATTTTCAATAATATGTTTAATTAATTTAAATGACTTGGCAAAATAAAATCCATCACTAATACGCTCATCAAGTGTAATCCCCACTTCAACAACATCCTTTTTTATAACATTACCGTTATTGTCTAAAACGTTTCTTTCCCTTATTTCACCAATTGTCACGAGTATTGAATTTGTACCATAATTATTCAAATGATGGTAACACGGATTTGATTTTATACTACCTAAGTTCGAAATCAAAACTGTCGTATAATTAGGGTCTCCATTAATAACAGAAGAAGGAACTAAATCATAAAAATCTAATTTTCTAAATATCCATAGAATTATCGATATAATAAATCTTGGAAATTTAGCAATAAGTTTTAAGATGTCATCAATTGAATTTCCACCTTCTTTTCTTACTTTAGCTACGTCTTCATATATTTTTTTGGATACATCATCTAGTTTCATGTTTTCTTTGACTTTTAAAACTAACAATCTTTCTTCAGCATCATCTGAAAATTTATTTTTAGCAACAAATGACACTGTTATGTCATTTTTTTGATACATTCTCTTACCAGCTATAAATCTATTTAATGCTGGTCGATTATATATTGTTTTACCAATAGCAGTAACAAAAGCATGAAATATGGTGATTTTATAATCTTCAATCTTTTTATTCTTTCTTTCTAAATATTTTTTTAATTCAGTAACATCAATTGTATCTTGCAAATAGACTTCTGCTTCAGTTCTGTTTGGCATTAAATAAGGCATTATTGCATGTATTGAACTAACTGGCTTAATATATTTCCCGTCACGTCGATCTTTACTCATTACTGTACTCCCTTTACTATAATACATTTATATTACCATATTTCACTTAAAAAGCCAATCCCACAAAAAAATAAATACATACATATTTATCTGTTTCTCCGCTTACTTTATTTGTTTTTTCTAGCAGTATTAACCAATTCTTTTATCAACATAGAAATAGAATTTTTAGTGTATTCGTCAGTTAAATTACCTTCTTTATCAAATTTTTCATGAGCTTTCATAATAAAAATTTCTGGTTTATTAAGAACAAGCGCATCCAAGCTAACACATACTTGACGAAGATGATATTGCGCTCTCGCTCCGCCTAAAACACTCATAGATGCGCTCATAATTACTAGTGGTTTTTTAGATAGAGGTAACACCTCTCCTCTGGATGCCCAATCAAGAGCATTTTTTAGGACACCAGGAATTGAATAATTATATTCGGGTGTTACAATTAAAATTGCATCAGCCATTTCTAGTTTGTTTTTAAATTTGACAACTTCGTCAGGAATTCCAATACTTTCGACATCTTCATTAAAAAGCGGTAAATCCTTTATATCAACTATCTCTAAACTACTACATTCTGGCAATAATCCTTGAGCAGCCACTAAAGCACCTCTATTGTAAGATCCTTTTCTCAAACTTCCAGCAATACCAATTATTTTTATTTCCTTTAGGTCCACTTTATCATCCTCCATACATTTATATTATATCACTTTTATTTTGCAAATAAAAAGAACTTAATTTTCAAAAACTAAGTTTCTCTAAATCTCTTATAGCAGGTCCGTAAACTACCTTCCCGTATTTATCAAAAATAGAACCATGGCATTTTGACTCCCACAATTTATCCACATCATTCCAAATTAGTGAACAACCAAGATGTGTACATTTGTTTTTCAAAAATACATAATCATCTTTACTATCCCTGTAAACTAGTACATTAATCCCGTTAAAACGCATAGCCTTACCACTTCCAATTTTTATTTCATTTAATTTATATTTTGAAACAAATAATTTGCTAAGTAGTAATCCGTCAACACTATGTCCAACCATTCTAATTGTTGATTTCAAATCTTTTATCAATGTAAACCGTTTAGGTTTACATATTGTTTCGTAATTGTCATCAATAATCATATCAACAACATTTTTAGCAGCAATATGGCTATTGGTAAATCCCCATTTTTGAAAGCCAGTGACGATGATTATATCAGGATTTTTATTGGAATATTTCCCGATAAACGGTAGCGAATCAATTGGCATACAATCCTCTGTAAACCATTTGTACTTTATCTTCGCATCCTTATCTAAACTATATATCTTGTCAATTAGAAGTCGATATCTTCTATTAATGTCAATATCAACTCCAGTGTAGTGATCTCCACCTCCGATTATTAAAGTTTTATCATCATATGTTCGGATATAAAAATATGGAGGGTCAAGTGAAATATAATTTGCAGAAATTTTTAATTTGGTTTCAAAAGCTATTACATAAGATTTACTTTGATATATTTTTGTAAAGTATAAATTGTCAGGATTTAAAATTGGATAATGACAAGCCATCACAATTTTTGGGGTTTTTATTTTATATTTTTCATTAATCATTACTTCATAACCATTTTCTTTTTTTTCAATTTTAGTTACTAATGAATTTTCAAATAGGTTTGATTTTTTATTTAGTAAAATATCGATTATTCCCATCATGTATTTCATTGGATTAAAAATAAATTGTTTTTTAAATTCAAGACCTTGTTTATATTTGAAAATAGAGTTTGATGAATCAGCCATTTCGACTTCACTATATTTTTTTATAAGTTCATGTTGAGCAATTAAAGTTTCTTTATTTTTTTCTTCGTTAGAACATAATATAGTATTCTCCTCTTTATAATCACATTCTATTTTTTCATCCCTTATAATCTGATTAATTATGCTAAGACCTTCTATTTGATTTTTTAAATATAATATTGATTTTTCTTTGCTATGCTTCTTTTTTATTTCATCATATAATTTATCATGAGCAATACTTACTTGAGCCGTTGTTTTTGAGCTAACACCTTGTGCGATTTTACGACCATCAACCAAAATAAAATTAATGTTGTTTTTCATTAAGTTATAAGCACACATTAATCCAGCAATTCCTCCCCCAATTATTAAAACTGGTGTTTCCGTATCTTTTTCAATTGTTGGTAAATTTTTATTAACATAATCTTTCATCCATATTGATTTCATTTTATCACCTAAAATTAGTATAGACAAAATAGTAAATAAAAAACAGATGAAACTGAAATGAACCCCAAAAGTTGGACATTTTAAAATTAGTTATTAAGTAGAGGATTGTAATCTGTACTGAACAGGTGACAATCCTTTTAATTTTACTTTTATTCAAGTTCTTCTTGGATATTCCTTAATAGATCATTATTAGTTTTAATTGATTCAATTAATTCACCAAGTCCAAACAGTATTAAACAAAATAAAGTTGTCACCGCTGTACCAAAAAATATAAATAAGGGTCTATATCACATAACAAAATATTCAAAATATATATATTATAAACAGGAGGTACAATATGTATAGTAAAGAACAAATATTTAATACTGCTAAAATGTTAGGAATTACTTTTGATAAATTTGCAATTGAAGATTTAATAACGGGTGTTAATATAGAGTTGGAACACGGAGCCGTAGATCCAAAAACCAATGTAACTGACGACAATCTAATATTAACAATGAAAATCGCACTTGCTCATTTAAATGAATTTTCCGATTATTATAATAAGGATTATGGACTACCAGCTTTTGAGGAACACTTAAAACAAATGAGAACTCAACATTGAGATTCACAATCTTCTTTCTACCCTTTTAAAAATTATTGATTATTTAAAATAAATTCAAAAAAGGTATTCCTAATATTCAAAATTTGTGATATTATTGATTTGAGTTTATTACTTATTTCAATATTTCCAAATTTGAAAAGGTTTGAAGAGTTTAAATATTTATATAAACAATTTTCGAAGAAGGAGGTATCTCAATGGAAAAGAAAGATAAAACAATCGTTTGTAAAGATTGTGGAGCAGATTTTGTATTCACAGTAAGCGAACAAGCATTCTATGAAGAAAAAGGATTCACAAATGAACCTGCAAGATGCAAAGAATGTCGCGATAAGAAAAAAGCTGAACGTAATAACAATAGAAACTTCAGCAACAAAAACAGATATTAATTGTTGCAAAAAGACCTGAAATTATTCAGGCCTTTTTTATTTTATTTTTTAGTTATTAAAACACATTCACGTTTAACAACATCACCAAGAGCGAAATCCTTCTTTGTATCAGAAAATAATCTATTTAATGTAACTACACGGTTATATAAAAAAGGTTGATCAAATATTATTTTTACTTCCTTATCTTTATCGTAATAATTTTCGTCTAAATAATAAGAATCAAATATATATGCATACTCATCATCAATCTTTGTAATTATTACATAATGCTCGCAGTTTTGCCAACAACGGATAAACACAACACCATTTTTATTTAAACATTGTTTTAATATATCCAAAGTAACCTCTTTACCTTCAAATCTTTCACATTCAATATTAAAATTTTTACTTTTTGCAAAGCTAGTAATCCAATGTGTTAATAAATCAATAGCATGCCGACTAGTCCCGCCTGCACCTAGATTACCTTTCTCATCATAACAATCCAAAGTATATAAATTAATTGCTCTAACTAATTCAGCGGGTATCTCTTCCCTGTTAAATAAATAACTAATAGCATTTAATAATGATATTGTTCCACAATCAAACTCAGTTATTTGAAATCTCAGTGGTGTTTTCATAATCCATCTCCCTTTATAATTTAAAAACCATTTTCTATTCTTAATTTGTTGCGTTCTATTTTTAGTAATCCGCCATTAATAATATCTTCATCACTAAACCCAAGGGCATCCCCTAACTTAACAAGATTACCTAGTATATTTTTAATTCTTAATTTAGTAAAGTCTTCTAACAGCATTGAACTTTCGTGATACAAATAAATGAAAAGTTGAATAACATTTTTATCTTCTAATTCTCCAAACTCTTCATTTAAATCAATCTTTAAAATATTACAAAAGTATAAAACCATAATCATACAATCGGCAAATTCATCTAATATAATACTTTTATCACTAGGTCTTTTATTTGACCAGTACTTAAAACATCTAGTTTCATTTGCTAACTCACCTAATTCAACCAATAACTCCAATACATTTTTTTCAAATATGTCCCTATTATTGTCGTATAAATCACAAAATATTTTATCCAACTTTTTATTTTCTTCATATAATTCATTAAATCTATTCATTCTAATTCCCCCTCATTTTAGTATCTATTCAAATTATAACATACTAACATTAAAATTTAATAGATTCTTAACATTCTTTATATAATTACAAACTCATTTTTCGATAATGACCATATATATTGTGAAATAATGTTTTAAAATGATATAATTGAGTTGAACAAATATTAGCATAGGGAGATATTTATGAATATAGCAGAAAAAATTAAAAATCATCAAAATAATTTGTCTGATAAAAAAGAATCGTCATCAATTTTTTTAGATTTGGCCGATGACATTGTTACTGAATTTCCATATCGATTAAAAAATAAAACCTATCTTTTGATTCCAGAACAAAGAAAAGAATTAGTTGAAATGGCTTATGAATATTATTTTTCTAAAAATAAGACCATGCCCATATCTTTAACTTTAAGGATATCTGAGATAATGAATAAATTTAATGAAGTAGCTCAAAAATTAGGGTTTACAATTATAACAGAAATGAGTGACTATCATAATGACGGTCAACTATTTGATTTGTTAGGTACGGAATCTATCACCAAAGGATTAATTGAAGAAGAATATAATACTTTTCCTAATGTTAAAGTTCCTTTAACATTATCAGTTGATGATTATTTGAAAAACGTTTTTTTGCCAGTTGTTTTTAAAAACAATACTGCTAATCGTGGAGAAGATAAATATTTAATTGAAAATCAAGAACAACTAAAAAGAATCATATCATTATTTGAATTACCTGAAAGTAAACAAATTAACTTGAAAAGTGAATTCGTGTTTCAAGAATATGTCAAGAGTTTTGAAGGTGTTAATAGCTCTATTCGAGTATTTACCACTTGCACAGGTGATATATTATCTTCATTATTTTTAGTCTCAATGGATAAAACACCTAAAAAAAGAATTAAAAACTTTGGAGTTGATATTTTTAACCCTTGTGAATATTTAAACGATCCAAACTCACCTTATTATCTTAATTCTAAAAATATTATTTCTAATGCAGCTGGTGGAGGTAGAGTAATTCCATTAAATATAGAAACAAGTAATCTTAACGCTGATGACGAAATAATGCTAACTCTTCATGATATCAATGTCGATACTCTAGCTTTGCCAGAAACAATAGTTGAACAATGCAAGGAAATATCCACATTCTGGGGTTCTAAAAAAGGTATAGTATTAGGAATTGATTTTATCTATAACTCTAATAATGATAGTTGGTATTATTTAGAGACAAATAGAAATCCTTCTGTTGATGGTTATAGACGTTTTATGAACTTAAATGGTTACCTAAAAAAGGATATAAAATCCCTTATGCATCTAGATTCTTTAACTAAAATTGTTGAAAATGTCGTAACTATGGATATGACAACAAAGAAAACAAGATCAAAATAATATAGATTTTATGATATCAAACAAAATTTTAATTGATATAAAAATTTTGTGTGCTACAAATTAAAAAGATTAATATGAATTAAAAATTAAAAGAACACTCAATAATATGAGTGTTCAATTTTTCATTATATGGGGCGACTAGTGGGGATCGAACCCACGAATAACGGAACCACAATCCGCCGTGTTAACCACTTCACCATAATCGCCATGTATTAATATGTTATCAAAAAATTATTTAAAAAGCAACCTTTTTTACTGTTTTCTTAAATATAGATTAGAGCCTATACACTAATATCTTAATTTCATACTATATTTCGAGGAGGAATTTAGATGAATAACTATCAAAATTATCCTAATAGTAATTATTATAAAGATATTAGTGATAATAATTATAACACTACCAATAATTTGTTTGACCCTTATACCGGTTTTATTCACGGTAATATGTTCCCGTCCCTTTATGATCCTTACAAAATATCTAAACCATATGAAATTCAACCACTTAATGAACAAGCACAACTACTTACTTATATTGATGCTTTATGTTTTGCAACTATCGATTTAAATTTATATTTGGATGTTCACCCAGAAGATCGAAATATGCTTAATCTTTTTAATCAATATCGAACTCAGTTAAATGATATGAAAAAGGAATACGATTCAAAATATGGACCACTATTACTTAGTGGAGATTCATTAACTGCATTTCCTTGGTCATGGAATAAGAAACCCTGGCCATGGGAAAATAAATAGGAGGTAAATTATGTGGATTTATGAAAAAAAACTTGAATATCCGATTAATATAAAGCGTAAGGATCCAGCAATGGCCAGATACTTGTTTGCACAGTATGGAGGACCAGATGGTGAATTAGCAGCTGCTTTAAGGTATTTAAATCAACGATATACAATGCCTGATGAACGTGGGAAAGCTTTATTAACTGACATTGGAACCGAAGAAATGGCACACGTTGAGATGATTGCTACTATGATTTATCAATTAAGTGATGATGTTTCAATTAAAGAGTTTGAAGCAGCAGGTCTAGGTGGTCATTATACTCAACATGATCATGCATTATTCCCGACAGACACTAATGGTGTGCCTTTTACTTCAGCATATATTGAAGCAACTGGAGATTATTGGGCGGACTTAGAGAGCGATATGGCCGCTGAACAACGAGCAAGAGTGATGTACGAACACTTAATGAATGAAACTAATGATCCGGATGTTCTAGCACCCCTTTCATTTTTGCGTCAAAGAGAAATTATTCATTACAACAGATTTAAAGAACTACGTGATTATTATATATCTAAATATAAAAGAAATACTTAATTTTTAAGTATTTTTATTTACAAAAAAACTCTTACATTAATAAGAGTTCAAATATTCAATATTATATGATTATTTATCTGTTCTGTATGCAAACGTACTGTTTGAATCATTTCTTCTGAAATCATTTCTATTATTACGTTCAGCTTTTTTCTTAGCACGATCTTCTGGGCATCTTGCCGGTGGATTTGTGAATCCTTTTTCATCATAGAACGCTTGTTCTCCAGATGTCCAAACAAATTCTTTTCCACAATCTTTACAGATTAGAGTAATATCGTTGTATTCTTTATTTTCCATTTCGTAACCTCCTTTTTCGATTTGATTTAATACTTATTTGGGACTCCAAGAATTGGAAAGTAACGAAATAATTTTTAAACCAATATTAATATAACACATCACTAATTAATATGCAAGTGTTTTCTCTATTTATACCTAATATTGTTAACTATCTATTAAAATTATGCTTTTTTTATTTTTCTATAAGTTTATTTATAGTTAAACTTAATTTTTTAATAATATCGCTAATTTCTTTTTCAGTTAATTCGCTAACTAAAACAGTATCACCAATATTATCAGTTATATTCGCACCTTTACTTATTTTGGCACTATCAACGATACCTACACTAATTAATTCTTTTCCTTGCTTTGCAACTTTAATATTGAAATCCTTAATAATAGTATATTCAATATTTTTGGTAATAGTTTCATAATTTAATATAAATTTTCCAATTATCGTATAATCTGTATTAATAAGATTTAAAGTAAATATATAATCTTCTAAAAACTTTTCGCCGTTAATCATCAAGATTGTTTTGTCTGATAACTTGGCATTTATAATAAACTTATCAGATTCTAATATAATTGAAAATCTAAACACGACCTTATTGTCACTAAAAAATTCTATTATATCTTCACTACCAACGGTATAAACAATTTTTTCGTTTGTTCCAGTCATTAGTTCCATCATCACAATTTCATTAGTTAAATCTTTATAATATACTGAAAAAATAATATCTTTAGAACTTTTATCAATAACTGGTTCTTTTTTTAAATCTATATTGTATCGTTTTAATATTTCTAATGCTCTATCATCTTCATTTATATAATCAATAACTTTGTTATATAATTCTTTTTGATCTTTTGGAGTAATAAATAAAGTTGCTTTTTTTACACTTAATTCTTTTTTATTTATATTAACTTTTGTTTTTTCACTGCTAATATTTGTTTTATTTATATTTTCTAACAAACTTTTTTTAATTAAGTTACTTAAATATTTAATTTCTTCAATTGTTTTAGTTGTATCATTTGCTTCTAAATTTTTAACTGTACCAATTTCAATATATTTTTCATACACATTTTTTAAAAACAAATATTGTTTATTTTGAATACTGTAAAAGTTTAAATCAAATAATTCTTTTTTTTCTAAAATGCCTAATATATTAACCATTGTTTTTTTATTAGTTAAATCATTTTGATACTCATAGGTTATTTTTGTTTTATTAAGATTATCAACAATTATTTGTGTATTTTTATCTGTTTCTTCAGAATTTAATTTAATGTCTAACAATATATCCCCGATAGTTGTCTTGTTTCCGTCTATACTTATATTACTCATTAATGGCTCATATAAATACTCAAGATTTCCGGTTATTTTTTCCATTCCCTTAATTAATAATCTTTTAGGACTAGAATATATTAAATAACATGCACTAAAAAGGATCATCGAAATTATCAGTAATAATAATATAATTGATAAAGGAGTGATTCTTTTCTTTTTCTTAATGGATTTAATTACTTCATTATCAAATGATACTTCAATAATCTCTATATCTAAATCATTATTTTCCTTCATAATATTCTCCTTTATTATATTAAGTATATCACAACATTTTTTTATATCTTTAATTTATAATTTTATAACTGTCAATAAATTGTTAATTATAATATCAATCTCATATACTATATCGAGGTGTATATTTTGAAAAAAGTTTTACTTTTATGTGGTGGCAGGTCAACAGAACATTATATTTCATGTTTGTCAGCTGTAACAATAATCGAAAACATTGATAAACAAAAGTATGAATTAACAACTGTTATAATTGATGAATCAAATCGCTTCTATGTTTTTAGTGATAATCCATCATATTTAAAAAACGGTACATGGAGAAAATCCGAAAATATTCATTTAATATCCAATATAATCACTTATTTATCAAAGTTCGATATTATCTTTCCAATTACCCATGGTAATAATGGAGAAGATGGCAAATTGCAAGGTTTCTTAGACTTATTTGACATTAAGTATGTCGGTTCAAAAACGTTAGCCAGTGCCCTCGGAATGGATAAAAGAATGGCTAAAATTATTTTTAATTATTTAGAAATCCCCCAACTACCATATATGACTTTTACTTATCCTAACTATTCAATAAAAGAAATAAAAAAACAATTGAATTTTCCAGTAATTGTTAAACCTGCTAATGGTGGTTCATCAATTGGAATAACTAAAGCTAATAATAAAAAAGAACTAACTAAGGCAATTGAAGTTGCTAGTAATTACGATGTTGTTATTGTTGTTGAAAAGTTTATTAACGCCAAAGAATTAGAGTGTTCTGTTATCGAACATAAAAAACTAATTGCATCAACTATTGGAGAAATTGTACCAGCTAATGAATTTTATGATTACAACGCTAAATACGAAAATGATACATCACAAACTATTATTCCAGCCAAACTACCAAAAAATATTTCTTCGTTAATTAAGGAATATGCAAAAAAGGCTTTTTTAGGTATTGGTGCTAGTGGTTTTTCACGTGTTGACTTTTTCTTTGACGAGAACAATAACCAAATATACATTAATGAAATAAATACCATCCCAGGATTCACAACTATTAGTATGTTTCCCCAATTATTAATGTTTGATACTGTAAGTCTCACAGAAATCATTAGTATTTTAATAGAAAACGAAATAAAAAGATAGATCTAACGATCTATCTATTTTCTACTATCAAACTTTTTTCTCTCATTAGTATTTAAAATTTTCTTTCTTAATCTAATGTTTTTAGGTGTTATCTCAACTAATTCATCACTATTTATATAATCTAGTGCATATTCAAGTGTAACTGGACGAGGACGTTTTAAAACGACTGTTTTATCACTGCCCGAAGCACGCATATTAGTTAATTGTTTTCCTTTAACAACATTAACTGCTAAATCATTTTCGCGATTACATTCACCAACAATCATTCCCTCATATACTTCAGTTCCCGGTTCAATAAACATGCTTCCACGATCTTCTAATTGACCAATTCCATAAGCTGATGATTTACCATTTTCCATTGACACTAAAACACCAAGTTTTCTTTCACCAATTTCATGCACTTCAATTGGTAAATATTCTTTAAAGGTATGATTTAAGATTCCATACCCTTTTGTCATTGTCATAAATACGGTTCTAAAACCTATAAGACCACGTGACGGAATAACATAATTTAAACGAACTTGTCCATTAATATTAATCATGTTAGACATTGTTCCCCCACGAACTCCTAAATTTTCAATAACAGTTCCAACACTATCTTCTGGAACATCCATTTGTAAATCTTCATAAGGTTCACATTTTTTACCATCTATTTCCTTAATAATAACTTGTGGTTTCGATACTTCTAGTTCAAATCCTTCACGACGCATATTTTCAATTAATATAGATAAATGTAATTCCCCACGACCAGACACAATCCAAGACTCTGAATCATTTTGCTCTACTCGTAAACTTACATCACTCTCTGTTTGTTTAAATAAACGTTCCTCAATTTTTCTGGCTGTTAATAATTTACCGTCTTTTCCATTAAACGGACTACTATTAACTCCAAAAGTCATTTGTAAAGTTGGTTCATCGATTCTTAAATGTGGTAAAGCTTCTTCCTTACCAACGTTACATAAAGTTTCACCAACACTAATATCTGATAATCCTGCAACTGCTATAATATCTCCTGCACTTGCTTCATTTATTTCAATTCGATTAAGTCCAAAAAAACCAAACAATTTTTGAATACGAAATTGTTTAATACTTCCATCTAATCTAACACAAGAAACCATTTCATTAACTTTAATAGTTCCCCTTTTAACTAAACCAATTCCTATTCTTCCAACATAATCATTATAGTCTAGAAGTGCAGGTTGAAATTGTAATGTCCCTTCACTTACTCTAGGAGCAGGAATATAATTAATAATCATATCTAAAACAGGGCTCATAGTATCTTCTTGATCTTCCACATTTGGACTCAAACTACTAGTACCTGCTAATCCTGAAGTATAAATTACCGGGAAGTCTAATTGATCTATATCAGCACCTAATTCAATAAATAGGTCTAAAACTTCATCAACTACTTCTTTTGGTCTTGCTGTATCTTTATCAATTTTATTAACAACAACAATTGGTATTACTTTTGCTTCTAATGCTTTTTTTAATACAAATCTAGTTTGAGGCATTGTTCCCTCATACGCATCAACAACTAATAAAACACCATCAACCATATTCATTATACGTTCAACTTCACCACCAAAGTCAGCATGACCTGGAGTATCTAAAATATTTATTCTAAAATCTTTATAATTAATCGCTGTTGTTTTTGATAATATAGTAATTCCACGTTCTTTTTCAATATCATTGGAATCCATTACTCTTTTTCCAACAACTTCGTTTTCTCTAAATGTTCCTGATTTTTGCAATAATTTATCAACCAATGTTGTTTTTCCATGGTCAACATGGGCAATTATTGCTATATTTCTAATGTTTTTCATAAATACACTTCCTCTAACTGGCATATTATATCATATCCTATTTAAATATGTAAACAAAAACATGAAATATATTGTTTCACATTGACAATTAAATCTATTTGAAAACAATTACTCTAGTACATCCTTTGGTTCCACTTCCCTATTTCTTTCATACACAACGAGCTTGTTATCAACATCTACTGTTGCCAGTAATATTTTCTCATAATTATAATAACCTTGTTTTTTAAGTTCTTTTAATAACCACTCTTCATTCTTTTGGACTGTCTTTAAATTATTATTCATTAATTTACCATCAATAATTATATTGGCGCATAATCCTTGTTTTTGAACTGGAAAATTCATATCTCCAATGACTAACGGCTTATATTTTCCTTTAGGCAAAATGCTTAAAGTTCCATTTACCTCCATAATTGCGTATTCAATTTCAGATATGTCAAAATAACCTTTGCCCCGACATTCTTCTAATAAATCATTAATATCTAACTTAACTTTAACCATGTTTTTTTCTAACAGCTTACCATTTTGAATCATAATAGTTGGTGTCCCCATAAAAAAACGCCTTAACTTAATGCTCTTAAGAGTAGCATACGATACAAGGTAAGCCATTACCCCAAAAACAACTACTGCCAAAATTCCATTCAAATAATGGGACTCCAAATTAATCGTCATTTCAGCAGCAAAATTACCTATTGATATTCCAATCACATAATCAAACAAACTTAATTGAGATACTTGCTTTTTACCTAGCATTTTAGTTATTAAAAATAGTGTAACTAGTGATAACATCGCTCTTATAAATACATCTAACAATTCCATCCATTTAACATCAATAAGATCACTCATAATATATCACCATTTTTAGTATCAATAAAAAAAAGGTTTTTATACCTTTATTTATTTTTTCTAAATTTTAACCCATTTACTATTTTTTCTTTTAAATCTTCGTGACTAATAATCACATCCGTTTTTAAAATAAACGTCAAGACAATAATAATAAGCAATCCATATATAATATAACCAACTGATGATTTTAATATATATACAATTGATGCTGCCGCAAACAAAATATTAATTACATAAATAATAAGTACTACTGTTTGTTGACTTAAATTACGTTTTAACAATTGATGATGGATATGATATTTATCAGGGGTCGAAATACTTTGACCTTTAATAAATCTTCTTAAAATTGCAAAAATTACATCAAGAATGGGAATTGCTAATATAAGCAAGGGGACAATTAATGATGTCATCGTAACGTTTTTAAATCCTAAAAGTGCTATAACAGAAATAATAAAACCTAAAAACATCGATCCACTATCTCCCATAAAGATACTAGCAGGATAGAAGTTATGAACTAAAAATCCTATAGTAGAACCTAACATAGTAAATGTTAAAACAAAATCTAATCCTGTTTTTTGTTGAATAACAGCAATAATTCCAATTGTTAAAAAGTAAATTGAACTTATTCCACCAGCTAAACCATCTAATCCATCAATAAAATTCATGCAATTAATACATCCTAAAATAAAAAATATTGTTAATGGATAAGTTAAAAACCCAAAATGAATGTATAAGCCAAAGGCACTTATGTCTTGTAATAAAATATTACCATAAAATACAACAACACATGCTGCAATCAATTGTCCAATAAACTTAGTTGATGATTTAAGTGGTTTAATATCATCCACAACACCTGTTATTACAATAATGAAACTACCGATTAAAACAGCATTCATAATTTCACTTGGTTCACCAAAAATCATATATCCAAGTAAAAAGCCTAAATAAATACCTAATCCACCTAATCTTGGGATCGGTACCTTATGAACCTTTCTTTCATTTGGAATATCCATAGCTCCAATATGAATAGCAACCTTTTTAATAAAAGGAATCATAAATGCTACAAATAGTAGAGTTGAAAAAACCATTAAAAATATATATGAGATGTTCTCATTAGTCATTCATATCACCATACTAATTTTAACAAAAAAAATAATATAAGTCTACAAATTAAACTTATATTATTTTAACCTAACTTTTATTTGTCAATCAAATGAATATTTTCTAACAAAACGCCTGTCCCTTCAACAACACAAGTAAGTGGACTTTCAGCAATAAAAACAGGAACTTTTAATTCATGAGATAAAAGTTGATCAAATCCTTCAATTAAAGCGCCACCACCAGTAACCACAATTCCTTTATCAATAATATCAGCAGATAATTCAGGTGGTGTTTGTTCTAATACATTTTTAGCAGTATGAACAATCATGTAAACACTTTCTCTTAAAGCCTCTTCAACCTCTAATGAGCAAATTGTTATTGTATGAGGTAATCCTGTTACTAAGTCACGACCTCTAACTTCCATTTTTTCATTTTTATCATTTGGAAAGACGGTACCAATAGTCATCTTGATTTCTTCAGATGTTCTATCCCCTATTAACAACTTATACTTTTCTTTAATATACTTCATAATATCAGCATCAAAAACATTACCAGCAATTTTGATTGAAGAATTAGTAACAATTCCCCCTAAAGAAAGAATTGCAATATCAGTAGTTCCACCACCAATATCAATAACCATATTCCCACTTGGTTTAGAAATATCCATTCCTGCACCAATTGCAGCTACCTTAGGCTCGTCCTCTAAAAAAACTTTTTTTGCTCCTGTTCTTTCAGCAGCTTCTTTAATAGCATTTTTCTCAACTTGAGTAATATTAGAAGGACAACATATTAAAATTCTTGGTCTTGAAAAAAAACTACGACCATTTACTTTTCTGATAAAATGATTAAGCATAATTTCAGTAATCTCAAAATCTGCTATAACTCCATCTTTCATTGGTCTAATAGCTTTTACCTTTCCTGGTGTACGACCAAGCATATCTCTCGCTTCTTTACCAACTGCAAGCGGTTTTTTTGTTTCTGAATCAATTGCAACAACACTTGGTTCGTTTAAGACAATACCTTGGCCTTTAATATGAATAAGTACGTTCGCTGTACCTAAATCAAGTCCAATATCCTTTGAAAACATATTAAACATATTATCCGCCTCATTTCCTTCAATTATTATATCATAGACTGTTTTTATTTGGTAGTTATTTCCTTAATTTTAAATACTTTTTTTTGGTTGACTCCCCACCTCTTAAATGCCTTATCTTAATATGATGTTTTAATATTTTATCAACTTCATTATAATCATTTTTATTAATAATAGGTAATCTCTCTTGTAAATCTTTATGAACAGTACTTTTAGACACATTAAAAACTTCTGCTATTTCACGAATCGTTTTTTCTGTTTTAAGAATATAATCGGCTTCCATAATAACACGATTAAAAATTATCTCATTCATATATACTCCCCTTTAATTAATTATAGTTAATTAAAGGTTTTTTAGACCTAAAAAGGAGCTCTGCCCCTATAAATCACCTAATCCTTTTTCATAGTATTCTTCAGGATTAACAGCCTGTCCTTTGTAGATAAATTCAAAATGCAAATGATCACCTAAATCTTTACTAAAATTAGAATTACCACTTTTCCCAATTATTTGTCCTTGAATAACCGGATCATCTTTTTTAACCATTACTTCACTTAAACTTTGATAAACACTAATCATGTCATTACTGTGTTTAATTTCAACAATCTTGCCAAGTAAATTGTCTTCTTTAACATCAATGACTGTCCCATCTAAAATTGATATTATATCAAATTTTTCAACACCACCATAGTCTACTCCACTATTTTGATAATAAGTATCCGCATGATAGATAATAGATATTTCTTGCTTCGCATTATCTGCTAAATAATCATAATAACCTTTAATAATTTTGATTTCTTCGTTCATATAGGGACGCTTAATTACTTTTTCAACATTAACAACTGGTGTTTCTTCTTCCACAATTGTTTTGGATACATAATCATAATCATCATCTTCTGGCTTAAAAATATTTTTAGAAATTGATATTTCTATAACATAAATCAAACCGACAACTAATAAAATTCCAGTAACATATCCTGCATAAACAACACCCTTTTTTAATACTCTCTTTTCCATTAATTTCACCTCTATTTAAAGTGTGAACATTAACAAGTTTTTTATTCGCTTTTTTAAATTTTTTTAATTTCAACACCCAAATAATAATGTTTTAAAATCTCATCATAACTGTATCCAAGTCTGGCCATTGCTTCTGCTCCATACTGACTCATACCAACTCCGTGTCCATAACCTTTGGTCGTTATTTTTATTTTATCGTTGTTTTGAACAATTGTAAAAAAAGCCGAACGTAGTCCGAGATTAGTAACAACTTCACCCGCTGAAAACACTTTACCGTTAATCATTATTTCTTTTACCCGGCCAGTACTTGTTGTTTTTAATATTTTATAAGTTATCTTTGAAGTTTTACTAAGACCCAATTTCGCACAAAAGTCACCTATTGAAAAATCGAAATAATCATAAAATACTGGTGAAACACCTTCTTCCCAAGAAGAATCTACACTTCTTAAATAAGGAACTTTATTAATAAAAACATCTTCACTATTTTCGGTTTTACCAACACTAGTAGAAAAAAAGAAAGCCTCTACAACACTTCCCTTATATTCTAAATATTCACCACGAGTCGCATTAACGGCTTGTCTTATTTTTTTGATTTTAGGATCAAAATCTTCTTTCCAGGCTGTTTTTAAATATTCTTCATCTAAATAAACCTGATTCATAATAGTATCTACAACATCATAATCTTTATCCTTATTATAAGCCATTTTCTTCATTACATAACTTCTAGCTGCAACAGTTTGAGCTTTTAAGGCTTCCATATTAAAGCTTACTGGCATCTCACCGGCTAAAACACCAACAATGTATTCTTCAAAAGGAACATGTTCAACTTTGCCATTATCTCTTTTAACCCTAACATTCATATTTGATACATATTTAAAATCATATTTATCTTCTTGAATAAATATTGTTATTATTAAAAATGGTATAAAAACAATGATTAAAGTAGTTATTATTATTTTTTTAAGATTCACAGTATCCCTCCGTATTACATTAGTAAACCAAACAAATACTGCTAACCCTAAATAATTTTAGTATAATTAAAAAAATCCATAAAAAAGTTAACAACCAGATAAGACAAGCTCAAACAAATCATAATATATAATATGCTCGCCTGATAAATCTTATTCTTTTTAAATATAGAATTAATATTAACACCATCTAGAGCCCAAATAACAATTGGAGTAACGAAAATATATAACAACGCTTTAATACTCATTTAAATAATTATCAATCTTTGTTAGTCTTCTCACGTGTCTTTCATCCCCACTAAAACTAGTTTTCAGAAAAACATCAAGGATATCTTTCATTCTCGTTAAACTCATATAACTAGATAAAGTTATTACATTGGCATTATTATGTGTTCTAGATAATTTGGCCTCTAATAAATTATCAACTTTGGCACATCTAATGTTTTTAACTTTATTACTGGCAATACACATCCCAACGCCAGTACCACAAATTAAAACACCAATTTCAATCTCACCCTCATTAATCTTTTCGCCTATTTTAAAAGCATAATCAGGATAATCAACTGAAACTTCATTATCAGTTCCATAGTTATATATAGTATGGCCCTTTTTCTCTAAATATTTTATTAATTTTTCTTTTTGTTTGACACCACGATGATCTGTAGCAATTCCTATATTCATATTATTCTCCTATCTTTTAATATAAATTAATTATATCATGGGAGATTATGTTTGTACATATTATAAACACACACATAATTTGGACTAAATATCATTTTTTTCTAAAATTAAGGTTGTTTATATACGCATTTTTGTAGTTTTTTAATAACCTATAACAAGGGAGGGATTATTATGGGTAATATTGCTGGAAGATGTAATCCGTGTATTTTAATAGTATTGTTTGTACTTTTAATTATTGTATTATTTTAGATAACAAAACCTCGTATTTTTACGAGGTTCTTTTTTTAATTAATTTCTTTTGCTTATTTAAATCCGTTTTATGATATTCTGATAAAATTTGAAAACAATATCCCCGAAATAATATCTTCCCACCTAATACATAGTCATTAGTATTGTAACAACCACTTATTTTGTGAAAATTATAATTAATATTAAGTTTCCTTTTAGACTCTTCAAAAATAGCATCTACTTCATAGTCTGTAATCGTATTATTATAAACAGTAAATGCAATCGCATCCCCAAGTATAATTGGTTCAATCATATCAGCTCTACTAGCTGTTTTTATAAGAGGATTTTCTTTTATTTTATAATTATTATCCATAAGTATATTAGAAATATCATCTGGTAATTTTTTATATACATCGCGATGAATCAAATCATTTCCATCATATAATATTTTAATGTTTCTTGCTTTTTCAACAATACTTATTTCTTTCATTACATAACTAATTAAAATAAAATTTTTATAATGAAACTTTTCCTCTATATGTCTAGAATTTACAACATCATAAACATACATCTTATATAAAGATTTATCATGTTGGCTTTCACAAAACATATCATAATATTCAATACTTGACATAGTTTCCTCCTATACTTTTTCATAACGCTCTAAATGCGCTTCAATATTTCTAACTTTATATAACTCAAATATATTATATCAAAAAAACTCTAATATGTAATTAGAGTTTGATTTCAAATTGGCACCCATGTAAGAGGGCTTACAAAACTTTTGATTTTTACCTTTTCTTTTCCATTTGATACATTTAGTATAGCATTTTTTTAGTATCATAACAATATTTCAATTTAGAACAAATTAATTATATATAGAAAAACAAAAGAAAACAACATCACTTATATAATGTTGTTATTAATATAGCAGAAGAATATTTGAAAATGATAACTTATGCAGTTTGAAAATCAATCTTTTCTTCCTCAGTAATTGTTTTATTCTTAATATGATATTCTATTTTATTTTCCTCACAAAATTTAATTACTTGCTTAGATAGTTCATTGTAGTATTTTTTATAATCTTTATACTGTGATACTTTTTTATTATAGTGTAATCTACCAAAAATAATTTTATCAACAAACTTAACTGCATCTAATATTTCGAGAAAATTTTGTTCAATAAAATTAGGTGTTGGATAAGGTTCTATACTTACCCAAGTATTAAAACCCTCTTTATGTAGATTATATAAACTTTTTATTCTGTCTCTGTATGGTGCTGATCCTGGTTCCATTTGTTCTCTAAAATCCTCATTTAAAGAAATTAACGTTATTCCATAACTATTCTTTTTAGAAGAATTTGTCAACTCTTTTGGAAACACACCTTTTGTCAAAGCCGTCATAGGTATATCATATTTTCTAACTAATTCAATAATTTCTAAAGATAAATTACATATGTCGTCATATCCATACATAAATGGGTCTGTAGTAAAACATAAATGGATAGTCTCTATTTTGTCCTTCTGTTTCGGTAATTCTTTTTTTAATAATTCAATTGCATTATTAACTATTATAGGTTCAAGCCATTCTTCATAGTTTTTAACTTTACCAAATCTCTTTGCCATCATAAAAGCATAACAAGGATATAAACAACCGTGCGAACATCCTTGCACATGATTAATAGTATAATCTCCATACTCTACACCCGTTTTATAAAGTAAAGTTTTACGTTCCATACTATCTTTACAATTCATATTCACACCACCTTACTATAATAAGTATATCATAATTCAACTTCTATTTCATCTACAAATCTAACAAAACTGTCTGGCGGGAAACTATTTGCTCTTACTTTTTCATCAACATTTCTATATACTTTTTCTATTTTACCTTCTCTATTCAACTTCTTCATAGCGTTTGTATAATACGATGAAGGAATATAATCATGCTTCATTATTTCTGTTTTTAAATCGGCTGAACAAATATCTTCGCCTCTAAAATTATCATAAATATATTCAGATAGTTCATTTATAATTATTTCATCTTTAGGATAAAGCATTAGTTTTAATTGTTCCTTATTTTTATCAACACTGTATACAAAATCAGTGGTCTCGTCAGAAGACATTCTATTTAAAACACTCTTCATTGCATCAAAACCATGAACATTTTTAGTTGCATAAATCAAACACATTTTAAATCTTCCGTTTGCTTTTTGAATATCGAAATTTAGAGTATGATTTGCACCTACTTCTAACAATCTATCTTTATAAAAGTTCGTTATTGTTTCACGCCTAGTTGCGCCACTTGTTCCATTTACTTGGTTCAGTATATAAGATAAATCCTCTACGCCAAATAATGTTTTCATGCTCTCCTCCACACTTTCAACCTCTATAAATCTTCCCACTTCTTCATACATAAAATTAATTAATAATTCAACATTATCGTATTTCATCAATAAATTTTCATTTAATGCAAAAGGAAGTTTAAAACCAAATGGATCTATAAATAGAAAAGTAGGAATTATATTTTCTATACTCAAAATAAGGTTGGTTACAAAATCTTCATGTGTATCGTTTGAAATAGCTATACGCAACTTCCCATGAGTGTCAATTCGATTAAAAATATCTTCTTTTAGTTCCTGCCCAACTAAATCCTCTATATTTTGTTTTAGTTGCTTAAAATTATTAACGTTTGCTTCTATAAAAATAAGGTTTATTGAGCCAATAGGCATTTTTGCATTCCCTTCTGCTTGTTCTATAAAATTTATGGCTTCATTTATAAGCAATAAAGGAGAGCCAAAACTCCCATCACTATATTTTCCAACACCAGCAAAAGTATCAACTATTAAACAGCTATGATTATTATTATATCGATTTAAGACTACTTTTCTCATCCACATCTTAACATATTCCATTAAAACCTTTAACTTTATTTCTGAGTGTTCTTCTAATTGATTAAAAAATTGTTTTCTATCTTTTTCTGCCATATAAACATCTCCTCTTAAAGAAAAGCAGCATTAAAATTAATAATACTGCTTTCATAAATATTATACCATCACTATAAATAAATAACAATAACGCAAAATCACAAAGATAAAATTAACGTCATAAATTTTTTTATCATTTCCAATTCAATATATCAATAACCTATGTAACTAATTCCAACCAAAGTATATTGTTTTTTTCAACAGCGCGATTACTTATAATACTAATTTGTTTAAATACGTTATCTCGATTATTCCACATCTCCCACTTCGATATATCTATAACATTAATCTTATATTTTTTCCTTAGTACTTCAATATATTCATCCGCTTGTTTTCTACTACTAAATATAGCTTCACTTATATCATTTCCAGAGCTTTCTATCTCAACAAAATCAATCATATTCTTTTCAACCATTCCAAATATTTTTTTAAATTTAGAGGGTTTTAATTTTAAATCTAATAATTTGATTCTCGGTTCCTTTTCTCCATGCACTTTATATTTCTTAATTTTTAGTGAATCTATATAAGTGTACATAAAGTCACTTCTCATTTCGTAACTTGCTAAATTCCATAAATGTTTTACAAATGTATAGTTTGAGTTATTAAGTCTTTGTTCAATAGATATTGAATCTATTGCATATCTAATTTTATTGTTTAACTTACCTTTATTTAATTCTTTTGCTGTATCATCATCTATAACGACATAATTATATTCTAAGATTAGATAAACTTCTAAAATTAGTGCAAGTTCTTCCATGAGAGCTTTTTCCACATGTTCTTCTCTAAAAAACTCTCCACAGTCCTTACATTTGTAATAATGATAATCTCTATTTGATTTAGTTTTTGTTGTTCCACTACAAGCCATAACACGTTCACATTTTGGACATACTAACTTTTGCATAAACAGATACTTTTTTGACCTATAATAATTACGAGTATTCTTTTTAATGTTTTCTTGACATTCATAAAAGACTTCATCTTCGATTATTCTAGGTACAATGTCTGTTATCTCGATAGTTTCCTTATCCTTAACTCGTTTTCTATATTCATAAGTACCTATATAACATTTGTTGTTTAGAATTGTAGATATAGAGCCATCACTCCAAGCACGATAAACTGCTGCTACTTCTCCAGTCTCTTTATTTTTTCTATTAAAGGCAAAAGCTTTAGGATATTTTTCTTTCATTACCGTAGATATTTGAAAATATGTTTTACCTTTTAAACACATAAATTATTTAACTTGTTTTTTTGATTATTTAATTGCATCTTATTATCAGCTGCAGTTCTATAATAACGTGCAACCATTTCTTCCTTTATAAAAATTCCATTATTTTCTTCTAATCCAAATGGATCATTTTTTTCTATCATTATAATTCCTCTTTTCTTTATTATACTTATTTACTAATTTTAATTATTTTCTTTCAATATTTTATAAAATGTACTTTCTTTTAGTCCTAATTCAGACATAGCCTGAGCAGCGCTTATTTCACCTCGGCGCCATTTCATTACGTAATCATCAAATGCGACCGGTTTAGCAATTCGGGGTCTGCCGAAGCGAATTCCTTTACTGAGGGCATTATCTATCCCTTGTCTTTGTCTTTCTTTACTATATTTTCTCTCCTTTTCCGAGAAAAAAGCCAAAATCTGAATAACTAAATCTGATATAAACGTTCCCATTAAATCTTTATTAGTTCTTGTATCAAGTAAACTCATATTAAGCACCACTATATCTGCACCAATTACTTTAGTAATGTATTCCCATTCATTTTTTAAAATCTGATAGTCCCTAGATAACCTATCTAAAGACGGAAGAACGAGTAAATCTCCCTTTCTTAAGTTTTTCTTCAATAGATTATACTGTTCTCTAGACTCCATACATTCTCTAGAACCACTAATCTTATCACAGTATATATCTCTTTCTTGAACTCCAAACTCTTTAAGAATTGATATTTGCCTCTCTTCATTTTGTTCTTTACTAGACACTCGTGCTAATCCAAAAATTTTACTTTCCATAATTACCTCCGAATTAATTGTCCTATGAAACTTTGAAAAAGTCACCGAGCATTTTCAAAGTGTGAAAACTCACTAATTGATATTTTCAAAGTAGAAAACACTCGATTATTTTTACATTTTTTTCACTTTGTTAATCTATGATTATTTAAACGACTAAAATATCTCAAAAGTTCTTGTAGATGCTGTTACTACTTTTCTTACTGGGGTAGCCGTTGGAGTATTAATATATTCAACTGCACACTTCAAACTACAAAAAGCAAACATAAATTTATTGTTCTTATCTTTTGCAAGAACACAACTAATATCTTCTTCTATTTCCTCTTCACACAATTTACAAAAAGTATCAAATTGAGTAGGTTCATCTAGCACTAACAATTTTAGCATAATATCATTCCTCTCTAATTTTTTTTTATTATTCAAGTGGATTTTTTAGCTTGTAAACCCTACAACCTTTATAACAGATATATGGATAATAAAATATTCCTATATCTTCAAATAGTTCTTTACCTTGAACAGAATGTGTAAGACGATACAAAAAGTTATTATATGATTTCGTCTTAGATTTGGATTTTTTTATAACTTCATCAAGAATATCAACATTAAGAACAGAAATTTCAACTAATTGCCGTTCTCTCATAACTTCACAAAGATAATCTACACAAGTTCTAACTTCATTAACATTTTTACATATCATAATTATTTTTCTCTTTCTTAAACATTATCCTTTAATTCATAAACTGTATAAAATCTGCTTGTGCTTGGAAAATAACGTCTTCCAACATACTCAAATAATTCTCTACCTCTAACAGTTTTCATAGTAGTTGCCAAAAGTGATCCATTTATCGACGACGACCTAGACCCAGCTCTTTTCATGGCATATTCTAACAAGTTAGTATCGAGAGTAGTTATATCATTCTTGTTTTGTTCAATCATGATATCACGTAAATGCTCGGCTAACGGTTTAACTCTTTTAGGTATATAAATCGTTCTAATATTACTGCTACACTTCTCACAATAACTAACCTCACTACTTTTCTTATTCAAGTTTCTTTCTTTACATTTCTTACATAACTTCATTTTCTTTTCCTCCTATTTTCCTTTTTAAATTATTGACATCAACTTAATCATGATGTATAATTTAGTTACAAACACACCTAATGTGGTGGTTGTAATGTCATTATATAATAGGGTGTTTAAATTTGTCAATACTTATTATGTGTTTTTTATAAAACATTACACATAGTTTGGTGTAAAGGAGAAAAAAATGAAAGAACTTAGTCAAGAAGTAAAGGCTTTTGCTGAAAGAATGAAACAATTAAGAGAAGAAAAACAATTATCTAGAAATGCAGTTAGTAAAGAAATAGGTATACACATTAATTCTATTACCGAATATGAACGAGGAAGAGTGCCTAGTCTCGAAAATTTAAAAAAAATTAAAGATTATTACCAAGTAAGTTATGAATATTTATTTGGAGAAACTAATGTGAAAAGTATTAATGCCGATATACAAGCTATACACAAGGAAACTGGTCTATCAGAGGAAGCGATATCATTTTTGACAAAGCTAAAGAAAGATGACCAACTTTTAATTATTTTGAATCTACTTATAGAGGATATGAGTAAAAGTGATAAGCTAAATCAAAAATAATAAAATTTAAAAACTAACTAAAAAAACTAAGATATTTTACAATCATCTTAGTTTTTCTTTTCTTTTAAATATAAATTAATAGTATATTCGGTTAATTCTCTTTGTTCCTGAATTACTTTCTCGTTACCTTTAAATAATGTTTCAATATTTTTTAAATCCTCAATAGACCAAATCATTAATTGTTCTATCTCTGACACTATAATTCCCCCTTGTCGACAATATATCACATTTTACTTGCAAACATTGTCGAGAGGTGTCGAACTATATTATTATAAAAGTAATGAATACCAATGAACTGCATTTTCTTATTAAACAGCCGTAACATTATCGAATGTTTGACATGAAGTCTTTTCTTTATCTTTTAATTCATCTATTATTTCTATTTTATCAGAAAGCTTTCCTCTTTTTTGAATTCTAGATCGCTGTTCTATTTCTTGCAAATCCATCTTCGAAGAAATAGAAAGTAAAACCTCTTCTAATCTTTTATTTATCCTTATATTTCGTTCGTTTTTTCTTCTAATAATTCCATAACACCCCACCGGTGATATATATATTTTCTCTGATACATCAGACGAAACAATTTTACTCATATCTGCAAAAGTACATTTTTCTGGGATAGTAGAACAATTTATACTACTTATAATGCCGTCTTTGCAATTGATAAATATTCCATCTTTTAATTTTACTATTAAAGAACTAAAATTTAAATCATCTATATCTACAATTGATGTTTTAGACTCGCTATTTACTAATCTTTTTCCAATCCATTTTACAACCGGAACCGCCCATGAATTACCGATAGCTTGATACCTAGTGGTATTTGTCGAGCCTTTTATATCAGTATAATTATCTGGAAAGCCCATTAGCCTTTCACATTCAAGTGGTGATAGGCGCCTTATTTTTTCATTTTGAACTACAAATAATGAACCATTATAAGCTGCGGCATTACCATTCCATTTTGTTCCATAAGCAGCATATAAACAATCGGTATAATTTCTAAACACTTCGAACTTACAACCTTCTTTTTCAAACACTAATGGAAAATCAGGATACTCATCTATCGCATTATTATGTTTTTCAAATAATATGTTTTCTGGAAAAAAATCGGTTCCACCAGACAATAAATAAAGACGTTTTCTTTGTTGTGGTAAACCAAAATATTTTGCATCCAGCAATCTCCAAGCAACATTTCTTTTTGGTCCTCTAACAATCCCTGCGTTAGGCCATTTTTTCACCTCTAGAACTTCATCAATTCCAGCCAATGATGAGACTAAACACCCAAAAGCATTTGTTTTATCTTTTAATACACCCTCAACATTTTCCCAAAAAACAACGCTTTTTTCTTTTCCTAGTTTTTCGCGTTCTAAATCATTTGATTCAACTATATCGACAAATTTTAAAGTTAGGTTCCCTCTATCGTCATTTAGACCATTTTTTTCGCCCGCTAAAGAAAATGCTTGACATGGTGTGCCCCCACAAATCAAATCAGGTAAATCTATTTCATTGTTTTTGATTTTTTCAGGAATTCCATTCATATCACCCAAGTTTGGAATAGTAGGATATTTTTCTTTTAAAACCAAAGATGGAAATTTCGCGATTTCAGAAAACCAACTAAATGAAAAGCCAAATTCATTCCAAGCAAAAGAAGCTGCTTCAATCCCAGAACAAATACTTCCAACCGTTTTAATTTTCATAAACTACCTCCCTTCATCTTTAGTAATTAAATTTATTAATTCTTTTCTCCATTTATCGATGTCGTACCATGGACATCCATAACATCCCTTCTCAGCTAATTTACCAGTTTTAGGAATTGATTCATCCCAATTTTCATCTCCCGCATAAAAATAGGGGATTCCGAATATTATACCTCTTTTCCCGGTTTGATAGCAAGTTCTACACACTTCTCTTTTTTGTTGATTTCTTTGATTCGATAGCAATTGAAATTTTTCTTGAATTTCTGCATCCGTCATATCATTTGGATTTTCAGTTTTTGTTTCATGATCCCATCTAATTTCTGAAAACTTATGATCTGGTAAGCAATGTATGTTTCTTTTGTCCTCATATACATCAATTTCATTTAAAAGTTTTAATATTCTTTTTCTTAATTGCGGTGACCAACTTTCATAACCATTACCTCCAAGATTGCCTCTTGTAATAGGCAGCATAATTATATGGGTTTTGTTAGACTTACAATTATTACAATATCTTTTCGTGTCAGTTGCTAAAGTATATCCAAACTCTTTTAAATCTTGTATTCTTCTTGCCCAATTTGGATTTTTAGGCAAGCTACAATCAATACATTGCCAACCGCCTTTTACAAGGCTATCAAAAAATGGTTTTGTTACAGTTGCATTTGCTTTTTCAGTCGACCAAAATATTTCTTGTTGTTTTAACCAATTGAAATAATTTTTCGGGTTCATTTCTTCATAAACTATATTTAAATAGTTTTTTATATCGTCTTCAGCTTCTAAGAATAATCCTGTCCTTCTATATACAATTGGCACCCATCCTTCCCATTTATATTTATCATAAGAAAAAACTACACTAACATATTCTTCTGATGCTTTAGAATGAAATTTTTTCTCAATAAACTCAATATTATCATTTAATTCTACTGCCATACTTTTCCTCCATATATCCTACTACAAGTATAACATAAAATTAAACCCCAACAAATAAAATTACAAAATAAAATTAATTTTATTATCCTACAAAAGAAGAAAAAATAGCACATAGCTACTTTATTTCTTTTCCCTCAAATATAACAATATAAGAATTACCTATCGTTCTAGTAAAATTTGAACACCAGTTAATATTAAATTCATTTACAGTACCATCGCTCATAAATACTTGTATACCACTTATTAAATTTTCTTTTAGTAAATACTCTATTGTGAGGTTACCTAGTTGAACATTCTCTAAGTCAGCGTATATAAAACCTCTTATTACATTTTTATTGTAAAAAGTATCGAATGAAAATATTGAATCATACGGAATAACAATATCTTCTTCCATATCATTATAATCCAGTAAAATAAAATCTACGAGTAACATTTTATCTTCACTTTCATCTTTATCATCAATAGTAAAGTGTTCTAAATTGTCTATTGTTTTGTATAACTTATTCATTGTATTATCCTTATTAATCTAGTTCTACTTAAATATATAATTATATCTATTTTCTCTACCACTGAACTATCTATAATTTGTGAAAACTTTTAATATTCTCTACCAACTGAGCATTCTCTTAATTTAAAATAATACTCAATAAAAAGGTATCATTTAATACCTTTATTACTAGTAAATATCTTATAACTTACTAAAATCTAATCCACAGCTGCTGCAGAAGTTATCTTTACAGCGGCAGAAACTACCGCAGCTAGAACATAATTTCATTTTATCTTCTTTTGATATAACTAACGATATTGAACTATCACTATTATTTATTAACTCTAACTTTAATAAATCTCCACTAATAATATTCATAGTTTTACGATACTCTTTAGGTATAACTAATCTACCTAATTCATCTATTGACCTAAACATATAAACTATTGATACTTCTCGAGTGTTAAAGGATCCTCACTTACTACTTTTAGATTATACTTTATCTTTAATAGATTAACTATATCATCTTTCACATCTTCTAAACTAGGATAAGCGAGAATAATATCAGACATACTCCTATAATGTTGTTCAAACGTTGAACTACATAAACACCCTCTATAATAACTATTAGCAATAGAGAACGAAACTACCTCGGGTATAACATATCTAGTTAAATAATCATTCAAATTATCGTTAAAAGGAACGTGTAACTTTTTCCATTCTTCATTAGTAACATCATTATCTTTTCTTTTAATATTCTTAGGTTTTTCCATACACATATAATAACCTCATCTCTTATTCATCTTTTTTATTACTTATACAAGTTACTTTTTCTGCAACTACTTCAGTTACTGATTTATTTACTTGTAGTCTTCCTTTAATTCCGACTACATCGTCTTTTTTACAAAACTCTACTGTCTTTTCAGCAATATTATTCCATAAGACACATTTAATTAAATCAGTTTCATATATTCCCTCTGAATTTTTATAAACTCTTTGAACGGAAATAGTTATTGTAGTTACAAGTTTATCATTTTCTAACTTCGTAACCTCTGGTTTATCAACTAATCTTCCTACTAGTACAATTTGATTCAACATAATTTCCTCCTTTTCCTCTATTACTATCTAATTTTCTAAGCAGCTAAATCAACATCTACATTTAAACTTTATTTGACACGTTTTTTAAAAGAGTTACTCTCTTTTAATGTAATTCCACTTGATAGATATTGAACTCATGTTAGAACTTAAATTAAACGTGAAATAACATGTGATATTGATTTAACTTAATCTAAAAGATATTTATACCAAACAAAAAAGTATAATCCTTTTATTGATTACACTCTTATTAATACTTTAAAAGTATATATTAAAATAGAAGTAGTTAGATTAAATTCTTATCTTTAATCAAAGTCAAATGTTTGAGGCTCATTTTCATTTACTTCTGGAAATCTTTTGGAGTTATAATATTCTTTAATTATTAAATTACTCCATTTTTTATCTTTATCAGTTATTCGGAAGGCTGATACATAAGTTGGTATAGCAGAACCAACTTTTTCTTTTGCTTTAGAATAAGTCGTTTTCTCTTCAGCAGGTTTTTTAAGTCCTCTTGAACCCCTATATATTCTAAACTTAGGTGGATATAAATGTAATCTAGCACCTTTAACATAACACTTAGGACTTTTTAATCTCTTACCAGCTTTAACATCATACCAAATCTCTTTTATATCTTTATCTTCATAATCGATATTAATACTCTTGGCATCTTCTATAGGTAAATCACTAAGAATCGCAGTAAAGTAAACCCCTAAATTATCTACATTTCCATATAACGATTGAATATAAGTATATCCATGTCCCCACATTTTATTTATCTCTTCAATAGGTATATAAGGGGCTTTCTTATCCCAAATGAATATTATATGTGCATGTAAAGCACCTCGACCTTGTGGTTCACAAATCTTAATATTTTCTGATTTACCATAGTTGTAATTAAAGTTCTTAACAAATAAATTAATATCTTTATCAAATTGTTTAGTATTAGTCATATTCTCTTCATACGTTAATGTAATCATCCTACATTTTTCAACATCAGTACAATTAGTATTTATAGTATCTCGAATAGTTTTAAAAGTCCTCTTTAATGATTTAATATTCCCAGACCTATCTTCTATTTGAGGTTTACAATCTTTTATTTCTCCAGTACGTAATATCTGATATTGATTATTTGGAAGTCTCTTAACATGGCATTCTGTATTTAACTTCTCCGTAAAGGTTATATTAGATGTCTGACCTGTAGTTCTTAAAAATACAGTATCATCGTCTTCTATCATGTTTCTTACTCGTTCCTCTGATAACCTTTCAATTTTAACACTCATAATTAAAGCCTTTATACACTTTAATTAAACTAGTTCTATTACTCTTGTTACTATTTTGTTTCATTCCTAATCCTTTTTTATCTGAACTCAAGAATCTTTATCTTCTTGAGTATACTAATATATAAAAACTGTCTTTTTATTTTTTCCTATTATATATATACTAATTAAATAAATAGGAAAGGATTACTTATGGCGGACATGTTTCAATGACATTTAAAAATCGGTTTATTCGTATTATATTAATCAATATATATCCTCTTATCTAAGCACCATAATTATTTTTTTAAATTTTGGTGATATTAGATAATACCGATTTTTTACACAAATTGAAAAAATTTCATAAAAAAAGAAGACTAAATTAATAATCTTCTTTAAATAGCTTTAACTTCTTTAAGTAGAGTATCTAACTTTCTAATAGTTATTGGCATACTTCTGTTATAAAGAAATAAATTATTCTTATCAAAATATATCAATAACAACTTTTTATCTTTAATAGTAACATCTACTCTGTGAGGCTCTATAAAACTAACATTAGTTTTATCAATACTTAATATTCTTCCTTGTGTAAATTCACACTTAGCATTATTAAAACTACACGTTGTTACTATCCTTTTTTCTAATTCTTTTGATTTAATTAAATTTTCACTAAAAATCTCCATTTTTCCCTCCTAATTTTCAGCAAAAACAAAAACCGTGCAAACCCTTTTGTTTACACGGCTAAATCTATGTTTACATCCAACTTTTTTGGATGTTTTTTCATCTGGCAGGGAGTTTCGGATTCGAACCGAAGTTCTCGGTTTTGGAGACCAAGCGAATAACCACTAACTCAACTCCCTATATAAAACACTTTAATAATTCTTTCAAAGTATTTAGAGTATATCATAATTTTGTTTAATTTTCAATAATAATTAAATCATTTAATCATATATTTAAATAGGTGATTAGATGGCAATTATACAATATACATCTACTGAAAGAGATTTGTTAGCACGACTAATGAGAGCAGAAGCCGTTGGTGAAGGTGATTTAGGAATGCTGATGGTTGGTAATGTGGCAGTTAACAGGGGTATTGCTGACTGTTTAACTTTCAGAGATATTAGAACTATTTCCAAAGTTATTTATCAGACTCCAGGGGGATTTTCGGGAAAAGACAGTCCATTATTTTTCAGTGTTCCTACATCAATCGAAAGAAAACTAGCTGACTTAGTACTTGAAGGAAAATATTTTCACCCTGCCACTCATGCTTTATGGTTTTATTCTCCAAAAACGGGTGAAAATTGCAGTCCAACTTGGTGGGAACAAAGATTAAGTGGAAGATATAAAAGTCATTGTTTTTATATACCAGATCCTGCTGTATGTAAACAAATAAGATAAAAAAGATTGAAATGTCATGTTTCAATCTTTTTATATAATTAATATTTGACCAATACTTAAATTGTTAGTTTTTAATCCATTTTTATTTTTAATTTCTGTTACCGTTGTATCAAATTCTCTTGCAATTGCATATAAGTTATCTCCACTTTTAACAACATAAGTATTTGGTGTGCTTGAAACCGGAATTCTTAATCTTTGGCCAATACTTAAACTATTTGAACTTAAGTTATTAGCACTTAATATGTTACTAACAGTTGTATTATATCTTCTCGCTATAGAATATAAGTTATCACCACTTTTGACAATATATTCTATATAATTAGGACTTGGAACTACTGGTTCATCAGGTGTTTGCCCCGCTGCCGGAACTCTTATTTCTTGACCCAAACTTAATAAATTATTGCTTAAATTATTAATACTCATTAATTCATTAACTGTCGTATTATATTTTCTTGCTATGGCATATAAGTTATCTCCTGATTGAACCCTATATATTAAATAGTCACCACTCGGTTGTTCAACTGGTGGAATAGCAGCAGCACTTGGAATTAATATTTGTTGACCAATACTCAAACTTGTTGTACTTAAATTGTTAAAATTAACTAATTCACTAACTATTGTATTGTAATTCCTTGCTATTGAGTATAGGCTGTCACCAGCTTTTACTGTATAAACAATATATTCTCCAGTTGCTGGTGGTTCTTCCATTTGTGGAATCCTCAATACTTGACCTATTGTTAATAAGTTATTGCTTAAATTATTAGCTGCTTTTAATTCTTCTACTGTAACATTAAGTGATCTTGCAATTGACCATAAACTATCGCCACTTTTAACGACGTAAACGTTAGCACCTGCTGGCGGAGTATATGGCAATCTTCTATATTGCATAACTGCTTGAACTACCGCTTCAGCATAATCGTCTGAAAAATTTTTAAGTTGTGTGACGTCATCTAACGTACTATCTAAAAAACCATATTCAACAGTTATAGCTTGAGTTGGACTTGTTTCCCTTTGTATAAAATAGTAATCTTTGGATGGGTCAGATGGCAATCTTCGTTGATATGCCCTTCTTATATTTTGACCTGTTTTAGCAATTTCAGATAAAATCATATCTGCCAATGTATTATTGTTTCTAAGTGCATATATTACTTCAGCACCATCCCCGCCACCGGCATTTATATGATTGGATATTACAATTACATTAGGATTTGCACCATAAGCATCAATTATACGATTAACCCTTTCAGTTGGACTTAATGTTTCATCAGTTGTTCTTGTCATAGTAATAGGAACACCTAATTCATTAAATCGATTAGCCATATACTGCGAAATTGATAAATTTAAATCTTTTTCAATAATTTCATTACCAACAGCGCCTGAGTCACTTCCACCATGTCCAGCATCTATTACAATCATTTGTTACCTCCTTTATCATTATTTTATGATATTCAACCATTTTGGTTATAAATAACAAACGATTAATCAAAAAAACTGTTACATTTATTTGTAACAGTTTTAGTATGTGTTTCTCTACTTTATTTATCAGTATTAATAATTGTTTCTTTAGTCAACTCTTCAATATGGTTTTTTATCATATCGATGGCTTCTTCTAGCGGAAAATTAAATTGTTCGCCTGTTTCCAAGTTTTTAATTGTTACCCTTTTTTCACTTATTTCATCTTCACCTAAAAATAATACGTAGTTAATATTCGTTCTATTGGCATAACTAATTTTATTTTTAAACTTTTTATCTTCAAAATATATTTGAGTTTTTATTTTATTGTTTCTTAAACTCGTAGAAATATTAATAGCATACGATAAATCTGTTGTCATAGGAATTATCAAAACATCAGCTGGAGCATTGTTTAAATTACTTATATAATCCATCTCATTTAATACATAAAACAATCTTGTTAATCCAATTGAAATACCTACTCCTGGTAAATTCTTATTAGTGTAATATTCAGCTAGATTGTCATATCTTCCACCTGAACAAATGCTACCAATTTCTGGATGTTTATTAAAAATTGTCTCATATACAGTTCCTGTATAATAATCTAATCCTCTAGCTATCGATAAATCAATTTTATAGTTTTCTTTGGGTACTTGAAAATCAGCAATATATTTATTGATTAGTTCTAACTCATTAATGCCTTGATCAAACATTTCATTGCTTCCTGCAAATTTTTTCAAACTTGTTATTATTTCTTCATTAGTCCCTTTAATTTTGATAAATTCTAAGATTTTAGAACAGTCCCCGTTTGGCACGCCAATTGCTTTTAATTCATCCATAAAATTTTCTTCACCAATTTTTTCGATTTTATCAACAATTCGCATAACATCAACGGTTTTGTCATTAAGTTTTAACATATTAAAAAATCCTGATAAAATTTTTCTGTTATTTATTCTAATAGTAAAATCATTAAGTCCCAAGCAATTAAATGTTTGATAGATAATACTAGGTATTTCAGCATCGTTAATAATATTTAATTCTCCATCACCAATAATATCAATGTCTGCTTGATAAAATTCTCTAAAACGTCCCTTTTGGGCTCTTTCACCACGATAAACTTTTCCTATTTGATATCTTTTGAAAGGAAAAACAAGTTCATTATAATTTTTGGCAACATATTTAGCAAGAGGCACCGTTAAATCAAAACGCATTGTTAAATCAGTGTCGCCTTTTAAAAAACGATATATTTGTTTTTCGGTTTCGCCACCGGCTTTAGCTAGCAATACTTCGGATTTTTCTAAAACAGGGGTATCTAGTGGGTAAAATCCGTATAACCCATAGACTTCTTTTAATACTGTTTCTATTTTATTGAACTTAACTTGTTCTTGTGGTAGTAATTCCATAAATCCTGACAAAGTACTAGGATTAACTTTATTATTGTTCATATTTCACTCTCCAATTGTTCTCGGTATTTTAGCACATTTTAAACTTAGTGTCAATTTTTACGACCTTTATTAATAGATAGTGGATAAAGAATAAGACTAGCAAAAATTAAATTAAAATAAATTAAATTGTTTGCTACAAATTTCATTCGGTAATAACTTCCATTGGTCACATCTAATTGATGATACATGTTAGCAACAATAGAATTATCAAATATTCCTCTAAACATAATAAACATAATAATTAGATTAGAAATGATAAAAATTAAGTTATATCTATCGTTGTGATTAATATATTTTAAGTCTTTAATAAAATTAAATGCTGTTGTAGCTAAAACAATAGCTACAATAAAATATGCAAGGACCACATTTATTCCGTCCATTTGTGGCAATCCATAAATAGTACATATAATAAATAACAAGATATTAATTAATAAGACTATGTTTTTAGCAATATATAATTTTTTACTCATTAATATCACCACTTTCAACTACTAATTTACTTATATATTCAATGATATTTACTCTCATAGATAAATTATTCATAATCGCATTAACCATAAAATCATCATTATCCGTTTTAATAAATTTGTTTGGGTATTGATAATTATTCATTAGAGGTTTTACATATTCACCTGAAGACATTAATAACAAATACGAATTTTCAATAAAAACATCAAGCGCTAAATCTTGGTTATAGTTTGACAGCGTACGATAATGTTCAATTGTACTTATAATACCAATCGTGAAGTTCCCATTAATTATCTTTAATAATTCTATCTGACTCATTTTATTTTGTTTTTCAGTATATTTCCAAAAATCTAACGAATCAATTTGTTCTACTTTCGCGATTAAATCTTCTTTAATACTATTTAATTCTTTATCTGTTAAGTAACTATTACTAAGATTATTCATTTTTTCAATATTTTCTTTTATATTATCTGAAGATCTTCTTATAGATTCAACTTCTGGACCACTTTTAAAATTGTAAGAATATGTTGTTGTTCTTAAATAGATAATATGTCCAATGTTACTTATCACTAAATAGCTACTAATTGCTATAATAATTATTGTTAATCCGATTTGAATATTTCTTTTCATTCATATCACCCTACTATAAATTATATCACAAAAGGATAATCGTTACTGACTATCCTCAACACTTTTATCTAATTTTATTGAAAAATCTTCTATTTTACCATCACGATACACTTTGGCTGTAATAGTTTGACCTATTTCATATTTGAATAAAATAAATCTAAAATGAGCAATCCCAGTTATTTTAGTACCATCAATTTCTAATATAACATCCGCTTTTTTTAATCCAGCTGCAGCTGCTGGTGTATCTGGTTGAACGGTAATAACAGAAATTCCATTTTCAAAGGGTTCATCATATTGAATACCATTACGATATAAAGAATAAGTTTCGGTTGCATCCATTATTTCGATGCCTAGTAAAGGTCTTTTAATTTCTTCGCCATTTTCTAAACGATCAACTGAAGTCATTACGATTTCAATTGGAATAGCAAAACCCATACCCTCAATTTCATCTTCAACTAATTTTAGAGAGTTTACACCGATGACCTCACCATTAATATTTACTAATGGTCCCCCACTATTACCAGGATTGATAGCAGCATCAGTTTGAATAACATCCATCATTAACCTACCACTCGCTTGATTAACTGAGATAGTGCGATCCTTACCAGATAAAATTCCTTTGGTAACTGTTCCAATATATTCAGAACCAAGTGGTGATCCAACTGTAAATAATGTATCACCAAGTTCTAACTTAGTACTATCACCGATTTCAACAACTTTTAATACTGCTGATTGATCAATCGATAAAACAGCAATATCTGCATAAGCATCGCTTCCTAATAATGTAGCTCTACTTTCCTCACCATTAATATCCAAAACTTTTATTGAATTAGAATCTTCAATTACATGATGGTTAGTAATAATGTACCCACTTTTATTATCTTTTTTATAGACAAAACCAGTGCCAGTTCCAATTAATTGATCATTTTTATATGATTCAATTAATACAACTGCATCATAAACTTTTTTTACTGCCGGCTGAATAGAATCCGACTCAGTAATTTCGACTTCCTTAATTGTTTTTATAACCTTTTCGCCTTCTATAGGATAATATCTAATAACTAAATATGTTGATGTTACTCCTATAAAGAAAGTTAAAAGAACTGTTGTAATGTAAATTATTTTTTCACGCATGATATCACCTTATTCTATATTTATAATTTCCCGCCAATTATCAGGAAAACCTATTTTATTTAAAATATTATTTAATGGTACAGTATCTACTTTACCGTCTAAAACATCTATTTCATAACCTATTTCATATATCAACTGTCTGAACTCATCATTAGTCAACATTTGTTTCATAATAATAACCAATACATATAGATCATTTTTGCCAAAGTTATACTCATCGTCAGTCATTTCAATATTTAATAAATAATGATATTTAGTATCCGGAATTTTTCTTTGAGTACGATGATCATATAAAATATCTTCATGTGCGCATAAATTTCTAAAATTTGAAAGAAGTGCAAGATAGATAGATAATGTTTCACCATCTAAATCATAGTGTTCAGATAGCATTAATTGATCTTCAGGTTTCAAAATACAATATAATTCTGATACAATTCCAAAAGATAAAACCTTAACTAAAATCCACATCGGAATATATCCATAATTACTTAAATAATGGACTGTCGCCGCATGCTGTTTCCCATTAACTCTAATTTGTCTCTTCATTTTATTTAAAACATCATGGACTTGTTTTGTCTTATAACTATCTAGATTAAAGTTTTTAGGATCCAAATAATGTTTTTCTTTAAATCCATATTTTTTAGATAATATATAGCTGATCTTAGATTTAATATTATTTTCAATAATCAAAATATATTTAAACATAATGTTTCTAATTCGACGATCAAATAGAAAAGTTCCATATAACTCTTCAAAGGTTGTCCCCGGGAAAAATTGATGATCTTTATTAGAACGCATAAACAAATGTCTATAACCATTTATAAAAAAATAATTTTCACGAAATAAAATGTCCTTTGCAGTTTCTGGGTTTTCAATAATAAGACCTTTATTTCTTAATATTTCGACTTGCTCATCAAGTGTCTTAAATATCTTACTTCCCATCCTATCACCCTATTATAAATTATAACATAATAATTATTTTTTTTATACACCCATACCAAAAAAATAAACTTTTTTTATTTTTCTAAAAATTTTACAATTCCACCAGCAATAACTCTCCCTAATTTTTTTTGATAATATTCTTTTCTTAATAAATATCTTTCGTTGGGATTACTTAAAAATCCTGCCTCAATCAATATGCCAGGTTGTTTTATCCTTTTATGAAGATACATTTCATTAGTCTTTTTATATTTTCTTTTTGTTCTAAAATGTTTTGATAGTTCGCTTTGCATAATTTTTGCAAGTTCGATATTGGAGTCATTTACATCATCATAAAAAACTTGAGCACCATACCATAGTGATGATTCAAGGGCATTTAAATGAATTGAAATATATAAGTCACATCCTGAACGATTTATAACGTTACCCCTTCTTGACAAATCACTTCTTTTTCGATTTATTGCATTAGGTACACCTAAATCATAATCACCATATCTTGTCATATATACAATTGCACCCATTTCGCCCAAACTATCTTGCAAAGATTCAGCAATTTGTAAATTGATATCAGACTCATAAATATCTTTATATATCGCACCCGGATCAACACCACCGTGACCCGGATCAATGTAAATAACTTTTCCAAATAAAGGAAATTGGTTAGTTTTTGCATCTACAAAACTAATTAAAAACAAACCAACTATAAAAATAAATAAACATATAATCCTATATTTAATCATTTAATCACCTTATTAAGTATATTCTTATTATTTTTAAATAGAAAAAAACGTAATTGAAATTACGTTTTTTATTATAATTATTATCTCTTTGAGAATTGTGGTGCACGACGTGCTCCTTTAAGTCCTGGTTTTTTACGTTCTTTAATACGAGAATCTCTTGTAATAAATCCTGCTCTTTTTAAGATTTTTCTGAAACTAGTGTCACTTTCAGGATCACTATTAACATCATATTCTAAAAGTGCTCTTGTGATTCCTAATCTGATAGCACCAGTTTGACCATTAAATCCGCCACCATTAACTTTTACTTCAATATCGAATGCTTCGTCAGTGTTAGTTGCTACTAAAGGTTGTTTTAAATCCATAACGTTTGTTTCATAAGGGAAAAATTCTCTTACATCAACTCCGTTAACAGTAATTTTACCATTCCCGGAAACCATTTTCACTTGTGCGATAGAAGCTTTTCTTCTACCAGTTCCAATAAATACTTTTTTATTTGCCATTTAAAACCCTCCTTAATCCATTTTTAACTCAACTGGTTGTTGAGCTGTATGTGGGTGTTCTGCTCCAGCATACACAAATAACTTTCTATACATTTGACGTCCTAATCTTCCATTAGGTAGCATTCCTTTAATTGATCTTTCGATCATTTCAACTGGATATTTTTCTTTCATAACACGTGCTGTTCTTTCTCTTAATCCGCCTGGATATCCACTATGGTTGTAATAAACTTTTTTATCAAGTTTATTTCCAGTTAAATTAATTTTAGAAGCATTAATAATTATAACAAAGTCACCACAATCAATGTGTGGAGTAAATGTTGTTTTGTTTTTGCCTCTTAAGATATGTGCTACTTTAGTAGCTAAACGTCCAAGAGTTAAACCATCAGCATCAATTACATACCAGTTGCGATTAACTTCTTCTTTTTTTTGCATATATGTGTCTTTCATATAACTTTTCCTTCCTTTACTATCTACTACGGTAAGTGGTCCCAACACCAACAATAGATCGATATATAAAATGTACCAATTAAGATAATACTAAATTTTATGACAATTGTCAATAAAAACATATACTTTTAACTGCTTTTTTACACTTTTTAAAGATATTTTGAGATTTGACTAAATATTTCCTGTGTAGTAAAATATTTATAACAATGAAAGGAGAAAATTACTATGACAATCAAAAAAAATACTTTAATAATTATTATGAGTTGTTTATCACTTTTTAGTGCCACTACTTATATTTTAATTAACTATAATAAAAATAACGAACAAAGTAAAATTGTTAATAAAAAAGAAGAACGTGCAAATACAATCGATAAAACAATTAACCTTTCTGACATTAGCAAAGATGACAGTATCGATGACAAAGACATTCAAAAAGTTAATCCTAAAGCCAATACTAACAATGATTTACCAGTTAGTTCGGATGAAAACAATATTGAATTAATTATACCTCAAGATAGTCCTAAAACAGTTGAACCTTCTAACGATAATATTGTTGAACTGGAGTCTTCAAGTGCTAAACAAGAAAAAGAAATTATCAACTATTTTAAAACATTAGAATTAGAAACTACCATAAATACTGAAGAAAGTAGTTTTGATAAAGTAAAAGATAAAATTAATAATGCTTTTTTTACAACGGTTGATTTCATATTTTATAACAAACCAATTAAAGGTGTTACATTTAATGAGTTAACAGCTAAAACAAAACTTGAAATTTTAAATATTGCTAGTCGAATTGATAATGTTATAATTAAAAAATTTCCTAACTATAAACAGACAATAAAAGACGGAGGTAATAAAGTTTATCAATTTACTGCTGTTCAAATTGGAAACTTACAAAATACTATAAAAGAAACAATTGGCGAAGATAGATATAATAAGGCTTCCGATACCATTGAAAATGGAAAAGATAAAGTTGTTGAAGTAAAAGATAATTTATTTACTAATATTAAAAAATGGTATGAGAACTTACGTGAAAGCTAATAAATTATATCATTTAAGTGAAATCAATTTAAATGATGTACAATTATTACCCAGAATTCCTGATAACTTTATGACTAGAAATAATTATGAAAATAACACTACTAAGCGAATTTCTTTTTCAACAAGCATTGATGGAGCTTTAACTGGTATTTCGAGTAATCTTGATAATAAGACGTTTTATATACATGAACCAAGTGATTACTCTAAATTAATTATTAAACAAATAACTAATGATGACGTTCCAGATCAAAAGCTTACCAATGAAATATGGGTACTTAATCCAACAAAATTAAAACTGATTGGAAAAATAAAAGTAATAAATTCTCAAAGCAAAATCTACAAATATAAATACGGTGAGTTTACTGCTGAAACATATAGATGGAATTATATAAAATTAGAAAACGAAGAAAATTAATTCTTCGTTTTTTAATATATTACATCTTTTAAATATAATCCTTCAGGAGCTGCTGTTTTTCCCGCCTCACGGCGATCTTCTGAAGCTAAAATATCAATAATGTCTTCACTTTTTCGTTTACCTTCACCAATTTCAATTAAAGTTCCGACCATATTTCTTACCATATATCTTAAAAATCCAGTTCCAACAAAAGAAATTGTTAGTTTATTAACGTTTTTTACATCTCTAATTAAATTAGTTTGAACAATGTTTCTTATAAAATCATCTTTTTCTTCATCAGTTTTTGAGAATGCTTTAAAGTTATGTCTTCCCTCAAGATACTTAAGTGCTCTTTCCATTTCAACAACATCTAAACGATGGTTATATTGATACATATAATTTCGTTCAATTGGATCATATTCACCCATGTTAATTTTATATACATATTCTTTAGCTTTAACATCGAATCTCGCATGAAAATTATCTTTTACTTCGATAATGTCTTTAATATAAATATCATCTGGTATTAAACTATTTAAGGCTTTCATTAGTTTATCCGTTGTTATATTCATATCTAAGTCAAAATGGGCTTTTTGATTTAAAGCATGAACTGATGCATCGGTTCTACCACTAGCATGAATCGAAATAGATTCTCCATCACTAATTATTTTAAGAGCCTTTTCAATTTCACCTTGGACCGTTTTCATTCTTGGTTGCTTCTGATAGCCTTTATATTTCGAACCATCATAAGCAAATGTCATAAAATATCTCATAATACTACCTCTCTAATTATTAAAAATACTAAAATAATGGCATGAACTAAAAACATATATGTGTCAAAAAAACCCCATTTGTTCATTCTGAAATTTGTACGTTTATTATGGATATTATATAATCTTAATTCCATTGAAATCGCTAATTCATCCGCTCTTCTAAACGAATGAATAATCATTGGTAACATTAACGATTTAATACCAGTTATTTTATCTTTTATTTTGGAATTGCTATAATCAATTCCACGGCAAGTTTGTGATTTCATAATTTTATTGGCTTGATCGATAATTGTTGGAATAAATCTAATAGCCAAACTAAGCGATAATGCCATTTTATTAACAGGTATTCCAATTACCCGAAGTGGTGTAAAAAACTTTTCTAAACCATATGTTAATTCAGTCGGTGGTGTTGTAAGTGTTAATACAGAAGTATATAACACTACCAAGACCAACCTAGCAACCATAATAATAATTGCTTGCCATTCGACACCAGTTATGATATTGATTAGAACAATGAAAATAATCAATAATTTTAAACTTTTAATCGCTCCAAAATATACTTTTAACGGAATATTTGACATAAGTACGATTAATAAAACAAAGGCCGTAATTAAACCTATAAAGAATAAGTCATTGCTTAAAAACATTAATAAAACAAAGATAACTGTACATATAATTTTTGATAAAGGGTTCATTTTATGAATTTTAGAAGTGACCGGATAATACCTTCCAACCATTACTTTACTTAACATATCTATATATATCCTTTATTAAATCATTTATTTCATCACGATACCCCATTTTAATGCCCTTTTCCATTAAAACTTTATGGGAGAATTCGACCACCTTTGGGACACCAATCCCATGCTCTTTTAGCTTTTCAAATTCTGAAAATACTTGATATTTGTCACCTTCTAAAATAACTTTTTTATCACTAAGCACAAATATATAATCAGCCATTTTGTGCAGAAAATCAACATCCTGAGTAACCACAATAATTGTTTTATTATATTTTGTTTTAAGCATCTTAATAAGTCTTATTAGATTATTTTTACTATTACTATCTAATCCAACTGTTGGCTCATCAAAGATAACTACTTTTGGATTAAAAACCAATATTGAAGCAATTGCTACTTTTCTTTTTTCACCATTACTTAAAGTATGCGGATTTCTTGGTAAATAACTATCATCTAGTCCAACCATCTTCAAAGAATTACTAATTCTTTTATTTATTTCATCTGTTTTATAATTAAAGGTTTTTAACCCAAATCCGATTTCCTTCTCAACTGTCTTATTAAAAAATTGTTCTTCTGGAAATTCAAAGATTAAACCAACATTGAATCTAAGCAAACTAATATTAACTATTTTACTTCCCTTTTCAATAAAACAGTTGTCTATTTTAATATTTCCTGATGTTGGAACTATTAAAGCGTTAATCATTTCAATGATTGTTGTTTTTCCGCTTCCACTCTTTCCAATAATTGCATTTATTTGATTATTTTTGATTTCTAAATTTAGGTTTTTTAATACTTCTTTTTCAAGTGGAGATTTTTCATTATAAATATACCCAACCTTATTAAACTTTATTTCCATAATTTATTCACCATCAAATCCATATCAAAAGTTACTTCATCAATCAAATTATAATACATTAGTTTTTGGGAAAGGGATGCCATAAAAGGAATATCCAATCCAATTTTATTGAATACTTTTTCTTCTTGAAAAACTAATTCTTTACTTCCATTTAATATAATTTTACCTTTGTCAATTAAAATTACATCATCACCATATACTGCTTCCTCGATATCGTGAGTAACATTAATAATCGTTATACCTTTTTCTTTATGTAATTTTGATAAAACTTCTAATATATTGTCGCGTTCAACATAATCAATACGATTAATTGCTTCATCAAGAACAAGAATGTTTGGCTCTAAAACAAGAATACTAGCAAGGGCTACTAACTGCTTTTGTCCACCACTTAATTGAAACGGATTTTTTTCAAGCAAGTGAGTAATATTTAAATATTTACTTACTTCTTTTATCTTATTTTTAATATTATCATTTTTAAGTTCTAAGTTTTCAAGAGCAAAAGCCATTTCATCCATAACCGTTTCCGCCACAAAAGTACTATCTGGATGTTCAAAAATAACACCAATTTTTTTTCTTATCTCTTTGATATTGTCATTTGTTTTGAGAATATTATCAATAACTATATAACTATCTGATTTAAGTAATCCCATTACGATTTTAATGAGTGTACTTTTCCCACTGCCGTTTGGTCCAATAATTGTTGTCCATGTACCTCTTTTAATAGTTAAATTAAAGTTATCAAAAATGATATTATCGTTATATTTAAAAGTTAAATCTTTAATAATTAATATATCGTCCATAATAATCATCTCCATCGCACAACTATTATAATATATTTGAATTACTTTTACAACTTTTATATTTATTTGTCAATTATTCAGTTTACATAAAGAACAGGTGATTTATTGACTTTAAAGTGAAAAAATAATATTATTATATTAGGAGGTATAAAATGTTAGTAAATTCCAAAAAAATGTTAATTGATGCTAGAAATAATAGCTATGCTGTTTGTCAATTTAATATTAATAATTTAGAATGGACAAAATTCATTTTAGAAGAATGTGAACTTAATAGTGCTCCTGTTATGTTAGGAGTAAGTAGTGGAGCCGCTAAATATATGGGTGGTTATAATACTGTTTATAATATGGTTAATGCCCTTATAAAAGATTTAAATATTACAATACCAGTTGTCCTTCATCTTGATCATGGTTCTGATTTTGAAACTTGTAAGAAAGCCATTGATGCTGGTTTTACTTCAGTAATGATTGATGCGTCAAAATATGATTTAGATAAAAATATTGAAATCACCAAAAAAGTTACTGATTATGCTAAAGGGTTTAATGTTACAGTTGAAGCTGAAATCGGTCATATCGGTGGCGAAGAAGATGGAATAGCCGGCAATATTTTATATGCCGAGGTAGATGATTGTCTTGCCTTAACTAAAGAAACAAATATTGATTCTTTAGCACCAGCACTTGGAAGTGTACACGGTATCTATAAAGGCGAACCAAAACTAGAATACAATCGTATGCTAGAAATAAAAAATAATACTAATTTACCATTAGTACTACACGGAGCATCAGGTATTCCTGAACATGATATTAAAAAAGCCATAAGTTGTGGTATTGCAAAAATAAATATCAATACCGATTTGCAAATAGCGTGGTCGAAAAAGGTAAGAGAATTTTTAAATAACGACAGCGAAGTTTATGATCCAAGAAAGATTATAAAATCAGGTGAAGTTGAATTCAAAAAGACCGTTTGTGAAAAATTATTACTAACTGGGAGTATTAATCAGTTTAATACACCAAAAATCTAGGCTTACATATAAATATAATAACGAATAACGGAGGTAAATATGAAACAAATTGAAATCGAAGGTGGACACCTATTAGAAGGCACAATTAACATAAGCGGGGCCAAGAACAGTGCGGTTGCACTAGTTCCTGCTGCTTTACTATCAGATGATGTAGTAGTTATTAATAACATTCCAAACATTTCTGATATTGATGCTTTAAACGAAATATTAGTTTATTTAGGTGCAGAAGTAACCAGAGAAAATGATACTATTAAAATTAATTCTAAAAATATCGTTAATCGAGAAATTCCTGAAAGTATTTCTAAAAAATTAAGAGCTTCTTACTATTTTATGTCAGCTCTATTAGGTAAATACAAAAGAGTCGAAATGTTTTTCCCGGGAGGTTGTTCCATTGGTGCAAGACCGATTGATCAAACTTTAAAAGGCTTCAAAGCATTGGGCGCTACTGTCATTGAAGAAGACAACAAGTTTACCATTTTTGCTGACAAACTTATCGGTGGTCACGTTTACTTAGATATGCCAAGTGTTGGAGCAACCATTAACACAATGCTCGCAGCAGTTAAAGCTGAAGGTGAAACCATTATTGAAAATGCAGCTAAAGAACCAGAAATTGTTAATGTTGCTATATTCTTAAATAATATGGGGGCGAAAATTACTGGGGCTGGAACGAGTGAGATAAGAATTATTGGTACTGATAAATTAGGTAAAGGTTTTACCGAAGTTATTCCTGATCGAATCGAAGCAGGTACTTATATTATTGCAGGAGCCTTAATGGGAAATAATTTAAAAATCAATAACATCATTCCTGAACACCTTGATAGTTTAATTCACAAATTAAAAGAGATGGGTGTTAAGATTGAAGTGTTTGAAAATCATTTATTTGTTTCAAAAACACCAAATATGAAACCAGTTAATATTAAAACAATTGGTTACCCCGGTTTTCCAACTGACTTACAGCAACCATTAACTACTTTACTAACACAGTGTAGTGGAACTTCATATTTAGAAGAAACTATTTATGAAAACAGATTTCAAAATATATTGTTTTTAAGAAATATGGGTGCTAAAATAGATCAATTAGATATGCGTCATATTAAAGTAAATGGCCCTATTAACCTCCTTGGAATGACTGTTGAAGCAACTGATTTACGAGCGGGAGCATGTTTAGTTCTTGCAGGATTAATTGCTGATGGTACAACTTATATTAATAAATCAGAACATGTTTTAAGAGGTTATGAAAATATTGTTGAAAAATTAAATGAAGTTGGTGCTAAAATAACAATTAATGAAATATAATTAAATAGAGTAAACCTCTATTTTTTTTAAGGAGGAAAATATGAAAATAAAAACAATGTTGATTGGTAGTATTATTCTTCTAACAACTTTTTTAATTTATTTAACAACCCTTGATAAACTTGTCTACTTTTTACCCCTTGGAGATTCTTTAGCACAAGGTAAAACACCATATGGTGAAAAAGATTACAGTTATAATGATTATTTGAAAGATTATATTAACAATAAAGGTATTTTAGAAAAATATATTGATGGGTTCATTGTTGATGACCAACGAACAACGGATTTAATTAAAGATATTGAAGATAATAAAAGAATTATGATTGGTAATAAAAAACAAACAATTAAAAATGCTTTAATAAAAGCTGATTTAGTTACATTATCAATAGGAATGAATGATTTGTATTATAAATTAAATACTGCTAATTTAGAAAATAATGAAATTTACAATCATATAGATGAGATGATTAATGATATTGATGCCCTCTTTAAAATTTTAAGAAAATATTGTAAAGAGGATATTATCGTTATTAATTATTTTAGATCAACTGTTCTTTTAGATAATCCTCAAATAAAAGAATTCTTTGATTACGCTAACACCTTACTTAAAAACAAAAGCGATGAATATAAAATAGAATTTGTTAGTATTGATAAATTGCTTGAAAATAACACTTTATATTTACCAATGACTACTAGTTATTTACCATCAAGAAATGGTTATGATGCTATAAGTAAAAAAATTATTAAAAGAATAGATAAAACTTTATTTAAATAGTTGATTTTTTTTAACTTTTGTCATACAATTATTTTGTTCAATTTTTCTGAAATCAATATTTTTAGAAATTAGTTGCTAAATTCCCTAATACTTGTTATAATATTATGGAATTAATTACTATGGCTATCAAGTCATGGCGGAAGGAGAATATGTATGAAAAAAGAAAATAAAAATGCATACGTTAAAACAGCAGTAACTTGCTCATGTGGTAATACTTTTGAAGTAGAATCAAACAAGAGTGAATTACAAATTGAAGTTTGTAATAAATGTCATCCTTTCTTTACAGGTGTTCAAGGTCAAACTATGAAAGCTGGTAAAGTAGAGAAATTTAATCGCAAATATGGTTTTAATAAAGAAGAAAACTAATAAACACATTGGTTTATAAAAGTTAGAAGAAAATTCTAACTTTTTTTATATTTTACTGTTTTTAGGACATGATAATATTACGAGGGATAAACATGTCAAAAATTAACAAAAATTTAAAAGTCATTATTGAAGAAATTAAAACTAAATTAGGGAACCCGCCGGATTTATTTATAAAGAATTTAGTCATTAGTGAAAAAAAGGTATCAATATTATCAATTGAAAGCATGTCTGACCAGGTCACTATTAATGACTTCATTTTAGAATACCTTTCGGCTGACATTAAAGTCAAAAAAGATGATAATCTATTAGAATATTTGTATAACAATATTCCAACAAATAAATGCCTTAAAATAGATGCATTAGATGAGCTAATATATAATTTGTTAAGTGGTTTTACCGTGATTCTTGTAAATGGCTATGAAATTGCACTATCAATTGAAACAAAAGCAAAGATTAATAGCGAAATTTCAGCTGCTGTCAATGAGAGAACTACCCTTGGACCAAATAATGCCTTTACCGAAAATTATCAAACAAACTTGGGCTTAATTAGAAAAAGATTAAAAACCGAAGATTTAAAACTATCAGAATCTATCGTTGGTAATAAAGGCAAAAGTAAAGTCGGAGTTTTTTATTTAGATGGAGTTGCTGACAAAGAAACCGTTCAAATAATATATGATAGAATAAAAAACATAAATATTGATGCTATTTTAGACCCTCAACAAGTTATTGAATTAATATCGGAAAACGAAAAAAATGTTTTTCCAAATTGTATAACAACTGAAAGGCCAGATTATGTAGCATCACTTTTACTTAGTGGCCGAATTGCAATAGTTTTAGAAAACAATCCACATGTATCAGTAGTGCCCGCAAATGTTGATGATTTTTTACAACACATTGAAGATCGCTACAATCGAGTTATAAGCTCTAGTGTAAATCGTTTAATTCGATTTTTATCACTATTTATTACCCTTTTAACACCCGCTATATACGTTGCTATGACTACTTATAACCACGAAACTATTCCGGCTAAATTATTAGTTAGTTTTTCAACTCAACGAAGTGGTGTTCCCTTTTCAACTATCATGGAAGCTCTACTTATGATTGTTGTATTTGAAATACTTAAGGAAACAGATGCCCGGGCCCCAAGTTCTTATTCAAATTCGTTAACAATTGTTGGCGCTCTAGTTTTAGGAGAAGCAGCAGTTACTGCTGGGATTGTTTCACCAATAATGGTTATCGTTAGTGCCATCACAGCAATTAGCGGACTAATCGTTACTTACATTGATGTTGGTAATGGAATTAGATGGTGGCGACTAATTTTTCTAATCAGTGCAGCAACAGCCGGGTTTATTGGAATGATGGCAGTTGGTTTTGTCTTTATAGCTAATATAACTTCTATTAAATCTTTTGGAAAACCATTTATGAACGGAATAGCACCAGCTTCAAAAGGAAATATTTGGGACAGTGTATTACTATCATTTAAGAATAAGTTTAATCGAAGTCTCCAAAAAGAAATGAATAAACCTTCAAACAAAGGAAGTGAGAATTAGTGATAAAAAAATTATTAATTTTATCAACGATTTTTTTTATAACCGGATGTTGGGATTATCGTGAATTGAATGATTTAGCAATCGTCGGTTCAATTTCAATAGATATTGTTGATGATAAATTTGTAATCGCTGCTCAAATAATGAATGCTAAAAAAGAAGGTGGTACTGGTACAATATCCGGTAGTTCAACAAGTGCACCAATTGTTGTTTATAAGTTTAGTGGAAATACTATGTCTAATACTTTAAGAAAAATGACTACTGAATCACCTAAAAAATTATATATTGGTCACATATCCCTAATCTTAATTAGTGAGAATGCAGCTAAAGATGGTTTCAAAGAAATTTCTGATTTTCTTTTACGTGACCACGAATCTAGAAAACAATTTGAAGTTTTAATCATTAAAGACAGCCCAGTTGACCAACCACTATCTATTTTAGACCATCTTGAAGCCTTAACAGTCCAAGCTACTCTTAATTCTTTGAAAAATGCATCAAATTACTATGGTAACGTAACCCCTATTGCTTTTGATGAATTTCTAGCATATGGATTTGCCACAGGAATAAATGGAGTTATCCCATATGCCACCTTAGAAGGAAACGTTAAAGAAGGAGAAAAAAAAGAAAGCACTGAAACCTCAATACCTCAGGCCAAAATTATTATGAGAGGAATGAGTGTTTTTAAAGAAGACAAGTTAATGGGCTTTTTGGATGAAAATGATAGCATTGGTTTCAATTTTATTTTAGGTAATCTTAAATCAGCAATGATTCCCTTTAAATGTGATGAAAAAGATTATGCAACAACTGAGATAATTCGTTATAAAACTGAGTTAAAAGTTAATGTAAAAAACAATAAGCCTTTAGTTAATTTAAAGGTAACTGGCGAAGCCAATCAAGCCGAAATTAATTGTAAAGTTAATATGGAAGTTCTAGAAGGACGTAATTTTATAATGAACCTTATGAATGATGAAATAAAAAGATTAATGAGTTCTTCTATTGATACTGTTAAAGAAGAATTTGCAAGTGATATTTTTGGATTTGAAGAATATTTATATAAACATAATTATAAATATTGGAAAAAGATAGAAAAAAATTGGGATGATCTTTTTAAAAACATCGAATATGAAATAGATGTCGATATTATGCTTGCTAAAAAAGGGTCAACGCTTACTTCGGTTAAGGAGGTCAAAAGTGGGAGCTAAAAATAATAAAATAAGTGCCTTTCAATTCACGGTTCTAGGCGTTTTAATCTCTGCCTCCCTTTTTGAAGGAGTTGCATCTGTTTTTGCACTAGAAAGTTCTATGCAAAATTCTTGGTTAACATTAATTATTGCTTCATTTATTGGGTTTATTCCAATCGGCCTTATTATTTATATTATCAATTATGAGCCAGATAAAAATATCATTGAAAAGATAAACCATTTGTTTGGTCCATTACTTGGAAATATTATAAATTTTATTTTAACAATTTGTGTTTTTGTAATTCTAATAACAACCCTATGGAGTTTAGTAAATTTCTCTGAAGTTAAATATTTAACTGAAACTCCACCTATATTTATAGGAGTAGTATTTATGATTACGGCTATTTATGCAGTTATAAAAGGAATAGAGACTATTGCTAGAAGTGGCGAAGTATTAATGTATCTATATATCTTATTTCAAGTTCTTATTGTACTCGCACTTGTCGCTAATATAGATATTGATAATCTATTTCCAATTATGGAAAAAGGTTTTTCACCAATCTTACAAAGTTCCGTAAAATTTCTAACATACATAATACCGCCATTTATGTTAATAACGATAATTCCTAAATCAGATGTTGAAGAAAACAAGAAATTAACTAAATATTTAATTAACGGATATATTATTTCAATGTTTATTATGTTGTTATCATTTTTAGTTATTATAACTGTTGTAGGTCCACATCTAGCAGATTTATATCGTTTTCCCTCATATTATGTAATCAAAAAGATTCATTTGACTGGTTTTTTGGAAAATCTCGAAAATATTTTATCGATACTTTGGGTAATCACTATGTACCTATGCGTATGCATGAGTCTGCACTATACATCAACTTATGTTAATAAACTTTTTAAAGTTAAAAATGATTGGAAAAGGGTGATTGGCATTGTAATTATTGCTATCATAGCAATTTATTTTCAAAATAAATATTATTATAGTTCAGTTATTGGAATTATTATTGCTAAAAATACCTTTCCCTACGTAGTCGGTTTAACATCAGCCATTTTAATTGTCATTATTTCAATAAAAATATTTTTCACTAATAAATCAAAAAAAAATCAAAATCAAAGCAAAGAAAATCAAAACTATTCCACCACCTAATGTGGCAATTTTTCCAATATTTTTGCTAATTTTTTCTCCAATACTTAAACCAATAAAAGTTAATGAACCACTTACAATAAAAAATATAATAGCAACAAATAAATAATTGTTAACAATTGCTCTTAACCCTGTTCCCAATGTAAAACTATCAACACTTACAGCCAATGCAAATAGAAACATACCCTTAATATTCAAAAGTAGCAATTCACTTTTCCGTTCAAATGAAGATAGGATCATTTCAAACCCGATGAACAATAGTATAATTGTTAAAACAATACGAATTTCAATATGCAATAAACTTATAATCTTATCGCCAAAATATATACCCATTAAAGGCATAACAAAATGAAACATGCCAACAATTAATGATAATATCAATTTGTTTTGGTGACTCATATTAATTGTTCCATATATTAGTGATAATGAAAAAGCATCCATACTAATTGACAGTGCGAGAATAAGAATAGTAAAAATCAATATAAAAAACCCCCTAATATATAATATTTAGAGGGTTTTTTTATATTCTAAAATATTTTTTAATAATCTCTTCTACAAAAAATTTATATTCAACTTCTGTTGATTCTTCTGCTTCAATTAGGCATAACGGTGGAAATAATACGCACCACCAATTATCTCCTAGTCCTTCACCAAGTGTTACTTTTACTGATTCATAATACCCTTCTTTATAGGTCACGCCTTTATATATCTTTTCAGGAAAATAATTATCTCCAAAATTTATATTATATTTTAAATTATAATTTTCATGTCTTAATAAAGTTCCAATTTCCTTGTCAATATTTTTAAGGTTACCTTTAATAATGTTTCTTGCATCATTTATTGAAGTAGTATTACCAAGCAACTTAATCATACTATGTTGAAGTTTTGTACTAACCTTGTTTTTAATATTTTGATCAGTGTTAGAATTACTATTAGGTATCACCCTAAGTCTAATTGCTTCGTTAGGTATGATAAATTTATTATCATACGAATTACTTAAAGATAAATACATAACAGTTAAAATTAAAATAAACAACATTCCTTTTTTCATAAATAATCACCTATTCAATATTGAGCATCAAATAGGTGATTTATACATTATTTATGATAAGATTCATTTTTTATTATTTTAAACGAACGATATATCTGTTCTAATAGAAGAACTCTAAAAAGTTGATGTGGAAAAGTCATTTTCGAAAAAGATAGCTTATAATTACTTCTTTTTTTAACTTCCAAATGAAGTCCATCAGAACCACCAATTACAAAAATTAAGTTAGAATTAATCATTAGCGTTTCATCTATTTTTTTAGCTAATTCCACTGATGACAACATTTTACCATCAATTTCTAAAGTAATAACAAAGTCATGTTCATCTATATTTTTCATTATTTTATTTTTTTCTTTTTCTAAATCACTACTTTTGTTATTATTTCCACTATCTAATTCAATAATTGATAACTTTGTATAACGACTCATTCTCTTACTATATTCCGTTACAGCATCACGTAAATATTTTTCTTTAAGTTTCCCAACACATATAATTTTAATCATAATTCAATTAATTCCGTTCTTTCATTTTGAGCCGCAATAATAATTGATTCAACTTTTAAAGCTTTTTTGTTAAGAGTATCTATTAATATGTTTTTAGCAATATCTGGATCATTAGCTTCCTCACTCAAATGCGCTAAAACGATATGCTTAGTTTTTATACCAACAAACTTTGCCAAATAGTTAGAAGCATCAGTATTTGATAAATGTCCTGTATCACCAAGAATTCTAATTTTTAAATGATGTGGACGACTAGTTTGCATGAGCATATCTACATCGTGATTACTTTCCATAATATACATACACTTATTTTGAAGTTTACTGTAATACTTACGATTTATATAACCAGTATCAGTAATATAAACTACATTTTTATCGTTACTCTCAAAAATATATCCAAGTGATTCACCAACATCATGAGAAGTCTTAATTGGTGTAATAAACATATCATCAATCATTAAATCAGCATCAATATACACATAATTATTAATTTCAAATCTTTTTGTTATTTCCTCATGAATTTTTTTAGTTAAATAGATAACCGGATTATATTTCTTGCAAAAAACCTTTAATCCATTAACATGATCAATATGACTGTGTGTGATAAAAATACTATTAATTTGGGCGGGATTCACACCTATTGATTTTAATGCCGTTTCAGCATAGGAACAACTTGTACCGATGTCAACCAATAACCTATGGTTTTCACTTGATACATAAGTACAGTTTCCTTTGCTTCCACTTGATAAAACACTTACCTGTATGATAACACATCCATCGGCCTAGTTTTATATCCCCCACCATGAGGCTTCCCAACCCATAATTCAAAGTGTAAATGTGGCCCAGTTGATGCTCCTGTACTTCCCATATAAGCGATTAAATATCCACTTGGAACGACTTGACCAACTGATACCAGTGCTCTAGATAAATGGGCATACAATGTATAATATCCATTATTATGGTTAACAACTATATAATTACCATATCCACCAGCTTCATATCCAATTTTAGTTACTACACCATTATTCGCCGTATATATGTTTGCACCATAACCCAAAGCTATATCTAAAGCTTGATGAAGCTCACGTTTATTAGAAAATGGATTAGTACGGTAACCGTAATTGGTTGTTATAACATATCCACTAGCTGTTGGCCATGTCCATGAATAAGAATTTCCAATATGTGGAGGATTCTTTTTACCCTTAACAATAATTTGGCTAATTGCTGGTTTTAATTCTTCATTACTAATCGGATCAACATAAACAATAACCCCATTGATAGTTTTGGTCTTTTGAGTAACACGAGTTAACCCATTTTCACCTTTTCTAACAATTTCATCATCACCAATAATTCTATCTTCGTCATATCTGATTTCTGGTTTATATTCACTGACAACATCACGAACCATGTGTTCTTCCACAACTACTCTTATTCGCGGATCAGGAATGCCAATCATAACTTCTTGTCCTGGAAATAATAAATTACTCTTACTATTAAATTCTGGATTAGAAATTAAAAACTCTTCTATGCTTATCTTATTATTAAAAGCTACAGTTTCAATTGTATCTCCAACCATAACCTTGTATTTTTGTTGACTATCAGTTGTTCCAAATAATAAAAATTGAGCCAGCTCAGATTTATCTAAATAAATTTTTTCATCAGTCGGAATATTTGTTTCTTTAAATGTAATATTATCTTCTAGATAAACATTTTCTACAACATTGCCAACTGTTTCAATTTTCAATTGACCATCATTCTTATATAAATTATAAGTATTTTTACCAACAAAAGTCTCAATTGTATTTTCAACAGCTTCTTCAAATATTTTTGAATCAATTACGTATACAATTTGATCTGAGAATTCATTTTCAATATTAAATTGATAACCTTTTATAGTAAATGGCTTTAATTCATTAATCTTATTATATATTTCTTCTTCAGTGTTTATCTTATCGCTAAAAGTTATGTTTTTTTTAATTTCTAAAGTTGATGGACCATATACCTTATCAACTTTATATTTTCGTTTTAAATGTTCTCCACGATCATCAATATATTTTTCTAATTTAGCCTTGTCATTAACTATCCCTAAACTTTCACCATCTAAATAAACTTGGTAAAATTCATTAGGATAATTTTGACGATTATAATCAAACCCTAAGAGTAAAAAACTCATAAAGATTAATAATATAATAAAATATCCAACTTTTTTCACTTCAATCACCTATTTTTCTTCTTCGCTAACATAATTTCTAAATGTACTAGTGTTTTTAATAAACATTAAATCAATCGTTGCAGTTGGACCATTACGATGTTTTCCAATAATAAATTCACTTTTACTAGTATTTTCATCAATAACCGATTCTTTATTATAATAATCATCACGGTATAAAAATGAAACAATATCGGCATCTTGTTCAATCGAACCTGATTCCCTTAAATCACTTAATAGCGGACGCTTGTTTTCACGACCTTCAACTGAACGTGATAATTGAGCAAGAGCGATGACAGGAACTTCTAATTCCATTGATAATGTTTTTAATGAACGAGAAATTTCAGAAATTTCCATTTGACGATTTCCAGCATATTTAGCTGAACCACTAATTAACTGTAAGTAGTCAATTACAATCAAACCAAGTCCATTATTAGAACTTGCTAAACGACGACATTTTGCGCGTATTTCACCAATTGTCATACCAGGAGTATCATCTACATACATTTTGGTATCAGCTAAACGACTGATTGCTTCATTAACTCTTTTCCAATCATTATGCTCAAGGCGACCTGTTCTTAATCTATTACCATCTATTTGTCCGAGTGATGCTAACATTCTCATTGCTAACTGTTCTGCACCCATTTCCATATTGAAAACAGCTACTGCTTGATCAGTGTTGATAGCAACATGACAAGCAATATTTAGGGCAAAAGCAGTTTTTCCCATCCCTGGGCGGGCTGCAATAATAATTAATTCATTAGGATGTAATCCTGAAGTTAACTTATCCAAGTCGTAAAAACCTGTTGGTAATCCTGTTATTTCACCTTTTTGTTGAGCTAACTTTTCCAAATCAGATTGAGCTTTAAAAAGAACATCTTGAATAGTTCTAAACTCAGTCCCTTTTCTAGTTTTAACAACATTTAATATTTTTCGTTCAGCATTATCAAGAACCTCATTAAGAGAGTCGGTAGATGTATAAGCACTTGTAACTATCTCTGTGGCTTCTTCAATTAATCTTCTTAGTGTAGCGTTTTCTAAGACAATTTTAATATAAGCATCAACATTAGCAGCACTTGCTACCTTATTGGTGATTTCAGCTAAATATTCAACATTACCAATTAATTTCAACCATTGTCTTTTATCAAGCTCGGCAGTTACTGTAGTATAATCAATAACTGTTCCTGCTTCAGCTAATTCAGCAATAACAGTAAATATTTTACTATGTGCATCTAAAAAAAACAAATCGCTAGTTAAGCTCTCAACACATTTTTGTAATGCATATTTGCTAATAAACATTGAGCCTAAGACGGCTTGTTCAGATTCTAAATTATGAGGTAGAGTTTTTCCATTCATACCACACCTAACTTTCTACTACTAAGTTAACTTTGATTAAAGCTTTTACTTGTTTATGAAGTTCTACTGTAACTGTATGACTTCCAATTGTTGATAAGGGATTTTTTAAAACAATTTTCTTTTTATCAATATCAAATCCATGTTTTTTTAATTCGATTGCTATATTTTTATTACTTATACTTCCAAAAACTTTCATTTCAGAACCAGTTTTAACAGGAAATACTAATTTGACTTTTTCTAACTTATCTTTTAAAGCTTTAGCACCTATTAATTCTCTAAGTTCAAGTTCATCTTGTTCTTGATTATCTTGTGCTAAACGTTTTACACTGGTTTCAGTTGCTTGTACAGCATATCCGTTTTTAATTAAAAAATTCATTCCGTAACCATCTTTAACGTCTTTGATTTCACCTTTTTTACCTTGACCTTTTAGATCTTTTATAAAAATCACTTTCATCTAATCACCTCAACTATCTATATTATACTATAATTTAGCTAAGTTGTCTTACTATTACGAATTTTATTTGCAAGCATCGTTATTTTTTTAAAACGATGATACAATCCAGACTTAGTTATTTTATTTCCTGTTTCAAGACTAATAATATCACTTAATTCACTAAGCGATGCATCAGGATATTTTAAACGATATATGGCGACAATCTTAATTTTATCCTCTAACAAATCAAACCCACCAATACTCTTAATTACTTCGATATCATCAACTTGATTAGTGGCTGTAACAATTATCTTATCAACATTTGCCTGTTCACAATTATTAAGTCGATTGGTCATGTTTTTATGATCGCGATATATTCTAATATCTTCAAAATACAAAACGGCGCTACTTGCATTAATAATTCTTAAAAAATCACTTATTTTTTCCGCTTCCTTAACATAAATCATATACTTATTATCACGCATTAATATCTTACTATTTAAGAAAAATTCATTTAATAATTCACTTATAAACTGAGCATATTCTTTATCGTCAACTAAAAATTCTAAATGATATCTAGATTTTTTAGGATCATTAATGCTACCAACAGCCATAAACAATCCTCGTATGTAAGCTCTTTTTGTTTCCGTATCATCTGTAATATAACTTTTAGGAATACTTAGTTTATCAACACTTTTTTCAATACTTAAATCAGTTAATATCGTATCAGCTTGTTTAAAAATTTCCAAAATGTAATAGTAACCTTTACTAAAATTGTAACCTTTTCTAACAATAACTTTTGCATTTATTTGATAAATATCTTTAACCAAATTAAAAATCCGACGAGCTACACTGGCATTTTCAGTTGTAATTTTAATTGAATTATTAATAACTCCAATATTACGAAATATTGCTGATAACTCTGCAATGTATTCCATTTCGTTAGATTCTAACTTACTAATTTCATTTTTGACAATACTAGTAAATGACATATAACACCTCCTACAGTAAATGAAGGAAAATATAAGACGCTAATTTTTTATAATCGTGACGAATGTTTTCATCAACAATCATCGTAAAATTGGAGGCAATAACCTCAACTCCTAATTTTTTTACATTTTCTTCATCATAAACAACAGGATCTTTTTGTTCTAAAGTTTCATATTTCTTAGTTAACGCTTCAGATATTGGACCATTATTCACAACCGCAATATCAACTTTTCGTTTACCTAAGAATCTATTTAACAGTTTAATATGATGACTAACATTAAAGTTGTCAGTTTCTCCTGGTTGAGTCATCATATTACAAACATACATTATTTTAGCGTTACTTTTTTCTAAAGCTTCAACAACTTCACTACATATTAAATTAGGAATAATACTTGTAAAAACACTACCCATACTTAAAACAATTAAATCAGCTTCTTCAATTTCTTTAATAACATTAGGATTGACAGTTGGCTTTTCTTTATAAAAAACACTACTAATAATTAACTCACTTTGAGTAATATTGTGTTCACCTTCAATAATTGAACCATCTTCCATTTTACCCATCAGTACAACATTATCTTCTGTTAAAGGAACCACTTTACCTTTCAAGTTTAATACCTTAGATAATATTTCAATACCTTCTGATAAATTACCTCCTATACTTGAAGCTGCAGTTAACAATAGATTACCAACAGTGTGACCATTTAAATCACTAGTTGTTTTAAAACGATAATTAAGTAATTGTTCAAATAACGGTTCTGTTTCTGATAAAGAAACTAAAACCCGTCTAATATCACCAACGGCAGGAATATTAAATTCTTCACGTAAGCGACCAGTACTACTGCCATCATCACTAACTGATACAACTGCACTTATATCTATAGGAAACATCTTTAATCCGTTTAGAAGAATTGATAAACCTGTTCCTCCTCCTAAAACGACAATTTTCTTTTTCATTTAATCACCTTTATATATTATACTATATTTTGAGATTTTTTTATAATAAATTTGTCAAGTAAAAAGATTAACAAACTTGTTAACCAAAATACCAATTAATTGAAACTATTTATTATAATCTTCCTTGTTTATTTGTCTCGCTCTTGCAAGCGCTAGTGCATTAGCAGGTACATTATCAGTTATTGTTGATCCAGCTGAAACAAGAGCACTATTTTCAATTGTAACAGGTGCAATTAAATTTGCATTACAGCCAATAAAAGCATTGTCTTTTATTATTGTTTTATGCTTGTTTTTCCCATCGTAATTTGCGGTTATTACACCACAACCGATATTAACATTTTCACCAATATATGAATCACCAATATATGATAAATGAGGGATTTTTGAATTGTTCTTTATAACAGTGTTTTTAAGTTCAACGAATGAACCTATTTTTACATTATCCCCTAAATTATTATTTTCTCTTATATGAGAATAAGGTCCTATCTTATTATTTTTACCAATTGTACTATCTTTTATTTGAGAATTATATATAACACTATCATCACCAATAATAGAGTCTTTAATGTAAGTCCCAATATGAATGACTACATTATTTCCAATAACCGTTTTACCTTCTATTAACACGTTAGGGTATATAACAACATTATCGCCAATTATCACTTCTTCTCCAATATAAGTATTATTTTTATCAATATATTTTACCATTTTATCACCATCCTTATTGTATCATAATAATTAAATTGATTTAATATTATTACATCCTGTTTTATCATCTTTATAATTTGTACATCCCTTAAAATAACTTTTATCCTTAGAATTTTGTCTTACCACTAAAAAACCATCATCACATTTATTACAAGTTGTAATATTTTTCTTACATTTCAAATTATTAGTTTTAAATCCGCACACTTCTTTTTCATTACTACAAATATATAGGTTGCTAATATTAAATTGATTGTTATGATTTTTAATTAACGGATACTTACACACCGGACACATATCATCCCTTATACCAAACTCACCTTTCATAGAATTAGTTATTAAAACATTTGGATAATCTTTTAATTCAATCAAAAATGATGACGGGTTACTACTTGGGGCAATAATATAGACTCTATTTTTTGTACGAGTTAAAGCAACATAAAATAATCTACGTTCTTCTGCAAATTTAAAACTATTATCTTTTACAGCAATAATATCCATAATTGGATCATTTTTAATTTGTGATGGAAATCCATAAACTCCTTCACTACCATTTATAATAATAACATTATCAAATCCTAATCCTTTTGAACTATGTGCTGTTAAAAAGGTTATATCTACACCGGGATTGTTTATAGATTTTATTTTGTCTTGTTCATATTCATAAAACAAATCAGATCCAGTAAGATGATATTTATCAAAATTATATCTGCCTATTAACAAAATGGATGTATTAATTCCGTATTCCTCAACAATTTTAGTAACACATTCATCAATAGCCATTATTTGACTTTTTCTTTTTTCAAAACCATCATCATAATTACTTATAATAACTGGTTTACTCAACCTTTTTTGAGCCCTTAATCGTTTTATTATTTGTTTGCTGTTTTTCATAACAAACTTACCAGCAATATCAATTAATTCCTGACTATTACGATAGGTATTGGTTATTTGTAATTCCTCACCATAACCCATTAAGTCTTTAAATTCAGTAAACAAACTAACATCCGATCCAGCGAATGCAAAAACTGCTTGCCAATCATCTCCAACCGCAATTACTTTAGCATCAGTCAACCTAGACACTTCTTTTGTCAAATTAAATCGTTGAATAGATATGTCTTGATATTCATCAATAATAATATATTTATATTTCAAACTAATTTCATCTTTATTAGCCTTTTTCAACAAATCATATGAGTTATTGATCATATCATCAAAGTCAATTAAATTATTAATTTTCAATTCTGTTTCATAGTATTTAAATAAATTTTTGACAAACTTTAAAAACATAACAATTCTTTCATCTTTTTGATATTCAATAATTAGATTATCAAAATCTTCATATTTCAAACCTTTTGATTTATAACCACTAATAAAATTCATACAAAACAAAATAAAACGTATATAATAAACATCTCTATTACCTAACGATAATTGATCATAAATTTCTTTTTCTTCGCGTTTTCTTAAAACAATTCCGGACTTTATTAACTCTTCTTCTAAGTGTTCCAATAAACCTCTACCATCTTCATATTTAGAATAAGTACACATTAACTTAGTACGATGAAGGTTATGAAGTTTTGCTTTATAATCAATTCCTTTTCGATAGCGATAGTTTTCAAGCTGGTTATACCTTTTATTACCGCCTTTTTCATTTATTCCATAATGTTCCAAATAATAAGTTTTCTCACCAAAATAAATAGTAAAATCTGGCATATATATTTTGCCTTTATTACTATATGGATATGGTTTTTCATAATCATATTCAATATTATTCATATATAAATAATTAGCAATCATTACTTCTTCACTAGATCTTAAAAATTCTCCACGAATCGTATATTTATTTTTAGTTCGATTATTAATAACTTCGCGATTATAATCTCCCAGACGACCTTTTAATGTAATATAGTCATTTCGTCTTTTATAATCATGATACTCATTTATAGTACTAAATTTCAGTGCGGAACTAGGTATATCAAAATAGTATAAAAAGAACACTAAAAAATCTTTTAACTTCTTATTATCATTTCCTAATACTTCAGTAAAATAATTAGCTATTATATTATAACTATTAGTTAAAACTTTTATCGGCTCGTCTGTGCTTTGCTTTAAAATATCTATTCCAAATTTGTGAAAAGTACATATTTTAACAGGGATATTAAATTTATTATTTATTATTTTTTTTAATTCATCAACTGCTTTGTTAGTGTAAGAGATAAGCATAATATCATCTGGATCAACTTTGGCTTTTTCTACTAAATATTTTACTTTAGCGGCCATCGTAGTTGTTTTTCCACTACCAGCACCCGCTACAATCATTGCAAAATCTTCTTCGGTTAAAACGGCTATTCTCTGTTCCGTATCAAGAATAATGTTTTCATCAATATCTTTAAACAAGGTATCAAAATATTCTTTTTCCTCAATTAATTTTCTTTTAATAAAAACATCATTATGATTTCGGACACTATCATTTATATTATTAATAATAGAAAAAGCTTTATTAAAATCATTGGAAAAATATACGTTCTTTTTCATTCTTCGAATTTCATCACTATTATTAATAATAAATCTTTTAACATCCTTTTTAGATATGTATTTATCATCAGTAATAAATTTTTCATAGTTTTTGAGAATTATTTTATCAGGAGAATTCATATAACACCTGCCTTATTATGAAAAATAAGGATAATTATTCATTATCCTTATTAATGTAGCCAATTAAAGAAAAGCCAATAATGACCACTCCAAAACCAATAAATGGGAAACTTAATTCTGACCAAAGAAAAAAGCCAATTATAACTAATATTAAACCTATTGATAATCCCATTTTTATTCTTTTTTCTACCATAATTCACCTTTAACGATGTTTTCCATCTATTTTCATTATACAACAATATATTAGATATTTCAACGGACAAGTAAATATGTTGTAAATAATAAATGAAAACAAAAAAATTGAGTTTAACTCAATTTTTTCATATTAATTATTTTGTTATTTTAAACACGTAAGACAAATTAATTTTCATATTTAACATCTAATCACTTATGGGTTGAATCTCATATAGTCTTGAAGGTTGTACATGTGGATCAATAATAGAACCTCTATATTTTAACCATTTAGTTCCAAGTGGTATCGTATATATTTCTTCTTTAAGTCCTCCCCGTGAGTTTGTTACCGTACTAATTAATTCCTTATTAGCATTTAAAAAGTCCAAATAAGTAGCATAAACTGTCGATCCTGTACTTGCATACCACAATACCCTAATACGCTTTCCTTCCATACTACTATCAACACGCATATATTGATTAGTTACTCCCGTTATATATGTCGCATCATTTCCATCATAGGCAATTGATTTTAACGCATCCGGCACTGTGACACTATAATTTGATATTATTCTAGTTTCGTTCCCGTACTTATCTATACCCTTAGCATAAATTGTTTCTCCTTGGTTTACTAAAATTGGTTGGTCATTATAATTAAACCATTCACCAGACGTTCCGATTCGATATATTCTTTGAACGCTAGTTGGAAAATAACTAATAGATATCAGTTGATAAGGTTCTCTTTTAACTTTAGTTGAATTTGCATGTAACAACATATAACCATTTGTTATCGTAAATGTCGGTTCATTACTTGGTTGAATTTCATATAGTCTTGAAGGTTGTACATGTGGATCAATAGTAGAACCTCTGTATTTTAACCATTTAGTTCCAAGTGGTATCGTATATATTTCTTCTTTAAGTCCTCCCCGTGAGTTTGTTACCGTGCTGATTAATTCCTTATTATCATTTAAAAAGTCCAAATAGGCGGCATAAACTGTCGATCCTGTACTAGCGTACCATAATACCCTAATGTTCTTTCCTTCCATACTACTATCAACATGCATATATTGATTAGTTACTCCCGTTATCAAGGTTGTATCATCATTATCAAAAGCTGGCTTCTTCAAAGCATCAATGACATTTACTTTGTGGGTAGATGTAATTCTACTCTCATGTCCTTCTTTGTCTATTCCTTTAGCATAAATTGTTTCTCCTTGGTTTACTAAAATTGGTTGGTCATTATAATTAAACCATTCACCAGACGTTCCGATTCGATATATTCTTTGAACGCTAGTTGGAAAATAACTAATAGATATCAGTTGATAAGGTTCTCTTTTAACTTTAGTTGAATTTGCATGTAACAACATATAACCATTTGTTATCGTAAATGTCGGTTCATTACTTGGTTGAATTTCATATAGTCTTGAAGGTTGTACATGTGGATCAATAGTAGAACCTCTGTATTTTAACCATTTAGTTCCAAGTGGTATCGTATATATTTCTTCTTTAAGTCCTCCCCGTGAGTTTGTTACCGTGCTGATTAATTCCTTATTATCATTTAAAAAGTCCAAATAGGCGGCATAAACTGTCGATCCTGTACTAGCGTACCATAATACCCTAATGTTCTTTCCTTCCATACTACTATCAACATGCATATATTGATTAGTTACTCCCGTTATCAAGGTTGTATCATCATTATCAAAAGCTGGCTTCTTCAAAGCATCAATGACATTTACTTTGTGGGTAGATGTAATTCTACTCTCATGTCCTTCTTTGTCTATTCCTTTAGCATAAATTATCTCATCCTGATTTACCAAAATCGGTTGGTCATTATAAGTCAACCATGCCCCAGATGTTCCAATTCGATATAGTCTTTCGACACTAGTTGAAAAATAATGAACAGATATTAATTGATACGGTTCTCTTTTAACTTTAGTTGAATCTGCATGCAACAACATATAACCATTTGTTATCGTAAATGTCGGTTCATTACTTGGTTGAATTTCATATAGTCTTGAAGGTTGTACATGTGGATCAATAGTAGAACCTCTGTATTTTAACCATTTAGTTCCATGTGGTATTGTATATATTTCTTCTTTAAGTCCTCCCCGTGAGTTTGTTACCGTACTGATTAATTCCTTATTATCATTTAGAAAGTCCAAATAAGTAGCATAAACTGTCGATCCTGTACTAGCGTACCATAATACCCTAATGTTCTTTCCTTTCATACTACTATCAACACGCATATATTGATTAGTTACTCCCGTTATCAAGGTTGCATCATTTCCATCATATGATTGACTTTTTAAGGCATCCGCAGGCATACTTATTGATTTTGTAACCTCAGCTGTTAATCCAGTATCCCTTTTAACACTTTTGGCTTTTACAGTTCCTTCTAATGATTGAAACTCTCCTTTATATGTAAGCCATGTTACTCCGTTATCTGTACTATAATAGTTATCTATATCTAATCTTGTATCAAATTCTATCTTCGTACTTCCATCAAAGGTCACACCATAACTTGTTAGGGTTGGATATCCATAATTTGATGTTACAACTGGTGTTTTTGGTATATCTAAATCTATGTTTAGTATTTTTTTTGTGACTGTTATTTCATTTCCAGCTGTATCTTTTCCTTTGGCATATATAGTTACTGTTTTATCTTCATTTTGCCATCCTTTTGATAAGATGTTATATGAATCTATTTGAAATGATCCATTATATGTTAACCATGTTGCATTACTTGTTCCCACTTTATATTGTTTAGTTATACTGTCATTATAATCAATAGTTACAATTGCTGTTGTTCCTACTTTTGTTTCAGGGGTTACTGCAATGTCTATTTTTGGTGGGGTTGTATCA